>NZ_JARXYJ010000001.1:8127134-8742012 GCF_029894425.1 Streptomyces sp. SAI-127
CATCAGCATCGGGGCGGAGGGATTCGCGAAGCTCGCCGTGAAGGCGATGCAGCCGAAGCCCAAGCCGCAGGTGTACGTCGATCACATCCACGCGCCGCTGGTGAGCGTCCAGGAGCAGGCGGGGATCGTGGTCGCGCGGCTCCGGGAGCTCGGTGAGGCCAGCTTCCGTCTGCTGGTGGAGGATGCCGACGGCACCCTGACCGTCGTGGCGCGCTTTCTGGCGCTGCTGGAGCTGTATCGGGAGAAGGCCGTGGCGCTGGACCAGGAGACCGCGCTCGGGGAGCTGGTCGTGCGGTGGACCGGCGGTACGGGGGAGGCCGAGCCGGTGGTGACCGACGAGTTCGACCGACCGCCCGAGCCGCCCAAGGAGGACAAGGCGTGAGCGAGGACACCTACGAGGTGCCGGCGGGGCCGCCGGGCGTCGCCGACCTCGATCTGAAGCCGGCCCTGGAGGCCGTCCTGATGGTCGTGGACGAGCCCGCGACCGAGGAGCACCTGTCGAAGATCCTGGAGCGGCCCAAGCGGCAGATCGCCAGGGCGCTCAGGGAACTGGCCGACGACTACACCGTGCAGCGGCGCGGTTTCGAGTTGCGGTACGTCGCAGGTGGCTGGCGTTTCTACACCCGCGCCGAGTACGCCCCGGCCGTGGAGCGGTTCGTCCTGGACGGCCAGCAGGCCCGGCTCACCCAGGCGGCGCTGGAGACGCTGGCGGTGGTCGCGTACCGCCAGCCGGTCAGCCGCAGCCGGGTCTCCGCGGTGCGCGGAGTGAACTGTGACGGTGTGATGCGCACCCTTCTCCAGCGGGGTCTGGTCGCGGAGGCGGGCACGGAACCCGAAACAGGTGCGATCCTGTACGTGACGACGAACTACTTTCTGGAGCGGATGGGCCTGCGCGGTCTGGACGAGCTCCCGGAGCTCGCGCCCTTCCTCCCGGAGGCGGAGGCGATCGAGGCCGAGACCCAGGAAGCCGTACCGTCGTTCGATCCGGACGCCCCGGATTCCGAGGACGCAGACGACAAGACGGAACTTTGATGCGAAGCAGCAGCGGCAGGAACAGCAGCGGAAACAACGGCGGGAGCCGTGGTGGCAACAGCGGCGGCCGCGGCGGGAGCAGCGGTGGCCGCGGTAACTACCGCGGGGCCGGGAACGACCGCGACGACAAGCAGGGGGGCCGGCCGAAGAGGCCCCGTCCCGAGGAGCGTCGCTACGACGTGGGCCCCGACGCCACCCACGAGGGACCGAAGTCCGGGCGCGGTGCCTCCGCGCGCGGCGGTGCCAAGGGCGGGCCGAAGCAGGGCCAGAGCACCGGGCGCGGCCGTTCGGTGCCGGCGACCTCCCGCGAGTACGAGGCGCGGGCCGAGGAGCGCAACCGTGAGCGGTACGCCGGCAAGAAGGACGTGAAGCCGCCGAAGACCTTCCCGGGCGCCGAGCAGGAGGGCGAGCGGCTGCAGAAGATCCTCGCGCGCGCGGGCTACGGCTCGCGCCGGGCCTGCGAGGAGCTCATCGAGCAGGCGCGGGTCGAGGTCAACGGCGAGATCGTCCTGGAGCAGGGCAAGCGGGTCGACCCCGAGAAGGACGAGGTCAGGGTCGACGGCCTGACCGTGGCGACGCAGTCGTACCAGTTCTTCTCGCTGAACAAGCCCGCCGGTGTCGTCTCGACGATGGAGGACAACGAGGGCCGGCAGTGCCTCGGGGACTACGTCACCAACCGTGAGACGCGGCTCTTCCACGTGGGGCGGCTCGACACCGAGACCGAGGGCGTCATCCTGCTCACCAACCACGGCGAGCTGGCCCACCGGCTGACCCACCCCAAGTACGGCGTGAAGAAGGTCTACCTCGCGCACATCGTGGGCCCGATCCCGCGCGACCTGGGCAAGCAGCTCAAGGACGGCATCCAGCTGGAGGACGGGTACGCGAAGGCGGACCACTTCCGGGTCGTCGAGCAGACCGGCAAGAACTACCTCGTCGAGGTCACCCTGCACGAGGGCCGCAAGCACATCGTCCGCCGCATGCTCGCCGAGGCGGGCTTCCCGGTCGACAAGCTGGTGCGGGTCGCCTTCGGGCCCATCACCCTGGGCGACCAGAAGTCGGGCTGGCTGCGGCGGCTGTCCAACACCGAGGTCGGCATGCTGATGAAGGAAGTCGACCTGTAGTCCCCACGGACACACACGCGCGTGCGGCCGGTTCCGGAAGTCTCCGGGGCCGGCCGATGCGTTTTCGCCCTCCCCGCGGTCTGTATCCGTGACGGAAGGAGCGGGGATGGACGGAGTGGGGATGGACGCGAGGACCGGGATCCGTGACGAGGCGTGTCAGGCAGTGCTGGAGGGCCCTGAGCGGCCTTCCCGGTCCGGCAGATCCCCGCGGGCCCAGGAGAGCCCTGTGGGGCCGCTGAGGGGCTGCTGCGGCAGTCCGGCGGAGGCGCTGTCATGAGCGCCGGGGAACTGCTGGAGCGCTCGCTGGCCTATTCGCTGGGCAGCGTGGCGGGGACGAAGGCCGTGAGCCTCGGCAGGGCCACGCCGTGTGCCGAGTGGAATCTCGAGGAGTTGCTGGGCCATCTCGACGACTCCCTGGACGCGCTGTACGAGGGGCTGACCGGCGGGCGGATCGGCCTGCTCCCGCACGCCGACCGGGTCTGCGGCTTCCGCACGCGCGCGTGTGCCGTGCTCGGCGCCTGGGCCGCCGGCCCGCCGGAGGACGTGCTGGTGGGTGAACGGCCGCTGGACGTGCGGGTGATGGCCGCCGTCGGCGCCGTCGAGATCACCGTGCACGGGTGGGACGTGGCCCGGGCCTGCGGACAGCAGTGGCCCATTCCGGAGGGCCTCGCGGCCGAACTGCTCTCCGTCGCCCAGTGCGTGGTGGGGGAGGAGGACCGGGGCGTGCGGTTCGCCGAACCGGTCGCCGTGCCGTCCCGCGCGCGGCCTGAGACACGGCTTCTCGCCTTCCTGGGGCGGCGCCTCTAGGGGCTTGTGGAACACGCTCGCGCTCTTTATAGTCGTAAGGACTATTAGTCATGATGACCATAAAGGGGGCGGGCGCGAGTGGACTACGACAAGTACGCCCACGAACCCTTCGCCGTCACCGTCGACCTCGCCGTCCTCACCGTCGCGGAAGGCGCCCTGCACGCGCTGCTCGTCGAGCGGGGGCAGGAGCCGTACGCCGGACACTGGGCGCTGCCCGGCGGGTTCGTGCACCCGGACGAGTCCGCGGAGACGGCGGCCCGGCGCGAACTCGCCGAGGAGACCGGGCTGTCGGACGTCTCCGGGCTGCATCTGGAACAGCTGCGGACCTACAGCGAGCCCGACCGCGACCCCCGGATGCGGGTCGTCTCCGTCGCGTTCGCCGCGCTGCTCCCCGACCCGCCCGAGCCGCACGGCGGCAGCGACGCGGCCGAGGCCCGCTGGGTGCCGTACGACAAGGCGGGGCCGCTCGCCTTCGACCACGACCGCATCCTGGCCGACGCCCATGAACTCGTGGGAGCCAAGCTCGAGTACACCTGCCTCGCCACCGCCTTCTGCCCGCCCGAGTTCACCCTCGGCGAGCTCCAGCAGGTGTACGAGACCGTGTGGGGCACCACCCTCGACCGGCCCAACTTCCGCCGCAAGGTGCTCGCCACGCCCGGCTTCGTCGAGGCCGTCCCCGGCGCCGCACGTCTGACCGGCGGCCGCGGCAAACCGGCCGCGCTCTACCGCGCGGGACCGGCCACCGCCCTGCACCCCCCTCTCCTCCGACCGTCCCCGGAAGGACGCCCCGCATGACCACGATCCTGACCAAACGCGCCGCCACCGGAACACTCGTCGGCCTCGCCCTCGGGGACGCCCTCGGCTTCCCGACCGAGTTCAACGACGTGCGGTCGATCCTCGCCAAGTGCGGGCCGTGGCGGGAGATGGAGCTGTGCACGCCGGCCGTCGTCAGCGACGACACCCAGATGACGCTCGCGGTGGGAAGGGGGCTGCGCGCGGCGATGGACCGGGGTGTGCTCGGGCCCGAGATGGCGGAACCGGTCCGTCGGGAGTTCATCGCGTGGAACCGCTCCCCGGAGAACAACCGCGCCCCCGGCAACACCTGTCTCAGGGCCTGCGACCTGCTGGAGCGCACCGATCTGCCCTGGCAGCACGCCAGCCAGATCGGCTCCAAGGGCTGCGGCGCCAACATGCGCGTGGCACCCGTCGGACTCGTCCCCGGCCTCAGTGAGGAACAGCGCGCGGGCGCCGCCCAGTTGCAGTCCGCGCTCACCCACGGCCACCCGACCGCGCTCGCCGCCTCCGACCTCACCGCGCGTGGCGTGCGGCTGCTCCTGCAGGGAGCCGAGCCGGGCGAACTGGTCGGGCTGCTGCGGACGTACGCCCTGGTGAACCGGGGGCAGTACCACGAGCGTTGGCTCGGCGACCTGTGGACTCACAGCCACGATGCGACGCCCGGGCAGTTCATGGCCCGGGGCTGGGACGAGTGCCTGGCGATCCTCGACCGGCTCGACGACGCCGTGCGCACCGCCTCGCCCGAGGAGGACCCGTGTCTGGCCACCGGGGCGGGCTGGATCGCCGAAGAAGCCCTGGCGACCGGGCTGTTGTGCTTCCTGCAGTTCCCCGACGCGCCGCTGACGGCCCTGCGGCGGGCCGCGTGCAGCTCCGGCGACTCCGACTCGATCGCCTGCCTGACGGGCGCCTTCGCAGGCGCCCACCTGGGGGCGGACGCCTGGCCGGCCGAGTGGGCCGACCGCATCGAGTACGGCAGCGAGCTGGTGACACTCGGGGCGCTCTGGGACGCCTAGGCGAGCTGGATCGAGTCCCCGCTGACCTTGATCTGCTTCTCGGGCAGCGGCTTGTTGGCCGGCGGGTTGGCCACCGAGCCGTCCGTGATGTTGAACTTGCTGCCGTGGCAGGGGCAGTTGATCGTGCCGCCGGACACGCTGGTCACCTGGCAGCCCTGGTGGGTGCAGATGTCCGAGAAGGCCTTGAACTCGCCCTCCTTCGGCTGGGTGACGACGACCTTCTCGTCCTTGAAGATCTTCCCGCCGCCGACCGGGATCTCGCTGGTCTTCGCCAGTTCGGTGCCGGCCTCCACCGAACTGGACCCGGAGTCGCTGTTCTCGTTGCCGTACTCGCCGCAGCCGACGGTCAGCGCGGCCGCGCCCGTCGTGAGAAGGATCGTGCGCCGCGTCGGGCTGTGCGTCATGTCGTGACTCCGAAGGTGCGGAAGAACCAGAGGGCCGAGGTCAGCCAGAGGATCGTGAGCGCGGTGAAGACGAGCCCGCCCACGATCGGCAGCAGCCAGCCGGGAAGTCGCTCCGAGCGGAGCAGCAGCATCTTGGCACTGAACACACCGAAGAAGAAGCAACCCAGGAGGGAGTGCCACAGAACGCGTGATTCGTACGACTGGAAGCCCAGCGCGTACAGACAGTGCACCGCGACCGGCACCGCGACCAGGAAGGCCACGCGGCCGGACCAGCGGTGCAGGGTGGCGGACCAGCTCGGGCCCGGCAGCTTGCCGTACACCATCAGGGCCGAGACGAGCTGCACGAGCGCGAAGAAGAACGCGACCGTCGCGAGCCACGACTTCACCGCGCCCGTGCTGCTGAAGCCGGCGAGGTTGAAGGCCGTCCCCGTCGGGTCGTGGACCTTGCCGTACGCGCCCAGGGCGACGGCCACCGCGGCGGCCACGAGGGCGGGGATCAGATAGCGGGCCGGGCCGGGACGGCGCTCGGGTTCGGGCGAGGGCCAGCTCTGGGTGGCCGCGTTAGGGTCGACGGTCATGATCGGCTCCCTCGGGCGGAGGTCAGGGGGTTACCGGACGGGCCGTGAGCTGCTGTCCGTCGACCGTCACCGCACCGGTCTCCGGGTCGATCTTCGGTGCCGGGGAGGGCTTGCCGTCGCGCTTGAGGATGCCGACCTGCTCGCCGTCCGGAAGAACGATCCAGCCGCCTTCGATCTTCGCGCCGGCCACCGTGCTGTTCGCCCGGTAGAGCCCGGACGACTTCTTCGCCTTGCCGATGGTGAAGGCGTAGCTCCCGCTGCCGACATTGGCCGTGCCGCGGATCTCCTTGGTCCCCTTCACCGTGCCGTCCAGGCTCGCGCCGCCCTTGCCGGTGAGCCGCAGACTGCCGTCGTCCTTCACCTCACCCTGCAGCCACGACTCGATGTTGTGGCCGTCGCAGACGTACGCGATCGCCTTGTCGTCGCGCACGGTGATCGCGACCGCGGACGAGTCGTCGTCGGTACGGCCCGTGTAGACGCCCTCGGGCACGGGGGTCCGTGACGGGGACGGGCTGGGCGGCGCGGACGTCTGTGCC
Organism: Streptomyces sp. SAI-127; assembly: GCF_029894425.1. Taxonomy (NCBI): domain Bacteria; kingdom Bacillati; phylum Actinomycetota; class Actinomycetes; order Kitasatosporales; family Streptomycetaceae; genus Streptomyces; species Streptomyces sp. SAI-127. The sequence continues at coordinate 8,133,421 of NZ_JARXYJ010000001.1, forward strand.
GGTGCGGTGCTCGGTGACGCCTTGGTGCTCGGTGACGGCTTCACGGACGCCGACGTGGGCTTCTCTCCCGTCGTGGCGTTGAGCGAGAGCATGAACAGGCCGACCAGCAATCCCGTGAGCAGTGTCAGCAACGGTCCGGAACGCTTCATGTATGGGGCCTCCCCCGAGGCGAGTTTCCTGCCATCAGAGCGGACCCGGGGCCCCGAGTCCAGAGGCGCACAGGGGTGTTCTCACCCCAAGTAGCGGAACTGGGACATTCGGGTGACATTGGCACGGTCCGGGAAGCCATCTCAGGGTGCGGGCGCCGCGCACCCGCCCCTCGCGGGCTGACTAGGCTGGATGGCCAGGAGCCGAACGAACATCAGCAAGGAGCAACGCCGTGGCGGTACGAGCGGTCCGGGGCGCCGTCCAACTCGAAAAGGACGAGGCCGGCCACATGGACGAGCAGGTCGGGGCGCTGCTCACCGCCATCATGGAGCGGAACGAGCTGACCGCGGACGACCTGATCAGCATCTGGTTCACGGCCACGCCCGATCTGCACAGCGACTTTCCCGCGGCCGCGGCCCGCAAGCTGGGCACCGGCTTCGCCGATGTGCCGCTGATCTGCGCCCAGGAACTCGACATCGAGGGAGCCATGCCCCGCGTCGTCCGTGTTCTCGCGCACATAGAGTCCGACCGGCCCCGCGCCGACATCGCGCACGTCTACCTCGGCGCCGCGGCCGCCCTGCGCAAGGACATCGCCCAGTGAGGACCGCACTCGTCGTCGGGACCGGACTGATCGGGACGTCCGCCGCGCTGGCGTTGGCGGGGCGGGGCGTCACCGTCCACCTCGCCGACCACGATCCCGAGCAGGCCCGTACGGCCGCCGCGCTCGGAGCGGGTACGGACGAGGCGCCCGCGGGGCCCGTCGACCTCGCGATCGTCGCCGCACCGCCCGCGCATGTGGCCGGGGTGCTCGCCGACGCGATGCGGCGCGGGGTGGCTCGCGGATACATCGACGTGGCCAGCGTGAAGGGCGGGCCGCGGCGGGAGCTGGAAGGGCTGGGGCTCGACCTCTCCTCGTACATCGGTACGCATCCGATGTCCGGGCGGGAGAAGTCCGGACCGCTGGCCGCCTCCGGCGATCTCTTCGAGGGGCGACCCTGGGTGCTGACCCCCACCCGGGACACCGACACCGAGGTGCTCAATCTCGCGCTGGAGCTGGTCTCGCACTGTCGTGCCGTGCCGGTGGTCATGGACGCCGACGCCCACGACCGTGCTGTGGCGCTTGTCTCGCACATGCCTCACCTGGTGTCCAGCATGGTCGCCGCGCGGCTCGAGCACGCCGAGGAGGCCGCCGTACGCCTGTGTGGGCAGGGGATCCGGGATGTGACCCGGATCGCCGCGTCGGATCCCGGGATGTGGATCGACATCCTCTCCGCGAACCCGGGGCCGGTGGCCGATCTGCTCTCCGATGTCGCCGGGGATCTGGAGGAGACGGTGCGGGCGCTGCGGGCGTTGCAGTCCGCGGACGAGGCGAAGCGGCTCGAGGGCACGTCCGGGATCGAGGACATGCTGCGGCGGGGGAACGCCGGGCAGGTCCGGGTGCCCGGCAAACACGGGTCCGCTCCTCGGGTGTACGAGGTCGTGGCCGTGCTCATCGACGACCAGCCGGGGCAGCTGGCCCGCATCTTCGCGGATGCCGGGCGGGCGGGGGTCAATATCGAGGATGTGCGGATCGAGCATGCGACCGGGCAGCAGGCGGGGCTGGTGCAGCTGATGGTCGAGCCGTCGGCGGCGCCGGTGCTGGCGGCGTCGTTGCGGGAGCGGGGCTGGGCCATCCGGCAGTAGGCCGGCCTCGAGACGAGGGCGTCCGGACGAGTGACGCGCACCCAGTAACCTTGTGCGGGGCACCGTCGCGTCCCCACACCACTCGCCAGACCGCACCCGAAAGGTGTCCCCCCGTGGAAAACGGCGCCGCCCAGCCCGTGATTGTCGCCATAGACGGCCCCTCCGGCACGGGCAAGTCGAGCACCTCGAAGGCTGTCGCCGCGCAGCTGGGTCTGAGCTACCTGGACACCGGGGCCCAGTACCGGGCGATCACCTGGTGGATGGTGACCAACGGGATCGACATCGACGACCCCTCCGCGATCGCCGCCGTGGCGGGCAAGGCGGAGATCGTCTCCGGCACCGACCCGGAGAACCCGACGATCACGGTGGACGGCACCGACGTGGCCGGTCCGATCCGGACCCAGGAGGTCACCTCCAAGGTCAGCGCGGTGAGCGCCGTGCCCGAGGTGCGGGCCCGGATCACCGAGCTGCAGCGGTCGCTGGCGACCTCGGCGGAGAAGGGCATGGTCGTCGAGGGGCGGGACATCGGCACGACCGTGCTGCCCGACGCCGACCTCAAGGTCTTCCTCACCGCCTCGCCCGAGGCCCGCGCCGCGCGCCGCAGCGGGGAGCTCAAGGGTGCCGACGTCAACGCCACTCGCGAGGCCCTGATCAAGCGGGACGCGGCCGACTCCAGCCGGAAGACCTCGCCGCTCGCCAAGGCGGACGACGCGGTCGAGGTGGACACCACCGAGCTCACCCTCGCGCAGGTCATCGAGTGTGTCGTCACCCTCGTCGAGGAGAAGCGGGCCGGGAAGTGAGTACGGACTCCTCCGGCAGGGTGGCTTCGCGGAAGGGCGCCGAGGTCGGGCGGCGGATCGGCGTCGGGCTGATGTACGGGCTGTGGAAGCCGCGTGTGCTCGGCGCCTGGAGGATGCCCGCGACCGGGCCCGCGATCCTCGCCGTCAATCACTCCCACAACATCGACGGCCCGATGGTCATGGGCGTGTCACCCCGGCCGACGCACTTCCTGATCAAGAAGGAAGCGTTCATCGGCCCGCTGGATCCCTTCCTGACGGCCATCGGGCAGGTCAAGGTGGACCGCTCGGTGGCCGACCGCGGGGCGATCACCCGAGCCCTCGATGTCCTCAAGGCCGGCGGGGTGCTCGGTATCTTCCCGGAGGGCACCCGGGGCGAGGGCGATTTCGCCTCCCTGCGGGCCGGGCTCGCGTACTTCGCGGTGCGCAGCGGGGCACCGGTCGTTCCGGTCGCCGTGCTGGGAAGCTCCGAGAAGCCGGGACGGTTGATAAGGGGGCTGCCTCCGCTGCGCAGCCGGGTCGACGTCGTCTTCGGCGACCCCTTCGAGGCGGGCGACGGCAGCGGACTGCGTACGCGCAAGGCGCTCGACGAGGCGACCGAGCGCATCCAGAAGCAGCTCAGCGCCCACCTGGAAAACGCCAGGCGCCTGACCGGGCGCTAGGCGACACTGAGTAGTGGATCAATCCGGCGGAACAACCGGGGGTCCACCGATCACCACGATGAACGAGGTACGGACTTCATGAACGACCACATCCACTCCGAGGGCTCTTCCGAAGAGCACGACCACGGAGCGCTTGGCGATGCCGAGTACGCGGAGTTCATGGAGCTCGCCGCGGAAGAGGGCTTCGACCTCGAGGACGTCGAGGGGGCCATCGAGGCGGCCGGGCACGGTCCGCTGCCCGTGCTCGCCGTCGTAGGCCGCCCCAATGTCGGCAAGTCGACTCTGGTGAACCGCATCATCGGCCGCCGCGAGGCCGTCGTGGAGGACAAGCCCGGCGTCACCCGCGACCGTGTCACCTACGAGGCCGAGTGGGCGGGGCGCCGCTTCAAGGTCGTCGACACCGGCGGCTGGGAGCAGGACGTCCTCGGCATCGACGCCTCCGTGGCCGCCCAGGCCGAGTACGCGATCGAGGCCGCCGACGCCGTCGTGTTCGTCGTCGACGCCAAGGTCGGCGCGACCGACACCGACGAGGCGGTCGTACGACTGCTGCGCAAGGCCGGCAAGCCCGTGGTGCTGTGCGCCAACAAGGTCGACGGGCCGAGCGGCGAGGCCGACGCGTCCTACCTCTGGTCCCTCGGGCTCGGTGAGCCGCATCCGGTCTCGGCGCTGCACGGCCGGGGCACCGGCGACATGCTCGACTCCGTTCTGGAGGCGCTGCCGGAGGCCCCCGAGCAGAGCTTCGGCACCGCGATCGGCGGGCCGCGCCGCATCGCCCTGATCGGCCGCCCGAACGTCGGCAAGTCCTCGCTGCTGAACAAGGTGGCCGGCGAGGAGCGGGTCGTCGTCAACGAGATCGCCGGCACCACCCGTGACCCGGTCGACGAACTCATCGAGCTCGGCGGTGTCACCTGGAAGTTCGTCGACACGGCCGGTATCCGCAAGCGGGTCCACCTCCAGCAGGGCGCCGACTACTACGCCTCGCTGCGCACCGCCGCCGCGGTCGAGAAGGCCGAGGTGGCGGTCATCCTGATCGACGGCTCCGAGTCCATCTCTGTCCAGGACCAGCGGATCGTCACCATGGCCGTCGACGCGGGCCGCGCGATCGTCCTCGCCTACAACAAGTGGGACACCCTCGACGAGGAGCGCCGCTACTACCTGGAGCGGGAGATCGAGACCGAGCTCGGCCAGGTCGCCTGGGCGCCGCGGGTCAACGTCTCGGCGCGCACCGGCCGCCACATGGAAAAGCTGGTCCCCGCGATCGAGACGGCTCTGGCGGGCTGGGAGACGCGGGTCCCGACCGGCCGCCTCAACGCCTTCCTCGGCGAGCTGGTGGCCGCCCACCCGCACCCGATCCGGGGCGGCAAGCAGCCGCGCATCCTCTTCGGCACCCAGGCCGGCACCAAGCCGCCGCGGTTCGTGCTCTTCGCCTCCGGGTTCATCGAGGCGGGCTACCGGCGTTTCATCGAGCGCCGGCTGCGTGAGGAGTTCGGCTTCGAGGGCACCCCGATCCACATCTCGGTGCGGGTGCGCGAGAAGCGCGGCGCGAAGAAGAAGTGACGGACGCATGAGGAAGGGCGGCCCCGATCGGGGCCGCCCTTCCTCATGCGTCAGACCCCTCTGCGCGGAGGTGGCAGCGCCGCCGGGACGTGGCGCATCCCGGTGTGCTGCTGCCCGAGGTGTCCCACCCGCTGCCACTGCGACTGCTGGCGGGCACTGAACGCACCCGTGCTGTAGGCGCTGTACGAGCTGCTGAACGAGCCCGAGGCGTGCGGGGTGTTCCCGAACGCGGTGAAGCCCAGCTCCTCCTCGCCGCTGCGGTCACCCGGCAGCGTACGGAAGGTCTTGACGTACTCGGAGTAGAGCGCGTCGTAGATCGGCGTGGCCGATGGTCCGCCGGGAAACCGGCGCGGAGCGTCGTATGGGTGCACGTATGTCCAAACGACACCGGGACCTCGGGGATGCGGTCCGGCGTGATCCTTCAGCCGGTTGTCAGGTCCCGGCGAGCGGCATCGCGGCCGCGACCAGCTTGCCGTTCGCCGCCGCCTTGTCGAGCGCGTCCCGCAGCAGGTCCTCCCGGGGCTGGCGTCCGATGGAGCCCACCGGGGCCGCGAACATCAGCACCTGCTGGTGCTTGTTGGCGGCGGCCCGCCAGGTCTCGGTGACCTGGAGCGGCTGGTGCGCCTGCCACCAGGCCACCGGCTGCCCGCCGTTCGGCGACGGCTGGAGCACGGCGTGCAGCTGGCCCACCGCAAGCAGTACCGACCACCCGTGCAGAACGGACGGCACCGACTCGATCGCCGTCAGCGGCATGAACCCCTGCTCGATCAGCAGCGGCAGGAAGTCGTCGCCGAGCCCCGTCGCGCCCGGCCGCACGATCGGCCCGGTCGGCTCCACGACCAGCGCCGGGTGCAGCTCCCCGGCGATCAGGATCAGCCCGCTGGTCACCCCGAGCACCGCCTGCTCGGGTACGACCTTGTCCGGGTCCAGATCGACCGTGTCGCCGGTGATGGACTTCACCGCGCCCCGGAGCTGCTCCTCGGTGACCTGGACGACCTGTGAGGGCAGGCAGCTGGCGTGGGCGAAGGCCAGGACGGCGGTCTCGTCGCCGATGAACAGGACGGTGCTGGTGCGCTCCTGCGCGGAGTCGCCCTGGGTGCGGCAGGACGTGCAGTCGTAGCTGCCGGGGGCGTTCTCTCCGGCGAGCAGCCGGTCGGCTTCTTCGTCGCCGATCTCGGCGCGAACCTCGTCGCTGACGTCGAGCATGCGCGGCACGGGTGACTCCCTCGGGAAGCGGTGCCCGGGTGGGTCCCGGGCTCATGAAGAAGACAACGGGCGATCTGTGGCGGGAGTCACGCCCCAGGGCGAACGGAATCGAACCATCCACCGCGCAGGGTCACCTCGGCCACGGAATCGGGCACTCAGTGTCAAGTCGTTGGAAACGCAAGGAAGTTGGTTGCGTGAAGTGGGTCACAGATCGACTGGGTGACTGGTCGACAAATCAGGAAATCAGCGAATGAAGTGGGTGGCCGAAAAATGCTGATACTCGCGGTAACGGCCAACCGGCCTGGAAGGACAGGGCGTTGGTTGCTGACGCCTCCACAGGCTCTCTACATTTCTCCGCCGTGTGCAACGAGCACCGCTCGGGACCCCGAGTCCTTCGAGAGGGAAATTCATGTCCGAATGTGCTGATACCACGCGCGACAACGCTCGTAAGACCCGAACCACCGCGGCCCTGGCCGGGGCCGCCCTGCTCGCCCCGCTCGGACTGCTGGCCGCGGCCGGCAACTCCGCGGCGGCGGACGGCGGAGTATGGGACCGCATCGCCCAGTGCGAGAGCGGCGGGAACTGGCACATCAACACCGGAAACGGCTACTACGGAGGACTCCAGTTCTCCGCCGGCACCTGGCGCGCCTACGGCGGTACGGCCTACGCGCCCACCGCCGACCAGGCCACCGAGGCGCAGCAGATCGCGGTGGCCACCAAGGTGCAGCGCGCCCAGGGGTGGGGCGCCTGGCCGACCTGCTCGGCACGCGCCGGGGCGTACGGCAGCGCGCCCGCCGCCTCGTCCGAGACCAAGGCCGCTCCTTCCAAGCCGGCGAAGACGCCGACCCGTTCGGAGAGCCACACCAACCGCAACGCGTCCCGTGGCGACTACACCGTCCGCTCGGGCGACACGCTCGGCAAGGTCGCCGCCCGGCACGGGACCACCTGGCAGAAGGTCTACGCCGCCAACAAGGCGGTCATCGGCGCCGATCCCGACCTGATCGTGCCCGGCCAGCGCCTCGCGATCTGAGAGCTCCCCCGTGGGCGCGAACGGGGTGGTCAGCCCCGTTCGCGCCGCAGCTCCGCCGCCTCTCCGCTGAACACGACCACACCGCGCCGCAGTTCGTACACGATCGCCGTCCTGCCGTGCAGCGCGGGTGGGAGCCGTTGCTCGGCCACGACCACGCACGCGTCCAGTGCGGCCAGCAGTTCGTACGTGCGGGCCGCGACCGCGGGGGACATGCCTTGCGCGGGTTCGTCGACGAGGACCACGCGTGCGCGTGCCAGGAGGGCCCGGGAGACCGCGAGCATGCGTTGTTCGCCGCCCGAGAGGGTGCCGGCACGGCGGGGGAGCAGGTGGGCGAGCTGGGGGTAGGCGTCCAGGGCCAGGTCGTGGGCGGGGCCGGCCAGTTCGAGGTTCTCGCGGACCGTGAGGGAGCCGAACACCGACTGGCGTTCGGGGACCAGGCACAGACCGCGGCGGGCCCGCTCGTACGCCGGTAGGCGGGTCACGTCGGTGCCGTCCCACACGACGCTGCCGTCGGTGAGCGGCACTGTTCCGGCCAGGGCGCGCAGAGTCGTCGTACGGCCGGAGCCGTTGCGGCCCAGCAGGACGGTGAGGCCGGGGCCCGGGGCGGTGAGGGTGATGCCGTGCAGGGCCTCCAGGGGGCCGTAGCGCACGCGCGCGTGGCGCAGGGAGATGGCCGTGACGGCTGTCATACGGCGGTCTCCCGGGCGTCGAGGGTGTCCAGCACGTGGGCCGGAGGGCCGGAGGCGATGATGCGGCCCGCGGCCATGACGTGCACGACGTCCGCGAGGCCGGCGACCAGGTCGAGGTCGTGTTCGACGACGAGGAGGGCGGTACCGTCGGCTGCGAGGGCCCTGAGGACGCGGGCCAGGGCGGTCACCTCGGCGGTGTCGAGGCCGGCGGCGGGTTCGTCGAGGAGGAGGACGCTCGGGGTGCCGGCGAGGGCCCTGGCGAGTTCCACCCGGCGGAGGGTGCCGGTGGGGAGGTCGGCCGCGCGGGCGTCGCTGAGGGGGCCGTCGAGGCCGAACAGCCTCAGGGCGCGGTCCACTGCGGCCGGGTCCGTCGTCCTGCCCTGCTCGGCGCCCACCCGGACGTTCTCGGCCACGGTCAATGTGGGGAAGACCGCGAGTTGTTGGAAGGTGCGGGCGATACCCAGGCGGGTCCGGGCGTGGGCGGGCAGGCGCGTGATGTCGCGGTTGCCGAAGCGGACCCGGCCGTGGGAGGGGCGGACCGTGCCTGCCAGGCAGTGGAAGAGAGTGGTCTTTCCGGCGCCGTTGGGGCCGATGAGCGCGGTGATTCTGCCGGGTGGGACGGTGAGGTCGACGCCGTCGAGGGCGGTGAAGCCGTCGTAGCGGGCCTGGAGGTTGTGCGTGGTGAGAACCGCCCGGCCCTCGGCCGGTGGCCCTGGTGGGCGTGAAGCGCCGTCGGCGGCGTGCGGTGGAGGGGGTTGGCTCCGACGGGGCGTGCCTTGTCCGGCACCGTCGGGATCCGCTCGGCGGGGCATGCCGGGTCGGGCGGTGCCGGGACCCGCCGTCGGGGTGTTCGCCGTAGCGGCGGGGAGAGCGGTGCTCGGCTCCTGGCCGTGCGTCGCGCCAGTGCCCGATGCCGCCGTCGGGGGCGCCGCGGTCCGCAGCACCCGTTGCAGTCGTCTCCGTGCCTGGAGGCCCGTCGCCGTCAGTCTTGCCTCCCGTCGTGGCCGCAGCCTGCGCACCGCCTCGTACGGCCCCCCGGGAATCCGCCCCACCAGCACCGCCAGTACCCCGATCAGTGCCGCCGCCACCCCTCCCCGTGCCCCCGCGTCCAGGCCGACCAGGAGAGCCGCCGCGGCCAGGGCGCCCAGGGTGCTGTCGGCGCCCAGGACGACCACCGCCGCGAACCAAAGAAGGCCGCGGACGGGGTCGTAGGCGGTGGGGTCGAAGGCGCGCAGGCCCATGCCGAGCATTCCGCCGCCCAGGGCGGCCAGGGCGGCGCCCGCCACGAAGGCGAGCAGCTTCAGCGCGGGGACCCGGACGCCTGCCGCCGACGCTCCGGACTCGTGGTCGCGCATGGCGGCCAGCGCCCTGCCCGTACGGCCTCGGCGCAACGCGTGGGTCGTCAGGAGGGCGAGCGTCAGCAGGGCCAACTCCAGGACGTAGTAAGCGCGGTCGCCCCCGAAGCCCGCCGGGCGGTCCAGGGACAGGCCGGACGTGGCGTACGGCTGGGCGAAGACGAAGCGGCTCACGCCGACGCCGACCGCGAAGGTCGCGAGGGCCAGCGCCAGCCCCCGGCGGGTGATCGCCGGCCAGCCGGTCAGGAGGCCCAGGGGGGCCACCAGGACCACCGCCAGCGCCAGCGCCGCCAGTTCCGGCAGCCGGGGAAGGCCCGGGAAGCGCCCCGCCGCCAGCAGGGCTGTGAACAGGGCACCCAGGCCCGCGTAGGCCGCTTGCCCGAGGGAGATCTGGCCGCCCCGGCCCGTCACGACCACCAGGGAGAGCAGTACGACGCCCAGCGCCGGGACCTGCACCGAGGTGTGCAGGTCCGAGCCCGCGAAACCCAGCGGGATCAGGAAGAGGATCACGGCGACGATCCATGCGCCCTGAGGCGTCGGCACGCGCGCGGTGGCCGTCCGGGGGAGCGCGTCCCGGGCGCCGATGCGGGGGAGTGCCAGGCACGCGACGAGGAGGGCCACGACGAACAGGTTCGCCCCCACCGCCTGGAGCAACGGTTCGGCCCGGCCCGAGGGGTGCAGCCGGGTCAGCTGGCTCTGGGCCACCCCGATGCCCAGCGCCACCACCACGGCCACCGGCAGGCTGCGCATCCGCGCGGCCACCGCCACCGCCACCACCTCCATGACGAGCAGGGGCAGCCCGTACGGGTCCAGGCGGACGTACGGGGCCAGCAGGACGCCCGTCAGGCCCGCGGTGAACGCTCCGAACGCCCAGCCGGCCGCCGCCACCCGGTCGGCGTCGATCCCGCCGAGCACGGCCAGCCCGCGGTCGTCCACGACGGCCCGCAGCTCCCGTCCGAAGCGCGTCCACCGGATCACCGCGCCCACGCCGGCCGCCAGGACCAGGACGACCGCCAGCTGCCCCCAGGGATCCGCGGACACCAACTCCGGAGCGTCGTCCCGAGCGCCCTGGCCCCACAGCAGCGCGGCCCCGCCCACCAGCAGCACGAAGACCCCGATGGAGGCCACCAGCGTCTGGGCCGGATCGCCGCCCAGGACGGACAGCGGCCGGAAGACGAAACGCTCCAGCACCACGCCCATCACCGGCGCCAGGATCAGCAGGGTCACCACCGCCCCGGCCCACAGCGGCCAGCCCCACTCCACCACGCACTGCCGCAGCGCGTACGCGCACACCATCGCGATCGCCCCGTGCGCGAAGTTCAGCACCCCGGTCGCGCGGTACGTCACGATCAGGCCGACTCCCGTGAGCGCGGCCGCGCTGCCGACCGACAACCCGGCGAGAGTGAGGTCGTAGGTCAGCGACGACATCAGTCGGTTTCCTCGACCGGCTCGCAGATCGGACAGGGACCCAGCTCCCCGCTCGCCAGGAGCTTGGCGTCCACCGGGACCGACTCCACCTTCCCGGCGACCAGCGGGCAGTCCGCGCGGTGCCAGAGCGTGCCACCGGGCACCATCAGCAGGTCCCCGCTGACCGCCAGGGGCGCGCCGGCCGCCGTGCCGGACTCGTCGGCCTCAGCGGGCTCCGCGGGCTCTGCGGCGACCAGGAGGCCGTACAGCTCCTCCACACGCGCGGCGGCGAGCGCGCCCCGGCCGTGGGTGAGGAGCACCGCCCCGGCGACGATCAGCGCGGCGCCGGGCACCGTGCAGGAGGCGAGGTAGGGCAGCTGCCGCTCGGCCCAACGCTCGCCCGAGACGCCGTACCAGCCGACGACGCACAGCACCGCGCCCGCGGCGAGCGCGGCCCAGCCGGCCCACAGGACGGGGTGCACGGTCCGCAGTCGGGCTGTCCGCATCTCTGGCTCCCACATGTCGCGTGCCTGGCCGCTGTCCAAGTCCGCCAATCGCTTGCACTATGCCTTCTGGAAGCTGACCCTGAAAGCACCGGGCGCACTTGGCCCGGACCGACACCCGGTGGTGAGCCAGATGGTTCTCGGGAGCGACCGCAAGTGGGGGAACGGCAGCCGGGGGCTGATGGCGGTGGGGTTCGCCCTCGCCGTGGCCCTCACGGCGTGCAGCGACGACAGCGGCGGCGGCAGCGAGAGCCCGCCGCCGACGCCTTCCGTGGAGCGGACCACACCGTCCGCGCCCCCCTCGCCGAGCGGACCCGCCGACGCGGCCGCCGCCCAGCGGGAGATCAAGGCGAACTGGGAGAAGTTCTTCGACCCGAAGACCCCCACCAAGGACAAACAGGCCGTCCTGGAGAACGGCGACGAGATGGGCCCGGTGCTCCAGGCATTCAGCGGTGACCAGCGTGGCGGACAGGTGCAGGCGAAGGTCACGAAGGTCGGGTTCACCAAGCCGACCGCGGCCGACGTGACGTACACCCTGATGCTGAACGGCGCCACCGCCCTGCCGGACGCCTCCGGAACGGCGGTCGAACAGGACGGCACCTGGAAGGTGTCGGTCAACACCCTGTGCGCGCTGGTCCAGTTGAGCGGCAATGCCACGGCGTCGGCTCTTCCGGGCTGCTGAGGCCGCGCTCGCGGTCCTGCTGCTCACGGTGGGCACGGCGTGCGGCAGCCGGCTGCCGGAGAGCGACTTCGAGCACCGGGAGCGGGCGACCCCCGCCCGGGACGACACCCCGATCCGGGTCGGCATCGTCACCAGCGCCACCAGCCCGGTCGGCGGCAGCGCCTTCACCGGTCCGCGCGACGGCGCCAAGGCGTACTTCGAGCGCCTCAACGCGCGCGGGGGCGTCGACGGCCGCCGGATCGAGGTGCGCGAGTGCGACGACGGCGGCAGCGGAGTCGGCAACAACACCTGTGTGCACCGGTTGATCGACGAGGACAAGGTGGTCGCCCTGGTCGCGACCACCGCCCTCGACTACGCCGGCGCCTCCGGCGTCTCCCACGCGAGCGTGCCCGACATCGGAGGCCAGCCCATCGGCGCCGCCTACGACACCTGGCCGCACCTCTACGGCATCTACGGCAGTCTCGCGCCCCGGCGCGGCACGACCGGCTGGGGCGGAAGGCAGTACGGCGGCACCGAGGTCTACCGCTATTTCAAGCGCGAGCACGGGGCCCGTACCGCGGCGGTCGTGTCGTACAACCAGGCCGCGTCCGCCGCCTACGCCCGGCTCGTCGAGCAGGGCCTGAAGGCCGAGGGGTACAAGGTCGTCACCGAGCAGGTCGACTTCGCGCTGCCCAACTTCCGTGCCGTGGCGGCCGACCTGAAGGAGCAGGGCGCCGACCTGGTCTTCGACGCCGTCGACAGCCATGGCAACGCCCAGCTGTGCGAGGCGATGGACGCCGCCGGCGTCGAGGTCACCGCCAAGGTCACCAATGTGCAGAACTGGACCTCCACCGTCCCGGACGACTACAAGGACGCCCCGCGCTGCCGCAACGCCCTGTGGGCGACCGGATCCAGCCGCAACTACGAGGACACGGACCATGCGGCCGTACGGGAGTTCAGGGAGGCCACGAAGAGCCTCGAGACGCACTCCCAGTGGCAGCTGGAGGGCTGGGCGGCCGCGATGTGGTTCACGGACGCCGCGAAAGCATGCGCAGCGGCACAAGGCATCACGCGCGCGTGTGTCGACGCCTACATGAACCGCAGCCGGGACCACACGGCGGACGGCCTCCTCGTCCCCGTCACCTTCGAGCGCCTCGCCGAGCCGCCGGAGTCCCGCCGGACCTGCCTGTCGGTGGCCCGCTGGGTGGACGGCCGGGGCTGGGTCTCCCAGGGCGACATGGACCGCACCTGCTTCGACGTTCCGCAACTGGCCTATCGACAATGAGTCACCGGCCGCACGCAACCAAAGGGCGCCCACGACGGTCTGACCGGACACCATGAACCACGGGAGGACCATGCCCGCCGGACGGGGCGTATCGCTGCGGGCCGACTGTGTCGCCGACTCCGCGGGCGGACTGACCTTCGACGTCACCGCCGGCGGGGCGAGCAGTACGGCCCATCTGGTGCTGCGCCGACGCGACGGACACGAGGAGGTCGGTCTGCCGCTGGCCCCGACCGCCGACGGAAGGCTGCGCGCCGCCCTGCCCAGCACCGTCGCCCTGCCCGAGGGCCGCTGGGACGCGTACGCGCGCGTGGCCGACGACGAGCCCCTGCGCCTCGCGCCCGGCGCCACCGACCTGCGCGCGCTCACCGCCCGCACCCCGAGCGGCTCCCGCGGCCATGTCGCCGTCCGCATCCCCTATGCGACGCGGCAGGGCAACCTCACCGTCCGCAGCTGGCTGCGCGCCCCGCACGCGGAGGCGGGCGAGCTGCGCGTCGAGGGCGCCGGACTGACCGTACGGGGGCGGCTGTACGGCACCTGGTTCACCCCCGACGCCCACGCCGAGGTGCGCCCCCGGCACTCCCCGGGTCCCGCCCGCCGCTGCGACGTCGCCGCCGACGAGGCTCGGTTCGGCTTCCCGGTGACGTACGCGGAGCTCGGGCCCGGAGTCTGGGACCTGTGGCTGCGGCCGCACGGCGAGAGCGGGCCGCGGGTGCGGATCGCGCGGCTGCTCGACGACGTCGCCGACAAGAAGCCCGTGTTCACCTATCCACGCGCACGCGTGGAGACGGCGTACGGCCCGGTGGAGGCCGGGCCGTACTACACGCGGGACAACGACCTGTCGGTGTCCGTCACCGCGTGCCCTTCACCGCAGTGAGCCGAAGAACTCCCTGACGTCACCGGCCAGCAGCTCGGGGACCTCCAGGGCCGCGAAGTGGCCGCCGCGGTCGAACTCCGTCCAGCGGACGAGGGTGTTGGCCTGCTCGGCCCAGCGGCGGATCGCCACGTCCTCGCCGAAGTTGGCCACCGCGGTCGGCACTCCGGAGGTCGCCGTCGGGAACCAGTCCGGCACATGGCTGTTCTCGTAGTACATGCGGGCCGCGGAACCGGCGGTGCCGGTCAGCCAGTACAGCATCACGTTGGTGAGCAGGGTGTCCCGGTCGATCGCGTCCTCGGGCAGCGTGGCCGAGGAATGCGTCCATGCCTGGAACTTCTCCATGATCCACGCCAGTTGGCCGACCGGCGAGTCGGTGAGGGCGTAGGAGAGGGTCTGCGGACGGGTCGACTGCAGGGCGTTGTAGCCGAAGCCGTCCGTGGTGAACTCGGCGATGCTCGCAAGGCTGTGCCGCTCGCGGTCGGTCAGCCCCTGCTGCGCCTCCTCGTCGACCGGGCCGAGCGGGATGAACCCGACCGAGGCGGCGTTCACATGGACACCGACCACGGACTCGGGAGCGACCCGGGCGAGCGCGGGGGAGATCAGCGCGCCCAGGTCGCCGCCCTGGGCGCCGTAGCGCTCGTAGCCGAGCCTGCGCATCAGCTCCGCCCACGCGCGGGCGACCCGGTTGACGTTCCAGCCCTTGTCGCGCGTCGGCCCGGAGAAGCCGAAGCCGGGGATGGACGGGATCACCAGATGGAAGTCCTCGCTCAGCGAGCCGATCACACCGAGGAACTCGACGATCGAACCCGGCCAGCCGTGCGTCAGGATCAGCGGGAGCGCGTCCGGCCGGGAGGAGCGGACGTGCAGGAAGTGCACCTGGGCACCGTCGATCTCGGTGACGAACTGCGGGAGCTCGTTGAGGGCGGCCTCGTGCTTGCGCCAGTCGTAGGCACCGCGCCAGTACGCGGCGAGATCGCGGAGATACGGCAGGGAGGCGCCGTACTCCCAGCCGGCGTCCGGCAGCTCGTCCGGCCAGCGGGTGAGATCCAGGCGGGTGTGCAGGTCGTCGAGCTGCGCCTGAGGGATGTCGATCCGGAAGGGGCGGATCTCACGGGTCTCTGTGGTCGCGCTGTTGTCTGCCATGAGTCCAAGGTAGGAAGGCTTGCGGACAACAACTGTCCGCAATGGCTGGCAGACTCGATTTCATGTTGGAGACCTCGGCACGACTCCTGCGCCTGCTCTCGCTCCTGCAGGCCCACCGCGAATGGTCGGGCGCCGACCTGGCCGACCGCCTCGGCGTCACCCCGCGCACCGTGCGCCGGGACGTGGACCGGCTGCGCGAGCTGGGCTACCCCGTCAACGCCAGCCCGGGCACCGGCGGCGGCTACCAGCTGGGCGCGGGCGCCGAGCTGCCGCCGCTGCTCCTGGACGACGACGAGGCCGTCGCGGTCGCCGTCGGCCTGCGCACGGCCGCGGGGCAGGGCATCGAGGGGATCGGGGAGACCTCCGTACGGGCCCTCGCCAAGCTGGAGCAGGTCCTGCCGAGCCGGCTGCGCCGCCGGGTGGGTGCCCTGAACGCCTTCACGGTGCCGATGCTGCGCGGCCCCCAGCCCTCCGCCGTCGACCCGGGCGTCCTCACCGAGCTCGCCAACCTCTGCCGGGACGCCGAGCGGCTGCGCTTCGAGTACAGCGATCACGGGGGCGCCTCCAGCCGCCGTACCGTCGAACCGCACCGCCTGGTGTGCAGCGAGCGGCGCTGGTATCTGGTCGCCTGGGACGTCGACCGTGACGACTGGCGGACCTTCCGGGTCGACCGGATCACCCCCAGGCCGCCGCACGGTCCCCGGTTCGCTCCGCGCACCCCGCCCGCCGAGGACCTCGCCGCCTACGTCTCGCGAGGCGTCTCCACGCGCGTGTACGCCTCACACGCGGTCGTGCGGCTGCTGGTGCCCAAGGAACGGGCCGCCGAGCGGATCTCGCCGAGTGCCGGGGTGCTGGAGGCGGAGGGGCCCGACAGCTGCCTCCTGCACACCGGGGCCTCGAGTCTCGACGTGATGGTGATCCACGTGATGATGACGGGCTTCGAGTTCGAGGTGCTGGAGCCGGCCGAGCTGACCGAGGCGATCAGGACGGCTCACGACCGGCTTGCTCGCTCTTTGGCTCGGGCTGCGGAGTAAGGGCCGCGTACTCCGGATGGTGCAGGTCGAACGCCGGGGACTCGGAGCGGATCCGGGGCAGCGCCGTGAAGTTGTGCCGCGGCGGCGGGCAGGAGGTGGCCCACTCCAGGGAACGGCCGTAGCCCCAGGGATCGTCGGTCTCCACCTTCACGCCGTACTTGGCGGTCTTCCAGACGTTGTAGAGGAACGGCAGCGTCGAGGCGCCCAGCAGGAACGCCCCGATCGTCGAGATCGTGTTGAGCGCGGTGAAGCCGTCCGCGGCGAGATAGTCCGCGTACCGGCGGGGCATGCCCTCCGCGCCCAGCCAGTGCTGCACCAGGAACGTGGTGTGGAAACCGACGAACAGCGTCCAGAACTGGATCTTGCCGAGCCGCTCGTCGAGCATCTTCCCGGTGAACTTCGGCCACCAGAAGTGCAGCCCGCCGAAGATCGCGAAGACGACCGTGCCGAACACGACGTAGTGGAAGTGCGCCACGACGAAGTAGGTGTCCGACACATGGAAGTCCAGCGGTGGCGAGGCCAGCAGTACCCCGGTCAGGCCGCCGAACAGGAACGTCACCAGGAAGCCCGTCGCCCACAGCATCGGCGTCTCGAAGGACAGCGAGCCCTTGATCATCGTCCCGGTCCAGTTGAAGAACTTCACGCCCGTCGGGACCGCGATCAGGAAGCTCATGAAGGAGAAGAACGGCAGCAGCACCGCGCCGGTGACGAACATGTGGTGCGCCCACACCACGATCGACAGACCGGTGATCGACATCGTCGCCGCGACCAGCGTCAGATAGCCGAACATCGGCTTGCGGCTGAAGACCGGGATGATCTCCGTGATGATGCCGAAGAACGGCAGCGCGATGATGTACACCTCGGGATGCCCGAAGAACCAGAACAGGTGCTGCCACAGCAGCGCCCCGCCGTTGCCCGCCTCGAAGACCTGCGAGCCGAAGCGCCGGTCCGCCTCCAGGACCAGCAGCGCGGCCGCCAGCACCGGGAACGCCATCAGGATCAGGATCGACGTGAACAGCGTGTTCCAGGTGAAGATCGGCATCCGGAACATGGTCATGCCGGGCGCGCGCATCCCGATGATCGTGGTGATGAAGTTGACCGCGCCGAGGATCGTGCCGAAGCCGGCCAGCGCCAGGCCCATGATCCACAGGTCGGGACCGATGCCGGGGGAGTGCGCGGAGTCGTTCAGCGGCGCGTAGGCGAACCAGCCGAAGGCGGCCGGCCCGGACGGCACGAGCAGCGAACCCAGCACGATCAGGCCACCGAACAGGAAGAACCAGTAGGACAGCATGTTCAGCCGCGGGAAGGCCACGTCCGGGGCGCCGATCTGGAGCGGCATCAGCTCGTTGGCGAAGCCGGCGAAGCTCGGGGTCGCGAACAGCAGCAGCATGATCGTGCCGTGCATCGTGAACAACTGGTTGTACTGCTGGTTGTCCATGATCTGCAGTCCCGGCCGGGCGAGCTCGGCCCGCATCAGCAGGGCCATCACGCCGCCGACCAGGAAGAACACGAACGACGTGATCAGATAGAGGTGACCGATCTTCTTGTGGTCGGTGGTGGTCAACCAGTCGACGACCACCCGCCCGCGCCCCTTGGTCCGCACGGGTCGTGCCGTCGCGTGCACGGTCTGCGTCCCCATCGCTCGCCCCTTCGCTCGGCTCACGCCATGATGCTCGCGCGGTCGTGCGCGGCGACAGAGGGCGTAAGGGGGTTCTGTGCCGGAACCGTGTATTTCCTATGCGGAGTCAGCTTCCGTGGCCCTGTCCGGATTCAGTGGGCAAAGGGGCCCGGGCCGGTTCTCGGACAAGCCTTCTCATGGCTCATTCCGGTAAGTCGTACGACACGCGGGAATTGCGTTCGAATACCTGCGGAAGGGCGAGGGAAACGTCCGTCCGGGTGACGCAGCGCGAGGGAAACGCGTGTCGGGAGCCTGTGACAGAAGCGTGACAGGAGGCGTGCGGGATCCGGACTTCCGCGGCCGCCGGGCAGGGCCTAGCGTGGCGGTATGGCACCCATTCCGACACCGCCCGCCGAACCCCAGGACAGCCCGGACACCTACGTCGGCCTCGACTCCGCCTCCGCCGAGCGGATCGCGCGTGAGCGGGGCTGGCCGACGGTCAGATCACTGCCGCCGGGGGCGATCATCACGATGGAGTACCGCCAGGGCCGGCTCAACTTCGAGGTGAAGGACGGCCGCGTGGCGCGGGCCTGGAAGGGCTGAACCGCATGACGCAGGCCCCGGTTCCCTCGCGCGGAACCGGGGCCTGCGTCATGCGCTGGGTGGTGGTGCGTACCGGCCCCGCCGTGTCCGGGGCGGGATCAGCCGCCGGTCACCGGCCGGGTGGCCGGGGAGGGCGTGCCGCGCACGATCCGGTCCGACTGCGGCGGGCGGCGGCTGCCGACCGGCGTGACCGGGGTGCGTTCCGAGCGGCTGGTGTGCGGGCCCGGGGCCAGGTAGACGGGTGACCTGGGGGCACGCGCCGGGGTGGTGGCCTCGCGGGCCGCCGTCTCGTTCTGGGGGGCCGTGAGCGGCTTGAGGCGGGCCGGAGCGGGCGCAGTGACGGGGGTGACCGGGGCCGGGGTCTTCGCGCCGCCGCGGGCCCGCCAGCGGTCGCGCAGGTCGAAGGCGTAGGTCTCGGCGCGGGCGATCAGCGGCTCGAACCAGGGCAGTGCGAGCAGGATCAGCAGACCGGCGACCCAGCCCAGCAGGACATCGCTCAGCCAGTGCGTACCGAGGTAGACGGTGGCCATGCCGACGCCCAGCGAGGTCACCGCGGAGATGGCGGAAAGCCAGCGGCGGGCCCTCGGGGTGGAGGCCAGATACGCCAGGATCCCCCAGGTCACCACGGCGTTGGCGGTGTGGCCGCTGGGAAATATATCGCCGCCCAGGCCCATCTCGTTCGAGCCGATGACGGTCGCGTAGTGCGGTCCGAGTCTTCCCATGCCGTACTTGGCGGCGCCGACCGTGATGTTCAGCAGCAGCAGCGAGGCACCCAGGGTCAGCAGCGGGCGCACGGTGTGCTGCCGCCAGGAACGCCAGCCCAGCCAGGCCGCGACCATGACCGCGGTCGGGCCGCGCTGGCCCAGCACCACGTAGTAGTCGACGAACCAGTGGATGGACGCCCACTGCTGGTAGGGCCGGAAGAACATGACCTGCCAGTCGAGGCGGACCAGCCACGAGGTGGTCACCACGAGCCACACGATCGCCAGGTAGAAGGCCAGGGCGGCGATCACCAGGACGGTCCGGTGCCGGCTCGCCCTGGGCACGCTGAGGTGGGCCGGTCGTTCCGGCTCACGGTCCAGCCTGGCGAACACCCGGTCCAGACGGGTGAGGTTTCGTTCGGTACGCACCCAATCGACGTTACAGCGAGTGAGCTCTGTTCCCTGTCGAATCAGCGGCTTTGTGATGACGATGTGATGTGGGATTCCTCTCAGCCGGGGGTTTATTTCCAGGGATTCCGCAAAAGCGGGCGGCTGCGTCCTTCAATTCCTTTGATCATTCCGGGGTCGGGTTTATTGGCCCTTATGAATTAGTTCACCGAATCATGGGACGGAATTCTCCGGGTGCTCACGACGCTCCGGAGTCGATCATGGCGGACCGGAGCCGTTCAGCCAGAAGGCGCCGTACAGGGCGGACGCGGCGGCGATCACCGCCACGATCACGGCTGACCTGCGGGTCCTTGCCCGCGCGAGGGCCAGGGCGAGGGGGAGCAACAGGGGGAAGGCGGGCATCAGCAGGCGCGGTTTCGAGCCGAAGTAGCTCGACGCGCACAGGGCGAGCGCGGTGACGACCCCGGCGTACACCAGCAGGGGCAGCGGCTGGCCCTGCCGCACACAGGTGACGTACAGCCACCCGACCAGCCCCACCCCGACGATCAGCCCCACGCCGGCGAGGGCCGACGGGAACGACGTGAACTTGTCGGCGACAAACCGGGCGAAGGCGTATCCGCCGTCGAATCCGTTGCGCCACCCCGCCTGCACGTCGAGATAGCCGAGCGGCCCTCTGCCGGTGCGGTGACCGACCCACAGGACGTAGGCGGCCGCGCCCAGGGGCGCGAGGGCCATGCCCGCGGCCTGCGTGGCCGTGGTCGCCCCGGCCGGTGTGACCCGCTCCGACCCGGACGCGGCGCGGTCCCGTCGGTCCCGCAGGAAGGCGGCGATCCCCGCCGCCCACACCGCCGCGACCACTGCGAGGCCCACCGGACGCGTCAGGCCGGCCAGTGAGGCCAGCAGGCCCGCGATCAGCCAGCGGCCGGTCAGCAGGGCGTAGAGCGACCAGGCGGCCAGCGCGGTGAACAGGGACTCGCTGTACGCCATCGACTGGACGATCCCGACGGGCAGGACGGCCCAGAGCAGGACCGCGCAGACGCCGGCCCGGCCGCCGTACACGTGATCCGTCACTGCGAAGACGCCCCAGGCCGCGAACAGGGAGGCGAGCAAGGAGACCGCGAAGCCCGCGTCGGCGTGCGACAGCGGTGTCACGGCGGACAGCAGCCGCTCCAGCCAGGGCAGGAGCGGGAAGAACGCCAGGTTCGAGTGCACGTCGCCGTTCGGCAGCCGCACCTCGTAGCCGTAACCGAGTTCGGCGACCCTCGTGTACCAGAGGGCGTCCCAGCGGGCCGTCAGCAGGGTGTACGCGCTCTTGTCGCGGGCCGCGCTCCACACGGCCAGGGTGACGAGGCCCAGAGCGCGTACGGCCGCATAGCCGAGCAGCGCCGGGGCGGCTCGGCGCAGGGCCGGTTCGGTGCGCGTTCCAAGATCGGTCACGGGCCCGATTATCGACCGCGCGCCGGACCGGCACGCCCGCCGGGGCATGGGACCGGATGAGAACGTGGTGTACGCCACACGTGTTCCACGTGAAGTCTGAGAGGTCCGCCACTGGGCCGACGAACGAACTCGCGTACTCTGACGTGTCACCCGCCGTTCGCTGCGCGGGCCGGAGACACCGCTCCTCTCCGGCCGAGATCATGGGGAGTCCCCACCCCGTGTGCCCGCCGAACGCCAGGGAACATCTGGGAGGTACGTACATGTCCAGGACGACCACGGCCGCCGAAGCGCTGCGCCGTCGGGCGGCCGGGGCCGGTGCAAACCGCTGGGTCGTCCTCGTCGTCCTCTGCGTCAGCCTGCTCCTGGTCGCCCTCGACGCGACCGTGCTGCACGTGGCGGTGCCCGCTGTCACCGAGGACCTCAAGCCCGGCGGGATAGAGCTGCTCTGGATCGTCGACGTCTATCCCCTCGTCTGCGCCTCGCTGCTGATCCTCTTCGGCACGCTCGGCGACCGCGTGGGCCGCAGGAGGGTCCTCCTCCTCGGCTACGCCCTCTTCGGCGTCGCCTCCGGTGTCGCCGCCCTCGCGGACACCGCTCAGGTGCTGATCCTCGCGCGGGCGCTGCTCGGCGTCGGCGGCGCGATGATCATGCCCGCCACCCTCTCGATCCTTCGCCAGGTCTTCCCCGACCGGCGCGAGCGGGCGCTCGCGATCGGCATCTGGAGCGCGGTCGCCGCCGTCGGCGCGGCCGTCGGACCACTGCTCGGCGGCTTCCTCCTGGAGCACTTCTGGTGGGGGTCGGTCTTCCTCGTCAACATCCCGCTGATGCTGGTCAGCCTGCCGGTGGGCCGCCTGCTGCTGCCCGAGTCGAAGGGCGGCGCACACGGTCCCTGGGACGTCGTCGGCGCCCTGATGGCTGCCGCCGGGCTGTTCGGTCTCGTCCTCGGCGTGAAGCAGCTCGGCGGCGGGGAGCTCGACGTGTTCACCGCGGTGCCGCTGGTCGTGGGCGCGGTGCTGCTCGTCGCGTTCGTACGGCGCCAGAAGCGGCTCACGCATCCCCTGGTGGACCTGCGGATGTTCGCGCGCCCGGCGTTCAGCACCTCGGTCGGCTGCATCGTCCTGGCGATGCTCGCCCTCGTCGGGCTCGAACTGATCGCGGCGCAGTATCTCCAACTGGTCCTTGACCTGTCCCCGCTGGAGACCGGTCTACGGCTGCTGCCGCTGACGATCGCCGCGATGGCGGCGGGGCTGGCCGGAGCGCGTCTGCTGCGGAGGTTCGGGCCGCGCCGGATGGTCAGTGCCGGGTTCTGCCTCACGGCCGTGGCCGTCCTGCTGCTGACCGCGATGGGCGACGCGGACAACACGGGCCTGCTGCTGCTCGGGTTCGTCCTGCTCGGGTTCGGTCTGGAGACGACGCTTTTCGGGGCGTACGAGTCGATGCTCAGCGAGGCGCCCCCGGAGCAGGCGGGCGGGGCGGCGGCGATCGGCGAGACCTCGTACCAGCTCGGTGCGGGCATCGGCATAGCGCTGCTCGGCAGTGTGATGAACGCGGCGTACACGCCCGGCCTCTCGGGCGTGCCGGGTGTCCCGGAGGCGGCGTCCAAGTCGGCCGGGCACTCCCTGGGCGAAGCCTACGAGGTCGCCGGACACCTCGGTGGACCCGCGGGCGTGGCCCTGCGCCGGGCCGCCCGGGACTCCTTCGTGCACGGGCTGCACGTGACCTTGCTGGTGAGCGCGGGGTTGTTGCTGCTGGGCGCGGTGATGGCGCTGCGGTTGCCGCGTGCGATGCAGTGCGGCGAGACCCCGACGGCGGTGGAGCTCCCGGCGCCGCGGGAGGTCGCCGAGTCCCGCGTCTCGGCCTGACACCGCGGCATCTGGACGTGCGGGACATCGCGTCGTAACGTCAGCCGCGAAGCGTAACTAGCGCTGCTAGTTTTGAGCTGGCTCCCGGAGGATGTGCTCATGGCCCCGTTCGACCCCGCCGACCCCCTCGGTATCGACGACCTGCTGGAGCCGGAGGACCTGGCGATCCGCGAGACCGTGCGGACCTGGGCCGCCGACCGTGTCCTGCCGTATGTCGCGGACTGGTACGAGCGGGGCGAGCTGCCGGGGATCAGGGACCTCGCCCGTGAGCTCGGGGAGATCGGCGCCCTCGGGATGTCCCTGAGCGGCTACGGGTGCGCGGGTGCCTCCGCCGTGCAGTACGGGCTCGCCTGTCTGGAGCTGGAGGCCGCCGACTCCGGGATCCGGTCCCTCGTCTCGGTGCAGGGCTCTCTCGCCATGTACGCCATCCACCGGTTCGGCAGCGAGGAGCAGAAGCGGACCTGGCTGCCGCGGATGGCCGCCGGTGAGGTCATCGGCTGCTTCGGGCTCACCGAACCCGATCACGGCTCCGACCCCGGATCCATGCGGACGTACGCCAAGAAGGACGGCACGGACTGGGTGCTGAACGGGCGCAAGATGTGGATCACCAACGGGTCGGTCGCCGGGGTGGCCGTCGTATGGGCGCAGACCGACGACGCGATCCGCGGCTTTGTGGTGCCGACTGACACACCGGGCTTCTCGGCGCCCGAGATCAAGCACAAGTGGTCGCTGCGGGCCAGCGTCACCAGTGAGCTCGTCCTCGACGACGTACGGCTGCCCGGCGACGCGGTGCTGCCCGAGGTCGCCGGGCTCAAGGGGCCGCTCAGCTGTCTGTCGCACGCCCGGTACGGGATCGTGTGGGGGGCCATGGGGGCGGCGCGGTCGTGTTTCGAGACCGCCGTCGACTACGCGAAGACGCGGGAGCAGTTCGGGCGGCCGATCGGGGGCTTCCAGCTCACTCAGGCCAAACTCGCCGACATGGCGGTCGAACTGCACAAGGGGATTCTGCTCGCCCACCATCTGGGGCGGCGCATGGACGCCGGCCGCCTGCGTCCCGAGCAGGTCAGCTTCGGCAAGCTCAACAACGTCCGCGAGGCGATCGAGATCTGCCGTACGGCGCGGACGATCCTCGGGGCCAACGGGATCTCCCTCGAGTACCCCGTCATGCGGCACGCGACGAACCTCGAGTCGGTGCTGACGTACGAAGGCACCGTGGAGATGCACCAGCTGGTGCTGGGCAAGGCGCTCACCGGACTGGATGCCTTCCGGTAGACCCTGCGCGGGGCAGGGCCGGCGAGCGGCCCTGCCTCAGCTCTGGTTGAAGAAGCCGTCCGTGCGGTGCGCGGCCGGGTCGCCGTTCACGATCTCCGTGTTGGCGGGGGACAGCAGGAACACCCGGGTGGACACGCGCTCGATGGAACCACGCAGTCCGAAGATCAGCCCGGCCGCGAAGTCGACGACGCGCTTGGCGTCGGAGGCCTCCATCGCGGTGAGGTTCATGATGACGGGAACGCCTTCGCGGAACAGTTCGCCGATGGCACGGGCGTCCCGGAAGCTGTCCGGGGTCACCGTGCCGATCCGGCGGCCTTTCTCCTCGGCGACGTCCGAAGCCACCTTGACCCGCGGGTCGGTGACCCAGGCATCCCCGGGCTCGGTCCCTTCGGAGTATCCGTCGTCGTCGTAGTAACGCTCGTCATCGTTGTCGTCAACGAGGCCCAGCCAGGCACTCGCTTTGCGCACCGATCCCATGGACGCCTCCTCTCACAGCGGTCTCTCTTGCTTCTGTATCCCTATGGTCATCCATGATGCGGATCGCGCGCCAAGTGGATAGCCGCCGCGCGGGGGGTTTGTGACGGTACTGGTGCACAGCGAATACGTCGAGAGGCCAGGTACCCCAAGGGTCGTGTCCCATACGGCTGCTGACTGTGAGTGAAATATGATTCTTCACGGCGTACGGGTGAGAGGTGGGACGTACGGGTGAACGGGGTCGGCAGCCCTTGGCTTTGACGAAGCCTCAGGTCAGGGCGTTACTTCAGTTCGGGTGGGGAGATGCGGGAGGCGGTCGTCGCCGAGCCTTCGGTGCCCCATTTCTTGAGGATCCTGGCGTAGGTGCCGTTTTTGATGAGGACATTCACCGCCGCCTGGAACGCCTTGGCCAGGGGCGTGCCCTTCTTGAAGGCGAAACCGACGTCGAGGCGGTGGTACTCGTTGAGGAACTTCACGCCCTGCTGGTGGGCCACCGCGTAACGCAGGCCGTTGATCGTGGACATCACGACGTCGCTGCGGCCCTGTTGGAGTGAGGACCAGATCGCGCCCTGCTCGTTGTAGGTCTGCACCTTGTAGGGCTTTTTGCAGAGGTGCTTGTTGTCCTCCAGCGTGGCTTCGAACGTCGTGCCCGCGCCGGTCGCCACGTTCAGACCGCACAGCTGGGTCAGGTCGGTGATCCTGGTGAGCTTGCTGTCGCTGCGGGTGGCGAAGCCCTGGCCGTCGTTGATGTAGGTGACGAAGTCGATCGTCCTGCGGCGCTCGTCGGTCACGCCGAAGTTGCCGACGCCTAGGTCGTACTTGCCGCTGTCGAGGGCCGGCAGGATCGCCTCGAAGCTCGCCTGCTCGGTCTTCAGCCTGATGCCGAGGACCTTGGCGACCGCGTTCGCGAAGTCGACGTCCTGGCCGGCCAGGGTCTTGCCGTCGTCCAGGATCGAGGTGCCCGGCGGCTGGCCGGAGACGCTGACGGCGAGGGTCAGGCTCGTGGTGCCGGACGGCAGCAGCCCGGCAGCCGCGTCGTTCTTCTTGACCGCGGAGACGACGTCGGTGGTGGGGATCGCGTCGGCCCGGGCCGAGGCCGTGGCGGTGTCGTCCGCGCCGGAACCGCACGCGGTCAGGAGCAGGGTGCCCGCGGTGATGAGGGCGAAGGGGATGAGCAGTCTGTTTCGGGCATGCGTGAGTGGGCGCACGGTGGGGCGGTCTCCTGGAAGCGAGAAACGCGGGGTGAGGGGAGGGCGCGTGTGAAGGCGAGGAGGATGCGCAAAGCGAGGAAGGAGAACGCGAAAGGCGCCCTGAGGAATCAGGGCGCGCAGTGGGTCAGCTCAACAGGAAGAGGACCACACGCGACCGAAGTCGATGTGGGAGCGCTTGACCAGCCACTGCTGTGGATGCATGGGGTAAGTGGAACAGGCATCCGGTTTGCCGTCAACTGACTTGAGACGTACGGCTCACAGTGTGGACAGCCTTGACAGCGAGGGGAAACGCACCCGTAGTCTCGAAGGGCGGCCGTGCTGAGGGGCTAGGCCGCACCCGTGTGAAGGCAACCGTCCGAGTTCTACCAACTCGATGCCACGGAGCCCTCGCATGTCCTCCGACACCCTCGCCAAAGCCTCCGCCGCGCCCGGCATACCGGAGCACGCGGATTCCCTGCGGATCGTCCCGCGCCGCCGCCTCGGCCAGTGGACGGCCGCCGTCGCCGTTCTCGTACTGCTCGCGCTCGCCGTCAACTCCGTTCTGCGCAACGACGCCTTCCAGTGGGACGTCGTCGCGGACTACTTCACCACCGACGCGGTGCTGCGCGGGCTGTGGCTCACGCTCTGGCTGACCGCGGTGGTGATGACGCTCGGCTTCGTGCTGGGCGCGCTGCTCGCGGCGGCCCGGCTTTCCGCCAACCCGGTGCTCAGAAGCGTGAGTTGGGGCTACGTCTGGCTGTTCCGGTCGATCCCGATCCTGGTGCAGCTGCTGCTCTGGTTCAACATCGGGGCGCTGTACCCGCACATCCTCGGAGTACGGACGGTCGACCTGCTCGGCCCGGTCACCGTCGCGGTCATCGGCCTGACCCTGCACGAGGCCGCCTACGCCGCCGAGGTCGTGCGCGGCGGGATCCTCTCCGTCGACCGCGGGCAGATCGAGGCCGCGCAGGCGCTCGGGCTCAGCCGCTGGCGGCGCTGGCGGCGGATCGTGCTGCCGCAGGCGATGCGCTCCATCGTGCCGCCGGCCGGGAACATGCTGATCGGCACCCTCAAGGGCACCTCCATCGTCAGCGTGATCGCCGTGCAGGACCTGCTCTACTCCGTGCAGCTCGTCTACCACCGCACCTACCAGGTCATCCCCCTGCTGATGGTCGCCACCGTCTGGTACACCGTCGTCACCTCGGTGCTCGGCGTCGGTCAGCACCACCTGGAGAAGCACTACGCCCGAGGCTCGGAGCGCACCCGATGAGGCGCTCGCTGGTGATCGTCGGAGCCGGGCCGCGGGGGACCGGTCTGATCGAGCGGATCGCCGCCAACGCGCCCGAGCTGTACGACGGTCCGGGGTTCGACGTGCATCTGGTGGACCCGCATCCGCCGGGCGCCGGACGGATCTGGCGGGCCGCCCAGTCACCTCTGCTGTGGATGAACTCGCACGCCGAGGACGTCACCATGTTCACCGACGAGACCGTGCAGATGGCGGGGCCCGTGCGTCCCGGCCCCACCCTGCACGAGTGGGCCGCCATCGACGGCCGCGTCTTCGCCGACCGGCCGCTCCAGGGTGCCTATCTGCGCTGGGTGCACGAGCAGGCGGTGGCCGCGCTGCCGGAGGGCGTCGTCGTCCATCACCACCCGAGGCGTGCCGTGCGGGTCAGCGGTCCGCGCGAGGGCCGGCAGCAGGTCTGGCTGGAGGGCCGGCCGCATCCTCTCCTCGCCGACCTCGTCGTCCTGGCCCTCGGCCATCTGGACGCCGAACTGGACGAGGAGCAGAGCGCGTTGTCCGCGTACGCCGAGGAGCACGGTCTCGTCCACCTCCCGCCCGACTTCACCGCCGACAGCGATCTGTCCGCCCTCGCGCCCGGGGAACCGGTCCTGGTCCGCGGCTTCGGGCTCGCCTTCGTCGACCTGATGGTGCTGCTGACCGAGGGACGCGGCGGACGGCACGAAGGGGACACCTACGTCCCGTCCGGGCGCGAGCCGGTCCTCTACGTCGGATCGCGGCGCGGAGTGCCGTACCACTCGAAGATCGGCTACGACTGGACCGGCGAGCGGCCTCCACTGCCCCGCTTCCTGGGGCCCGCCGAGATCGACGGGCTGCTCGCCCGGCCGGAGGGCTTCGCCCGCGGCGGGGCCGCTGATGGATACAGCGAGCGGGACGTGTGGCCGCTGGTGGAGAAGGAGCTCGGGTTCGCGCACTACCACCGGCTGTTCACCGTGCATCCGGAGCGGACCGCGATGTCCTGGACCGACTTCGAGGAGAAGTACGCGGCCGGGAGCAGGACGGACATCCAGGCTCTCGTCGCCTCCGCCGTGCCCGACCCCCGTGACCGGCTCGACCTCGCGGCGCTCGACCGGCCGCTGGAGGGCGTGCGGTACGCGACGCACGAGGAGTTCCAGGACGGGCTGCGGGAGTATGTCGAGGCCGACCTGAGCCGACGGCATGACCCTTCGTACAGCCCGGACCTGGCCGTCTTCCTGGGGCTGCTCTCGGTCTACGGCCAGCTGGTCCGGCTCGGGGACATCGGCGGATGGTGGCACGGGTTCTTCAGCTATCTGGCCTCCGGACCGCCCGGGCCCCGGCTGCGGCAGTTGCTCGCGCTGTCCCGGGCGGGAGTGCTCAGGTTCGTCGGGGCCGACATGGAAGTCCACGCCGGGGACGGGGTGTTCCGGGCGTCGAGCCCCACTGTGCCGGGCTTCTCGGTGGAGGCGCGGGCGCTGGTCGAGGCGCGGCTGCCCGAGCCGACCGTGCGGCGGGCCCTCGATCCGCTGCTGCGCGAGCTGCACGCCGAGGGGGCCGCCGAGAGCCCGGACGGGCTGCTGCGCGTGGACCGTGCCGACGGGCGGGTCCTGGACCGGTCCGGACGGCCCCACCCACGGCGCTTCGCGCTCGGCCCGCACACCGACGGCCGTACTCCCGGCGCCTTCACCCGGCCGCGCACCGGCGGGCCCGCGTTCCGGCAGAACGACGCGACCGCGCGGGCCGCGCTGCTGTTCCTCGGCGAGCTCGCCGGTCGTGCTGCCGCCTAAGCCACCTGGAAGACAGGGAAGTTCAGCGATGAGTGTCATGGTCGACATCAGGTCCGTCCACAAGAGCTTCGGATCACTGGAGGTGCTCAAGGGCATCGACCTCGCCGTGCACACCGGCGAGGTCACCGTGATCCTCGGCCCGTCCGGCTCCGGCAAGTCGACGCTGCTGCGCACCGTCAACCACCTGGAGAAGGTGGACCGGGGCGCGATCAGCGTGGACGGGGTGCTGGTCGGATACCGGCGCAGCGGCGACAAGCTGTACGAGCTGCCCGAGCGCGAGGTGCTCAGACAGCGCACCCGGATCGGCTTCGTCTTCCAGAACTTCAACCTGTTCCCGCATCTGACCGTGCTGGACAACGTCGTCGAGGCCCCGGTGGCCGCCCTGAAGAGGCCACGGAAGGAGGCCGTGGAGGCGGCGCGGCGGCTGCTGGACCGGGTCGGGCTCGCCGACAAGGCCGACTCCTACCCGAGACATCTGTCCGGCGGACAGCAGCAACGGGTCGCGATCGCACGGGCGTTGGCGCTGGAACCCCGGCTGCTGCTGTTCGACGAACCGACCTCCGCGCTCGACCCCGAACTGGTCGGCGAAGTCCTCGACGTCATCAAGGACCTGGCCCGCCAGGGCACCACGATGATCGTCGTCACCCACGAGATCGGCTTCGCCCGCGAGGTCGCCGACACCGTCGTGTTCATGGACGACGGACGCATCGTCGAACAGGGCCCGCCGGCCGACGTGCTGGACACCCCGCAGCACGAACGCACACGCTCCTTTCTCTCGAAGGTGCTGTGATGCTGCATCTGTCCGCCGCCGTTGACCAGCCGTCTGCCTACGACGCCGCCTCCTACCTCACCCTCGCCCGGCTCGCCGAGCGCGGCGGGCTCGACTTCGTGACGCTCGAGGACAGCTTCGCCCGGCCCGGTCCCGACGCGCTCGCCGTGCTGGCCCGTCTCGCGCCCGCCACCAGCCGGATCGGCCTGGTGCCCACCGTCACGACCACGCACACCGAGCCCTTCCACGTCCAGGCCGCCGTCGCCACCCTCGACTGGGTCAGCCGGGGCCGGGCCGGCTGGCGGATCGACGTGTCGACCACCGAGGGCGAGGCCCGCCTCTTCGGCCGCCGGCACGCGGCGCCCGCCGGCGAGCTGTGGCAGGAGGCCGGTGAAGTCGCCGACGTGGCCGCAAGGTTGTGGGACAGCTGGGAGGACGACGCCGAGATACGGGACGTGCCGACCGGCCGTTTCATCGACCGGGACAAGCTGCACCACGTCGACTTCCGGGGCACGTCCTTCTCCGTCAAGGGACCCTCGATCGTGCCGCGGCCCCCGCAGGGCCACCCGGTCCGCGTGGTCGACGCCACCGACGCTCCCGCCCGCAGGACCGCCGCCCGGTACGCCGACGTGGCCCTCGTCCGCGCCTCGAGTGCCATGCAGGCCGCCGCTGCACGGGACCAACTCCGTTCCATGGCAGTGGATTTCGGGCGGCACCCCGACCAGCTGCGGATCCTCGCCGGCCTCCTCGTCGACCTCGGCGACGGCGAGCACGCGGCCGAGCCGGGGCACGGCGGGGGCGGCCCCCGGCAGACCCCGCAGGGGCCGCTCTACCGCGGCGGCCCCGTGGACCTCGCGGAACTGATCGCCACCTGGCACGGCGAGGGCGTCGTCGACGGCTTCCACCTCACGCCCGTCGAACCACTGCGCGACCTGGAACGGCTCGTCAACGGCACGGTGGCACTGCTCCAGCACCGCGGACTGTTCCGCACCTTCTACCCGGGCAGTTCGCTCAGGGAGCACCTCGGCCTCGCCAGGCCCGCCAACCAGTACGCCACAACGGGAGTGCGTCATGAGCCGTAGGCGGATGCATCTGGCCGCGCACTTCCCGGGCGTCAACAACACCACCGTCTGGGCCGATCCGGAGTCGAGGTCCCAGATCGAGTTCTCGTCCTTCGAGCACCTGGCCCGCACCGCCGAACGCGGACTGTTCGACTTCTTCTTCCTCGCCGAGGGCCTGCGGCTGCGCGAACACAAGGGCCGTATCCACGACTTGGACGTCGTCGGGCGCCCCGAGTCGATCACCGTGCTCAGCGCGCTGGCGGGCGTCACCGAACACCTGGGGCTCGCCGCCACGGTCAACACGACCTTCAACGAGCCGTTCGAACTCGCCCGCAGGTTCGCGACCCTGGACCACCTGAGCGGAGGCCGGGCTGCCTGGAACGTGGTGACCTCCTCCGACGCCTTCACCGGGGAGAACTTTCGGCGCGGTGGCTTCCTCGACCGGGCCGAACGCTATGCGCGGGCCGCCGAATTCCTCGAAACGGCAAGGGAGTTGTGGGACTCCTGGACACCGGACGGGCTCCCGCGGCCGTTCGCGCACCGCTGGCGGCACTTCGACATCGCAGGCGAGTTCACCGTGCCGCGCTCCCCGCAGGGGAACCCGGTGGTCATCCAGGCCGGGGACTCCGACGAGGGACGGGAGTTCGCCGCCTCCGCCGCCGACGTGGTCTTCGCACGGCACAGTTCGCTGGAGGAGGGCCGGGTCTTCTACGCCGATGTGAAGCGCCGCCTGGCCAGGTACGGCCGTACGCCCGACGACCTGAAGATCATGCCCGGGATCGGCGTCGTGCTCGGCGACACCGCCGCCGAGGCCCAGGAGAAGGCCGCCGAGATCCGACGGCAGCAGACCTCCCCGCAGACCGCGCTCCTCACGCTGGAGCAGATCTGGGGCGTCGATCTGTCCTCCTACGACCCGGACGGCCCGCTGCCCGACATCGACCCGGTGGCCGATACCTCCCTCACCCAGGGGCGGACCCGGCGCGGCGACACGGTCGCGATCGCCGAGAAGTGGGCGGCCCTGTCCCGGGAGAAGGGCCTGTCGATCCGGCAGACCGTGATCGAGGCGGGCGGCCGGCAGCTCCTCATCGGCACCCCGGACGCGGTGGCCACCGAGCTCGACGAGTTCGTGCAGCGCGAGGCCGCCGACGGCTTCGTCCTCGTACCCCATCTCACCCCGGGCGGCCTCGACGCGTTCGTCGACGAAGTGGTCCCGCTGCTCCAGGAGCGTGGCGCGTTCCGCACCGGATACCAGGGCACCACCCTGCGCTCGCACCTCGGGCTCCCCGACCCCGTACGGAAAGGCTGATCACATGACCACCGACGCGTCCGACGCCTGGAAGCTGTGGCACGAGCACCGCGTCGAAGCGGTGGCCGAGCCCTATGGGCCGCTCGCGCTCATCGGCACCCACTGGTTGGACGACCATCCGGACGGCCGGCTCCCGGGCCTCCCCGGCACCTGGGCCCCCGCGGACGACGGCGTGACGCTGACCGCGACCGGGGCGGACGGCCTGACCGTCGACGGGCGGCCCTACGACGGCCAGGTACGGCTGAGCGCCGACCTCGGTCCGACCGAGACCGCCCGGGTGGCGTACGGCGAGCGCCGGCTGGTCGTGCTGGTTCGCGAAGGCGTATGGGGCGTACGGGACTTCGACCCCGCCGCCCCGGCCCGGCGGGCGTTCCGCGGCATCGAGGCGACACCGTACGATCCGCGCTGGTCGGTGCCGGGGCGCTTCACGCCGTACGACGCGCGGCGGACCGTGCGCGTGCCGAGCGCGGACGGGGTCGAGCGCGGGCTGGGGCTCGGCGGCGAAGTGACGTTCGTGCTCGACGGACAGGAACTGACGCTGAAGGCCGCGGTCCGGGACGACGGCTCGCTGTGGGCGGTTTTCGGCGATACGACGAGCGGCGACGGCAGCTACCGGTTCCGGTTCCTGTACCCCTCCGCGCCCGACCCCGAAGGCCGTACGACGGTCGACTTCAACCGGGCGCTCCTGCCGCCCTGCGCCTTCGCCGACCACTTCATCTGCCCGTTCCCGCCGCCCGGGAACACCCTGGCGGTCGCCGTCGCCGCGGGGGAGCGCAACCCGGCCCGGTGAGCGGCCGGTTCACCGGACCGCAAAGGTGGTTCAAAGGTTGACGGCCGAAAGGCGCCCTTGCGCCTACCGTCCGTTCGGCCGAATACTCCCCCTCAGCGCTTGTCAGGGGCACGGCGTGTTCGAAATCCGGACGGCCGAACCGCTGACTGCGCCTCACGGGCCCCGACCCCACGCGGGCCCCCGACTTCCCCTGGGAGGGAACGAAACGTGAGGATCAGGCGCACCACCCCCCGCAGTGGCATTGCGAGACGGACCCGGCTGATCGCCGGTACCACCGGCCTCGTGGCCGCGGCCGCCATCGCGGTCCCCAGCGCGAACGCGACCGCTGCGACCCCGTTCAGCACCGCCGAACTCAAGAGCGCCAGCAGCTCGGTGCTCAAGGCCGACATCCCGGGCACCGCCTGGGCCGTCGACAGCAAGACCAACCGTGTGGTCGTCACCGTCGACAGCACGGTCTCGCAGGCCGAGATCTCCAAGATCAAGGAGCAGGCGGGCAGCAACGCCGACGCGCTCACGATCAAGCGGACCCCGGGCAAGTTCAACAAGCTGATCTCCGGCGGCGACGCCATCTATGCGAGTAGCTGGCGCTGCTCCCTCGGCTTCAACGTCCGCAGCGGCAGCACCTACTACTTCCTGACCGCCGGTCACTGCACCGACGGCGCGGGCACCTGGTGGTCGAACTCCGGGCACACGACCACGCTCGGTTCGACGGCCGGGTCCAGCTTCCCGACCAACGACTACGGCCTCGTCCGCTACTCGTCCAGCTACCCGACCTCGTCGATCTCCGGCACCGTCGGCAGCGTCGACATCACCAGGGCCGCCACCCCGACCGTGGGCACCACGGTCACCCGCCGCGGCTCCACCACCGGCATCCACAGCGGGCGGGTCACCGCGCTCAACGCGACCGTCAACTACGGTGGCGGTGACGTCGTCTACGGCATGATCCAGACCACGGTCTGCGCCGAGCCCGGCGACTCCGGCGGCCCGCTGTACGGCACCAACGGCGTCGCCTACGGTCTCACCTCCGGCGGCAGCGGCAACTGCTCCTCCGGCGGCACGACCTTCTTCCAGCCGGTCACCGAGGCCCTGAGCGCCTACGGCGTCAGCGTCTTCTAGGCCCGCAAGGGCCCGCGTCGCAGCCGGCACCCGGTGGACCCCCGTACGCATCTGCCGTACGGGGGTTCGCTGCGATCACGACGTGGTCCGTTTCGACGTGGTCTTCTTTGGTGGTGCGCAGAGCCAGTCCAGTACGGCAGGCAGGGCCTCCAGCGCTCCGAAACGGCCGGTGTCCTGCTGGAGGACGGGACGGGCGCGGGGGATGCGGTCCGCCAGCCACGTGAAGTGGCCGACCGGGGAGAACCTGTCCTGGGCGCCGTGCCACAGCAGCACGGGCCGGATGACGGCCGCCGGGTCGAAACCCCAGTCGCTGAGCAGGGCGAGGTCGTCGTCGAGCCAGCCGTACGACGAACCGCGCACCGCCTCCCGGTAGGTGCGCAGCAGCATCTCGCCGACCGCCCGGTCGGAGACGATCCGCCGGTCGGAGTCCGTGAGCCCGTCGCGCAGGGAGACGAGCAGCTGCGCCGGGTCGCGGCGGATGTCGGCGGCGCGGGCGGCGAGGCGGCCGGCGAAGGCGAGCGGGTCGGTGAGCGCCCGGGTGAACTCCTCGACGTGGGACTCGGCCATGCCGTCGAACCAGCTCAGATCCCGTGCGTCCGGCGGTGCGGGTGACGCCAGCGCCGCCGCCCGCCGTACCCGGGAGGGCAGCAGCGCGGCGCAGGCCAGGGCGTGCGGGGCGCCGCCGGAGTGGCCGAGCACCGAGAAGCGGCCGAGACCGAGGGCGCCGGCCAGCTCCGCCACGTCCCGGGCGGCGTCGGCCACGCGGCGTCCGGGCAGCCGGTCCGAGTCGCCGTAGCCGGGGCGGTCGTAGGCGATGAACCGGATGTGCGGGTGCGCGGCGACGACGTCCCGGGGTACGACGCCGAAGCGGCAGCCCGGGGTGTCGTGCAGCAGTACCACCGGTGTGCCGTCCGGGTCGCCGTATTCCTCGACCGTCAGCCGGCGGCCGTCCTGTGTCCTGATGCCGTGGACCACCTGTGTCCTCCGTCTCCCCTTCGTGTACACAGCGGAGTTACCGTCGAAGTACACACCTTGAGCGCCTGGTTCGGACCCTGGGGGTCGCGATGGTCGAGGAGCTGGTGGCAGCGGGCGTGACGCTCGTGTCCGCCGGAGCGGTGTACGTGATGGCGGCCGCGCGGGTCGTCAAGCAGTACGAACGGGGCGTGGTCTTCCGCCTCGGAAAGCTCAGGTCGGAAGTGCGCGGGCCGGGGTTCACGATGATCGTTCCGGGCGTGGACAAGCTCCGGAAGGTCAACATGCAGATCGTGACCATGCCGGTGCCCGGTCAGGAGGGCATCACCCGGGACAACGTCACGGTGCGGGTGGACGCCGTCGTCTACTTCAAGGTGACCTCGCCGGCCGAGGCGGTCGTCCGGGTCGAGGACTACCGGTTCGCGGTCGCGCAGATGGCGCAGACCTCGCTGCGGTCGATCATCGGCAAGAGCGAGCTGGACGATCTGCTGTCCAACCGCGAAAAGCTCAACCAGGGGTTGGAGTTGATGATCGACAGCCCGGCGGTGGAGTGGGGGGTCACGATCGACCGGGTCGAGATCAAGGACGTCTCGCTGCCCGAGACCATGAAGCGGTCCATGGCCCGGCAGGCCGAGGCGGACCGGGAGCGGCGGGCCCGGGTCATCAACGCGGACGCGGAGCTCCAGGCGTCGAAGAAGCTGGCCGAGGCGGCCAAGGAGATGTCCGAGCAGCCTGCCGCGCTGCAACTGCGGTTGCTGCAGACGGTGGTGGCGGTGGCGGCGGAGAAGAACTCGACGCTGGTGCTGCCGTTCCCCGTCGAGCTGCTGCGGTTTCTGGAGAGGGCGCAGCAGGGGGGCGCTGCGCCGGCTCCGCAGCAACCGGTGCGGCAGCCAGTGGAGCAATCGCTGCAGGAGCAACGTGCGTCTCTTGAATCCCGGCCGGATCCGGGCCCCGCAGGGGCGAATTCAGGACAGGACTAGACCTCACAGGCTGATGGAGGGTTACTCGCTCGTAGTGTTTGCAGCGTGAATGGCCTGGGGTGACCGTGGACTGTCAAAAATGGCAGGGGCGCACAACCGCGTTCTACGCGCGTCCGGAAGTCACCCTTGTGCGCTCCCTGTGGGGTTCGGAAGAGTAAGGGCTCGTCAACCAGCCTTCCGGCCCGCGAGGTCCCCACAATCTCCCGGGCCGACCCCCCACAGGAGGACGCGAGTTGAAGCATCGACGCATACCCAGGCGCCGGATCGTCGTGGCAGGTGCGGGCATCACCGCGCTGGTCGCCGCGGGAGTCACCTTGCAGACTGCGAACGCCAGCGAGTCGCCGGCCTCGCCCGAAGTCAAGACCCTCTCGGCCCTCGCGGCCGGAAAGCTCGCCTCGACGCTCGGGGCGGATCTCGGCGCGGACGCGGCCGGGACGTTCTACGACGCGAAGACCAAGAGTCTCGTGGTGAACGTGCTCGACGAGGACGCGGCACGGACCGTGTCGGCGGCCGGCGCCTCGGCGAGAATCGTCTCGAACTCCCTCGCCGAGCTGAAGAGCGCGCGTACGACGCTGTCGAGCGACGCGACCATCCCCGGAACGTCCTGGGTGACGGATCCCACGACCAACAAGGTCGTCGTCACCGCCGACCGCACGGTCTCCGCCGCCGAGTGGACCAAGCTCACGAAGGTGGTCGACGGGCTGGGATCGGTGGCCGAACTCCAGCGCACGAAGGGGGAGTTCAAGCCCTTCATCGCGGGTGGTGACGCGATCAGCGGTTCCGGCGGGCGGTGCTCGCTGGGGTTCAACGTGGTCAAGGGCGGAGAGCCGTTCTTCCTCACCGCCGGGCACTGCACCGAGGCGATCTCGACGTGGTCGGACTCGAGCGGAAAAGAGATCGGCACCAACTCGCTGTCCAGCTTCCCGGACAACGACTACGGGCTGGTGAAGTACACGGCGGAGGTCGATCACCCCAGCGAGGTGGACCTCTACAACGGGTCCTCGCAGGCGATCACGGGTGCGGCGGCCGCGACGGTCGGTCAGTCGGTGACGCGCAGCGGGTCCACGACCCAGGTGCACTCCGGCAAGGTCACCGGGCTGGACGCGACGGTGAACTACGGCAACGGCGACATCGTGAACGGGCTGATCCAGACCGACGTGTGCGCGGAGCCGGGGGACAGCGGAGGGTCGCTGTTCTCGGGGAGCAGCGCGATCGGGCTGACGTCCGGTGGCAGTGGTGACTGCACCTCCGGCGGGGAGACGTTCTTCCAGCCGGTGACGGAGGCGCTGTCGGCGACCGGGGCGTCGATCGGCTGACGGTTCGGTGGTGCGTGGAGTCCCGTCCCTGTGTGGGGGCGGGACTTTCGCGTGTGTGGTGTGCGCGCGAGCCCCCTGTCATCGTTACCTGTTCGAGACCGCAAGTTGCTCACGCTGCGCTTGGGGCGGCCGTTACATTTGCGGTTCCTGGGGCGTCAACTTCCTTTTGACCGACGGAAGTTGATCTTCCGTCAGGTCCCTTCACAGCCGATCGTTTCGGGGGAAACGCTGTGCAGAAGATCCAGTTGACCTATTGGTGGAACGGGCACGGGCCGGGTGACGTCGTGGACGTCGACGAACCCACCGCGCGGGGACTGCTCGGCGTCATCGCGCGGCCCGCGGAGGACTCAGAGGATTCCGAGGGCGGCGGCGAGGAGCCGGGGTCCGGGCGATGAGCGAGCCGTACATCACCTTTCCGGACGTGGAGCAACTGGTCGTCGACCTGCTCAAGGACCGTAGCGAGCTGGCGGGTGTCGTCGTCGACGTCGCGCCGCCCTCCGGGTTCGACGGCTCGCAGCGCGCCGTACTGGTCTCCCGGATGGGCGGCGCCTGGGCGGAGGACCCGCGACTCGACAATCCGCTGGTCGACCTGGAGGTGTACGGCCCCTCCAAGGCGGCGGCCCACACCGTCTCCCTGGTGGCACGTTCCCTGATGCTCCAGCTCCGGGGGGCGCAGTACGGCGGGGCGACCGTCGTGGACGTCGTCGAGGAGGACGGTCCGCGTTGGCTGCCCGACTACCGGCACGCCGCCGCCAACCGTTACGTCTCGACCACCCGGCTGGTGGTCCGCCCGGCCTGAAGGGCCGTATCGCCGGCATGTCTTCGCCGTACTCCCACAGCAGCACGTCATGTCCATCTCCCAGCAAGGAGCAGTGATGGCCGGAACGAACGCCAAGGAGATCCGGGTCGCGGGCAGTGGCCGTGTTCTCATCGCCCCGCTCGCCACCGCACCTCCCGCCGACACCAGTGCGGCCTGGGGCGCCGCCTGGAAGGACCTCGGCTACACCACCACCGACGGGGTCAAGATCTCCAAGAAGGACAAGCTGGACCCCGTGGACACCTGGCAGAGCGTCAGCTCGGCGCGGTTCGTCTACTCCGACCGCGATCTCAGCTTCAAGTTCCAGCTCCTCCAGCTGAACGAGGACACCCTGCCGTTCTTCTTCGGCGGCGGGCAGGTGAAGGAGACGGCGACCGGGTCCGGCCTCTACAAGTACGAGCTGGCGGCCGAGCCGAAGTTCGACGAGCGGATGCTCGGGCTGGAGTTCACCGACGGCGACGAGGTCAAGTACCGCATGATCGTCGCCC
Source organism: Streptomyces sp. SAI-127 (assembly GCF_029894425.1). Lineage (NCBI taxonomy): Bacteria > Bacillati > Actinomycetota > Actinomycetes > Kitasatosporales > Streptomycetaceae > Streptomyces > Streptomyces sp. SAI-127. The sequence continues at coordinate 8,171,679 of NZ_JARXYJ010000001.1, forward strand.
GCGGCCAGGTGACCGAGACGGAGGAACTCGCCCTCGTCCGTACCGCCCCCGTGAAGCTCGGCGTCACCTTCACCGCGCTGGCCACGGTGGACGGTGCCCCGCTGGCGACCTTCCTGATGAAGGACCCGAGCTTCAGCGCGGCCTGACCCCTTCGTTCCTCACGCAGCAAGGAGCTCCACCGACATGGCACCCTTCAACGTCAACGCCGCCCGCGCCCAGCGCCTCGAGGCGGTCGGAAAGAACTGGGAGTTCGAGGTGGACGGGGATGTGTTCCGGCTGCCCACCGAGTTCCCGCGCAGCATCGCGAAGCAGATCGCCGCGCTGGAGGACAACGACATCGACGGACTGCTGGCGCTGCTGCTCGGAGAGGAGCAGTTCGAGCGCTTCTGCAAGTACGACACCAGTGTTCAGGACGTCTCCGCGATCCTGGAGGCGTACGGCAACGAGACGGGCATGACGCTGGGGGAAGGCTGAGCCTCGGTGCGCTGGTCGACGAGCACGCCGAGGCGCTGGAGGCGGACCTGCTCCGCCACTACGGAGTCGACCTCCTCGACTGGTACCGGGGCCGACTCTCCTCCCGCCGCCTGCGCGTCCTGACCGAACACCTCCCGGCCGACTCGTCCTTCGCCCGAGCGGTCCACGGCGAACAGGCGGACTGGACGGTCACGGATCATCTGCTCGCGGCGGTCGTGGACCATCTGGCGGTCGCCAACTGGATGTTCGCGACGGTCCATCGTGACGAGGACACGGAGCCGGCGGCTTATCCGGAGGCGGTGCCGCGGCCGGGGGAGGGCGGTACCGGGAGCCCTGAGCAGGAGGCTGGGCCGACCGTGGAGCAAGGGGCGTCGGCAGCCCAGATCATGGCCTTCCTGAGTTCACCGAGTTGAGAGGAAGCGGTGCGTGGCTGAGGACATCAGGGTCCTGGTCGAGAGGCTGACCACTCGGGTCGGGATCCTGGAGGGCACGGAGAATTTCACTGCGCGGTTCAAAGAACAGTTCGCGCAACAGTTCGCGAAGGATTCGAGTGTTCCGGAAGGGTTCAAGAAGGCCGTACAAGGCGAGATCGCCGCCTGGAAAGAGCAGCAGGACGCCGCACAGAAGAAGCTTTTGGACCCCAAATGGCATGCCGACAACGTGCCGGTCACCGGCGCCAAGGTGGAGGCTACCGGTCTGAAGGCCGACGTGTTCGTCGGACAGTTCGAGTACGGCCTCTTCAAGCACGAATACAGTCTGACCAAGTTCCTGGAGGACCGCGCCCAGCACAAGCGGGAGCAAGAAGTGGACAGGCAGCTCGCCGGCCTGACCTCCGCCGACCGGCAGTTGCGCGAACAGCTCTCCTCCCTCAAGACCAAGCTCGGCAGGGTCAGCCAGGTCGCCAACGACGGTGATCAGCGCAGCAAATCCGGGCGGACCAAGACCCAGGAACTGAACACCCATGTCACTGCGCTCCGGAACGCGGTCAACGGCATCCTCCGGACCCAGCACACCGACGATCAACGGGTACGCGGCCAGATCACCGCTCTCAAGACCAGGATCAGCAGGATCAGTCAGGTCGCCAACGACGCGGACCAGCGCAGCAAGTCCCTACGGCTCAAGGCCAACAATCTGGACCGGCAGGTCAGGGCAGGCCTGCAGCGGGTTCGTGAGCTGGAGGGCAGTGCGCGGGGTGCGGGGCGGTCGATCCAAGGGCTGCGCAACGACCTCAACTCCCTCGAACAGACCCTGCGGCGATGACGACCCGCACGACAGCGACAGCGACGGAGCCAACCCACCATGCAGACGTCACTCGTATCGGTCACCCGGGCGCTGAACCAGATGCGCACCGCGGCCACCAGCACCGGCGGTGCCGTCACGCGGATGCGGACCGCCGTGACCGGGGCCAGCGGTTCGGTCGACCGGCTGCGGAGCGCGGCGACCCAGGCGAGTACCGCCACCGGGCGGCTGCGGACCGGGGCCGGGCAGGCGAGCGCCGGTCTCAACCAGGTGCGGACCGCCGCCACCAGGGCCGCGAGCGACGTGCAGCGGGCGGGGCGGAGTGCCGCGTCGGGTGGTGGGCTCTTCTCCCGGTTCAGCCAAGGGCTGCGTACCGCCACCACCGCCCAGCGCGGGCTCAACACCGCCATGAAGGCCAACATCCTCGGTGCCATTCTCGCGCTCGTCATGCCGCTCATCACCAAGCTCATCGACATGGCGATGCAGTCCAAGACCGTGCAGGCCGTCATGCAGGCGGCGTTCAAGGTGATCGGGCAGGTGGTGGGGACGGTCATGAAGGGGGCGTCGGTCGCGATCAACTGGCTGATCGACGCCGGGAAGAACGTCGTCAACTGGCTGAAGGCCAACTGGCCCCTGCTGGTCGCCATCCTCACCGGGCCCGTGGGGATCGCCGTCCTGGCGATCGTCAAGCACTGGGACCGGATCAAGGAGGCGGTCGGGACGGTGCGGGACTGGATCGTCGACAAGTGGAACGCCGTTGTTGATTTTCTACGGGGGGTTCCTGGGAAGATCTGGGGTTTCTTCGCCGAATTGCCGGGCAAGCTCATGGGCTTGGGCGGCGACCTCGTCATGGGGCTCATCAACGGCATCAAGAACTCGGCCTCGGCCCTTCTCAACACGGTGAAGAACTTCATCATCAACACCATTCCCGGGCCCATTCGCAGCATTCTCGGGATCTCGTCCCCGTCCAAAGTGATGATGGGTTTCGGCGGGGATGTCGGTGAAGGGCTCGCCCTCGGCATGGAGGGCGCCGGAAACCGAGTGGCGGGGGCCGCCGGTCGGCTTGCCACCGCGACCGCGCGCAGCGTGATCGGCCCCGGTTACAGCCTCGCCGGAGTCGTCGGCGGGGCGTCGGCCCGGACCGGGGTCGCCCCGGCGAGCGGGCCCGTCACCGTCAACGTCCACCCCCGCCCCGGACAGTCCGAGTACGAGATCGGCCGGATCACCGCCCGCGAACTCGCCTGGGCGGCCAAACGATGACCGAACGGCAGCTCCAGCAGCCGGTGTTCGAGGTGGACGGCTGGGCCGGGAACACCGTCGACGACGACGGCGTCGAGTGGTGGGTCACCAGCGAGCAGGGCTGGGCCGCCACCCCGCCCGTCCGGCTCACCCTGACCGACCGCCCCGAGCGGCACGGCGCGTTCGACGCCCCCTCCTACCGGGGCCCTCGCGTGGTCACCCTGGAGGGCATGGCCATCGCGCCCGAACGCGCCGTACGGGAAGCGGCCAAGGACCGGCTGGCCGCCGTACTCGCCGACGGCAGCACGCTGTTGCCGCTCGTCGTCACCGAACCGCACCGCGTCCGGCGGGCGTTGGTCCGCCTCACCGCCGAGACGAAGATCGTCGACCGCAAGTCCGGAGCCTTCGAGTTCTCCCTGACCATGACCGCGCCGGACCCGTTGCGGTACTCCCACGGCCTGAATGTCAGCACCTGCCCACTGCCCTCCTCCAGCGGCGGTGTCGCCTTCCCCCTCACCTTTCCCCTGGACTTCGGCAGCGGCTCCTCCGGCGGCCGGCTGCTCCTCGAGAACAAGGGCACCGTCCCGACCTGGCCCGTCTGGCGGATCGCCGGGCCCTGCGTGCAGCCGGTGATCAGCAACACCGAGACCGGAGAGGAACTCGCCTTCGAACTCACCCTCCAGGACGGCGAGTTCCTGGTCGTCGACACCGACGCGCGCTCGGTCCTGCTCCAGGGCACGGCCTCCCGGCGGGCGACGCTGCTGCCCGGTTCGGACTGGTTCCCGCTGCGGCCGGGCGCGACGCCCGTGCTCTTCCGCGCCCGCGACTACGCCCCGGCCGCCCGGCTGACCGCCGAGTGGCGCGACGCCTGGCTCTGACCCCGCCCGCCTCAGCTATGAGAAGGAACCACCCGCATGGATGAGTTCGAGCGCGACTCCGGATGGCTCTCCGGAAGTGTCGTGGACGCCGAGGACGCCCGGCTCGCCACCGGCGTGCTCGCCTCGGCGGCGGCCGACCCCGGCAACCCGATCGCCGCCCGCACGGGCATCAGACCCGGCCCCGGCAGGCCCGGCAACGTCGAGGCGACCGCCACGCCCTCGCGTCATGTGACGGTCCGGCACTTCCAGGGGGTCGTCCAGGGCACCCGTAGGACCGCCGCGGGTGCCTATCTGATCACGCTCGCCCAGCAGAAGACCCTCGACGTGCTCACCGCCGCCCCGGCCCATTCGTCGTACGCCCGGATCGCCCTCGTCGTGGCCCGGCAGACCGACCGGCAGTACGGCGACGAGAGCGACGGCATGGTGGTGCAGGTGGAGGCCGGGGCGCCCGCGGCGACCCCGGTCGCGCCGGCGCTCACCGACGACTACCTGCCTCTCGCGCAGATCACCGTGCGGGCGAACGCGGGCTCCATCACCCAGGCGGACATCAAGGACCTGCGGGTGTTCACCGTGGCCGCGGGCGGAGTACTGCCGCTGCAGTCCTACGAGTCGCTCCCGGCCGACGGCTACTCCGGACAGCGGCTGTACGACCTGGAGAGCGGCCTCGACCTGGTCCGCACCGGCACGGCATGGCGTCCCGCGGTCACGGGGGCGGTGGAGCTCTTCGGGCCGGCGGACACGGGCTGGCCGCTGACCACCGGCTCGGCCGGGGCCACCGGGTACACCTTCAACCAGGTGACCGTGCCGGCGGCGCCATACCCCCGAATGCTCCTGGTCACCGGGCAGTTGACCGCGCAGACCTCGGGCGCCAACGAGCGCTGGGACCATGTCGTGCGCGTGCAGGACGGCACGCCGGTGTCCCTCGCCTGCTTCCACGGCGGCCCCACGGGGATCACCACCAGCGTCGCTCAGGGCCACCGGCTGCTGCCCGCGGCGACACCGCTGGTGCTGACGCAGTACGTCGCCCGGGGCGGTGGGATGACGACCGGTACCGCCAGTGTGTTCTCACCCGCCGCGCACTACACCGGCCTGCGCGTGATGGCGTTCCCCGTCCCGTGACTCCCCGACCGGAAGAGGCATCCCCATGAGCACGCCCACCCCAGAACGCGACTCCGGCTGGATCTCCGGCGGGGTCGTCGACGCCGAGGACGCCCGCCTCGCCACGGGCGTGTTCGCCGCGCCCGGGGCCGGGCCGGTCCAGGCCCGCAGCGGCATCCGGCCGGCCACCGGAGACCCCGGCCGGGTCCAGGCCACCGCCACCGTCTCCGGCAAGGTCACCGTCGCTCCCTTCCAAGGGGTGATCCAGGGGACCCGGGCCACCGCGACCGGCGCCTACCTCGTCACCCTCGGCCAGCAGAAGACCCTCGACGTCCTCGGCACGAACCCCGCCGACACCGCCAACCCGCGCAACGACCTGGTCGTCGCCCGGCAGCGCGACACGCAGTACGGCGACACCGCCACCGCCATGACCGTCGAACTCGTCAAGGGAACGGCCGCCGCCACCCCCACCGACCCCCCGGTGAACGGCGACTTCATCCCACTCGCCCGGATCAGGGTCCCGAAGAACGCCACGTCCATCGCCGCCGCCGACATCGACGACCTGCGCCCCTGGACCTCCGCGGCCGGCGGCATCCTGCGGGTCTGGGGCGAGAGCGGGCGCCCCACGTACCCCTACACCGGTATGTACATCCACCGCTGGGACACCAACCACCTGGAGTGGTACGACAGTTCGGCGGGCTGGCGGGCGGTTAACGACGACACCGGCTGGGTCACCCTTCCCCTCCTTCCCAACTGGAACGTGTACAACAACGAGACTCCGGCCGTCCGCCGTGTCGGCTCCACCGTCCACCTGCGCGGCGCCCTGCAGACCTCCATCGCCCTCTCGACCAACGGCACCTCCCTCATCGCCGTCCCGGCCGGTTTCCGCCCGGCGGTGAGGCACCACTGGTACACGGTGATCGGTGGCACCACGCGAGGCCTCGAACTCATGCTCCGTCCGGACGGCGGCATCGCGTTGTATCCCCAGGACTCCCCGCTTCCGGCCAACCAGCTGATCTACCTCAACACCACCTGGCTGGTGGGCTAGTGACCCGCACCCCGACCCGCTACACCTACTACACCGCCGACCTCGCCACCGGTGCCATCACCGACGAACTCCCCCTGTACGACGCCACGTTCAGCACCGAGCTCAACGAAGCCGGCGAGTTCCGCGCCCGCTTGCCGCTGGGTGACCCGCGGATCGGTGTCCACCGCCCCCGTGAACTCACCGAGCCCGGCCGCGCCGCCCTCTACGTCGAGCGGGGCGGCGTGCTCGTCTGGGGCGGGGTGATCTGGACCGTCAAGTACACCTCCGCCGACCAGCACCTGGAGATCGGGGCGGCCGGTTTCCTGTCCTACTTCGACCACCGCCGGGTCCTGCCCGCCGACTTCGACCCGGCCGCCCCCGACCTGGCCTCGGTCAACGTCCCCTTCACCGACCGCGACCAGTGCGACATCGCCCGCGACCTCGTCGCCATCGCCCAGGCGCACCCCGGCGGCGACATCCGGGTCCGCCCCGAGTCCACGGCCCGCTCCGGGATCACCCGCACCCTCCTCTACCCCGGCAGCGACCTCAAGAGCACCGGTGAGGCGCTGCGTGAACTGGCCAGCCTGGAGGACGGCCCCGACTTCCTGTTCGACATGGCGTACGGCAGCGACGGCCGTCCCGTGCGCAGACTCCGCGTCGGGACCCCGCACCTCGGCCAGCAGGGCACCCCGCACGTGTGGGAGTACGGCGCCAACCTCATCGGCTACACCTGGCCGGCCGACGGCGCCTCCACCGCGAACCGGATCTTCGCCCTCGGGGAGCAGGGCGAGAGCGACCAGCTCGTCGCGGTCGCCGAGGACCCCGGCACCGGGCGCCCGCTGACCGAGACCGAGGTCTCCTACGTCCATCTCACCGACGCGGACCTTCTGCGCTCCCAGGCCCGGTCGGCCCTCGCCGCCGTCTCCGCCCCCGTCGTCCTGCCCGAGCTGACCGTGCGCGCCGACCTGGATCCCGTACTCGGCTCCTATCAGGTCGGCGACGACGCCCTGGTCGTCATCAAGGACGTGTTCTTTCCCGAGGGCACCCGGTTCGGCGTGCGGATCACCGGGATCGAGGTCACCCCGGGCAACGACGCGGGCGAGGAACAGGTCCAGCTGACCGTCACCCCCGCCACCAGCACCCCATGAACCGGAGGAGTACCCCGTGACCAGGATCAACCGCCCCGACACCCTCCTCACCGAGCTGCGCGACATCAAACGCCGCCTCCACGCCCTGGAGACCGCGCAGCGCGCGACGTCCGCAGGCGGCCAGTCGACGGCCGCAGCCGAGCACCTCGCCGAGGAATCCACCGAGACCGGCACATCCGGGTCCGAATAGCCGTTTCCGCAGGTGAGAGGTGATCGGATCGTCGTCGTACACACGTTCGGTTTTTGGTCTATGGTGGAGGTGAGGCGATAGGGAACTGATGTTCGACAGCGGGAGGTGCGGATGCCTGGCTTCACTCATCTGCACACCGTCTCCGGGTTCTCCCTGCGCTACGGCGCCTCGCACCCGGAGCGCCTCGCCGAGCGCGCCTCCGAGCGGGGGATGGACGCCCTCGCCCTCACCGACCGGGACACCCTCGCGGGTGCGGTCCGGTTCGCCAAGGCCTGTGCGAAGGCGGGGGTGCGGCCGTTGTTCGGGGTGGGGCTGGCCGTGGAGGAGGCCGAGCCCGTACGACAGGAACGGCGCCGTGCTCCCGTGCGCGGAGGTGCCTTCGTCGACGAGTCGGCTCCCCGTGTCACCTTTCTCGCCCGGGACGGTGCCCGCGGCTGGGCCGACCTGTGCCGGCTCGTCACGGTGGCGCACTCGGACAAGGGCACGCCACTGCTGCCCCGGGCCGAGAACCGGGGGGACGGGCTGACCGTGCTGCTCGGGCCCGCCTCCGATGTCGGCCGGGCCCTCGCCGCCGGCCGCCCCGACCGGGCCGCCCGGCTGCTCGTTCCCTGGCGGGAGACCTACGGCGACGCCCTGCGGCTCGAAGCCGTCTGGCACGGGCGCAAGGGCACGGGACCGGGCTCCCTGCGGCTGGCCGCCCGTACGGTCGGCTTCGCCGCCGAGCAGCGGATCCGCCCCGTGCTCAGCAATGCCGTACGGTACGCCGACGCCGGCCTGGGCCCGGTCGCCGACGTCCTGGACTCCGCCCGCCGCCTTGTCCCCGTCGGCGCCGTCAAGGAACTGGACTCCGGCGAGGCCTGGCTCAAGGACGTGGGGGCCATGCTGGCGGCCGCCGAACGGATCGTCGAGGCCGCGGGTTTCCGGCGCGACACCGCTCACCGGCTGCTGGAGCAGACACAGGCGACGGCCGCCGAGTGCCTGGTCGACCCCGAGGACGACCTCGGGATCGGCACCGTCCACTTCCCCGAGCCGCACCTCGTCGGCGCGGGCCGCCGCACCGCCCAGCGGGCCCTGGCCTCGCGGGCGGCGGCCGGGATGGTGCTGAAGGGGTACGCGGGCAAGCCCGCGTACTGGGAGCGGATGCACGAGGAACTGGACATCATCGCCCACCACGGCTTCGCCTCCTACTTCCTGACGGTCGCTCAGGTCGTGGACGACGTGCGGGACATGGGGATTCGGGTGGCCGCCCGTGGCTCGGGCGCCGGTTCCCTGGTCAATCACCTTCTCGGGATCGCCCACGCCGATCCCGTCGAGCACGGGCTGCTGATGGAGCGGTTCCTGTCCACCCGGCGGCTCGTTCTGCCCGACATCGACATCGATGTGGAGTCCGCGCGCCGCCTCGAGGTCTACCGGGCGATCATCGGCCGGTTCGGGACCGAGCGGGTCGCCACCGTCGCGATGCCGGAGACGTACCGGGTGCGGCACGCGATCCGGGACGTGGGGGCGGCCCTGTCCATGGACCCCGCCGACATCGACCGCATCGCCAAGTCCTTCCCGCACATCCGGGCGCGCGACGCCCGCGCGGCCCTGGCGGAACTGCCCGAACTCAAGGAACTGGCAGCCGAGAAGGAGAGATACGGCCGGATGTGGGAGCTGGTCGAGGCGCTCGACGCTCTCCCCCGGGGGATCGCCATGCATCCGTGCGGGGTGCTGCTCTCCGACGCGACCCTGCTCCGCCGTACGCCGGTCATGCCGACCAGCGGCGAGGGGTTTCCCATGTCGCAGTTCGACAAGGAGGACGTCGAGGATCTCGGGCTGCTCAAGCTCGATGTGCTGGGCGTGCGGATGCAGTCGGCGATGGCGCACGCGGTCGCGGAGGTGGAGCGGGCGACGGGGGAGCGGATCGACCTGGACGCCGTGCCGCCGGGTGACCCGGCGACGTATCAACTCGTCCGGTCCACCGAGACGTTGGGCTGCTTCCAGATCGAGTCGCCGGGGCAGCGGGACCTGGTCGGGCGGTTGCAGCCGGCCACCTTCCACGATCTCGTCGTCGACATCTCGCTCTTCCGGCCCGGTCCGGTCGCCGCCGACATGGTGCGGCCGTTCATCGAGGCACGGCACGGGCGGGCGCCCGTCCGGTATCCGCACCCGGATCTGGAGCGGCCGCTGAAGGAGACGTACGGGGTCGTCGTCTTCCACGAGCAGATCATCGACATCGTCGACATCATGACCGGGTGCGGGCGCGGCGAGGCGGACCGGGTGCGGCGCGGGCTGTCCGACCCGGAGTCGCAGGGGCGGATCCGGTTCTGGTTCGCGCAGCACGCGGCGGCGAACGGATACAGCGCGGAAACGATTCAGCGGACCTGGGAGATCGTCGAGGCCTTCGGGTCGTACGGCTTCTGCAAGGCGCACGCGGTCGCCTTCGCCGTACCGACGTACCAGTCGGCGTGGCTGAAGGCGCACCACCCGGCGGCCTTCTACGCCGGGCTGCTCACGCACGACCCCGGGATGTATCCGAAGCGGCTGCTGCTGGCGGACGCGCGGCGGCGCGGGGTGCCGATCCTGCCGTTGGACGTGAACGAGTCGGGAGTCGCACATCGGATCGAACTGGTGTCTGAATCCTCTGTCGTGTGGGGGCTTCGGCTGGCCCTCTCCGACGTGCACGGCATCAGCGAGGCCGAGGCGGCACGGATCGCCGAGGGGCAGCCGTACGCCTCACTGCTGGACTTCTGGGAGCGGGCGCGTCCGAGCCGTCCGGTGGCTCAACGCCTTGCGCAAGTAGGGGCGTTGGATGCCTTCGGCGCCAACCGGCGTGATCTGCAACTGCACCTGACCGAGCTGCACCGGGGCGCACGCGGCGGCCGTGGGGCCCAACTCCCCTTGTCCGGCGGTCGGAAGACGGCCTCGGTCGGGCTGCCGGATCTCTCCTCCGTGGAGAAACTCAGCGCCGAGCTGGGAGTGCTGTCGATGGACGTCTCACGCAATCTGATGGACGACCACCAGAAGTTCCTGACGGAGTTGGGCGTGGTCAGCGCGCGCCGGCTGCGGGAGGCGCGGCACGGTGAGGCCGTACTGGTCGCGGGGGCCAAGGCGGCCACCCAGACACCGCCGATCCGGTCCGGCAAGCGGGTCATCTTCAGCACCCTGGACGACGGCACCGGCCTGGTCGACCTCGCCTTCTTCGACGACTCCCACGACGCCTGCGCCCACACCGTCTTCCACTCCTGGCTGCTGCTGGTGCGCGGGGTGGTGCAGCGGCGCGGCCCGCGCAGCCTCAGCGTGGTGGGCGCGGCCGCCTGGAACCTCGCCGAACTGGTCGAACTGCGGGACAGCGAAGGCCTGGACGCGGTGGCGGCACGGCTGGCGGAGCCGGTGCCGGTCCCGGACGGAGACGCGGCCGCGGATCCGACCGGCGGCAGGCGAATCCAAATGCCGACGGGATACGAACTGCATCCATGGGCCGATCTGCGACCGGCGGGTCAAGAGCCCTCACAGATACGGAAGTTGTGGCACCAGAGCCCGGGGAGTGCGGGATGACCATCCTCTGCGTACGTTTCCAGCTGCCGCCGACGCGGGAGGCGGCCCTGCCCGAACTGCTCGGCCTCCTCGAGGAGTTCACGCCGGTCGTCGAGGCGCTGCCGCCGGACCGGGCACTGGCCGATCTGCGGGGCGCCGAACGGTACTTCAAACGGGACGCCGTCGAACTGGCCTCGGTGATCCGGGTCCGCGCCCTCGCCCTGCACGGCGTCGACTGCGCGATCGGCGCCGGACCCGGGCCGATGCTGGCCCGCATGGCGCTGAAGGACGCCCGGCCCGGGGTGACCTGTGCGGTCCCCGGGGACGCGGTGGCGGACTTCCTCGCCGGCCGGCCCGTCGCCGCGCTCCCCGGCGTCGGCGGCGCCACCGCCCGCGTCCTGTGCGAGTACGGCCTCGACACCCTGGGCCGGGTCGCCGCCGCACCCCTGTCCACGCTCCAGCGCCTGGTCGGCGCCAAGGCCGGCCGCGAACTGCACGAGAAGGCGAACGGCGTGGACCGCGGCCGGGTGGTCCCGAACGGCGTCTCACGCTCCCTGGCCACCGAACGCCCCTTCACCCGCGACGAGTTGGACCCCGACCGGCACCGCCGCGCCCTGCTCTCCGCCGCCGAGGAACTGGGTGCCCGGCTGCGCGCCCTCGACAAGGTCTGCCGCACCCTGACCCTCACCGTGCGCTACGCCGACCGCACCGCGACCACCCGCAGCCGCACCCTCGGTGAACCCACCGCCCACTCGGTGGCCCTGACCAGGGCGGCGTACGACATGTACGAGGCCCTCGGTCTCCAGCGCGCCCGAGTCCGCTCCATCTCCCTGCGCGCCGAGGGCCTCGACCCCGCCGAACAGGCCTCTCACCAGCTCACCTTCGACCCCACGGACGACAAGCTCCGCCGTATCGAGGAGGCCGCGGACCGGGCCCGGGCGAGGTTCGGGCCGCTGGCGGTACTCCCGGGAACCCTGGCCGCGTAGGTCAGTTGGCCCACGGCGGAGTGATACGGGTGCCGTCGGCCAGTGTCGCCTCCAGGCCGATGGAGGTGGTGACCCAGGTGAGGGCCGTGTGATCGGTCCGGTTCTCGACGGCGAAAATCGCGCCGGGGTTGACGATCACCGTGTCGCCCGCGGTGATCCGATGGGTGGTGCCGTCGAGAGTGATCAGGAGTTCGCCGATGAGCAGGTGGAAGATCTCCTCGCGGTTGACGGTGTGAGCCGGCGCCTTCGTCCCCGCGGGAATCTCGCCGCGCCAGGCGCAGAGCTCCTTGGCGCCGCTGAGGGGAGTGGCGTACGAGACGAAACGGGCGCCGTGGATCTCGTGGGTGACGGCATCGGACGAGCGGACTACGGGCATGCGGGACCTCCGGGTCCAGAGATGGTCAAGCAGGTTGACTATATGTCTCCATGGTCAAGCTGCTTGACCAATTCGTCAAGGGTGTTTCAATGCCTGGGTGCAGAACTCCGAAGCCCTCGCCCTGGCCGCCGCCCTGCTCGCCGCCGCCGGTGACCTGACCCAGCGCATCAACGAGGGGGTCGTCGCCCGGGGGTTCGAGGCGCGGCCCGCCTGGGGCTTCGCGTTCGCGCGGCTCGCGCCGGACGGGGCCACGGTCACGGAGCTGGCCGGGCATCTCGGCGTGACCAAGCAGGCCGCGAGCCAGCTGGTCGACGAGATCGTGCGCAAGGGGTACGCCGAGCGGCGGCCGCATCCCGGGGACGCGCGGGCCCGGCTGGTCGTGCTGACCGAGCGGGGATGGGCCTGCACGCGTGCGGCAGAGGAGGCCGCAGCGGAGGCCGTGCGGTCGTGGACCGATGTACTCGGTGAGAGTGATGTGCGCGCGCTGTGCGACCGATTGGGGCGCATTGCTCCCCATGGTCCCATCAGGCCCACCTGGTGACGGTTCATCAGTAGATGCAGGCGGCGCGGTTAACACTGCAAGTTTTTACTGACGCGTAACTTCACAAGTGCACTACTCGTCCGTAACTTTCGAATTGAACAGCATCCTCGTGATCCGGATCACAGGGCGTAAGGCCATCGCAACTCCCTTGAGCCGCAAGGAGATCACACGATGCTGCCCTGGAAACGAGCCCTCAGACCCCTGGCCGCCCTGCTCCTGACCGCCGCGGTCGCCCTCGTCCCCGCCGCCGGAGTCGCCCAGGCGGCCGCCGCCCCCAGCAGCGGCTGGAACGACTACACCTGCAAGCCCTCCGCCGCGCACCCCCGCCCCGTCGTCCTCGTCCACGGCACCTTCGCCAACTCCGTGGACAACTGGCTGGCCCTCGCCCCCTACCTGGAGAACCGCGACTACTGCGTCTTCTCCTTCGACTACGGCCAACTCTCCGGAGTACCCCTCTTCCACGGCCTGGGCCCCATCGACAAGTCGGCGGAGCAGCTGAAGACCTTCGTCGACAAGGTGCTCGCCGCCACCGGCGCCCCCGAGACCGACCTCGTCGGTCACTCGCAGGGCGGCCTGATGCCCCGCTACTACCTCAAGTTCCTCGGCGGAGCCGCCAAGGTGAACGCCCTCGTCGGTATCGCCCCCGACAACCACGGAACCACCCTGTCCGGCATCGCCAACCTGATGCCGTACTTCCCGGGCATCCAGGACCTGCTCACCACCCACACCCCGGCCCTCGCCGACCAGGTCGTCGGCTCCCCCTTCCTCACCAGACTCAACGAAGGCGGCGACACCGTCCCCGGCGTCAAGTACACCGTCCTCGCCACCAAGTACGACGAGGTCGTCACGCCGTACCGGAGCCAGTTCCTCAGCGGATCCGGCGTCCACAACGTCCTGCTGCAGGACCTGTGCGCGCTCGATCTCTCCGAGCACGTGGCCATCGGGCTGTTCGACCGGATCGCCTTCCACGAGGTGGCCAACGCCCTCGATCCCACCCACGCCACCCCCACCACCTGCGCGTCGGCGTTCAGTTGACCGATGCCGGGGCCTGTCCGGCCTGAGCCGCCGGTCAGGCCCCGGAGATCGTTCGGTCAACGGCCCTGCCGTGCACCGCCGTTCGCCGCGCGCCGCCGCACCGAACCGAACAGGATCGCCGCGCCGGCCGCGAGCGTGGCAGCACCGCCCATCGCCAGATACGACGTGCTGCCGTCCCCACCCGTCTCGGCGAGGTTCTGCGAAGTGCTCGCCGCCTTCACGTCGTTGGCCGGAACGCTCGCCGTTTCGGCCACCGGCTCCGCCGGCGTACTGGCGTCGTCGTCACCGTGCCCGCCGTGCTCCACCGTCGACTTGCCGGTGCCGTCCTGGATCTGCTCCTCGGAGGGAGCGGAGGCGCTCGGGGCCGGGGTCGGACTGCTCGCCGTGCCACCCAAGTCGCCGCCGAACGTCACGTCCGAGCAGGAGTAGAACGCCTCCGGGCTGTCCGAGCGCTGCCAGACCGTATACAGGAGCTGCTTCCCGGAGCGCTCCGGGAGCGTGCCGGAGAACGTGTAGAAACCGCCCGAGGCGACCGGGTCGGTGGCCGTCGCGACCGGGTTCGACAGGTCCAGGTCGTCCCAGCCCAGCGGCTGCGCCGGGTCGTAGCCCGGCTTGGTGAGGTACACCTTGAAGGTGCCCTTGTGCGGAGCGGTCACGCGGTACTTGAAGGTGTACGACCCACTGCTCACGCTCGTCGCCGGCCAGTCGGCGCGGGCCAGGTCGAGCCCCTTGAACTCGTCGTTGTTCGCGCTGCACAGCCTGCCGTCCGGGATCAGCTCCTGGTGGCGCCCGTTCGCGTCGCCGATGCGGACGCCGTTCCAGTCGTAGAGCGCCTGCGTGCCGCCCGCCGCGACCGCCGCCCCGCACGCGTCCGACGTCGGGCTCTCGGGGCCCTCCGCGTAGCACTGCGCGACCCGGCTGACCGGGCCGCTCATCGAGCCGTGCGCGGACGCGGGCCCGGCGGCCAGTGCGGTCAGGGCGAGCGGGGTCAGGCCGACGGCGACGGCTGCGACCTTGCGGCGTGCGGGCATGGGGGATCTCCTCGGAACCGGTACTGATGGGTGCCGGATCAAAGAAACCGTGAAATCCCCAGCTTGTGACGGGCCGTGGCGATCTTTATGGCCCTCTTAAGGGAGTGCTGAGACGGAGATCAGACAGTTAGCGTGCGCCCATGACGAACGAGGAGATCCGACCCGCCGTCGCGGCCGACGTACCGACCGTGAAAGCCCTGACCGACGCGGCGTACGAGCACTACATCGAGCGCATCGGACGCGTACCGCAGCCCATGGAGCGGGACCACGCGGCGAACGTGGCCGCGGGGCAGGTGTTCGTCACCGGCGACCCGGTGGTCGGACTCGTGGTGGTCGAGGAGCACCCCGACCACCTCTACCTCGACAACATCGCCGTCCGCCCCGACGCCCAGGGTCAGGGCGTGGGAGGACGGCTGCTGCGGTTCGTCGAGGCACACGCGCGTGCGCTGGGGCTGCCCGAGGTCAGGCTCTACACGAACGCGATGATGTGGGAGAACCAGGAGATCTATCCGAAGTTCGGTTATGAGGTCGTGGAACGGCGAGTGGACGGGCCTTATGACCGCGTCCACTACCGCAAGCGACTGGTCTGATACGGGGCACGCCTGCCGCCGTCAGCCGTCGGGCCACCAGGTCCGCGCGATGTCCTTGCGGACCTCGGGTCGTCCCGCGGGGCGCTCGTCGGCCTCCTCGGGGAGTCGCCGGGCGTCCGTCCTCTTCAGGGGCTTCTGCACGGTGGTACGGCGCATGACTGCCTCCTTCAGTGCCTACCGAGTTCCGCGTTCTCACGGAGGTAGACCCTTTTGTGGAGAGTTCCTCATCGGTTGCCGGTCTGTCAGTGGCGGCTGTCACGATTCGAGTGTCAGTGGCGGGTGTCACTCTTGGGCGCATGACGGAGAACAGTGACGGCAGGGGTGGGGCGGCGGACGTGGACTGGGACGCCGAAGCGGGGTCCTTCGACGAGGAGCCGGATCACGGGTTGCGGGACCCCGAGGTAAGGGGCGCTTGGGCCGAGCGGCTGCGGGGGTGGCTGCGCGGGAGGGGCGTCCGACGTCCTCGATCTCGGGTGCGGGACCGGGAGCCTGTCACTCCTCGCGGCCGAGCAGGGGCATCGGGTGACGGGGGTGGATCTCTCTCCGGCCATGGTGGAGCTGGCGCGCGCCAAGCTCGCCGGACGTGACGCGGTGTTCCTGATCGGTGACGCCGCGCATCCCCCGGTGGGGGAGCAGCGATTCGATGTGGTCCTTGGCCGACATGTGCTGTGGGCGTTGCCGGATCCGGGGCGGGTGCTGCTGCGGTGGTGGGGGTTGCTGCGGCCGGGTGGGCGGTTGGTACTGGTGGAGGGAGTGTGGGGGGAGGCCGGGATACCGGCCGAGGTGGTGAGCGGGTTGGCGGCTCCGCTGGGCGGTCATGTACAGGTGGAACGGCTGTCGGGGGACCCTCTGCTGTGGGGGAAGGACGTGCATGACGAGCGGTATGCGGTGGTGGTGAGGAGCGACTAAAGGGGTGGGAAGTTCGCCGCGTGGGCCATGGCCTCCAAGTCGTCCAGAGCTGCCAGTGCCGCTGACGCCGCCTCCGGGTCCGTCTCCGCCAGACCGCTCTCCTCGAACTCGTCCTCGTCCAGGCGCAGCACGTCCGTCCCGTCGGCCGAGACCCACAGGTCCAGGTCCAGGTCCTCCACGACCAACTCGGCGCCGTTCGGTGACGCAGGGCGGGTGATGTCGCAGTACCAGCCCTTCAGGGTGCCGTCCGAGGAGCGGACCTCCTTGACGGCGTACCAGCGGTCCCGCCAGTAGTGCTCGGTGAAGACGTCGCCGGGCTCGAAGCGGACGAAGCCGAAGTCGCGGACGCCCTCGCCCGCCCAGGGAGCCCGGACGGTGATGCGGGTGCCGTCGTCGGTGAGGAGCTCGGCCTCGTAACGGATCTTCGTGCGGCCCGCCTTGAGCAGGACGACCTCCACACGCTGCCGGGCCTCAGGTGAGTTCACGGACATGACGTACCTCCGTGGCGCAGATCTCGTATCCGAACCACTTGTTGATCGCGAGCATGGGTTCGTTGCCGGCGTCGTTGCCGGTGAGTGCCTCCGTGCAGCCGGCGGCGCGGGCGCGGTGCAGGGAGGCGTTCTTGGCGAGCTTGGCGAGGCCCCGGCCACGGAAGGCGCGGGCGGTTCCCGTCATGGCCGTGGCATAACGGCCGGCGCCGTCGGTGTGGGCGACGCTGAAGGCGGCGGGGCGGCCGTCGACCAAGGCGATCGTGGTCAGGGCATGGTCGAGGAGCGGATGTTTCCAGTTCTCCTCGATCCACATGTCGTAGTCCGTGAACTCGGTGTCCACGTCGCTCGGTTCGTCTCCCACCGTCTCCGCGTCCAGCTCGAAGAAGGGGCGCGGGTCGGCGGCGAAGTCGGCGGCGGTGCGCACTTCGACGCCCGGGGGAGGGGTCCCCAGCGGGGGCAGCGTGCCGTTCGTCAGGTCCAGGCGCAGGAAGTGCGCGGAGCGGCTGGCCCGGTAGCCGTGCCGCTCGGCGAACGTGCGGTTCTGCGGCTCGTCCAGCACCCAGGAGTACAGCCTGGTCGCGCCGTGCGCCACCAGATGCTCCTCCGCGGTGCGGACGAGGAGGGCGCCGGCACCGCGCCGGGTGCGGTCCGGGCGTACGTAGACGTTGAGGTAGCCGTGGCCCGGCTCCGGGCTGTCGTGGGCGAGGCCGACCTGGGCCGTGCCGATCACCTCGCCGCCCTCCTCCGCGACGAGGGAGCGGTAGTGGGCGTCCGGGTGGGTGTGGATCGTACGGTGAACGACGCCGGCCGGGGTCCACAGCACGTGGGGAAGGGACACATGCCGCGCGTGCGCGAAGTTCTCCACGTCGGCCGGGTCCTGGGGGCGCAGATCGCGCACGATCACGGTCATGAAGGCGCACGTTACGTGGGGGCGTCGCACGAGTGCCTCTCATTTTCCGGAGGGTGCGGGACAATCGGCTCGTGACCTTGAAGATCCACATTGACGACAGTGCGCCGCCGTACGAGCAGGTGCGGGTGCAGATCTCCGAGCAGGCGCGGGCGGGGGTGCTGCCGGTGGGGTACCGGCTGCCGACCGTGCGCGGGCTCGCCGAGTCGCTCGGGCTCGCCGCGAACACCGTCGCCAAGGCGTATCGGGCGCTGGAGAGTGACGGGGTGATCGAGACACGGGGGCGCAACGGCACGTTCGTGGCCGCCGCCGGCTCGGCCGCGGAACGGGAGCTGGCGTCGGCCGCCCAGGCGTACGTCGAGCGGGCCAGGCGACTCGGGCTTACGGAGAGCGACGCGCTGGCGGCCGTACGGGATGCGCTGCGGGCGGCTTACGGGGCGGGCTGAGACAGCGAGGTGAACAGCTGCGCGTTCCGCACGGCGGCACCGTTCGGGTCGTTGTTGAAGTACACGTACACGTCCTCGTTCCCGGACCAGGTCTTCTCGATCCGCTCGGCCCAGGTCTCCAGGGACCGTCTGCCGTAGTGCGGCCATGCCTGTGCCCGGCCTTCGTGGAAGCGGACGTATCCCCAGTCGGCGGTGCGCCAGAGCGGGGTCACCGGGCGGGCGCGGACATCGGCCCAGCACAGGGCCGCGCCGCGGGTCTCCAGGACCTTTCGGGTCTCCGGTGTCCACCAGGATTCGTGGCGGGGTTCCACCGCGACCCGGGTCGACGTCGGGAAACAGGCCAGGCAGGCGTCCAGCAGCTCCGGGTCGGACCGCAGGGTCGGGGGAAGCTGGAGCAGCACCGGGCCCAGACGCGGGCCCAGCCCCTCCGCGTGGCTCATCAGGCGGTGCACCGGCTCCTCCGGGTCCTTCAGCCGCTTGATGTGGGTCAGGTACCGGCTCGCCTTCACCGCGACCACGAAGTCCCCCGGCACCCGCTTCCGCCACGCCTCGAAGGTCTCCCGGGCCGGCAGCCGGTAGAACGCGTTGTTGATCTCGACCGTCGGGAAGTGTTCCGTGTATCGCTCCAGCCAGAGCCGCATGGGGGCGTCGGCGGGGTAGAGGACGCCCCGCCAGTCCTTGTACTGCCACCCCGACGTGCCGACGAACAGGGTCATACACCCATCAAAGCACTACAGGTACAGGCCCGCGTCCGCCCCCGGCCGCGGCTCCGGCACCGCCGTCGGTGACGTCCCCCGGCGCAGTGCGTACAGCTCCGCCAGCGTGGCCCCCTCCCGGCCCACGCCCTCCTCGGCGCCGAGCCAGCTCACCGCCTCCCGGCGGGTCAGCGGGCCCACCTCGATGCGGGCCAGACAGCGGCCGGGGCGGACCACGGCGGGGTGCAGGCGCTCCAGGTCCTCGTTGGTCGTGACGCCCACCAGGACGTTGCGGCCCTGGCCCAGCAGGCCGTCGGTGAGGTTCAGCAGACGGGACAGGGCCTGGCCCGCCGTGTGCTTCGCCTCGCCGCGGATCAGTTCGTCGCAGTCCTCCAGGAGCAGGAGCCGCCAGCGGCCCTTGCCCGTCGAGTCGTCCTCGCCGATCGCGATGTCCATCAGATAGCCGACGTCGTTGAACAGCCGCTCGGGGTCCAGGACGCAGTCCACCTGGCACCAGTCCCGCCAGGAGCGGGCCAGCGTACGCAGGGCGGAGGTCTTGCCGGTGCCGGGCGGGCCGTGGAGCAGGAGCAGACGGCCCGCGATGTCCTCCGGGGTCGTCTTCATCAGGCTGTCCATCGCGTCCGCGACCGGTGCCGTGTAGTTGTCCCGGACCTCGTCCCAGGTGCCCGCGGAGATCTGGCGGGTCGTGCGGTGCGGGCCGCGCCTGGGGGAGACGTACCAGAAGCCCATCGTCACGTTCTCCGGCTGGGGCTCGGGCTCGTCCGCCGCGCCGTCGGTGGCCTGGTCGAGGACCTTCTTGGCCAGCTCGGGGTCGGTGGCGGTGACGGTGACGTCGGCACCGCGGTTCCAGCGGGAGATCAGCAGGGTCCAGCCGTCCCCCTCGGCGAGCGTCGCGCTGCGGTCGTCGTCGCGGGCGACGCGCAGCACCCGGGCGCCCGCCGGCAGGAGCGTGGCCCCGGTGCGGACCCGGTCGATGTTGGCCGCGTGGGAGTACGGCTGCTCGCCCGTCGCGAAGCGGCCGAGGAACAGCGCGTCGACGACGTCGGACGGTGAGTCGCTGTCGTCGACGTTGAGCCGGATCGGCAGAGCGTCGTGTGGGTTGGCAGACATGGCGCCCATGATCCGGCACAGAACCCCCATACGCACCCGGTTTCCGTGGTGCGCCGGTTGTGTCGCGGCTGTCCCGTGTTTCCGGTCTGTCCTCAACCTCCTGTTACGGAGCTGTGCATCTCCGACATCTGCCCGCACAGGCGTGTTCGCGGATACCGTTGCCCTCAATGGGACGTCATGGGTGGAATTCGGGGGCACGGCGGTGGCGGCTCACCGCTCTGCTCGGTGTGGGCGCGGTGGCTCTGGCGCTGGTCGTGACCCTCCTCAACACGCTTCCTGGCAGTGGCGCGGGCACCGACGGCACCTCGCGCAACGGCGACAAGGTCCACGGCACTCCGACGAGCACACCGGACGCGGACACCCCGGAGGTGGGCTGGGGGTTCACACACACCCAGTTCAGCGCCGACGAGGGCGGCTCCGCCGCCACCGAGCGCGTCGAGGGCCTGCTGGCCGACGCCGGCGGAGTCCCGCAGAACCAGCACATCATGGGCTGGGGCGCCGACAACCCCGAGCCGGTCAAGGGGCGTTACGACTTCGAGGACCTGGACCGGCGCATCGACTTCATCCGTGCCTCGGGCTCCACACCGATCGTGACCCTGTGCTGCGCTCCGGACTGGATGAAGGGCGGCGAGGCGGGCGTCGGCAAGACCGACTGGAGCAAGGCGGCACTGGAGACCGCGCCGGATCCCGAGCACTTCAAGGACTACGCCGCGCTCGCCGCGACCGTCGCCAAGCGCTACCCGGACGTACGCCACTTCATCGTCTGGAACGAGTTCAAGGGCTTCTGGAACGACGCGAAGGCCCGCTGGGACTACGAGGGTTACACCCAGCTCTACAACCTGGTCTACAAGGCGCTGAAGAAGGTCAACCCCAAGATCATGGTGGGCGGACCGTATCTCGTGATGGACAGCGTCGACCCGCGCTCCGAGGACGCCTCCGCCGGTCTCAAGGGGGCCTGGGGCGCCATGGACCAGCGGATCCTCGACGCCTTCGACTACTGGAACAGGAACAAGGCCGGCGCCGACTTCGTGGTCGTGGACGGCTCCAGCTACACCAACGACGACGAGCTGCTGCCGAACGAGTTCGCGGCCACCGACAAGTTCACCGCGGTGAGCCGGTGGGTGCGGCAGCAGACCGGCAACCTGCCGCTGTGGTGGGCCGAGTACTACGTCGAGCCCGCCGACAGCCGGGACGAACGCGAGGGCTGGTCCGAGAACCGCCGGGTCGCGGTGCAGGCCGCCGGAATGATCGCGCTGGCCAGGGGCGGCACCACGTCCGCCTTCTACTGGAACCCGGAGAACGAGAAGGGCACGGACTGCGCGGGCTGTCTCTGGACACCGACCAGCGGCAGCGGTGGCGGTCAAAAGCTGCCGATGTTCGACCTCGTCAGCCGGTTCGGCAAGGCCTTCCCGCCGGGGAGCGCCTACGAGAACGTCTCCGTCGCCGCCGGCGACGTGCCCAACGTCCGCGTCCTCGCCACCGACAAGACCGTCCTGGTGGTGAACACCTTGAATCGGCAGATCAGCGCTGAGATCGACGGGAAGAAGTTCGACATGCAGGCGTATGAAGTCAAGTGGCTCACCCGCTGAGCCACTTGACCTCCGAAAGGCGTCACTTCATCGTCAGGAACCGCTGCACCAGCGCCGCCAGGAACACCGCGAGCAGCGGCAGCGCGAACCAGAAGCTGCTCTGCAGCCACCGCAGCTGCCGCACGCCCGGCCGCACCGCGACCCGCACCACCTCACGGGCCGAGAGCAGCAGGATCAGCGCCAGCGCCGCCAGCGCCCCCACCACCGACCAGGGCGTCCAGGTCACCTGCGGCCCGATCGGCCCGGGATCGGCCTTCGGGACCTTGCCCGCGGGCTGGTCCCGCAGTGCGTACATGGTCACGTCGTCGTTGGTGAAGACCCGCTTGAGCTCTTTGCGGTTGTCGAGGTTGTCCAGCAGCCTCGGCTCCCACGTCCTCGAATAGCCCACGTCCAGACGCAGATACGTGACCTGGCTGACGTTGACCATCAGATACGAGTTCGGTCCCGCGTCCTTCAGCGACTTCACCAGCCCGGACACCAGCACCGGGTCGGTCGGCGCCAGGGTCGGCACATAGGACACCTTCTCCATGTCCTTCGCGCCCCACGGCATCGCCGGCGTCACATTGTTGATCGTGTCGTTGGACAGCCACAGCACCCGGACCGTCGGATCGTCGTGCGCGTAGACGTAGTCCATGGCGGCGACCTCGCCGGGCTGGATCCGCTCGAACGGCTCGTTGCCCCAACGGGCGACCAGGAAGCCGCCGATGAGCAGCAGACCCGCCATGAGCGCGGCCACCGGGGCGAGGCTGACCCGGTCCTTCTCGCGCTCCTTCGCGGTGACCCCGGTGCGCGGGAAGAGCGCCAGTGCGGCCAGCAGACCGGCGCCCGGCAGGGCGAACATGAAGACCCGCAGGGCCATTTCGCCGCCGTACGACTGCATGCCGAAGCCGAGGAACGGCACGAAGGTGAGGACGAGCAGCGCGGCTTCCCGGTACTTGTGGTCGCGCCGCCGCCACCAGCCGTAACAGGCCAGAGCCATGACCCCGCCCGCCAGCAGCACGCGCACGTACAGGACCAGCTTGTGGGTCGAACTGCCGCCGTCGATACGGCCGGAGACCGACGAGGACACATTGCCGCCGACCCCGCCGACCCCGCCGAACAGGTCGTCGAAGTGACCCGACCAGTACGGCTCGGCCATCCAGCCGATCCAGGCGGTCACCATGACGGCGAACAGGATGGGCAGACCGCGCAGTTCGCTGCGGCCGATCAGGACGAGCGCCGTCAGCACGCCGAGCATCACGAACGGGGTGAGCTGGTGGGCGGGCACGCTCGCCGCGAACAGACCGATCAACACCGCGAGCAGGACGGCCCGTTGGCGGTGGTTCGTGGGTTCGACCTCGGCCTCGCCGGGCCGCCGCTTCGTCCAGATCACGCGCGGGGCGCGGAACCAGACGAGCAGGACCGCCACGAACACCAGGTACAGCAGATAGGTGAAGCCCTGCGGGGAGAAGTAGTCCTGGCCGACCCAGCCGCTGAGCACGAAGATCCAGATGCCGGTCCACTTGGCCCGCCAGCTCGCCCGCATGTGCCGTACGAGCAGGAACATCGGTACCAGATAGAGGAGTTGGATCGCCGTCGGCCACCAGCGGATGACCTCGGTGAAGTCCGTGACCCCGCAGGCCTGCGCCACGAAAGCGGCCACCGCGAAGAAGCCCGGCCAGCTCCAGCGGGCGTCCAGGTCGGGCACCGCGGAGCCGGTCCGGTCGATGTAGTCGATGAACCCCAGGTGCTGCCAGGCCGTCGCGAACCGCGGCTCGACCTCGATCACCGCGGGCAGCGCGTGCAGCGAGAACACGGTCGCCACCAGCGTGACCAGCAGCAGCGCCTTGTGCTCACGGCCCAGCCAGAGCAGCGAGGCGAACACCACGACCAGGAGCGCCGCGCCGGCCAGCGTGGGCATCGGCAGGATCGAGATCAGCCCGAGCCCGCCCATCCGGTCCAGGTCGGCCTCGCCCAGGCCGACGGCCGGCACCCAGTACAGGAGCAGCGCGACGGCCAGCAGGCAACCGAGGAACACACCGATCCAGGTGGGCTGCAGCCGCTCCCGCCAGGACAGGGGCCGCGGCGGCTCCCCGGACTGCGGCGCCTCCTGCGGTACGGCGGGCTCTTGCGGTACGTCGACCTCCTCGCCGGCGTCGAAGGACACCTCGAACGGCGCGTCCACCTCCGCCTCGGACGGCCCGAGGGAGGACTCGGAGCCCGGCTCCCTCTCCTCCACCGGCAGCCCCAGATCGGGCGGCTTCTGCAGCGCCCATGTCGGCCGGTCGCGCGTCACGCCCCGCACCGGCGTGCCCGTGGGCGGGGTACCGGGACCCGGGCGTACGTCGGGACGGCGTTCCTGGTGGTCGAAGTCGACGTGGATGCCCAGCGCGAGGGTGTCCTGGTCGAGCGCCCAGCCGGGGCGGCGGGTGCGGCCGGCGGCCGTTACCTCACGCGCCCCGAGGTCGGCGAGGTCCCCGTCGGGAGCCGCGCTCGCGGGGACCTCGGCGGCCGGTGCGTGCCGGATCGTCCGGTACAGCTTGGGCGCGGCGATCGCGACGATCACCGCGAGCGCGGAGATCTCGGCGACGCCCGCTCCGGTCAGCCCCATGCGGGGCAGGAGCAGCAACGTCAGACCGAGCACCAGCAAGCACAACAGGCCCTGCAGCCAGGCGAGTCCGGAGGTGCGGCTCTGCGCGCGCAGCACCGCGAAGTACGTCTCCATGACGACCCGGAGCACCGCGCCGACGGCGAACCAGCGCAGCAGCGGGGTGGCCGCGTCCGCGTAGCCCGATCCGAAGACGCCGAGGATCCAGGGCGCCCCGAAGAACAGGACGCCGGCCACCGGCAGCATGATCCGCGCCATCCGCTTCAGCGCGGCACGGGTGTTGGCGGCCAGGCGGGAGGGATCGTGCGAGCCCTCGACGGTCAGGGAGGCGCCCATGTTGATGGCGAGCAGGTTGCAGGTGCCGCCGATCGTCGTGGTGATGTAGAAGTACGCGTTGTCCTGGGAGCTGACCTGGGAGGCCACGATCACCGGGACCAGATAGACCACGGCGAGCGAGAACAGCGAGCCGGTGTAGTCGCCCGCGAGGAACCGCCCGATCTCCCTGAGGGAGGGCGGCTTCGCGTGGTCCTCGGTGGCCTTCACATGGCGCGGCGCCAGACGCCGGAACACCATCCAGCCCAGCGGCAGCACCGAGACGGCGATCGCCGCGACCCACGACACGAAGACACCGGCCGTCGGGATCGCCACCGCGAACGCGACCAGGAGTCCCAGCTTCACCGCCGAGAACACGGTGTTGCCGACCGGCACCCACAGCGCGCTGCGCAGCCCGGTCAGCACCCCGTCCTGCAGGGTGAGCACGTTCCAGGCGACGACGGCGGCGATGAAGCCGAGGCCGTTCACCGTCCCGTGCAGGAAGCGGTACGACGGCCCCCACATGTCCAGGGTGAGCAGGAAGACGGCCGCGGCGATCGCCACGATCACCGAACTGCCCGCGTAGGTACGGGCGATGAGGCGCACGGTCGCGCGGCCCGCGACCGGAATGAAGCGGGCCAGCGCCCCGGTCAGGGTCACCGCGGTCAGTCCCGCGAGGAGCTTCATCGCGGCGATCGCGGCGGATCCCTGGCCGACCGCCGCCTCGGAGTAGTAGCGGGCGGCCGCCAGCCAGAAGCCGAGGCCCAGCACCGCCGAGATACCGGTGTTGAGCATCAGGGCGTAGGCGTTGCGGAACAGCTGGTTGCCGCCCCCAGCGCCCCTGCCGAGGCCGGGCAGCCGAAGACGGCGCCCCGACTGCTCGGGCGCCTTCGCCGCGGTCGACTCGGGCTCGGTCGTGGTCGTCGTGTCAGACACGGGAACGGGAGACCTTCCGGCGGACCTGTCGTGCTCTTCGGACCAACGCGTACCCCTTGGTGAGGGCACGGTCCCTGGCGAAGTCCCGGGCGATCGCACGGCCCTGGACGAGCCGCTCGAACTCCTCGGCCGTGGTGCTGCGGCGCACGGTGAGGCGGGTGAGCGCGTACGGCCCCTGGCGCCGGCGCGCCAGGCCGTTGTTCACGGCGAGCGCCTGGCCGTACCCCGTCTCGCGTACCGCCTCGCGCACCCGGCGGCTGGAGTAGCCGTACGGGTAGGCGAGCGAGGCCGGCGCGGTGCCGAGTTCGTCGGTGACGATCTCCCGGGAGTGGATCAGCTCGTGGCGCAGCGCGCCGTCCTCGAGCTGGTCGAGCTGCGGGTGCGTGTGGGTGTGGCCGCCGATCTCGACGTCCGCCGCGGCGAGTTCGCGGACCTGGTCCCAGTCCAGCATGGTGTCCAGGCCGCCGCCCGTGTCGTACGCACCGCGGATCCAGCCGGTGGAGACGAACACCGTGGCCGTGAAGCCGTGCTTGGCGAGCACGGGCAGGGCGTGGCGGTGGACGCCTTCGTAGCCGTCGTCGAAGGTGATCAGGACGGGCCGCTCGGGCAGCGGCCGTCCCTCGCGCCAACGGGCGGCGAGATCGGCGGTCCTGACCGGCGTGAGCCCCGACTCGGCGAGGATCTCCATCTGCCGGGCGAAGGCCTCCGGGGACACCGACAGCACGCGGGTGGCGGCGTTCGGGTCGGTGGCGACCGCGTGGTACATGAGGATCGGTACGGGCCGCTCAGCCATCTCTCTCCCCCTCGATGTCCGCGACCGTGAACGTGGCTCCGCCCCGCCGCGCCCGGACGGTGCCGACCACATACCCGCCGGCCGCGGTGAGCACCCCGGCGACGATCGCGCCCGCCCTCCCCGCGCCGCCCGGCCGGGACAGCGCGGCATCCCGCAGCCCGCGCACCACCCCGGCCGGCAGCACCCGGGTGGCGTACCGGCGCTCGGACTCAAGTCCCTTGTCCGCGCCGA
Source organism: Streptomyces sp. SAI-127 (assembly GCF_029894425.1). NCBI lineage: Bacteria > Bacillati > Actinomycetota > Actinomycetes > Kitasatosporales > Streptomycetaceae > Streptomyces > Streptomyces sp. SAI-127. The sequence continues at coordinate 8,198,074 of NZ_JARXYJ010000001.1, forward strand.
CACTTCGGGCCACGAGCGCCTTCGACAGGCCCTCCGCGTACGCGCGCGTGCGGAAGTACCCGAAGTGCTCGCGCGCCTCGGGCACCCGGTGGTGGATCACCGCCCGGTCGTCGATCAGCAGGACCGCGTCCGGTCTGGCCCGGCTCAGCCGGATGCACAGCTCCGTCTCCTCGCAGCCCAGCGGGCGTTTGTCGCCGTCCCGCCCGATGCCGGTGGCGAAGCCGCCCGCGGCGTCGAAGGCGGTGCGGCGGAAGGAGGCGTTGCCGCCCAGGACGTTGCGCACACGGACCAGGCCGGACGGGATGCCCTTGTAGGTGCAGCCGACCACCCAGTCGAACTCCTTGGGGAACCAGGCGGGCCGGCGTCCCGACGCCCAGATCGGCATCGTACGGCCGCCGACGGCCATGACCCGCGGGTCCGCGTATCCGGAGGCGAAGTGGCGCAGCCAGTCCCGCTCGGCGACGGCGTCGTCGTCCAGGAAGGCGATCACCTCGCCGCGCGAGGCGGCGATCCCGGTGTTGCGGCCCGCGGACAGGCCCCGGGGGCCCGCGTTGGCGAACACGCGGACCTCCTGGGCTTCCTTGTACTCCTTGGTCAGGCGGTCCAGGAGCACCGGATTGTGGTCGACGATCAGCAGTGTCTCCAGGGCCGGGTACGACTGCGTACGCACCGAGGCGACCGCCGCGAGGATGTCCTCCCAGCGGTCCTCGGTGTACACGCAGATCACGACGGAGATGTCGGGATCGCTCAAGACACCTCTCCCCGGCGCGAGTCGAGCATCGGCGAGTAGTGGGCGCGGCGGCGCAGCGCACGCCGGTTCGACCGCTCCCCGAGGATCACCTTGAGCACCCGGAACCCGTCCCGGACGGCCCGCAGATTGCTCGCGCCGTGGATGCGGAGGTACTCGTAGCTCGGTATCTCCTGCACCTTGAGTCCCGCCTTGACCACCCGGATGTTCATCAGGGTCTCCACCTCGAAGCCTGTGCAGTCGAGGTCGATCTTGTCGAGGCAGTGCCGCCAGAAGGCGTTGTACCCGTAGCAGAGATCCGTGTAGCGGGCGCCGAACTTACGGTTGACGATGGTGCACAGCGCCCAGTTGCCGAGTTTGCGGATGAAGGTCATGTCGTCGGTGCCGCCGCCGTTGGCGAAGCGGGACCCCTTGGCGAAGTCCGCGCCCGAGACGAGGGCGGACACATAGGAGACGATCTCGTTGCCGTCGGCCGAGCCGTCCGCGTCGATCATGACGACGATGTCACCGGTGCAGGCTTCGAACCCGGTGATCAGGGCGTCCCCCTTGCCCTTGCCGTGCTGCTTCACGACCTTCACCTCGGGCCACAGCTCGCGGGCCACCGCGACGGTGTCGTCCGTGGAGTTGCCGTCCACCAGAACCACTTCGTGGATCCAGTCGGGCAGCGTCTTGAAGACGTACGGAAGGTTCTCCGCCTCGTTCATGGCGGGTATGACGACACTCACGGGTGGCGTGATGGCCAGGTGAGTGGAGATGGGCCGGTACTGGCTGGCTGTCGGCACATCCTGGCCCGCAGTCGCCGGGCGCAGAACTGAACTCATGAGTCTGGTTCCCTCTCGTCCGGTGGACCGCCCGCCCCTGGGCGGTCCGGCTTGTTGCTCCGGTTCGAAAGGGGGGTTCTCACTCACGGCATGCCGGAAGGAATCTCCGTACCTGCCGGGTGAGCTGGCAAAGCTGGCCGACCGCCGTCGTGCTGTGCTTGTTGCAACGACAGCCGGTCGCGCGGCACGACTCGGTCACCAGTACGGTCACCGAGCACGGCACCCCCCTACCGCGCCCCGCGCCCCCGTCGCGGTCCTTGAGCCCTCCCCTAGAGCCGCTCGATGACGGGACGGTGCGGGTGTGATGTATGACGGTATTGACGATTGAACCCGTATGGCAAGACCTGGAACGAGGCCTCACGTTTTTGTTGGTTTGACCGTTACAGTCGCACCGGAGCGGATCTTTCCCACTTTCTTCAGCAGCCTGTCGGCGGGTTCGAACAGCTCCGGCCGCGCCACCACGGCGTTGCGCAGTGCCCGCGCCGGAACCCGGCGGACGCGGTGTCCGACCGCGACCGGGTGCCGACGGGTCACCCACCCCTCCGACACGGTCAGTTCCCGTGTCTTCAGGGAGTCCTTGTACTCCTTCTGACCCCGGCCCAGATCGAGGTACGCGACGCCGTCGGCGGCGGCCGCCTCGGCCATGCGCAGATGCAGGATCAGGCCCGGGGAGTACTTCGCGTACTCCGGGTCGTACGCCGGGAACCAGCACGCGAGGACGCGCTCGGTGCGCAGCCCGAAGTGGGCGGCGACCGGCTTCCTGTCGGCGTACAGCACCGACAGGATCCCCGCGAACGGCTCGGACCGGGTGTGGAACAACTGCTCCACCAGCCGGGCGATCCACTCGTGCGCGAACCGGTCGCTGCGGCCGGTCCTGCGGTACTGCGCGGACTTCCAGCCCATCAGGACGCGCAGGGCGGCCGGGTCGTGCTCGTCATGGACGTAGCGCACGTCGCTCGCCGTGCGGGCCAGCCGGCGTTCCTTGGCGAGTGTGGTGCGGGTGAACTTCGGTGAGCGTTCCCGCAGCCCGGCCAGATACGTCTCGTACCCCTGGTCGACGTCCATGACCGGAGAGGGGAACCTGCCGGAGGCTTCCGCCTCGAACGGCCCCTGGCCCTCCACCAGATGGTCGAACTCCCAGACGGCGAGCCCGCAGGCACGCAGTAACTCCCGGGCCTCCCAGGTGAATCCGGGCCGGTGCACCAGCCCCTGGGCGTCCGAGATGCCGAGGCCCACGGCCCGGCCGACACCGGCGGCGGTTCTCTGGAACGGGAAGAACGCGGCGGGCTCGCCCTGCTCCCGTACGACGGCGATCCGCACGCCCCGCCTGCACCGGCCCACCGCGAGCGCGAACTCGGGGGACAGGAACGGGTTCGCCAGCCCTGGCGAATCGTGCAGATGGGCCTTGGACTGCATCGCGCTCCATGCCGCCCGGTCGGCGGCGCTCAGCTCGCCGGGGCGGTACACGCTGATGTCCACGTCAGGCTTCCTGACCCTTCGCCGTACGGCGCCGCCGCATCAGTACCAGCAGCAGGATGAGGGCACTGATCACGGCCATCGCCATGACGCCGCCGCGCGCCGACCAGCGGTGCGTGGCCAGCATGCCCTGGGCCACCAGCATGTTGAGGACGACCGAGCCGGCCAGCGAGGCCAGTACCCGGGCGAACGGATCGAAGCCGCGCAGTGCGGCGGCAATGCCGGCGGCGGGTGCCGCGAGCAGGAAGAAGAGCGTGAGCGGGGCGCGCAGCGGCGAGTCGGAGCCGGAGAACGCGAGCAGTGCGCCGAATCCCCCCACGGCGGTCGCGGCGCCCGCGAGCAACGGCGTCAGGTCTCTGCCCGACGCCTTCGAGGATGTTCCGATACGTGTCGTGTGCATGGGCGACGTTTCCCCCCAGAAAGCGCCGGATGCCGGGCTTCAATGTCGCGCAGTGCCGTGGGAGCCGTCAAGGCCGACTGGTACGGACTTGGACACGGGTGTGGCCCCCGGAGGTGAGAGACACCTGCGGGGGCCACCTGTTCGGGTACTACGGCACGAGCTTCAGGAGCTTGTTCGGCGAGCCGGTGCCGGGGCTGGTGACCACGTTGGACGTGGCACCGTTGGCCAGGGCCGTGGCGACCTGGGCCGGAGTGGCCGAGGTGTGGCCGGCGAGGTAGACCGCGGCCGCGCCCGCGACGTGCGGGGTCGCCATCGACGTACCGGAGATGGTGTTGGTCGCGGTGTCGCTGGTGTACCAGCCCGCCGTGATGGAGGAGCCGGGGGCGAAGACGTCCAGGACCGAGCCGTAGTTGGAGTAACTGGCCCGGGCGTCGGTGCTGGTGGTGGCGCCGACCGTGATCGCCTCGGTGACGCGGGCCGGGGAGTACGAGGAGGCGTTGGCGCTGCTGTTGCCGGCCGCGATGGCGTAGGTGACGCCGCTCGCGATGGAGTTCCTGACCGCGGTGTCCAGGGTGCTGGAGGCGCCGCCGCCGAGCGACATGTTGGCGACCGAGGGGCCCGAGTGGTTGGCGGTGACCCAGTCGATGCCCGCGATGACGCCGGCGGTGGTGCCGGAACCGGCGTTGTCGAGCACGCGCACCGCCACGATCTTCGCCTTCTTGGCGACGCCGTAGGTGGAGCCCGCGATCGTGGTGGCCACATGGGTGCCGTGGCCGTTGCCGTCGGAGGCGGTGGTGTCGCCGTCGACGGCGTCGTAGCCGTAGGAGGCGCGGCCGCTGATCTGGCTGTGGGTGATGCGGACGCCGGTGTCGATGACGTACGCCGTGACTCCGCTGCCCGCGGTGTCCGGGTAGGTGTACGTGCCGGAGAGCGGGAGCGCGGACTGGTCGATGCGGTCCAGGCCCCACGGGGCGGAGGACTGCGTGGTGTCGGCCAGGTGGACGGTCTGGTTCTGCTCCACGGAGGCCACCGACGGGTCCGCGGCGAGTCTCTTCGCCTCGGTCGCGGAAAGCGTGGCGGTGTAGCCGTTGAGCGCGGAACCGAAGGTCTTCCCGACCGTCCCGCCGTACTCCTTGATGAGCCCCTTGCCCTCACCGGACGAGGACTTGAAGCCCGCCTGCTTCTTGAGCGTGACGATGTAGCTGTCCTTGACGGCCGTGGGGGAGCCGGAGGCGAGGACCCTGCCCTCGGCCGGTGCGGCCTCGGCGGGCAGGGCGGTGAGCCCGCCGACGAGGGCGGTGGTCGCCAGGGTGGTTATCGCGGCGAACCGGAACTTCTTTGCGCGCAGTTGTGCCATACGAGGGAGTCCTCCTCATGGGCGACGCGCGCCTGGGTGGGGCGCGCGTCCGTGGGGGGTGTGCGCGTGCTTGCGCACACGACCAGGAGCGTCGCGTTCCGCTCCGGGCTGGGGTAAAGGCTGGGCCATCTACGGGGGTAGAACAAGGGAGTTGAGGAGGAGTCAACAAACCTGTCATGTCCACGAAATCATTGCCGATTTTGGCATGGACACTTCCCGTTGATTCGCGTCGTTGCTACGACAGATGTGGCAGAGATCCTGCTAAAGGGAGGTTCCATGAGACGTTCCCGATTTGCCGCGTACGTCGGCTCGCTCCTCCTCGCCCTCGCCGCCGTCCTCACCGGGACAGGCACCGCCCACGCCGCCGAAGGCCCCTATGTGGCCCTGGGCGACTCCTATTCCTCGGGTGTCGGCGCGGGCGGCTACATCAGTTCAAGCGGCGAGTGCAAGCGCAGCACGAAGGCCTACCCCTACCTCTGGGCGGCCGCCAACTCACCCTCGTCCTTCGCTTTCACGGCTTGCTCGGGCGCCCGAACGGGTGATGTTCTGGCGAGTCAGCTGACCCCGCTCACCTCGGCCACCGCCCTGGTCTCGATCACCATCGGCGGCAACGACGCCGGCTTCGCCGACGTCATGACGACCTGTGTGCTCCAGTCCGACAGCTCCTGCCTCTCCCGGATCAACACCGCGAAGGCGTACGTCGACTCGACGCTCCCGGGCCAACTGGACAACGTCTACTCGGCGATCAGCAGCCGGGCCCCGAACGCGCGTGTGGTCGTCCTCGGCTACCCCCGCTTCTACAAGCTCGGCGTCACCTGCCTCGGCCTCTCCGAGACCAAGCGGAAGGCGATCAACGACGCCGCCGACTACCTCGACACCGCGATCTCCAAGCGGGCCGCGAACCACGGCTTCGCCTGGGCAGACGTCCGCCCCACCTTCACCGGCCATGAACTCTGCTCCGGCAGCGCCTGGCTGCACAGCCTCAACCTGCTCAACATCGGCGAGTCCTACCACCCGACGGCGGCCGGCCAGTCCGGCGGCTACCTTCCGGTGCTGAACAGCGCGGCCTGACCGCCCCTCACGGGGATGCGGTGGGGGAGGCCTCGTCCGTGTCGGACGGGGTCTCCGTCACGCAGGTCAGCGAGAACGGGACCGAGTTGGACGTCTCCTCGACGGGGTCGCGGACCTCCACGCTGATGGTGTCCTCGAACGTCCCGCTGTCGTCCTCGGTGGTGACGAACCGTCTGTCCTCCTGCGTCCTGCCGCCACCGGCCGGGAACGTGAGCGTCTTCCAGTTGCCGTTCACCGAGCCGTTCTTCGACACCCAGCGGTAGGTCACCGTCGCCGGGAGCCGGCCGACCGTCAAGGTGGCCGTGAAGTTGGGCGCCGCCGACTTGTCCGGCGGACAGCTGCCCGTGTAGTCGGTGTTCGAACCGGACAGCGAGACGTTCACCGACTGCGGCGGCGGCGCGCTCGTGGTGCTCTCGCTCCGGCTCGGGGACGGGGTGTCGCTGGGTTCGTCCGTCTTGGTCTGCGCGGGTGAACTCACCGCCGGACCGGTGTCCTTGGCGGTCTCCCCGCCCTTGTCGCCGTTGTCACGGTTCAGCAGCCCGTACGTCAGCCCCGCGATCGCCAGCGCGAGGACCACCAACCCCGCGATCAGGACGGCGGCCGTGCGGCGGTTGCGTTCCGGGGGCCCGGAGGTCGTGACGGGGGTGGAGGCCGGCGTGGGCGCGGGACGGTATGGGCTCGTCGGCGGCTCCTGCGGGAAGGGCGCCGCCATGGTCGGTGCGTACGGCGCCCCCTGCACGGCGTCCGCCCGGGGCGTGCCCCCGGCCCCGATGATCCGCAGCTCCTGCTCGGCCCGGTCGGCCGGCAGGCGCTCCGCCGGATCCTTGCGCAGCAGCCCCTCGATCACCGGGGTGAGCGGGCCGGCCCGGTACGGCGGCGGCAGCTCCTCGTCCACGATCGCGCGCAGGGTGCTGAGCGGGGTGGTCTGCCGGAAGGGGGAGTTGCCCTCGACGGCGGCGTACAGCAGCACGCCCAGCGACCACAGGTCGGACTCCGGCCCCGGAGTGCGCCCCAGCGCCCGCTCCGGGGCGAGGAACTCGGGCGAGCCGATGACCTCGCCGGTCATCGTCAGCGCCGAACTGCCCTCGACCTGGGCGATGCCGAAGTCGGTGAGCACCACGCGGCCGTCGTTCGACAGCAGTACGTTGGCGGGCTTCACATCCCGGTGCAGCACCCCGGCCTCGTGCGCGGCCCGCAGCGCGGAGAGCACCTCGGCGCCGATGTGCGCCGTCCGCTGCGGGCTGAGGGGGCCCTCCGCGTCCAGGAGCTCGGCGAGCGAGATGCCGCGCACCAGCTCCATGACGATCCACGGGCGGCCGTCCTGGGTGGCCACGTCGTACACCGTCACCACGTTGCGGTTGGCGACCCGCGCAGCCGCCCACGCCTCGCGCTCGAGGCGGGCGTACAGCCGCTCGACCTCGGACGTCGCCAGTCCGTGCGGCGCGCGCACCTCCTTGACGGCGACCTCGCGGTGCAGCACCTCGTCACGGGCGCGCCACACGGTTCCCATGCCGCCCTCGCCGAGCGGGGACAGGAGTCGGTAGCGGCCCGCGATCAGTCGTTCACTGCCCGGTTCTTCGGACACGGGCGTCCCCCATTCGCATCCGGGCGAAATCTCCGCTCCGCGTGATGTTGCACGATTCTGTACAAAAGTAGCTCAGCCGAGTGCGGATGCCGCCCCCTTGAGCACCAATCCTGCCCCGAGAGCCACCACGACGAACGCCGACATCAGGGGCGCGGTCCTGCGCACCAGGGCGGTCATCGGGCTCGCGGCCAGGCGGGGGCGCCTGTCCAGCAGCCGTGTGACTCCACTGCCCAGCCTGACGACGGCGAATCCGGCCGCGGTCAGGGTCAGGGCCAGTCCGACGCCGTACGCCACGACCAGCAGCAGACCGAACCAGGCCTGTCCGAGCGCGGCGGCACCGACGAGCACGACGACGGCGGAGGGGCTGGGCACGAGACCACCGGCGAAGCCGAGGAGGATCGTGCCGCGGAGGGTGGGGGCGACGGCGTGGGTGTGGGTGAAGCCGCCGTGCGTGTGTTCGACGGTGTGGGGGTGGGGATGGGGGTGCGGGTGGTCGTGGTGGTCGTGAGCGTGGGTGTGACCGTGCCCGTGCGGGTGGTCGTGGGTGTGGGCGGGCACGGGGGCGTGCGTCCGGGGCTGAGCCCCTGCCGTCGCCGGGACTGCCGTCGCCGGGGCGGTCTCCGTGTGGGCGGCGACCAGGACCAGGGAGCGCTCTTCGGGCTTCCCGGCGTCGTGCGTGTGGGTGTGTTCGTGAGTGTGCCCGTGCCCGTGCGGGTGGTCGTGGGTGTGGGCGGGTGCGGGTGCGTGCGTCCGGGGCTGGGCCCCTGCCGTCGCCGGGGCGGTCTCCGTGTGGGCGGCGACCAGGACCAAGGAGCGCTCCTCGGGCTTCCCGGCCTCGTGCGAGTGGTCGTGAGTGTGCCCGTGCTGGTGGGCGCGGGTGCGCAGGGCCCGGCGCAGGAGCGTGATGCCCGCCGCGGTCACCAGCACCCCGCTCGCGATGCCCAGCCAGGCGATCACCGAGGGGGCCGCCGCCGAGCCGGCCGTGACGAGGAGACCCAGCGCGACCACGCCCAGGGTGTGGGTGACGGTCACGGAGGCGGCCAGCGGCAGGACGTCCTTCATCCGGGCCTTGCCACCGCGAGCCGCCGCCACCGCGGCCATCAGGGTCTTGCCGTGCCCCGGGGCCAGTGCGTGCATCGCGCCGAGGACGACCGCGATGAGCAGGGCGAGCGCCGCGAAGCCGACGGTGAGGTCGTGCCGGGCGACCAGGGAGTCCAGGGCGCGGGTCCAGCGGTCGGCGCCGCGGGGCAGCACGGAGGCGGCGGGGGCGTCCGACTGCTCTTCCGTGAGGGCGGGACCGCCGGGCCGCACGCGCAGCGAGGCGGTCACGGTGTCGGCGGGGGAGGAGAGCAACTCCTGCGGGTAGGTGGTCAGTTCGTCCGAGACCGACTTCGTGGGCACGTCCGACTTCGTGAGCGTCGTCCGGTCGCCGCGCGCGGTGATCTCGCGCCAGCCGGGGCCGGAGTCGGTGCCCGCGCTGTGGAAGCCGAGAGAGACGGTGGCGTCCTCGGGCAGCGGGGCGGTCAGCCGGCACTCCACGCGGAGGGTGTCGAGGCCGGCCTGACCGGGACGCACGCGCGCGTGGCCGGCCCGCACGGTCAGGGCGACCGTACGGCCGTCGACGGTGACCTTGCCGCCCTCCGCCGCCTTCCGGCAGCGCTGAGCGGCCCACTCGGTCATGCCGAGCCTCTCGATGTCCGGCTTGGCCTGGGTGGCCGGGATCTCGGCGAGGTCCTCGACATGGTCGACGTGGAGTACCCCGGGGCCGGCGACGAGACCGTCGTACCGATTGACGGTGAAGTTGCCGAGGGGGTGGGCGCTCGCGCTGCTGGAAGGGAGCAGCGCGAGCGCACAAGCCGCCGTCAGGACGGCCGTGACGGACGCGAAGAGACGGCGGGGCCTCACTTGGACGCCTCCTTGAGAACCTTGCGGGCCTCGCGGGCGCCGAGGGGAGAGAAAACCGGGGTTGAGCTTCAGGGCGGAGCCGAGATGACTCCTGCCTTCCTTCCGGTCGCCCGCGGCGAGTTCGATGATCCCGCGGTGGTAGAGGAAGGAGGCGTTGCGGTAGCCGGTGGCGGTGGCCTGCCGGGCGTACGGCAGGGCCTCCTTGTCGCGCCCGTTCACGTGCAGGGCCCAGGCGAGCGCGTCCGCGGTGTGCACGGTGTGCCGGCGCGCCCACTCGGCGCGGGCGGCGCGCAGGGCGGAGGCCTTGTCGCCGTGGTCGGCGGCGGCGAGCGCGGTGTCGAGGTCGGCGTTGACGCCGTTGGCCCGGGCGAGGGCCGTCCAGGCGTCCACGAGCGCGTACTGGTCCTTGGCCTTCGCCTCGTCGCCGTCGGCGCCCCGGTCCTCGTACAGTTCCCCGAGCCCGACGAGCGGCCCGGGCAGCGGATACCGGGCCACGACGGCCTCCATGCCCTTGATCGCGGCGCTGCGGTCCCCGCTCGCGGCCTGGGCACGGGCCCGGCCCTCCAGAGCGGGAAGGTAGGCGTCGTCGGCGGCGAGGGCGCGCGCGTAGTCGGTCAGGGCGGTGTCGTAGTCGCCCTGGTTCCAGGCGAGCTGGCCCAGCGCGGTGGCCACGTAGGCGATGTCTCCCGGAGTGGTCGCGGTGGACAGGGCCCGCTCCAGGACCGTGCGGGCGGTACGGACGTCGCCGCGGAGCTCGTGGACGTACGCGTAGCGGGTGAACACCGGGATGCCGGGCCGTCGTTCGTCGGCGAGGTCGGCGGCCTTCGACGCCTCGTCGTAGCGGCCGAGTTCGACGAGGGCGTCGATCCGGGAGGACAGGGCGCGCTCGCTGTAGGGGTTCTGCTTCAGCACCCGGTCGGCGTAGGCCAGGGCATCCTTGAAGTCGTGCCGGGCGGCGGCGAGTGCGGCGAGGCCGGCGAGCCCCTGCTCGTTGTCGGCCTTCAACTCGAGGGACTTCTTGAGCGCCTGCTGGGCCTGCGGATACCGGGAGGGATCACCCTTGGTCCGCGCCTGCTCGACATAGGCGAGTCCGAGGGTGGCCCAGCTGCCGAAGTCCTTGGGCTGACCGCGCAGATGGGCCTGAACGGCCCCGATGGCCGCGTCGAGGTCCCCACCGGCCATGAGTCCGGGCGAGACCGCCGACGACGAACTGGCCACGGTGGCGGTGCCACCGTCCCGCAGCGCCCCGAAGGCGATCGACCCACCGGTCAGCGCGACCGCCAACAGAGCCGCACACCCGGCGAGTTGAACGGCCCGCCAGCGCCGCCCGGCCTCCGAGACCCGCCGCACGGCGGCGACCCTTTGATCCTCGGAGTCGGCAGAGGGCTCCACGGTCTCCGGCGATCCGCTGTGCTCGTTCTCGGGTGCGCTGTCGGTCGTAGACCCGGACATGCCCTCTCCTGATTGGCTCGTGATCGTGTGGTGCGGCGCGGCCCGCACCGTGGGGGATGAGCGTGCGGGCCGCGCCAGTGAAGGGGACTTGCAGGCTTTTCAGGGAGGCGCCTAGTACGCCCGTCGCCGCATCCGGCGCCACCACATCAGCGCGGCCCCGATGAGCAGGATCCCGGCCGCACCGGCGCCCGCGGAGCCCGCGATCAGGGTCATGTCGTCCCCGGAGCCGGCGGCACCCGCCGGGGACAGCGCGTCCCCGAGCTGGTTGCGGACGTCGTTGCCCGAGGTCGTCCCCTTGGCGAGCGGCCCCCGGGAGCCCTCGGTCGGCAGGGCGACGTACGGGAAGGACTTCTCGAAGTCCTTGTCGTTCTTGTCGACGGCGTCACCGAGGTCGTTCTTGGACCCGACCAGCTCACCCTCGACGACCTGGAGCGACGCGTCGATCACGTCGTCCGTCAGCCGCCGTCCGTTCGGGAATCCGGCGTTGTCGCCATCAAGCACACCGAGCCGCTTCGGAGAATCGGTGGGCTTGATGGACGTGTTGAGGCGCAGTTCCTCCGCGGGGCGCACGTGGGGCGGCTGGTTCAGCCCCTTCACACCCTTGAGGAACACGTCCACGAGGTCGTTGCGCGGCTCCTTCGGGGCGGGGATCTTGTAGATCGCCTCGATGAGCTTCGGCAGTTCGGGGTTGGTCACGTTCTTCAGGAACTGGGCGTCGTCCCACGGCGCGGACGCGTTGAACTTGTCCTTGTCCTTCAGCGGGTTGACGACCTCGTTGACGAGCGGGTTGCCCAGACGCGAGACCTGGGAGTAGTACCCCTGCGCGTTCTTGCGCTGGGTCGTCGACCAGATGCCCACGACCGGCTGGTGCGAGGACTCGGTGATCATGTCCGTCGGGACCTGCAGGGCGATCGAGTTGACGTTGTAGCCCTTGAGCGTGTCGTTGCCGACCTCGGTGAGGTTCCCGCCGTACAGCAGGTCGAAGACGCGCAGGTCGGCGAAGAACGGGTCGTCGGCCTGGCCGGCGAACGACGTCGAGTCGTTGGGGAGCTTGTAGACCGCCTGGTCGCGCAGCTTCTCGTAGTTCGGCATGGAGGCCTTGCCGACGTTCGACGGCGCCACCGGGATGTCGTCGGCGATCTTCGTCTTGTACTTGACCTTCTGGTTCTTCAGCTGGAACAGCTCGATGTCGTACGTCTGCGTGACGTTCAGGTCGGGGTCGTCGAGGCTCTCGACCGCGCCCGTGTTGTACAGGAACGACTTCTTGTTCTTGACGTGCGTCTTGAAGGTGAACCGGTACAGCAGCTCGCCCTGACCGTCACCGTTGTTGTCGATGTGGAGGTCGTACTGCGCGTCCTCGGCGAACTGGTAGAAGTTCGGGCCGCCGCCGGGCTCCTCGAAGGGGATCCAGTTGGCGACGATCGTCGTCGAGTCGGGCTTGTCGGGGCTGACGAACGCGTAGACGTCCGTGTTGTCGTACTGGGGGTCGCCCGAGATCAGCGGGGCCTCCCGGTGACTGGAGGCGGAGGCCGCCCCCGGTTCCAGCGTGGCCACACCGGCGGCTGCGAGCCCTCCGGCGGCCAGCGCAGCACATACGAGGGTCGCGAGACTCCTGCGTCCCGAGCCACTCCTGGAGATAGGTGTCATGCCGTCCGTCCTCAGTCCAACTTGCCTGACGTCCGGTGATTCGGAGTGGTGGTCGGGTCGGATTGGTCGAATCTCAAAACTTCTTTTCTGCTGCTCGACCCGCGTTTTCGGCGTTCTGATCCGTAACCCCATCCGGAGGTGTGTTCGTTGCGAATACCTCGTGGGACGGGACGGCCCAGGTGCGGCTTTGCGGGAGGGGGCGACGAGTTGGAAGCGGACGAGCTTCTGATGCTCGTGGCGGGCGGGGACCAGAAGGCATTCGAGGAGCTCTACGGGCTCGTGGCGGGGCCGGTGTTCGGGCTCGTACGGCGTGTGGTGCGTGATCCGGCGCAGTCGGAGGAGGTGTCGCAGGAGGTGCTGCTCGAACTCTGGCGGTCCGCCGCACGCTTCGACCCGCGCCGGGGCAGCGCGCTGTCCTGGGTCCTCACCCTCGCGCACCGCCGCGCCGTCGACCGGGTGCGCAGCGCCCGCGCGGCCGGTGAGCGCGAGCAGCGCGAGGCACGCCGGTCCCACCACCCCGCCTTCGACCAGGTGACCGAGGAGGTCGAGGCGGGCCTCGAACGCGAGTGGGTGCGCCGGTGCCTGGAGCGGCTGACCGAACTCCAGCGCCAGTCCGTCACCCTCGCCTACTACGACGGCTACACGTACCGTGAAGTGGCCGAGCGGCTGTCACTGCCGCTGGGAACGGTGAAGACGCGGATGCGTGACGGACTGACCCGCTTGCGGGAGTGCCTGGGAGGTGTGGCATGAGCCTCTTCCGCCGGGAAGATCTGCACTCCCTCGCGGCCCCGTACGCCCTCGACGCGCTGGAGCCCGCCGAGCGGGCCCGCTTCGAGAGGCACCTCAAGGACTGCGACAGCTGTGCGGCGGAAGTGCGTGCGCTGTCCGAGGACGCGGTACGGCTCGCGTGGTCGGCCGCCGCTCCGCCGCCGATGGCGATGCGCGACCGGGTGCTGGCCGCCGTACGCACCATCCCGCAGGAGCCCGCCGTACAGCCGGAGCCGGCCCGAGCGCGGCCGGAGCCGGTGCGGGCCCGCAAGTCGCAGCTGCCGCCCCATGTCTGGGGCGCCCAGCCGCCGCCCAGGAAGCGTCAGAGGCGTCCCCTGTTCGTACCGTTCGCGACGGCCACCGCGGCCGCGGCTCTCGTCGTCGCCTCGCTGTTCGCCGTCCAGGCCAACCGGACACAGGACGAACTGGACGCGCAGAAGGCCCAGGCCAGTGAGATCGCCCACGTTCTCCAGGCCGCGGACGCAGCGGCGACCCGGGGGCAGGACGCACAGGGCCGAACGATCGGAGTGATCGCTTCCGTATCGGAGGGGCGCGCGGTCGTCACCCTGAGCGGATACAGCGCGCCCCCGAGCGGCCGCGTGCGCCAGCTATGGCTCATGCGCCCCAACGAGCAACCGCGCTCCCTCGGGCTCTTCGCCGCCGACACGCCCTTGGTCGCGACCGGACTCGACAAGTCCGCGACATCACTCGCTGTGACCGTCGAGCCCGACGGGGGCTCCCCGCAGCCCACTACCCAGCCAGTTGTCCAACTCGCCCTGAAATCGGTTGGATTCGGAGAGTAATCATGGAGGGGTCGTCAACACCCTTACGGGGAAGGTGAATCCTGTGACGCCGATACACGTGTGCCCCGACGGGGCGATAGGGTTACCCTGCCCGGGCCGGGTGGACTCGTACGGGTGGGGAGTGACATGGAACAGATAACAGTGCGCAGGGCGAGGGTCCCTGCGATCACCTGCGGGAGCAGCGCGACCAGTTCGCGCCTCGACCGCCATCTCTCGGTGCTGTCGGGACCTGCCGTCCCACAGCGAGAGGCGGCCGAGGCGACGTCACTGATGCGCGAGCTGACCGCGCGTGACACCGCCAAGCAGGAGCGCAGTGACAGGGGTGCGCGGGTGCGCCGCGTCTCGCTGTTCGCGCCTCTGCGCCGACTGCGCCGTTCGCTGTTCGGCGGGCGCTGAGCCGTACGGCTCGCCGGGCCCCCTGGGCTCGGACGTCCCGACCCGCGCTCGGCCGGTCGCACCACCCCGGCGTCGTGCTGCCCTCCCGTCCGTCATCCCCACGGCATGCAGCACGATCCAGGTGAGTTCGGTCGAGCGCGGGGTACGTCCCCACCTCAGTCCACAAGCACACCAGACGTGTCATGCACTCCGAGGTCGGCCCGGGCCCCGGCAGGGCCCGAACTCCCCTCCCGGCAAGAGGCGTTCAGCCCTCGCCGTGGGCGTAGCGCCGTACGGCAAGCGGCGCGAAGACCGCGAGCAGGACCGCACACCACATCAGTGACCCGGCGATCGGATGGGCCACCGGCCAGGCGGCGCCCTCCGGCACCGGGGCGTTGCCGAACAGGTCCCGCAAAGCCGTGGTCACCGCACTGATCGGGTTCCACTCGGCGAGGGTGCGCAGCCAGCCGGGCAGCCCCTCGGTGGGGATGTACGCGTTGGACAGCAGGGGCAGGACGAACGTCGCACCGCCCAGCTGGCCGGCGGCCTCCTCGTTGCGGGTGAGCAGGCCGAGGAAGATGCCGATCCAGGTGGTCGCGAACCGGAACAGCAGCAACAGCCCCATGGCGCCCACCGCTTGCAGCGGGGACTTCTCGACGCGCCAGCCCACCGCGAGCCCCACCAGCAGGAACGGCACCATGCCGGCGGCGGTGACCATCACGTCCGCGACCGACTGCCCCAGCGGTACGGCCGCCCGGCTGATCGGCAGGGTGCGCAGCCGGTCCGTCACGCCCCTATGGACGTCCTGGGCCGCCTGGAACATCCCGGTCATGATGCCGTTCGCCGCCGTCGCCACCAGCAGGCCCGGCACCAGGAAGGACCGGTACTCCTCGCCCGGCATCGCCAGCGCGCTGCCGAAGACGTAGCCGAAGAACAGCAGCATGGTGATCGGCATGGTCTGGGTCAGGATCAGCAGCCCCGGGGTGTTCCGGACCCGTTGCAGCTGACGGCCCAGCATCGCGGTGCCGTCGTGGGCCAACGTGCTCATGCCGCAACCTCCTTGGTGAGTCGCAGGAAGACGTCGTCGAGGGTCGGCGGCCGGATGCTCGCGTCGAGCAACGGCACGCCCGCCGCGTCCAGTTCACGCACCAGCCTCGGCAGCGTGAGCGTGGTGTCCCGGGTGACCGCTCCGACCGAGTTCCGGACGAGGTCGAACGACGGCTCCCCACCGGTGAGTTGGTCGAGCACACCGGCCGCCTTCGCCAGGACGCCCGCGTCCGCGACGACGATCTCGACGTGTGCCCCGATCAACGCCTTGAGCTGGGACGGCGAACCCGTGTGCGCGACCCGCCCCTTGTCCACCAGGGCGATGTCATGGGCGAGTTGGTCGGCCTCCTCCAGGTACTGCGTGGTCAGCAGCACGGTCGTGCCGTCCGCCGTGAGGTCGCGCACGGCGTCCCAGATGAGGTTGCGGCTGGCCGGGTCGAGGCCGGTCGTCGGTTCGTCGAGGAAGAGGATCTCGGGGCGGCGGATCAGGCTCGCCGCCAGGTCCAGACGGCGGCGCATACCCCCGGAGTAGGTGGACGCGGCCCGGTCGGCGGACTCGGTCAGCCCGAAGCGGTCGAGCAGCTCGGCGGCCCGCTCGGCCGGTCCCCGCACCCGGTGCAGCCGGGCGAACAGCCGGAGGTTCTGCCGCCCGGTGAGGTCCCCGTCGACCGAGGCGTACTGCCCGGTGACGGCGATGGCGCGCCGTACGGCCTCCGGTTCCCGGACGAGGTCGTGTCCGGCGACCCGCGCGGAGCCGGCGTCCGGCCGCAGCAGCGTGGTCAGCAGTCGTACGGCCGTGGTCTTGCCCGCGCCGTTGCTGCCGAGGATGCCGCAGACCGTGCCCGGAGCGACCGCGAGATCGAGACCGCGCAGGGCATGGACCTCCCCGAACCGCTTTTCCAGACCTTCACTAAGTACAGCGTACGTAGAAGTCATGGCAGGACCATAGCGCACTACGTACGCTGTACGTAACTAGGATGGTGGCCGAGGTGATGATCGATGGCGGGCCGAGCGGCCGTACCCGAAGTGATCTGGGCGCGCCCTGAGCGGACGGGGCGTGGGCCCAAACCCGCGTTCACCAGGGCGGACATCGCTGCCGCGGCGGTGCGGCTCGCGGATGCCGGGGGTCTGGACGCGGTGTCCATGCGGCATGTGGCGGCCGAACTGGGCTGCGGGACGATGTCGCTGTACAACTACGTCCCCCGTAAGGAGGACCTGTACGAGCTGATGGTGGACGCGGTCAGCGGAGAGCACGAGCTGTTCGAGCCGACCGGTGACTGGCGGGCCGACATGCTCCGCAACGCGCGCCAGACCAAGGCGCTCATGCACCGGCACGCCTGGATGGTGCGGCTGATGTCAGGGGTGTACGGCTTCAGCCCCAACGCCCTGCGCTACCTGGAGCACTGCCTCGCCTGCCTCGACCCGCTGGACGCCCCGAACGGCACGAAGATCGAGCTGGTCGCGATGCTCAACGGGTGTGTGACGACGTACGTCGCGAACGAGCTGTCCACGGCCGAGCGGGTGCGGTCGCTGCCATGGTCGCAGGAGCAGGAGAACGCGGTGCGGATCGCGTATCTCGGCAGTCAGGTCGCCTCGGGGGCGTATCCGCGGCTGGCGGCGTCCTTCATGGAGGACGCGGGGCCGATCGATCTGGACGCGGTGTTCGAGCGGATGCTGGAGCGGGTCCTGGACGGCTTCGCACCCAGAACCTAGAGCAGGGCGAGCTGCCCCTCCGGCCCCTCCTCGTGCCCGTCCAGGACCGAGGCAGGCCTTCGTGCCGAGTCCGGGACGGGCAGTACCCCCGCCGCGCGCAGGTCGCTCGCCGTGAT
Organism: Streptomyces sp. SAI-127; assembly: GCF_029894425.1. Taxonomy (NCBI): domain Bacteria; kingdom Bacillati; phylum Actinomycetota; class Actinomycetes; order Kitasatosporales; family Streptomycetaceae; genus Streptomyces; species Streptomyces sp. SAI-127. The sequence continues at coordinate 8,215,358 of NZ_JARXYJ010000001.1, forward strand.
CCGGGGCGTCGGCTCGTCCTGGAAAGGCTGGAGATCCGCCAGCAGGGCCAGCACGGTGATCAGTTCGAGGAGCTCCGATGTCCACGGCTGCGGCCACGTCGCCGGACGGATCGCGGACAGCGTGCCCGGCTCCGGTTCCGTGACCCGGGCCGTGAACCACTGCTCCAGGACCCGCACTCCGCCCGCCTCGAAGTCCCAGGCCTTCGGCGGTACCGGGGAGATGCGGCCCTCGTCCAGCAGCAGGGCCTCCTCGTCGCGGTCGTAGTCCAGGGTCAGGGGGCGGGACGGCAGGGGGGCGCGGACGTAGGGGCGGCGGCCTCCGGGCAGCTTCGGGCGGTCGCCGTCGCGGCGCATCAGCCAGAGGACGCGGTGGCCCGACTCCACACCGCGGGACCACAGTTCGGGGTCGTCGGTGAGCGGGACGGTGAGGTCCGGGCGGACCGCCGCCAGGATCCAGGCGAGGACGTCCAGGGGTTCCACCGCGATCCCCAGGCGCGACCGCAGGTGCTTCAGGAGCCCCGGGGTCAGGTTCGGCTCCGTGCCGCCCGGGCGGCGGTACAGGGGGCGGATCCGGCCGGGGCGGAGCAGGGGCAGGAGGGAGGTGGCCAGGAGCTGGGGGCCGTGACCGTCCGTGGGTGTCTCCACCACGAACACCTGGGCCTCGTCCGCCACCCGCCAGAGCTCGGGCCGGGCCGCGTCGATCAGCCGGTGGTCCGGGATCAGCCACTGCTCGTCGAAGGGCGCGTGCAGGACCCGTACCGGCTCCGGGCAGGGACCGGTGGCGCGCGCGAGCCTCTCCGTGCCGCCCGTCCGCCCCGGCAGCTGCCCGACCGCCGAGCGCAGGGTGCGGGAGCGGGTGGGCTCGAACAGGGCTTCCCGGTCGGGTCCCTGAGCCTTCAGCAGGGCGTCCCAGCGGGCTTTCAGGGATGCCGCGTCGGGACCCGTCGGCCACCCCCGGCCGAGCCGCGGCGGTGCGACGGACCACGGCATGAGGTCCGCCAGCGGCGGAGCGTCGTCGTGCGTCACGCTGGGCATCGTACGACCTGTGACAGACAGTGCGGTCACGTGGCGTCCAGGGTGACGGTGAACGAGAACCGGTCGCCCCGGTAGTGGATCACCGCCGCGTCCAGCACCCGGCCGTCCGTGTCGTAGGTGACCCCCGTGTAGTGCAGGATCGGGCTGAGCAGCGGGACTTGGAGCAGCCGGGCGGTCTCCGGGTCCGCGAGCCGCGCCTCCACGGTGTCCGTGATGCGGCTGATGTCCGCCCCGACGACGTCTCGCAGCACCTTGGTCATCGGCCGGCGCGCCAGGTCCGACGGGTCGATGCGCGCGGCCAGTTCGGGGCGGACGTAGTTGCGGGCGTGGTTGGTCGGCTCGCCCGTCTGCTCGTCGCTGCGCAGTCGGTGGTATGCCGCCACCTCGTCCAAGTCCGGGAAGTACTCGGCGAGTTCGGGCGGCACGGGCGACTTGCCGTGCTCCAGCAGCTCGGTCGTCATGCCGGACTGCTGGGCTACGATCGCGTCCACCGAGCCGAGCAGCCGGACCGGGGTGCCCCGGCGGGCGTCCGGCTCGATGAAGGTGCCCCGGCGGCGGTGGCGGCTGATCAGCCCCTCGTCCTCCAGCTCCTTCAGCGCCTGCCGCATGGTCAGCACGCTCACGCCGTAGTGGCCGGCCAGCTGTTCCTCGGTGGGCAGGCGGAGCGGGTCCTGCGGTGAGCGGCCGAGTATCGAGGCGCGCAGGGACTGCGACACCTGGTACCAGAGCGGCAGCTTGCGGTTCAGGACGATCGAGTCCGGGGCGAAGGAGGTCACGGGCTATCCGTACCTTCCGCGGATCGGTCAGTGCAACGGGCGGAAGTGACGTTCGAGGCCGCGCCACACGTCGTCGTAGTGCGGCTGGAGGTGATCCGCACGGGCCGCGTGCGCGGTGAGCGTCACCGGCCAGCGCGTCTCGAACATGAACGCGAGCCCGTCGTCGACCTTCTGCGGCCTCAGCTCGGCCGCGCTCGCCCGGTCGAACGTCTCCCGGTCCGGCCCGTGCGCCGACATCATGTTGTGCAGTGAGCCGCCGCCGGGCACGAAGCCCCCTTCTCCTGAGGCCTTCGCGTCGTAGGCGCCCTCGATCAGGCCCATGTACTCGCTCATCACGTTCCGGTGGAAGTACGGCGGCCGGAAGGTGTCCTCGCCGACCAGCCAGCGCGGTGCGAACACGACGAAGTCGACGCCGGCCAGCCCGGGGGTGTCCGACGGGGACGTCAGCACGGTGAAGATCGACGGGTCGGGGTGGTCGTAGGAGATGCTGCCGATGACATTGAAGCGGCGCAGGTCGTAGACGTACGGCACATGGTTGCCGTGCCAGGCGACCACGTCGAGCGGGGAGTGGTCGTAGGTCGCGGTCCAGAGGTTGCCGCAGAACTTGTTGACCACCTCGACCGGCCCCTCGACGTCCTCGTAGGCGGCGACGGGGGCCCGGAAGTCGCGGGGGTTGGCCAGCCCGTTGGCGCCGATCGGGCCGAGGTCGGGGAGCTGGAAGGGCGCCCCATAGTTCTCGCACACATAACCCCGGGCTGACTCGTCCAGCAGCTCCACACGGAAGCGCACCCCACGAGGGATCAGCGCCACATGGCCCGGCTCCACATGCAGCAGTCCGAACTCCGTGCGCAGCAACAGCCCTCCGCGCTCCGGGACGATCAGCAGCTCGCCGTCGGCGTCGCTGAAGACGCGGTCCATGGAATCGGTGGCGTGGTAGAGGTGCACGGCCATACCGGCGCGCTGGGTGACGTCGCCGTTGCCGCCGAGGGTCCACAGACCGGCGAGGAAGTCGGTGCCTTCGGCCGGCTCCGGCAGGGGGTCCCAGCGCAGCCGGTTCGGGTCCGGGACCGACTCGGTGAAGGGGGCCGTACGGATCCGGCCGTTGTGGGTGTGGGTGAACGCCGGGTGCGCGGCGGACGGGCGGATCCGGTACAGCCAGGAGCGGCGGTTGTGGGCGCGGGGCTCGGTGAACGCCGTACCGCTGAGCTGCTCCGCGTACAGGCCGAGGGGGGCGCGCTGCGGGGCGTTGCGGCCCTCGGGCAGGGCGCCCGGGACGGCCTCCGACGCGTGCTCGTTGCCGAATCCGGAGAGGTGGGCCAGGCCCTCGGCGGCCTTGCGTGCGTCGCCGCGCGTGATCGCTGTGTCCCCGCTCATGATCGCTCCCTTGCGCTCTGATTCCTATGGAACACCGTAGGATTGCGTTTTCGTCGGCGCAAGAGGCCGTTCCGTGGAACCGATTTCCCCGCCGTGACCTCCTCAGGGAGGAGAGCGAGAACCAGACCCCAGGGGGATTCGCGGTGTCGGACCTGTGTTCTACGCTCCCCGGCATGTCGTGGACGCGGGGACTCATCGCCCTGCTCGCGGTCTGTGTCGTGCTGATGACCGGATCCGTGAGCTGTGGCGCCAGTGGGGCGCAGGAGCGCAAGGACGGACAGTCGGTCTCACCGGTGGGCAAGGTCCTCGACGACACCGATGAGGAGGGGCGGCACTACCGCGAGGTGGACAAGGACAACGCCCCCGACGTGGGCATAGAGGTGCAGCCGAACAGCGACGACAGCTGGTCGGTGCGCCTGACCGTCGAGAACTTCACCTTCTCGCCCGCCGGGACGAGGGCGAAGGCGGTCTCCGGTCGCGGCGTCGCCGTCGTCTTCGTGGACGACCGTCCCGTCACCACCCTCCGTGCCCCGTCCTGCCGCCTCGCGGCCGCGTACGTCCCCCAGGGCACCCACAAGGTCACCGCCCGGCTGTACGCCGACGACGGCACCGTGTGGGCCGTGGACGGCGACCCGGTGGAGAGCACGGCGGACGTCACGGCCTCGAAACCACGACCGACGGGGAACGGCGCGTCGAGCCCGCAGGCCGGGAGGGGCACGGACGGCGGCTCGGAATCAGGGGCCGGTACGAGTGCGGGCGGCGGTGCTTCCGGTTCGCGACCGATCATGAGCATGGCCGGCGGTGCCCCGGGACCGGAGGGTGGTGTGAGGGCTGGTGGTGCGGCTTCGGGTTGGTGGCGGCCATGAGTGCAAGTGAGGGTGCCTGGGGGGTGCGGGTCGTGGCGAGTGTGGTCGGCGGTGTCTTGGGACCGGAGGGTGGTGTGAGGGCTGGTGGTGCGGCTTCGGACTCGCGCCTCGTCACGGGTACGAGTGGAGGTGCCTGGGACGTGCAGGCCATGGCTACTGCGGCCGGCGGTGTCCCGGGACCGGAGGGCGGCGCGGCCTCCCACGCGCGGCTCGCGACGAGCGTCGGCGGCGGCCGATGAGTGCCGCAGGCCCCCGGCCCCGTACCAGGTGGCAGGGTTCACCGGACCACGGCGGAAAGGCATCATGAAGCCCGTGCCCCAAGCGACCTCGCTTCGCCGCGCCCCCGTGCAGCGGCGCAGCGCCGAACGGCTGACCAGAATCCTCGACGCCTGTGCCGACCTGCTCGACGAGGTCGGCTACGACGCCCTGAGCACGCGTGCCGTCGCCCAGCGCGCCGGCGTGCCCATCGGCTCCGTCTACCGCTTCTTCGGCAACAAGCGGCAGATGGTCGACGCGCTGGCCCAGCGCAACCTGGAGCGTTTCACGGAGGGCGTCACCGACCGCCTCAAGGAGTCGGGCGAGGAAGGAGGCTGGCGTACCGCGATGGACGTCGTCCTCGACGAGTACCTCGCCATGAAACGCACCGCCCCCGGCTTCTCCCTCGTCGACTTCGGCAACCAGATCCCCGTCGGCGCCCGCCACGCGGAACCCAACCACCGGGTCGCCGACCGCCTCACCGAGCTCCTCTCCGGCTACCTCTCCCGGGAACCGGACGACGACCTGCGCCGCACCTTCCTCATCGCCGTGGAGACCGCCGACACCCTGGTCCACCTGGCCTTCCGGATGGCCCCCGAGGGGGACGAGCGGATCATCCAGGAGGCCCGGGAGCTGCTGCGCGCCTATCTGGCGCGGGTTCTGGACTGACCGTCCACAACCCCTCCCCTCCATCCCTACCGGTCGGTATGCTCACCTGGACAGGCACCGCTGCCCCGGGAGGACCCGTGTCCCGCACCGCTCTGCGTATCTGCCCCCTGTGCGAGGCCACCTGTGGTCTGACGCTCACCGTCGAGGGGACCCGGGTCACCGGCGCCCGCGGCGACCGTGACGACGTGTTCAGCAAGGGGTTCATCTGCCCGAAGGGGGCGTCCTTCGGGGCCGTCGACGGGGACCCCGACCGGCTGCGCACGCCCCTCGTCCGACGGGACGGCGAGCTGCGCGAGGCCACCTGGGAGGAGGCCTTCGACGCGGTCGCCGCCGGCATCCGGGGCGTCGTCGACCGGCACGGGGCGAACTCCGTCGCGGTCGTCCTCGGCAACCCCAACGTGCACACCATGGCCGGCGCCCTCTACCCGCCGGTGCTGCTCGCCGGGCTCGGCACCCGGGGCGTCTTCACCGCGTCCACGGTCGACCAGATGCCCAAGCACGTCTCCAGCGGGCTGCTGTACGGCGACGCCAACGCCATCCCCGTGCCCGACCTCGACCACACCGACCATCTGCTGCTGATCGGCGCCAACCCACTGGAGTCCAACGGCAGTCTGTGCACCGCCCCCGACTTCCCCGGCAAGCTCAAGGCGCTCAAGGCCCGCGGCGGCACCCTCACCGTCATCGACCCCCGCCGCACCCGCACCGCCAGGCTCGCCGACCGGCACATCGCCATCCGGCCCGGTGCGGATGCGCTGCTTCTCGCCGCCGTGGCGCACGTGCTCTTCGAGGAAGGCCTCGTGGACACGGGGCAGTTGACCTCACACCTCCAAGGGCTCGACGAACTCCGGGAAGCCGTACACGACTTCACTCCCGAAGCCGTCGCCGACGCCTGTGACGTGGACGCCGGGGTGACGCGTGCCCTCGCCCGTGAACTGGCCGAAGCCCCGACGGCCGCCGTATACGGCCGCATCGGCAGCTGCACCGTCCCGCACGGCACCCTGGCCAGCTGGCTCGTCGACGTGCTGAACATCCTCACCGGCAACCTCGACCAGCCCGGCGGCGCGCTCTTCCCGCAGGCGGCCACCGACCGCACGCCCCGGCCCGCGGGCCCCAGCCACGGATTCGCGCTCGGGCGCTGGCACTCCCGGGTGAGCCGGCACCCCGAGGCCAAGGGCGAGTTGCCGCTCTCCGCGCTCGCCGAGGAGATCGACACCGCGACCGCGGAGGGCGAGCCGGTCCGCGCGCTGATCGCCGTCGCCGCCAACCCCGTGCTGTCCGCCCCCGACGGCGACCGGCTCGACAAGGCCCTCGGCTCGCTCGACTTCATGGTCAGCGTGGACCCCTACCTGAACGAGACCTCGCGCCACGCCCACGTCGTGCTGCCGCCGCCCCCGCCCTCCCAGAGCCCGCACCACGACTTCGCGTTCAACACCCTCGCCGTGCGCAACCAGGTCCGCTACACCCGCCCCGCCGTCCCGCTGGAGCCCGGCCGGATGGCGGAGACCGAGATCCTCGCCCGGCTGATCCTCGCCGCGACCGGCATGCACGGCGCCGACCCGTCCGCCGTGGACGACCTGGTCATCGGCCAGACCCTCGGCAAGGCCGTCAAGGACGCCCACTCGCCCGTGCACGGCCGCGAGCCGGGCGAACTCAGCGCCGAACTCGCCGGCGACACCGGCCCCGAGCGGCGGCTCGACATGATGCTGCGCCTCGGCCCCTACGGCGACGGCTTCGGCGTACGACCCGACGGGCTGAGCCTCACCAAGCTGCTCGCGCATCCGCACGGCATCGACCTCGGACCGCTGCGTTCCCGGCTGCCGCAGCCGCTGAAGACCAGGAGCGGCAAGGTCGAACTGCTGCCGCAGCCCATCGCGGACGACCTGCCCAGGCTGCGCGAGGCCCTGCGGCACCAGCCCGACGGGCTCGTCCTCGTCGGCCGCCGGCACCTGCGCTCCAACAACAGCTGGATGCACAACGTCCCCGCCCTCACCGGCGGCACCAACCGCTGCACCCTGCACATCCACCCCGAGGACGCCGAGCGGCTCGGGCTGAAGGACGGTGCCGCGGTGCGGGTCAAGGGCGCCGGGGGAGAGGTGGTCACCGAGGCCGAGGTCACCGACGGCGTGCGCCCCGGCGTGGTCAGCCTGCCGCACGGCTGGGGCCACAACCGGCCCGGCACCCGGCTAAGCCACGCCCTCAAGGACCCCGGCGTCAACGTCAACCAGCTCCTCGACGGCAGCCTGCTCGACCCGCTCTCGGGCAACGCGGTCCTCAACGGCGTACCGATAAAACTGGCCCCTGTAGCGGCCCTGTGAGCAGCGCAAAGCTGTGACCAGCAGTTTTGCGCTTATTGCTCGCATGTCAACGTCTTGTTAACGCTGCTTGACGGGTCCTAACGTCATCGCACTGCCGACTCCGGTGGGAGTTCAAGGGCGAACGTTAGGTATCCACTCATGCTGACCATCCTCGGCTTCGCCATGATCGCGACCTTCCTGGTCCTGATCATGATGAAAAAGATGTCGCCGATCGCGGCGCTCGTACTGATCCCGGCACTGTTCTGCGTCTTCGTCGGGAAGGGCGCCAAGCTCGGTGACTACGTCATCGACGGCGTCACCAGCCTCGCCCCCACCGCGGCGATGCTCATGTTCGCGATCGTCTACTTCGGCGTGATGATCGACGTCGGCCTCTTCGATCCGGTCGTCCGCGGAATCCTGAAATTCGCGAAGGCCGACCCGATGCGGATCGTCGTCGGCACGGCGATCCTCGCCGCGATCGTCTCCCTCGACGGCGACGGCTCGACCACCTTCATGATCACCGTCTCGGCGATGTACCCGCTGTACAAGCGCCTGAAGATGAGTCTGGTCGTGATGACCGGTGTCGCCGCCATGGCCAACGGCGTGATGAACACCCTGCCGTGGGGCGGCCCGACGGCCCGCGCCGCCACCGCGCTGAAGCTCGACGCCAGCGACATCTTCGTCCCGATGATCCCGGCCCTGGCCGTCGGCCTGCTGGGCGTCTTCATCCTCTCGTACGTGCTCGGCAAGCGTGAGCGCAAGCGGCTGGGCGTGCTCACCCTGGACGAGATCCTGGTGGACGAGAAGGCCGGGGAGAAGGTCGAGACGAAGGTCGAGGAGACCGAGACGGTACTCGTGGGTGCCGGCGGCTCGGGCTCCGGCTCCGGCTCGAAGACCCCCGTGGCCACCGGTGGCTCCGGCACCGACGCCGAGGACGAGGCCGGCGACGCGGAGCGCTTCCAGGTCCTCGACCCGAACCGGGCCACCCTGCGGCCCAAGCTCTACTGGTTCAACGCGCTGCTCACGCTCACCCTGCTCACCGCCATGATCATGGAGTGGCTGCCGATCCCGGTGCTGTTCCTGATCGGCGCCGCGCTCGCGCTCACCGTGAACTTCCCGCACATCCCGGACCAGAAGGCCCGCCTGGCCGCCCACGCCGACAACGTCCTCAACGTCTCCGGCATGGTCTTCGCCGCCGCCGTTTTCACCGGCGTCCTCCAGGGCACCGGCATGGTCGACCACATGGCCCGCTGGATGGTGGACGTCATCCCCGACGGCATGGGCCCGCACATGGCCCTCGTCACCGGCATCCTGAGCCTCCCGCTCACCTACTTCATGTCGAACGACGGTTTCTACTTCGGCGTCCTCCCGGTCCTCGCCGAAGCCGGCGCGGCGCACGGTGTGACCCCGCTGGAGATGGCCCGCGCCTCCCTCGTCGGCCAGCCGCTGCACATGTCGAGCCCGCTCGTCCCGGCCGTGTACGTCCTGGTCGGCATGGCCAAGGTGGAGTTCGGCGACCACACCAGGTTCGTGGTCAAGTGGGCGGCGCTCACATGTCTGATCATCCTCGGGGCAGGCATCCTCTTCGGGATCATCTGACCTACTTCACGGAGGACTTGAACCATGACGCCCGGTGGGAACCGCGGCTGGCTGCTCCGCCTCGTCATCGCCTTCAGCTTCGCGCAGGGGGCGGTGTCGATGGCCCGGCCCGCCGTCTCCTACCGGGCTCTCGCGCTGGGCGCGGACGAGCGGGCGGTCGGTGTCATCGCCGGTGTGTACGCGCTGCTCCCGCTGTTCGCGGCGGTCCCGCTGGGCCGCCGTACGGATCACGGGCGTTGTGCGCCGCTGCTGCCCGTCGGCGTGGTCCTGATATCCGGCGGCTGCGCGCTCAGCGGCCTCGCCGACTCGCTCTGGGCGATGGCGGTCTGGAGCGGGGTGATGGGCCTCGGCCACCTCTGCTTCGTCATCGGCGCCCAGTCGCTCGTCGCCCGCCAGTCCGCCCCGCACGAACAGGACCGCAACTTCGGCCACTTCACCATCGGCGCCTCCCTCGGCCAGCTGGTCGGCCCGATCGCGGCGGGCGCGCTGATCGGCGGCTCCGACATGGCGGGCACGAGTGCGCTGGCGCTGCTCGTCGCGGGCGCCGGGGCGGCGGTCGCGTGCACGTCGTTGTGGCGCATCGAGCACCGTGACACGGCGGCCAAGTCCCGTACCGGACAAGGCGACCGGGTTCCCGTCGGGCACATCCTGCGGTCCCGGGGCGTGCCCGGGGGCATCTTCGTGAGCCTGTCCGTGCTGTCCGCCACGGACATCCTCACCGCGTACCTTCCGGTGGTCGGCGAACACCGGGGCATCGCCCCCTCGGTGATCGGCCTGCTGCTCAGCCTGCGCGCGGCCGCCACCATCGCCTGCCGTCTGGTGCTGACTCCTCTGCTACGGCTGCTGGGGCGCGCGTTGCTCCTCACCGTGACGTGTCTGCTGGCGGCCCTGCTGTGCGCGGGCATCGCGCTGCCGGTCCCGGTGTGGGCGCTGGCCGTCCTGCTCGCCGTGCTCGGCTTCTGCCTCGGCGTCGGACAGCCGCTGTCCATGACGACGGTCGTCCAGGCCGCCCCCGACGGCGCCCGCTCCACCGCGCTCGCCCTGCGGCTGACCGGCAACCGCCTCGGTCAGGTCGCCGCACCGGCCACCGCGGGCCTGGTCGCGGGGGTCGCGGGCGTGGCGGCGCCGTTCGTGATGCTCGGGACGTTGCTGCTGCTGTCGGCGGGGGTGGCGCTGCGGTCGCCGGGACGGCCCGAAAAGACCGGACCGGACGCGGGAAAGCGGCCGAAACGCCCGGGATTGCGCCGCACGAGTGATATCTGACGGCGCGCCGGGCGTCGATGCGCCCGACCGCTGCGCGCATAAAGGAGAGTCCTGCCGAAAGAGCGATTTGTATGTAAATCGTCTGAATCGGAGGAGCGCGCATGCCCACCCTGACACTCCCACGTACCTTCCGCGTTCGCGCGGGCGCCACTGTCGTCCTCACCGCCCTCGCCGCGGCCGGCGCGTCCTGGGTGGCGGCGCCGACCGCGTCCGCCGTGGGCGAGAACGGCGACATCAGGATCCACCGCGTGGGCGTGCCTTTCGGCGTCTCGAAGGATGATCCCAAGGTCTGCAAGTTCTACCTGGATGCCGTCAACTTCGACATCCTCACCACCATCGCCTACACCATCACGCCCCAGCCTCCGCTGCCCAGCGCCGCCACCGTCACCGGCGCAATCCAGCTCGCGGGGGGCGCCGGGCACACCGACCCGCTGGGGATGGCGGACGGGCAGTACAAGATCACCTGGATCGTGGCGGGCGTCCCCAAGGAGAAGGTCTTCCGCGTCAACTGCCACGACGGCAGGCACGGCGGGGAGCGCCGGGCGGGTGACCAGATCGAGGACCGGCAGAGCGACGGCGCGGGCTGGGGCAGGAACGACCCCAACGGCCCGAAGGGCGGTGTGCACGCGGGCGGCGGCGGTCTCGTCGACACCGCGGCCGCGTTCGCGCCGGTGACCGCCGCGGGAGCCGTCGGCCTGGTGGCGGTCGGCGGTGTCGCGTACTTCCGGATGAACCGCCGTCGGCCCAATGGCGCCGCGTAGGCGCAGACGCAGGCCCTGGTACCGGACCCGCGCCTACCGCCTCACCAGGACGGCCCTGCTCACGGTCGTCCTGGTGACGGTGGGGGTCCGGTGCACGGGTGACCACAACCCGACCGCGCCGGGCGGGCCCTACGGTCCGGACACCGTGGCGGCCGCCGGGCCGGACGCCGATGTGGCTGCCGGTCCGGACGCCGATGCGACCCGTGGGTCGGACGCCGAGGGCACTCGTGGGCCGGGCGCCGATGCGACCCGTGGGTCGGACGCCGAGGGTACTCGTGGGCCGGGCGCCGATGTGGCCCGTGGGTCGGACGCCGAGGGTACTCGTGGGCCGGGCGCTGAGGTGGCCCGTGGGTCGGACGCCGAGGTGACCCGCGGTCCGGACACCGATGTGGCCCGTGGGCCGGGCGCTGAGGTGACCCGTGGGCCGGGCGTCGAGGTGACTCGTGGGCCGGCCCCCTCCGCCCGTCCCACGTCCACCCGCACGTCCCCGCTCCGCCAGTTGCCCCGGTCCCGGCCGACGTCCTTCCGTATCCCGTCCCTGGGCATCGACGCCCCCATCACGGGCCTCGGGCTCAACAGAGGACGGGAGTTGGCGACACCGCCGGTGGACAAACCGAAACTCGTGGGCTGGTACCAGGGCGGCCCCACGCCCGGCGAGCCCGGCACGGCGATCGCCGTCGGCCACCGCGACACCAGGACCGGCCCCGCCGTCTTCGCCGCGCTCGCCCAGGTGAAGCCCGGCAAAGTGATCGAGGCGGGGCGAGCGGACGGCCGTACCGCCGTCTACACCGTGGACCGGGTGAAGGTCTTCGACAAGGAGGGCTTCCCCGACAAGGAGGTCTACGGCCCGGCCCGGCGCCCGGAGCTCCGCGTGATCACCTGCGGTGGACTCTTCAAGTGGCGGACGGGCTACACCAGCAACGTCGTCGTGTTCGCCCATCTCACCCAGACCCGTGAGCCGCGGCCGACGAAGAGCGCGACGGCCCGCTGAATCCGGCCGTCCGTTTTCTCACTGGCTGGACCGGAGCGCCCGATCCCGCCCAGTCTCTTCCCCCGACCGGGCGCATTCCGTTAACTTCCGTGACTCACAGCCCCGTACGACCCGCCCGGGGCCTCTCGACCGCGGAGCACCAGCGCCTGATTCAGCCCTCGGGGGCACCGTCATGACACGCGCCATCTCCTTGCACGACGTGAGCAAGACCTACACCCGAGGAATCCGGGTGGTGGACCGGCTCTCGCTGGACATCGCGCCCGGCGAGTTCCTCGTCCTGCTCGGCCCCTCCGGCTGCGGAAAATCCACCGTGCTCAGGATGATCGCCGGTCTGGAGGAGATCACCGGGGGCGAGCTCCGACTCGACGGCGAGTACGCCAACGACCTGCTGCCCGCCGAGCGGCGGATGGCGATGGTGTTCCAGAACTTCGCCCTCTACCCCAATATGACCAGCCGGGGGAACATCGGCTTCCCGCTGCGCATCGAGGCCCCCAACGAGGATCCCCGCGCACGCGTGGACGCCACCGCCCGCATGCTGGGCATCGAGGACCTCCTCGACCGCTACCCGGGCCAGCTCTCCGGCGGCGAACGCCAGCGGGTGGCAATGGGCCGGGCCATCTCCCGCCACCCCTCCGCCTTCCTGATGGACGAGCCGCTGTCCAACCTGGACGCCAAGCTCCGCAACCACCTGCGCGCCGAAATAGCCGGCCTCACCCGGGAGTTGGGCGTCACCACGGTCTACGTCACGCACGACCAGGCCGAGGCCATGTCGCTCGGCGACCGGGTCGCCGTGCTGCGCGGCGGAGTTCTCCAGCAGGTCGGCACCCCGCGCTCGGTGTACGCGCTGCCGCGCAACGTCTTCGTCGCCGCCTTCATCGGCACCCCGCGCATCAACCTGCTGCGCGGCCTGGTCCGGGCTCCGCTGGACGGCGCGATGACCATCAGCCTCGGCAAGCAGTACCTGCGGCTGCCGGAACCCCTCTCCCTGGACCACCAGTTGCTCCGCGTCCAGCAGGGCCGCGAGGTGATCGTGGGCCTGCGCTCGGAGGCGATCCGCATCGCCAAGCGGACCTCCGCGCGTCCGGGCGAGATGCCGATCACCGGCCTGGTGGAGCACGTGGAGTTCCAGGGCCACGAGGTCCTCGTCCACTTCAACACCGGCTCCCGCCCGGCCCTCGTCCCGGACCTGGAGGCCCCGCGACCCGCTCCACGGCCGCCCCGGCGCCGCCGCCGCGACGGCACGGTCCTGGAGCGTCTGCGGGACCGCGCGGGCTCCCTGCGGGCGGGCCCGGTGGTGGTCCTGGAGGACCCGCCGGACGCCGGCCCCGAACCCACCCCGTCCGACGCCCGCCTCCCCGGCGACCTGGTGGTCCGCACCACCCCGGACCTCGACCTCCGCCGCGGCATGCAGGTCCCCCTCCTCGTCGACATCTCCCACCTCTTCGTCTTCGACCAGCACGGAGAACGAATCTGCCCGTCCCCGGACCACCTTCCGGACCTGGACGAGTGAGGGGCCGGATGGGGGGGGCTGGTGCGGCTCGACATACGGCCCACAGCCGCTCCGCCTCCGCCCGCCGTCGCGCCGCCGCCCCGCGTCCGTCCGCCGCGGCCTTGACCGTCGCCGCTCTGTCACCCGGCCACCGTGCCCGGGCCCTGGTCGTCGTCTGCCGTGCCGCGTCCGTCCGCCGCGGCCCTGCCTGTCGTCGCTCTGCCGTCCGGCCGCCGTCTCCTGGTCCCGCCTCCGTGCGCCCGGGCTTTGGCTGAGGTGGGTCTGCCCGCCCGTGTGTCACGCCCGGCTTCCCGGACGGTCTGACCGTGCAGGCCGGGCGTGGGCAGTGGCGGGACGTGAGCGGGAGGATCGAGACGGAGCGGTCGTACGAGCTGATCCTGCTGTATCCGGTGGGACAGGCCGCCGCGAGCGACCGGAGGATCGAGGAGATCCGGCGGGCGTACGAGAAGACGTTCGGGCAGGAATCCGTGGGTCGGGTGGACGACCGGGCCCGCGCCGACTTCTGATGTCCGTGGACGGTCCGGTCCCGCTCTGGCGCGAAAAAACTATCGTCGCTAGTTTATGAGCCGGACGACAACACGCACGGCCCAGCCCGGGAGGACGCACCATGAAGGCGCACGACGGCATGTACATCGACGGCGGGTGGCGCCCGGCCACCGGCCCGGACCTGATCGAGGTCGTGAACCCGGCCGACGAGCAGGTCGTCGGCAGGGTCCCGGCCGGTACCGCCGAGGACGTCGACCTCGCCGTACGGGCCGCCCGCGCCGCCCTCCCGGCCTGGGCCGCGACCGCTCCCGTCGCGCGGGCCGCCCGCCTGGCCGCCCTCCGGGACGTCCTGGCCGCCCGCAAGGACGAGATCGCCGAGACCGTCACCGCCGAGCTCGGCTCGCCCCTGAAGTTCTCGCAGAACGTCCACGCCGCCGTCCCCGTCGCGGTCGCCGCCTCCTACGCGGAGCTCGCGGCCACGCACCCCTTCGAGGAGAAGGTCGGCAACTCCACCGTCCACCAGGAGCCGATCGGCGTGGTCGGCGCGATCACGCCCTGGAACTACCCGCTGCACCAGATCGTCGCCAAGGTCGCCCCCGCCCTCGCCGCGGGCTGCACGGTCGTGCTCAAGCCCGCCGAGGACACCCCGCTGGTCGCCCAGCTCTTCGCCGAGGCGGTCCACGAGGCCGGCGTCCCGGCCGGCGTCTTCAACCTGGTCACCGGCCTCGGCCCGGTCGCGGGGCAGGCGCTCGCCGAGCACCCGGACGTGGACCTCATCTCCTTCACCGGCTCCACCGCGGTCGGACGGCAGATCGGCGCGACCGCCGGAGCCGCCCTGAAGAAGGTCGCCCTGGAACTCGGCGGCAAGTCCGCCAATGTCATCCTGCCGAGCGCCGACCTCGCCAAGGCGGTCAACGTCGGCGTCGCCAACGTGATGTCCAACTCCGGCCAGACCTGCAGTGCCTGGACCCGGATGCTGGTGCACACCGAGCAGTACGACGAGGCCGTCGAACTCGCCGCCGCGGCCGCCGCGAAGTACGGCGAGCGCATCGGTCCCGTCGTCAGCGCCAAGCAGCAGGCACGGGTGCGCGGTTACATCGAGAAGGGCGTGGCCGAGGGCGCCCGGCTGGTCGCCGGCGGCGCCGAATCCCCGCGCGAACAGGGCTACTTCGTCAGCCCGACCGTCTTCGCCGACGTCACCCCCGACATGACGATCGCGCAGGAGGAGATCTTCGGCCCGGTCCTGTCCGTCCTGCGCTACGAGGACGAGGAGGACGCCCTGCGCATCGCCAACGGCACGGTCTACGGCCTCGCGGGCGCCGTCTGGGCCGGCGACGAGTCGGAGGCGGTGGCCTTCGCCCGGCGGATGGACACCGGCCAGGTCGACATCAACGGCGGCCGCTTCAACCCCCTTGCCCCCTTCGGCGGTTACAAGCAGTCCGGGGTGGGCCGCGAGCTCGGCTCGCACGGTCTCTCCGAGTACCTCCAGACCAAGTCCCTCCAGTTCTGAGGAGCCTTCCCGTGGTTCGTGCCGCCGTTCTTCCCGCCGTGGGCGCTCCCCTCGAGGTCACCGACATCGACCTGCCGGACCCCGGCCCCGGCCGGGTCCGGGTCCGGCTCGCCGCGGCCGGGGTCTGCCACTCCGACCTGTCCCTGTCCAACGGCACCATGCGCGTCCCCGTCCCGGCCGTCCTCGGCCACGAGGGCGCGGGCACGGTCGTCGCCGTGGGGGAGGGGGTCACCGGGGTGGTGCCCGGCGCCGGGGTCGTCCTCAACTGGGCTCCTTCCTGCGGTAGTTGTCACGCCTGCTCGCTCGGCGAGGTCTGGCTGTGCGCCAACGCGCTCAACGGCGCCGCCGACGTCTACGCCCACACCGCGGACGGCGCCGACCTCCACCCCGGCCTGAACGTCGCCGCGTTCGCCGAGGAGACGGTCGTCTCCGAGTCCTGCCTCCTGCCCCTCCCCGAGGGCATCCCGCTCACCGACGCGGCTCTGCTGGGCTGCGCGGTCCTCACCGGCTACGGAGCCGTCCACCACGCGGCCCGGGTCCGGGAGGGCGAGACGGTCGCGGTGTACGGAGTCGGAGGAGTGGGCCTGGCCGCGCTCCAGGCGGCCCGGATCGCGGGCGCCTCGCGGATCGTCGCCGTCGATGTCTCCCCGGAGAAGGAGGAGTTGGCACGCGCGGCCGGGGCCACCGACTACGTGATCGCCTCCGACAACACCGCCCGGGAGATCAGGGGTCTCACCGGCAAGCAGGGCGTCGACGTCGCCGTGGAGTGCGTGGGCCGCGCGACGACCATCCGCACGGCCTGGGACTCCACCCGCCGCGGCGGCCGTACGACGGTCGTCGGCATCGGCGGAAAGGACCAGCAGGTCAGCTTCAACGCCCTGGAGATCTTCCACTGGGGCCGCACCCTCGCGGGCTGTGTCTACGGCAACTCGAACCCGGCCGAGGACCTCCCCGTGCTCGCCGAGCACGTACGGGCGGGCCGCCTGGACCTCGGCGCCCTGGTGACGGAACGGATCGCGCTGGACGGGATTCCGGCGGCGTTCGACAACATGCTGGCGGGCAAGGGCGGCCGGGCGCTGGTGGTGTTCTGACCGAGGGTTGCCCGGACCCCACCTCGGGTGCTCCGGGCAACCTTCCCGCACAACCGTTGACCCCATACCGTCCGGTCAGTATGTTCAGCCGCCAACGTCCCCACGCACCCACCGGAGTGTGCACAGCATGGACACGGCCCCTTCCGCTCACCCCACTTCCGTAGCAGCGCCGGCGACTCCCCACCGCCGTCGCGTCGCGACCGCGGCCGCCCTGGCCTCCGCCGTCGAGTGGTACGACTACTTCGTCTTCGGCATAGCCGCCGCCCTCGTTCTCGGCGATCTGTACTTCCCGGCGGGCAGCTCCACCGCCGGCGTCCTCGCCGCCTTCGCCACCTTCGCCGTCGGCTTCCTCGCCCGCCCGATCGGCGGCATCGTCGCCGGCCAGCTCGGCGACAAGCGCGGCCGCAAGCCGATGCTGGTCCTCGCGCTCACCCTCATGGGCGTCGCCACCACCGGCATCGGCCTGCTGCCGACGTACGACACGATCGGCGTCGCCGCCCCGATCCTGCTCGTCCTCCTCCGCGTCGTACAGGGCGTCGCGGTCGGCGCGCAGTGGGGCGGCGCGATGCTGCTGGCCACCGAGTACGCCCCCGAGGGCAAGCGCGGGCTCTACGGCAGCGTCGTCCAGCTCGGCGTCCCCATCGGCGTGGTGACCGCCAACACGGTGTTCCTGCTGGCCGGGGCGTTCACCACGGACGCCGGGTTCGCGGCCTGGGGCTGGCGCGTCCCGTTCCTCATCGGCCTGTTCGTCCTCGCACTCGCCTGGTACATCCACGCCAAGGTCGAGGAGACCCCCGAATTCCGGCAGGCGGAACGGGAGTTGGCCGCGAAGGAGAAGAGCGGGCAGAACTCCCCGCTGCGCACGATCCTGCGCCACCACCTCGGCACGGTGCTGCTCGCGGGCGGCTCCTTCGCCGTGAACACCGCGACCTTCTACATCATGATCACGGGCGTCCTCGACTACACCACCCGCGAACTCGGCATGCAGCGCAGTGCCGTTCTCACCGTCTCGCTCTGCATCAGTCTCACCCAGCTGGTGCTGATCCCGGCCGCCGCGGCGCTCTCCGACCGCCTCGGCCGGATCCGGATCTACGGCCTCGGCGCGGTCGGCATCGCCCTGTGGGCGATACCGATGTTCCTGCTCATCGACACCGGGTCGCTGCTGTGGCTGGCGGTCTCCACATTCGTCGCCGGATGCTTCCTCAGCATCATGTACGGCCCTCAAGCCGCCCTGTTCGCCGAGCTGTTCACGCCGGAGATGCGGTACACCGGCGCCTCCCTCGGCTACCAGATCGCCGCGGTGCTCGGCGGTGGGCTCGCGCCCTTCCTGATGGTGCTGCTGCTGGAGACCACGGGCACGTCGATGGCGGTGTCCGGGTACATCATCGGTCTCTCGGTGATCGCGCTGCTCTGCATCAAGGTGCTTGCGAGCAGGGCGCGTTCACGCGGGGTCTGAGGCGCTCTCGGGCTGCGGCTGCGGCTGCGGCTCCGGTGCGGTCACCGGGGCCGCGGCCGTCCGCCGCGCTCGGGAGCGGGACACCGCCACGCCTGCGAGGCACAGTGTCCCGCCCGCGAGCGTGAGCAGACCCGGGACCTCGCCGAGGGCCAGCCAGGACATCAGGACGACCAGGGCGGGAACCGCGTAGGTGGTCGCGCCCATGCGGCTGGCGGTCGTACGGGCGAGCGCGTAGGCCCAGGTGGTGAAGGCCAGGGCGGTCGGGAAGACGCCCAGGTAGACCATGTTGAGGGTCGCCGAGGCCGGGGCGTCGGCCGCCTCCGACACCAGTTGGCCGGCGAACGGGAGGCAGACGACGGCGCCGGTGAAGCAGCCGAACGTCGTCACCTGCAGCGGGGTGGCGGAGCCCAGTGCCGGCTTCTGCGCGACGACTCCGCCGGCGTAGGCGATCGCCGCGAGCAGGCACAGGATCACACCGAGTACCGAGGCGCCGCCGTCGTCCGACATCGACAGGCCCACGGTGACCGCGCCGGCGAAGGAGACCGCCATTCCTGCCAGCAGGCGGGGCGGCATCGCGTCTCCGAGCAGCCGGGCGCCGAGCAGGGCGATCAGGATCGGGCCGATGTTCACGACCAGGGCCGCGGTGCCCGCGTCCACCTGCTGCTCGCCCCAGTTCAGGACGACCATGTAGAAGCCGAACCACAGGACGCCGGAGACGGCGATGCCGCGCCAGGCGGAGCGTGGGGGGAGACCCTCCCGGCGTATCAGGCAGATCACGCCCAGAGCGAGCGCGCCGGAGAGGAGTCGGCCCAGGGCCAGGGCGCCGGGGGAGTAGGCGGCGCCCGCGCTGCGAATCGAGACGAAGGCGGAGGCCCACAGGATGACGGTGACGGTGGCTGCGCCGGCTGCGAGGAGTTCGGTGCGGCGGTGGTTCATCATGCTCCTGAGGTTAGGTAGGGGAGGGTGCGGGGGCTCGCGGATTTCGGACGGGTTGTCCCTGGTGGCCTCAGCGCAGCGTCTCCGCGTCGATTCCCAGGAGATCGGTCAGCGCCCGTTCTCCTGTCGTTGTCACCTTCACCGCTCGCTCCGAGCCGATGCGTACGCACCAGCCCTCGGCCAGGGCGTGCCGGCACAGGGCCGCGCCCGCCACCCCTGCCAGGTGCGGGCGTCGTTCGGTCCAGTCCAGGCAGGCTCGGGCCAGGGGGCGCCGGCCTTTTCGGTCGAGAGGGATGCCCGTGGCCCCGAACCACGCCAGCCCCGCGTCCGTGAGGGCGAAACCCGTGTCCTGGCGCAGGAGTTGACGGGACGTCAGCGCATCCGTCACCGCGATGCCCAGTCGCCCCGCCAAGTGGTCGTAGCACGTGCGTCCCCGGGCCATCGCCGAGCCCGCGCTCGACTCCCGCAGGTTCCGCGGGCGTGGGACCGCGTCCGGGGAGACCTGTGCCGCCAGGTCCTCCACCAGGTGGGCCACCCTCGCGTCGGCCAGCCGCACATACCGGTGGCGCCCCTGCCGCTCCTCCGTCAGCAGCCCGCCCGCGACCAGCTTGCCCAGGTGTTCACTCAGGGTGGAGGCTGCCACACCCGCGTGGCGGGCCAGCTCGCCCGCGGTCCAGGCCCGGCCGTCGAGCAGGGCCAGGAGACAGGCCGCCCGGGTCTCGTCGGCGATCAGTGCGGCGAGCCTCGCCAACTGAGGTGCCTGCGGGTCCTTGGTCATGGGTCCAGCATCGTGGACGGATACTTCGGCGCCCACCGAAATATGCCTACGCGGTCGGTCCGACCTGCTCGTACTGCTGGGCAAGGCCGTCCAGCAGTGCCCTGAGCCCCGTCTCGAACGCCCGCTCGTCGATCTTCTCCTGCTGTTCGGCGAGAAGGTGCGCCTGGCCGAGATGGGGATAGTCCGCGGGGTCGTAGGCGCTCTTGTCGTCGACGAATCCGCCCGCGAAGGAGCCGAGCGCCGAGCCCATGATGAAGTACCGCATCAGCGCGCCGATGGACGTGGCCTGCGCCGGCGGCCAGCCCGCGTCGACCATCGCGCCGTAGACCGCGTCGGCGAGCCGGAGGCCCGCGGGGCGGCGGCCGGGGCCCCGGGCCAGGACCGGGACGATGTTGGGGTGGTCGCGCAGGGCGGTGCGGTAGGAGACGGCCCAGTCGTGCAGCGCGGTCCGCCACGCGCGGCCGTCCTCGAACATCGACAGGTCGACCTGCGCGCTCACCGAGTCGGCGACCGCCTCCAGGATCTCGTCCTTGGTGCGGAAGTGGTTGTAGAGCGACGGGCCGCTGACGCCGAGTTCCGCCGCCAGCCGGCGCGTGGACAGTGCCGCGAGGCCTTCCGCGTCCACGAGCGCGCGGGCCGTCTCGACGATCCGGTCGGTGCTGAGGAGGGGCTTGCGCGGTCGGGCCATGGCGCACATAGTAGGGCTGCGGACCAGAAACTAGCAGTGCTAATTTAAAGGCGCGGTTCTCAAGTGAGGTGATCTCGTGGTCGACCTGGGGTTGAGTGCGGAGCAGGCTGCCGTCCGGCGGCTGGCGCGGGAGTTCGTGGACCGTGAGATCGCCCCCCACGTCATCGCCTGGGATCGCGCCGAGGAGGTCGACCGGGCCATCGTCAAGAAGCTCGGCGGGGTCGGGTTCCTGGGGCTGACGATCGACGAGGAGTACGGCGGCTCGGGCGGCGACCATCTCGCGTACTGCCTGGTCACCGAGGAGCTCGGGCGCGGTGATTCGTCCGTGCGGGGCATCGTCTCCGTCTCGCTGGGGCTGGTGGCCAAGACGATCGCCGCACGGGGGAGCGAGGAGCAGAAGCGGCGGTGGCTGCCGGGCCTCACCTCCGGCGAGTACGTCGGTTGCTTCGGCCTCACCGAGCCCGGTACCGGGTCCGACGCGGGAAACCTCACCACGCGCGCGGTGCGGGACGGTGACGACTACGTCATCGACGGCACCAAGATGTTCATCACGAACGGGACGTGGGCCGACGTGGTGCTGCTGTTCGCCCGGTCGACCGAGGCTCCGGGGCACAAGGGTGTCTCCGCCTTCCTCGTGCCCACCGACACGCCGGGTCTGACCCGCCGCACCATCCACGGCAAGCTCGGCCTGCGGGGACAGGCCACCGCCGAACTGGTGCTTGAGGGCGTGCGGGTGCCCGCCTCCGCGATGGTCGGTGAGGAGGGCAAGGGCTTCTCCGTCGCCATGTCCGCGCTGGCCAAGGGGCGGATGTCGGTGGCGGCGGGCTGTGTGGGGATCGCCCAGGCCGCGCTGGACGCGGCGGTCCGGTACGCCGGTGAACGCGAGCAGTTCGGCAAGCCGATCGCCGGGCACCAGCTCGTCCAGGAGCTGATCAGTGACATCGCCGTCGACGTGGACGCGGCCCGGCTGCTGACCTGGCGGGTGGCCGACCTGATAGACCGCGGGCTGCCCTTCGTCGTCGAGTCCTCCAAGGCCAAGCTCTTCGCCTCGGAAGCCGCCGTGCGGGCCGCGAACAACGCCCTCCAGGTCTTCGGGGGTTACGGCTACATCGACGAGTACCCGGCGGGCAAACTGCTGCGCGACGCCCGCGTGATGACCCTCTACGAGGGCACCAGCCAGATCCAGAAGCTGGTCATCGGGCGGGCGCTGACGGGCGTCTCGGCGTTCTGAGTACCGTCTGAGTACCTGAGCGGATGTGGCCGGGGTCACGGACGGCCGAGACTCTGGCCATGAGTGACACACCGGTCAAGCAGCAGAACACGGCCGCCTTCTACGGCCAGGCCGTCGCCTCCTTCGCCGTGGCCATGGCCGCCACGGCCGTCGGAATCTTCCGCCTGAACGCCGACTCCTGGGTGCGCGGCTTCCTCGCGATCGCCGTCCTGTACCTCGTCACCTCGGCCTTCACCCTGGCCAAGGTGATCCGCGACCGCCAGGAGGCCGGCCAGATCGTCAGCCGCGTCGACCAGGCCCGCCTGGAAAAACTACTCGCCGAACACGACCCCTTCGAGAAGCTGTGACGGGGGCGGGCCGGGAGGGGGTTTGACCTGGGGGTCGGCTTCGAGTGGCCGAGGGTGGGGGCGGTCCGGGGCCCACGCTTAGCTGCTCCGGCTTGCGGCTTGCGCCGCGCGGTCCGGCTCGCGCCCTGCGTCCGCTGTTCCGGCCCCCGCCTTGTGCCCCGCTGTTCGGCCCGCCCAGCACCCCCCTGTCCCGGCTCCGCGCACCAACCCGTGCTGCTCCAGCCCGCCCGACACCCCTCTGTCCCGGCCCCGCACACCAACCCCTGCTGCTACGGCTCATGTCCTGCGCCCCCGCTCGTGCCCGCCCCGCACCCCCGCTGCTCCGGCCCCCCGCCCCGCTGCTCAAGCACGCCCGTATCCCTCCGCTCCAGCCCGCGCAGCGCGGGGTGGCTAAGCGCTCGCTCAGGTTCGGCGGTATGGTGGGGGTTCTGACAGTGGAGAGGGGCGTGCGATGACTACGGCGGAGGAGACGGCCGGCGGCGAGACGTCGGCGTGGGGCGAGGTCACGCCCGACGCGGCGCGGCGGCTGCTCATTGCCGCGGTGGAGGCGTTCGCCGAGCGCGGCTACCACGCCACCACGACCCGGGACATCGCGGGCCGGGCCGGCATGAGCCCCGCCGCGCTCTACATCCACTACAAGACCAAGGAAGAGCTGCTCCACCGCATCAGCAGGATCGGCCACGCGAAGGCACTGGAGATCCTCCAGGTCGCCGCCCGCCGCGAAGCCAGCGCCACCGAGCGGCTCACGGACGCCGTGAGCTCCTTCGTCCGCTGGCACGCCGGCGGCCGCACCACCGCCCGGGTCGTCCAGTACGAACTGGACTCGCTCGGCCCTGACGCCCGCGCCGAGATCCTCGCGCTGCGCCGGCAGTGTGACGCCGAGATCCGCGGGATCATCGAGGACGGCGTGGCCTCCGGCGAGTTCGACGTGCTCGACGTGCGGGGCACCACCCTCGCCGTCATGTCGCTCTGCATCGACGTGGCCCGCTGGTTCAACGTCGACGGCCCCTGGACGCCCGACGAGGTCGGCGCGCTCGACGCCGACCTCGTCCTGCGGATGGTGGGCGCGACCAAGTAGCCGCCTACAGGTAGTACCGGGACACCGACTCCGCGACGCACACCGGCTTGTCGCCGCCCTCGCGCTCCACGCTGAACGCGACGGTGACCTGGACACCGCCCGCCACGTCGTCGACGCCGGTGATCTGCGCCGTGGCGCGCAGGCGGGAGCCCACGGGTACCGGTGCGGGGAAACGCACCTTGTTCGTCCCGTAGTTGACGCCCATCCTCACGCCCTCGACCTTGATCAGCTGCGGTCCGAACAGCGGCAGCAGGGAGAGGGTGAGATAGCCGTGCGCGATCGTGGTGCCGAAGGGACCCGCGGCGGCCTTCTCCGGGTCGACATGGATCCACTGGTGGTCGCCGGTGGCCCCCGCGAACAGATCGATGCGCTTCTGGTCGACCTCCAGCCAGTCGGTGTACCCCAACTGCTCGCCCACCGCCCCCCTCAGGTCGTCCGCGCCCGTGAAGATCCTCGGCTCTGCCATGTCCCGGCCTCCTCGCCACAAATGTCTAAGCGACTGCTTAGCATGGTCGCCCGAGGACCCCCTGTCAACGGACCGCGAGGGTCACGGCATGGGTAGGGTTCGAGGGGTGCCCCAGATTCCCGAGAAGATCCATGAACTCACGGTCGGCCAGCTCGCCGCCCGCAGCGGTGCCGCCGTCTCCGCCCTGCACTTCTACGAGTCCAAGGGCCTGATCCACAGCCGCCGCACCACGGGCAACCAGCGCCGCTACTCCCGTGACGCGCTGCGCCGTGTCGCGTTCGTCCGGGCCGCCCAACGCGTCGGCATCCCGCTGGCCACGATCCGCGACGCCCTCTCCGAACTCCCCGAGGAACGCACCCCCACACGCGAGGACTGGGCCCGCCTCTCCGAGGCCTGGCGCTCCGAACTCGACGAACGCATCAAGCAGTTGAACCGCCTCCGCGACCACCTCACGGACTGTATCGGCTGCGGCTGTCTCTCCCTCGACACCTGTGTGCTGTCCAACCCGGACGATGTGTTCGGCGACCGGCTGACGGGGTCACGGCTGTTGGTGGAGCAGGGCGGTGGCCGACGGAACAACGGGCGCCGGGAGCCGGAGCCGCAGGAGACGACGGACAAGCGCTGCTGAGCCGTCGTACGGGCAGTGGGCCACCCGCCCGGCACACGGCACCGGCATCCCGGCATGCCGAACTCCTCGGCCTGCCCTACGACGAGCGCTGGGCCCACTCGTACTGGACCAGTCCCTCGGCCACCAACTGAGCGTTGGACAGGGCTGGTCGGCCGTCCGGCAGGACCAGTGTGTCCTCCAGGCCCACTCGGGTCGCGAGGCCCAGCCGGCCTGCCAACCGCAGCACCGGCCAGGCGCCGGCGCCCTCGCCGTGCAGCAGCACGGGGCGGCCGTGCGACGGCCCGAGCTCGGCCAGGAGCGTGCGCGCGGACGCCTCCGCCGCCTGCGTGTCCGTCACCTCCGCGAGGACCCGCAGCACCTTCGGCCCGAGCGGCGACACCGTGAACCTCGCCGCCGCCTCCGTCGCCGACCAGATACCGGCCTCCACGCCGACCCCCAGGTCGATCAGCGCGGCGACGATCTCCTCGGCACCCGGCTCGTGCCAGTTCACCGAGGCGTGGTCGGGCAGCACCGTCCAGTCCCGGACCCGGGCGAGCCGGGCCGCGGGGTCCGGTTCCGCCCAGGCGCCGGTGGTCACTCCGACCGGGACCGACACCCGTGCACGGATCGCCTCAAGTGTCGCCGCGACCACCCGCGGCGACAGACTGTCCCGCCCGCAAGGCGTCTTGGGGTGGACATGGATGTCCGTGGCGCCCGCAGCGACGGCCTCGGCCGCCGCCTGCGCCATGGACTCGGGGGTGAGCGGCACCGCCGTTCCGTCGGCGGCCCCGCGCGGGCCGTTGAGACACACCTGCACCATTCCTCGATGGTGCCAGGCGGCACCGACGGTTCAAGCCCGTCAGAACAGGGGGTGCGGCATCCCCGGCGCACCCCCGGTGCGCTCACACGCTCTAGGCCGACATCAGCAACCGTCCGCGCCTGGCGTCCGCCAGGGCGTCGGGTGTGAGCACGGGCCGCGGCACCAGGATCCCGCAGTCCGTGCAGACCGGTCCGGTCGAGGGCTCGTGGTCCAGTTCGTACTTCCAGACGAGCCGCTCTCCGTCGCACACCGGGCACACCGCGCCCGGTTCGCGCTCCAGCGCGGAGATCAGCCTGCGCAGCACCTCGGCCAGCGAGTCATCGGGATGCACCCGGGGATCGTCGCACCATGCGACTCCGAAACCGCCCCAGGTCAGCCGGTGCCAGTCGTCCACACTGCCCGGCCTGCGCAACCCGTCGTGCTTCTCCTTCTTGCGCCGCTCGGCGAACTCGACCTCGTAGGCCAGCCAGACCGAACGCGCCTCCTCCAACTCCTCCAGTGCGGCCACGAGCCGCACTGGGTCGGGGGAGCGGTCCTCGGGACCGAATCCCGCCCGGGAGCACAAGTGGTCCCAGGTCGCCCTGTGCCCGTAAGGAGCGAACCGCTCAAGGCACTTGCGCAGCGAGTAGCGCCGAAGCGCCAGATCGCACCGCGGGTCTCGCACCTGTCTCGCCAGACTCCGGAAACCGGCCATCGCCCTGCACCTCCGTCACACCTGCACCTGTACTTCGGTCACTTCGGCGTCGTCGCCGTGCGGACTTCGCACGACGTTGCCGAATAGACGTATCGACAAGCGATTTGGCTCCATCCGATTTCCGATGCCCCCCATAAGCTCGAGAACCCCTGCCAAAACTTGACACATGTTCATCTTCAATCTCGGGGATACCGGCGGTAACGTCCGGCCACACCCCCCGTCGGTTGGAGCTGCCATGCCACGGCGCACCTCACGCACCGCACTCGACAGACTGAGAACTCCCGGCAGACTCACCGGGTTCCTGAAGACCGCATCCATATGCGTCCTGATTGCCGGTCTTTTGTCCCCGCTCGCCCAGACGGCGTCGGCCGCCGAGGCCGCGGCGGCGAACGACTACTGCGGCGGCCAGTGTTCCGACATCCTGCCGCCCGGCGAGAACGGCAACGCGACCCTCGCGCAGGTCCTCCTCAACCAGGCCTTCGGTACCCAGCCCGACCACGCCGAGGACCAGCTCGGTCCCTACGCCAACCTGGCCAAGGGCTACCCGACGCTCACCAACTCCACGATCAACACGTTCTTCAACGACGCCTCGTTCGGGGTCCCCTCCGACCAAGTCGCCTCCACTCTCAGTCCCGCGGGCCGCACCGACGTGAAGATCGTCCGTGACAAGAAGACGGGTGTGCCGCACATCACCGGTACCACCAGATACGGCACCGAGTTCGGCGCCGGCTATGCGGCGGCCCAGGACCGGCTGTGGCTCATGGACGTCTTCCGGCACGTCGGCCGCGGCCGGCTCACCGCCTTCGCCGGCGGTGACCCCTCCAACCAGGGCCTGGAACAACAGTTCTGGCGCAACGCCCCCTACAGCGAGGCCGACCTCCAGGCGCAGATCGACAACGCCGTCGCGAACAACGGAGCCCGCGGCCAGCAGGCCCTCGCCGACGCCAACGCCTACCTCGCCGGCATCAACTCCTACATCGACGCCTCCGACAGCGGCCGTTACTTCCCCGGCGAGTACGTCCTGACCGGCCACAAGGACTCCGTCACCAACGCCGGCACCATCGACCACTTCAAGATCACCGACCTGGTCGCGCTGGCCTCCGTCATCGGCGCCCTGTTCGGTTCCGGGGGCGGCGGCGAGGTCAACAACGCGATCTCGCTGCTGGCCGCCCAGGAGCACTACGGCGTGACGAAGGGCACCGAGGTCTGGGAGTCCTTCCGCGAGCGCAACGACCCCGAGGCCGTCCTCACCGTCCACAACGGCGAGAGCTTCCCGTACGCCGCCAAGCCCGCGAACGCGCAGGGCGAGGCGCTGCCCGACGCCGGTTCGGTGACCACCCAACCACTGGTCTACGACGCCACGGGCACCGGAGGCGACCAGAGCGCGAGCGCGGCCTCCGCCACGGCGACCGCGAACGCGCTCACCTCGGCCAAGCGCGGCATGTCCAACGCCCTTGTCGTCAGCGGCAAGTACACGGCCAGCGGCCACCCGGTCGCCGTCTTCGGACCGCAGACCGGCTACTTCGCGCCCCAGCTCCTCATGCTCCAGGAGATCCAGGGCCCCGGCATCAGCGCCCGCGGCGCCTCCTTCGCGGGCCTGAGCATGTACGTCGAACTCGGCCGCGGCCAGGACTACTCGTGGTCCGCCACGACCTCCGGCCAGGACATCATCGACACCTACGCCGTCGAGCTGTGCCAGGACGACTACCACTACCTCTACCACGGCACCTGCACCGCCATGGAGAAGATCGAGCAGAAGAACTCCTGGGCCCCGACCACGGCCGACGGCACCGCCGCGGGCTCGTACACCATGAGGGTCTGGCGCACGAAGTACGGTCCTGTCGAGTACCGGGCGACCGTCGGCGGCAAGAAGGTCGCCTACACCACCCTGCGCTCCTCCTACCTCCACGAGGCCGACTCGATCATCGGCTTCCAGATGCTGAACGACCCGGACTACGTCAAGAGCCCGCAGACCTTCCAGAGCGCGGTGCAGCACATCAACTACACCTTCAACTGGTTCTACGCCGACTCCACGCACACCGCGTACTACAACAGCGGGAACAACCCGGTGCGCGCGTCCGGCGTCGACGCCGAGTTCCCGGTGTGGGCGCAGGCGGCGTACGAGTGGAGGAACTGGAACCCGACGACGAACACCGCCGACTACACGCCTGCCTCCGCGCACCCCAACTCGCTCGACCAGGACTACTACATCTCCTGGAACAACAAGCAGGCGCTCGACTACGCGACGGCCTCCTGGGGCGACGGGTCCGTGCATCGCGGCAATCTGCTGGAAGACCGCGTGAAGAAGCTGGTCGCCGCGGGCGGGGTCACCCGGGCCTCGCTGGTGAAGGCCATGGCGGACGCGTCCCTCGCCGACCTGCGCGCGGAGGACGTCCTCCCGGATCTGCTCAAGGTGATCAACAGCTCGACGGTCACCGACTCCACGGCCGCGGCCGCGGTGAGCAAGCTCCAGGCGTGGCTGACGGCCGGCGGCAAGCGCACCGAGACGTCGGCGGGTTCGAAGAAGTACTCCGACGCCGACGCGATCCGCATCCTGGACGCATGGTGGCCGCTGCTGGCACAGGGCATCTTCGAACCGGGCCTCGGCACCGGCCTGTACACCGCCTTCCAGGCCAACCTGCCCGTCGACGAATCCCCTTCGGCCGCGCACGGACCCACCGGCGCACACGCGGGCAGCTCCTTCCAGTACGGCTGGTGGAGCTACGTCGACAAGGACGTCCGCGCGGTGCTCGGTGAGAGCGTGCGGGGTCCGCTGGCCGACAAGTACTGCGGCGGCGGCAGCCTCGGCGCCTGCCGGGACATCCTGATCAGCACCCTGAAGACCGCGGCCGGCAAGACCGCGGCCCAGGTCTACCCCGGCGACGACCTGTGCTCGGCGGGCGACCAGTGGTGCGCCGACTCGATCGTGCAGCGCACCCTGGGAGGCATCAAGCACTACAACATCAGCTGGCAGAACCGTCCGACCTTCCAGCAGGTGGTGGAGTTCACTTCGCACCGTTAGGCCGACGGCCGGCGGCGGGTCAGCGGATACGGCCCGCCGCCAGCACCAGTTGGGCCAGTTCGCGGTGGCAGATGTCGCTGTGCGCGCCCGAGGGCGGACCGCCGCGCCTCACGACGGCCGCCGCGTCGACGTTCACGCAGCCCTTCGCGGGGAGCTTCCTGAGGGCGTCGGCCAGCTTGACGGACGGTGTGTCCGGCACCGCCTGCACGCCGTCGTGGCCCATCGCCCCCCACTTGGCGCCCAGGGTCCGGCCGAGGTCGAAGGCCGCCACGCCCTGGGCGTCACCCGCCATGCGCGAGGCCAGCGGATACAGGGTGCCGAGCGCCGAGTCATGGCCGGAGAAACAGCACACGAGCGGTCCGTCGACGCGGTTCTGCTGTCCCTGGAGCACACCTCCCGCGCGCGTGTCGTGCGGCAGCCGGGTCGCGAACGCGTAGTGCGAGAAGGCCCCTTGGAGCAGCGTGACGGACTTGACCGTCCGCACCCCCTCCGGGAGCCCGCGCAGTGCGAACGACACCAGCCGGCCCCCGAAGCTGTGCCCCACCAGGTGCACCCGCACCCCGGGCGCCGCCTTCGCGAGCTGCCCGATCACCCGGCCGAGCCCGCGCTCGCCCACCGTGCCCGCGCGCCGCTTCATCGCGTAGTACGTGCCCTGCCGCAGCAGTTCGTGCGCCCCGTCCCACGGGTTGGGAATCGTGAACCCCTCTACTCCGTCCGGGGATTCGAGATGGGCGAGGGCTCGCGCGAACTCCTCGCACACCGTCGCCGCGGACCCGGCGAAGATCACCGGCTCGTCCTGCGGCACCCCCTCGGCCAGCGTGTCCGCCGCGAACAACGCCTGCGGCCCAGGGGGCACGACGTCCACCAGCATCCGCACCAGCCGCCCGAACTCCTCCAGCTCGGCCTCCTCAGGAGGTTGCTGATCGAGGAGCCGGGACAACTGGTCGATGACGGTGGCCCGGCCCGGGAAGGTCTCGAGCAGTGCGTGCCGGGTGTCCTTGTCGAGCACCGGACGCGGCGGCATCTCGCGCGGCCACGGACCGCGGGAAGTCCGGGATCGGCTCGTCGGAGAACCGCATCGACGGCCATACGACCCCCACGTACCCGAGCCTCGCCGCCGGCGCGAGCTGCGGGAACGGGGCGAAGAAGCGGCTGTAGAGCCGGGTCGCCCCCGAGCGGTCGCTGTTCCAGCCGTGCGAGAAGACGACCACGTCCTTGACGCCCCGGTCCACCACCTCCGCGAGCAGCCGGTCCCGCCGGCCGGTGTCCGGGTCGCCGTCCGCGTCGAACGTCAGCTCCCAGTACGGCGTCACACTCATCGCCGGATCCGCCATCGCCGACCCCCTCGTCCCCCGTAGTGGTGCGCATCGTCCTACTACCGGGCGAAGTTGGCCATACTCCACGGCTCATCCGTAGAGGAGGTAATTTTTTCGAATCCGTCGGAAAGCCGTCAGCTCCTCCCGCCAGCCCGCCACGACCTCGTCGGCACCGGCGCCGGCGTCGATCATCGTGCGGACCCGGGTGGAGCCGGTGAGCTTGTCGATCCAGTTGTCCGCCCGCCAACCGAAGCCGGACCAGGCCTTCTTGGCGGTCACGAGCAGGGCGATGCCGGTGCGGACGGGGTCGTAGGCGGGCTGGTCGTGGACGTGGATCTGTACGCCGCCGACCGTCTTGCCCTGGAACTTGGAGAAGGTGGGGGCGAAGTAGGCCTCCCGGAAGTGCACGCCGGGCAGGCCGAGTTCGTTGGCGGCGGCGGCCCAGCGGCCGTCCAGGCCTTCCGCGCCCAGCAGTTCGAAGGGGCGGGTGGTGCCGCGGCCCTCCGAGAGGTTCGTGCCCTCGAAGAGACAGGTGCCGGAGTACACCAGGGCGGTGTCGGGGGTCGGCATGTTCGGGCTCGGGGGGACCCAGGGGAGGTTCCAGGCGTCGTAGAACTCCGAGCGCTTCCAGCCCGTCATCAGGACCGTGTCCAGGGCGACGGGCGAGGTGAGGAACTCACCGTTGAAGAGACGGGCCAGCTCCGCCACGGTCATTCCGTGTGCCTGGGAGATGGGCTGTCTGCCCACGAAGGTCGCGAACTCCTTGTGCAGGACCGGGCCCTGGGCCGCACGGCCGGTGACCGGGTTCGGGCGGTCCAGGACGACGAAGCGCTTCCCCGCGAGCTGTGCCGCCTCCATGCAGTCGTACAGGGTCCAGATGTACGTGTAGAAGCGCGCGCCCACGTCCTGGATGTCGAAGACGATCGTGTCCACGCCGGAGGCGGTGAAGATGTCGGCGAGGGGCCTGCCGCTCTTGAGGTACGTGTCGTAGACGGGGAGCCCGGTCGCCGGGTCGTCGTAGCGGCCCTCGGAGCCGCCCGCCTGCGCGGTGCCCCGGAAGCCGTGTTCGGGGCCGAAGACGGCGGTCAGGTCGACGCGGGGGTCGGCGTGCATCACGTCGACGATGTGCTGGACGTCCCGGGTGACGCCGGTGGGGTTGGTGACGATGCCGATACGCTCGCCGCTGAGCTGTTCGTAGCCGGATGCGGCGAGGTTCTCGAAGCCGGTTCGCCTTCGGGGCTTGGCCGCGGAGGCGGGTGGCGCTGAGGTGAGTGAGGCTGCTGCCGTTGTCGCTGCGAGGAGAGCTCGTCTGGATAGGCGCATGAGGTGCACGGTAGGCGCTGCCGCGCGTTGTGGGGAGGTTTCCCTCACCCTTTCCTTCAACATACCGACCGGTTAGTCTGGGCCCGCAGTCGAGCCGCAGTCGAAGGAGACCGATGGTGGAAGCCCTGCAGGGTGCCGGAGTGGTTGTGACCGGAGCGGGAGGTGGCATCGGGGCCGCGCTGGCCCGGCGGTTTGCTGCGGAAGGGGCCCGGGTCGTCGTCAATGACCTCGACGCCGGCCGCGCGAAGGCCGTGGCCGAGGAGATCGGGGGCATCGCCGTCGCCGGGGACGCCTCCGCCGTCGTCTCCGACGCCCGCGACGCGCTCGGCGGCAACGTCGACGTGTACTGCGCCAACGCCGGTGTCGCCTTCGGCGGAGGGAATGCCGACGAGCCGCTCGACGAGACCGGCTGGGCCACTTCCTGGGACGTGAACGTCATGGCGCACGTGCGGGCCGCCCACGCGCTGCTTCCGGGGTGGCTGGAGCGGGGGAGCGGGCGGTTCGTGTCGACCGTCTCCGCCGCGGGGCTGCTGACCATGATCGGGGCCGCTCCCTACGCCGTCACCAAGCACGGGGCGTACGCCTTCGCCGAGTACCTGTCGCTGACGTACCGGCACCGGGGGATCAAGGTGCACGCGATCTGTCCGCAGGGCGTGCGGACCGACATGCTCGCGGCCACCGGCACCGCCGGGGACCTGGTGCTCCAGCCGACCGCCGTCGAACCGGAGGATGTGGCCGAGGCGCTGTTCCGGGGGATCGAGGAGGACCGGTTCCTGATCCTGCCGCACCCGGAGGTCGCCGAGTACTACCAGGCGCGGGCCGCCGAGCCCGATCGCTGGCTGGCCGGCATGAACCACCTCCAGCGCAAGTGGGAGGAGGTCCGATGAGCGAGTCCCGTTACGCCGCCAAGCCCTGGCTGGCGCTGCTCAGCGAGGCCCAGCGCGGGCCGATCGAGCCCGACGACTCGCTCGTGCACACCCTGCGGCGGGCCGTCGCCGAGGCACCGGAGCGGCCCTTCCTCGCCTACTTCGACGGACGGCTCAGCTATCGCGAGGTCGACGAGCTGAGCGACTCCGTCGCCGGGCACCTCGCCGCGCGCGGTCTGGAGCGCGGGGACCGGGTGGCGGTCCTGCTCCAGAACTCCCCGCTGTTCGTGCTCGCGCTGCTCGGTGCCTGGAAGGCGGGCGCGGTCGTCGTGCCCGTCAACCCCATGTACAAGTCGGGGGAGGTCGGCCATGTCCTGCGGGACGGTGAGGTGACCGCGCTGATCTGCTCCGACCGGGCCTGGGAGTCGTATCTGCGCGAGACGGCGGCCGGCTCGGCGGTGCGGATCGTGCTGACCGGGTGCGAGTTGGATTTCCAGACCCGCGGGGACGCGCGCGTGCTCACCTTCGAGCGGTTGCCGCAGGCCGAGGACGCCGACGACCTGGTCGCCGTCGCCGGGGCCGGGCACAAGGCGCCCGAAGGACGGGACGTCACACCCTCCGACATCGCGCTCATCAGCTACACCTCGGGGACGAGCGGCACGCCCAAGGGCGCCACCAACACCCACGGCAACATCATGTACAACGCCGAGCGGCAGCGCACCGGGCTCGGCCTGCCCGAGGCGCCCGTGTACTTCGCGCTGGCGCCCCTGTTCCACATCACCGGGATGGTCTGCCAGCTCGGGGCGTGTCTGAACAGCGTGGGCACGCTCGTGCTGGCGTACCGCTTCGAGGCGGGTGTCGTCCTGGAGGCCTTCGCCGAGCACCGGCCGCACTACACGGTCGGCCCGTCGACCGCCTTCATGGCCCTGGCCGCCCACCCGGACGTCACCCGTGAGCACTTCTCGTCCTTCGTCAACATCTCCTCGGGCGGGGCGCCGCTGCCGCCCGCCCTGGTGGAGAAGTTCCGGGCCGGCTTCGGGCCGTACATCCGCAACGGCTACGGGCTGACCGAGTGCTCCGCGCCCTGCGCCTCCGTGCCGCCGGAGCGGGAGGCGCCCGTCGACCCGGTGTCCGGGACGCTCGCCGTGGGCGTGCCGGGGCCCGAGACGGTCGTACGGATCGTCGACGACAGCGGCGTCGAGGTGCCCTTCGGGGAGCAGGGCGAGATCGTCGTGCGCGGGCCGCAGGTGGTGCCAGGCTACTGGCGGCGGCCGGAGGCGACCGCCGAGACCTTCCCGGACGGCGAGCTGCGCACGGGTGACATCGGGTTCATGGACCCCGAGGGCTGGCTGTACGTCGTGGACCGCAAGAAGGACATGATCAACGCGTCCGGCTTCAAGGTGTGGCCGCGCGAGGTCGAGGACGTGCTGTACACGCATCCGGCGGTGCGCGAGGCGGCCGTCGTCGGGGTGCCCGACGGGTACCGCGGGGAGACCGTCAAGGCGTACATCAGCCTCCGTCCGGGTGCGGAAACCGACCCCGATGCGCTCGCCGCGTACTGCAAGGAGAGACTGGCGGCCTACAAATACCCGCGGCAGGTGGAGATCCTGCCCGACTTGCCGAAGACGGCCAGTGGGAAGATCCTCCGGCGGGAACTCCGTTCCCCACCGCACAACAGCGCATGACCTCTCGGAAGGCAGGTGGCGGCACAGTGCCCAGGACGACGGACGGAGACGGTACGCCCGTCCCGCAGCGGCTGCTGGCCGCCGCCACCCGGCTCTTCGCGGAGCAGGGCTACGACCGCACCTCCGTGCAGGAGATCGTCGAGGCGGCCGGCGTCACCAAGGGGGCGCTGTACCACTACTTCGGCTCCAAGGACGACCTCCTGCACGAGGTGTACGCGCGCGTGCTGCGCGTCCAGCAGGAACGCCTGGACGCGCTCGCCAACGCCGACGAGCCGATCGAGAAGCGGCTGCGGGCGGCAGCCGCCGACGTCGTCGTCACCACGATCGAGAACCTCGACGACGCGATGATCTTCTTCCGCTCGATGCACCACCTGAGCCCCGAGAAGAACAAGCAGGTGCGCGCCGAGCGGCGGAAGTACCACGAACGCTTCCGCGCGCTCATCGAGGAGGGCCAGGAAGCGGGCGTCTTCTCGAAGGCGACCCCGGCCGATCTCGTCGTGGACTACCACTTCGGGTCCGTCCACCACCTGTCGACCTGGTACCGCCCGGACGGCCCGATGGGCCCGCAGGAGGTCGCCGACCACCTGGCCGACCTCCTCCTGCGGTCCCTGCGCCCGTAGAGCGCCTCCTAGAGGTATTTCTTCAGCTCCCGTCGCGCGAGCGAGCGCTGGTGCACCTCGTCCGGGCCGTCCGCGATCATCAGGGTGCGGGCGCCGGCGTACAGCTCGGCCAGCGGGAAGTCCTGGCTGACTCCGCCCGCGCCGTGCAGCTGGATCGCCCGGTCGATGATGTCGACGACCGCGCGGGGCGTGGCGATCTTGATGGACTGGATCTCGGTGTGGGCGCCCCTGTTGCCGACCGTGTCCATCAGCCAGGCCGTCTTCAGGACCAGCAGGCGGAGCTGCTCGACGGTCACGCGCGCGTCGGCGATCCAGTTGTGGACCACGCCCTGCTGGGCCAGCGCCTTGCCGAAGGCGTCGCGGGAGACCGCGCGGCGGCACATCAGCTCGATCGCCCGCTCGGCCATGCCGATCAGCCGCATGCAGTGGTGGATCCGGCCGGGGCCGAGGCGGGCCTGGGCGATGGCGAAGCCGCCGCCCTCCTCGCCGATGAGGTTCGAGGCCGGCACGCGCGCGTGGTCGAAGATCACCTCGGCGTGGCCGCCGTGGGAGTGGTCCTCGTAGCCGAAGACCTGCATCGCCCGCTTCACCGTGACGCCCGGTGTGTCCCGGGGGACCAGGATCATGGACTGCTGGCGGCGGATGTCCTCGCCGTCCGGGTCCGTCTTGCCCATCACGATGAAGATCTTGCAGTCGGGGTTCATCGCCCCGGAGATGTACCACTTGCGGCCCGTGACGACGTACTCGTCGCCGTCCCGTTCGATGTGGGTGGTGATGTTCGTGGCATCGGAGGACGCGACCTCCGGCTCGGTCATCGCGAACGCCGAGCGGATCTCACCGGCCAGCAGCGGCTCCAGCCACTGCTTCTTCTGCTGCTCGTCGCCGAACTGCGAGAGCACCTCCATGTTGCCGGTGTCGGGCGCCGCGCAGTTCAGCGCGGTGGGCGCGAGCTGCGGGGAGCGGCCGGTGATCTCGGCGAGCGGGGCGTACTGGAGGTTGGTGAGGCCGGCGCCGTACTCGGCGTCGGGCAGGAAGAGGTTCCACAGGCCCTGCCCGCGCGCCTCCGCCTTGAGCTCCTCGACCACGGCCGGGGTGTCCCACGGCGATGCCAGCCGCTCGCGCTGCTCCTCGGCGACGGCCTCGGCGGGGTAGACGTACTCGTCCATGAAGGCGAGCAGCTTGGCGCGCAGCTCCTCGGTGCGTGCGTCGAACGCGAAGTCCATGCGGATCAGCCTTCCTGGATGCCGTCTTGAAGCGTGGTCAGACCGTGCTGGATGAAGACCGGGACGAGGTCGCCGATGCGGTCGAAACCGCGGCCGACCGTCTGGCCCAGGGTGTAGCGGTAGTGGATGCCCTCCAGGATCACGGCGAGCTTGAACCAGGCGAACGCGGTGTACCAGGACACCGCGGAGACGTCCCGTCCGGAGCGCTCGGCGTACCGCGCGACCAGTTCGGCCGGATCCGGGTGGCCCGGGGCCTCGGCGGTCGTGGAGACGGGGGAGTCGGGCGCGCCCAGCGGCATGCTGTACATGACCAGGAGGCCGAGGTCGGTGAGCGGGTCGCCGAGGGTCGACATCTCCCAGTCGAGGATCGCCCGGATCTCGTCGTCGT
Source organism: Streptomyces sp. SAI-127 (assembly GCF_029894425.1). Classification (NCBI taxonomy): domain Bacteria; kingdom Bacillati; phylum Actinomycetota; class Actinomycetes; order Kitasatosporales; family Streptomycetaceae; genus Streptomyces; species Streptomyces sp. SAI-127. The sequence goes on from NZ_JARXYJ010000001.1 coordinate 8,251,382, forward strand.
CGCCCATCAGGACGTTGTCGAGGCGGTAGTCGCCGTGGACGACCGTGGCCGCGGGGGACTGCGGGAGACGGCGGCCGAGGGTCGCGTGCAGCTCGTCGATGCCGGCCAGGTCGCGGTTGCGGGAGGCGTCCAGCTGCTTGCCCCAGCGGCGCAGCTGGCGGTCCAGGAAGCCCTCCGGGCGGCCGAAGTCCGCGAGGCCCACCTCGGCGGGGTCCACCGCGTGCAGCTCGACCAGGGTGTCGACGAGGGACAGCACGGCGTCGCGGGTGCGCTCGGGCCCGAGGGGGGCGAGCTGGTCGGCGGTGCGGTACGGGGTGCCCTCGACGAACTCCATGACGTAGAAGGGCGATCCGAGCACCTCCTCGTCCTCGCACAGCAGGACCGGCTTCGGCACCGGCACCTCCGTGGGGTGCAGGGCGCTGATGACCCGGTGTTCGCGCTTCATGTCGTGCGCGGTGGCCAGGACATGGCCCAGCGGGGGCCGTCGTACGACCCACTTCGACGTGCCGTCCGACACCGCGTAGGTGAGATTCGACCGTCCGCCCTCGATCAGCCGGCCGGTCAGGGGGCCGTGCACCAGGCCGGGCCGCTCACGGTCGAGCAGGCCGCGCAGCCGGTCGAGATCGAGTCCTGGTGGATGGTCGGGGCTCATCTGTGCTCCTTACGCGCGCGTGAACGGTCCCGACCATCATGCCGACTGGTCGGTATGTCGTCCAGAGGGGGAGGGGAACGTGATCCGGACCACGATAGGCCGACAGCTCCCCGCGTGGTGCGTCGGGGAGCTGTCGGCGGTGCTTTCCGGTCGGGTCAGTGGTCGTCCCAGTGGCCCTCGTGGGCGGCGTGCCGGTGGCCGTCGTGGACGTAGTCGACGTGGTCGCCGTGCAGGACGCTCTCGTGTCCGCAGTCCTGGCCGTGCCGGTGCTCGTGACCGTCGTGCGAGACATGTCCGCCGGGTTCGCACTCGTCCCAGTGGCCCTCGTGCTCGCGGTGCAGATGCCCGTCGTGCGCGTAATCGACGTGGTCCTCGTGCGGCACCTCGGTGTGTCCGCAGTCCGGTCCGTGGGTGTGCGCGTGCGAGGCGTGTTCATGGTGGAGGGTGGTCATGGTGCTCACCTTCGAAGCGACGGGCGATGACGTCGGACAGGCTGTCACGCGAAAGGTGCGTATCCGGATATTCGGGCCTGCGTGGCGTACGGGTACCCCGTAAGGCGGGGGTGGGCACGGCCGGGCCCGGGTGTGGGGCGCCGAGCCGCTCAGAACACCAGCGCCGCCCCGCACGCCGCCAGCGCCACCGTGCACAGGACCGCCGCCGTCGCGTGCCGCGGAGTGAGGGCCCTCGGGGTGTCCGACGACGTCAGGGTGCGGATGCGGTGGTGGGCGAGGTAGAGGAAGCCCAGCCAGAGGGCGCAGCACAGGGCGCAGGCGAGGAGTGTGCCGGGGGACGGGCCGCCGTGCAGGGCCGTCTTCACGGCGAGTACCGCGGAGACGGTGCCCGAGAGGGTGGTACGGCGCCAGGCGAGCCGGGTGCGTTCGGGCTGGAGCCCCGGGTCCCGCTCCGCGGCGGCGGCCTCGCTCACCCCTCCCACCCGACGAGCACCACGACGACCATGGCCACGGCCACCACCGCGACCACCAGGCTCAGCAGTGCCGGGAACCGGGACACCGGCAGATCCTCGCCCCGCCGCATCGCCCGCTCGCACCGCACCCAGTGATTGACCGCCCGCAACGAGCACAGCACGCCGGCCGCGAGCAGCACGAGTGCCAGGCCCACCCGCCAGCCCCAGCGCAGATCCGGCAGGAACTGGTCCACGGCGAAGCCGCCGCCGATCAGTGCGAGCGCGGTACGCAGCCAGGCCAGGAAGGTGCGTTCATTGGCCAGCGAGAACCGGTAGTCGGGGGTGCGGCCGTCCTGCCGGACCTCCTCGGGGGCGAACCAGACGCGGACGTTCCGTGCGAAATCGATCACGCGCACGAGCCTATCCGCCGGGTTCCCGAACGACGTGGTGAGGGCCCGCTCAACCCATCGACCGGTACGCCTTGAGCCGCTCGTGGGCGGCCAGCCCGTCCGGCACCCACTCCCAGTCCCGCAGGCGCAGCTCCACCTCGTCCTCCGGCAGGAAGTCGTGCCAGGCGACCTCCTCGGCCTGGGGGCTGACCGGGAGCTCGCAGCGGACCTCGTAGACCGCGGACCACCAGGTCCGGCCGGCCCCGTCGTCGTACAGGAACTTGAAGAGGAACTCCGGGCGGGGCAGCCCGCTCACGCCGAGTTCCTCCTCGGCCTCGCGCAGGGCCGCGTCGTCGTAGGACTCGCCCGCGCCGACCACGCCGCCGACGAACATGTCGTAGAGCGACGGGAAGACCAGTTTGGTCGGGGTGCGGCGGTGGACGAAGAGGCGGCCCTGGGCGTCCGTGGCCCGGATGAAGACGCAGCGGTGGCGCAGCCCCTCGGCGTAGGCCTCGCCGCGGGGGGACTGGGCGACGACGTTGTCGTTCTCGTCGACGATGTCGAGGATCTCGTCAGCAGCGCTCATGCCCCCATCCAAGCAGCAGCGCCCGGGCCGTCCGGCCCGGCGGGCGCGGGTCAGCTCGGCTGGAGGTCGCGCGCGGGTTCCGGCCGGGCGGCCCCGCGCGGCATCGCCGGGTGCATCCCCAGCAGCACGATGCCCGCGACGACGGCCGCGAGCCCCAGCGCCTCCCAGGTCAGCGCGGCGGTGTCGGTGCGCAGTCGGTCTCCCAGGAAGCCCACCCCGCAGATGATCCCGGCGAGCGGCTGGGCCGCGGTCAGTGCGGGCAGTGACATCCGCAGGGGCGCGGTCTCGAACGCGCTCTGCACCAGGATCAGCCCGGTGACCCCCAGGGCCAGCACGGCGTACGGCTGCCAGGCGGTCAGCAGCTCGGCGAGGCCGCCCTCGGAGAAGCGCTGGCCGCTGACCCGGGTGAGGGCGTCCTGGACGCCGTACAGCAGACCGGCGGCCAGGGAGAGCAGGACCGGGCCCGAGCTGAGGCGGGAGCGTTTGGCGTAGGTCGTGAGCAGCAGGGCGAGGCCGATCATGGCGCCGATGATCAGCCAGTGGCGGAAGGGGTCGGTGACCGCCGTACCGCCGCTTGGCTCGCCCGCCACGATGAACGCGGTCACCCCGCCCGCGAGCAGTGCGAGCCCCGCCCAGCCCTGGCGGCCCAGCGGCTGCTTCGTCTGCTTGCGGGAGAGGGCCAGGGCGAAGAGGAGGTTCGTGGCGAGGAGGGGTTCGACCAGGGAGACCTCGCCGTGGCCCAGCGCGATCGCGCCGAGGGCCATGCCGGCCACCATCAGGCCGATGCCGCCGAGCCAGCGCGGCACCTTCACCAGGTCGAGGAGGAGCCGGGGCGAGAGGAAGTCGCTCAGCGGGGCCTGACGGGCCGCGTTCTGCTGCAGCACAAAGCCGAAGCCCAGGCAGCAGGCAGCACTCACGGCGAGAATCAGAACCAGAACCGACACGCTGGGTACCTCGATCGTCCGGCCGGCGGCGGGGTGGTTGTCGCCGACTGTAGCGTCCCAGCGTCCGGCTTGCTCCTGGGAGTGCCCGTATCCGGGCTGTCGACTCGGCCGCCGAACTCTTCTCGGCGGCGGGGGTTCCTGCCATGGTGCGGTGCGAGGAAGCGCGGCGCCATGGCGTACGCCACAGACGCGGGCCCTTGACCCGGTCCCACCAGCACCGCTTCGCCACAACTTCCTCTCAGGTATGGAGAGTTGACGCGTGTAACGCGCCTTCGGCCCTTGACGCAAACCATTGGCGGGCGGTTGGCTGTCCGTGATCAGTCGATGGCGGTGCGAATCGGCCCGCCGACCTGCCCACATCGACGGTCGGCCTGCCCGCACCCGCCCAGGCGCCCCTTCCGCCCCACCCCCTTCGTCTCACCCTTCCGCCCCACCCGTCACGCGTCATGTTCCGTGAGGAAAACCCACACGGTGTCCCCGCCACCGCCATCCTTCGGCCGCAGTCGAAAACGCGCCGCCCAGGCCTTCGACGCGGCCCTCGACGACGCCGAACTCATCGACGCGCGCGCCTCGTTGGCGCAGGGCAGGTGGCAGGCGGCGCGGGCGCTGCTTGCCCGGACGGGTGACGAGTGGGACCGGCGCGGCCACCGGATCACGGTTCTCGCGGCCGAGCCGTACAGCGACGCCTGGGCCAGGGACTGGCTGGTGGCCGAGCCGGACTCCGCGGACGCCGCTGTACTGCTCGCCCTCGCTCTGGTCCAGCGGGTGCGGCGGGGCAAGGGAAAGCCCGCCGAGGCCCGCGCGGCCTGCCGGGAAGCGGCCCGCCGCGCGCCCGCCGACCCCACCCCCTGGCTCGGCCTGCTCCTGCTGGAGCGCGACCTCGGGGCGGCGGACGAGGTGGCCGACGTCTTCGGCGAGATCCGGCAGCGGCACGCCGACCACCACCACGCCCACCATCTGATGGTCGCCCGGCTCGCCGAGCGCCGGGCCGACACGGGCCCCGACCCGCTGCACGAGGTCTACGACTTCGCGAACTGGGCCGCCGAGCAGGCCCCCGCCGACTCCCCGCTCGCGATCCTGCCGGTCATCGCGCACGCCGAGCGCTACCGGGCCCTGGCCGGCGCCGGGCATGAGCCGCGCGACCCCGCCGCCTCCGGCCACTGGACCGGACGCCGGGCCCGGCAGGTGATGAAGTCGGCCTTCGACTGGTGGCTGGAATGGGAGCACGAGGGCCACCCCCGCCGCCTGGTCGACCTCAACTTCCTCGCCCACGCGAAGGTCTGCGAGGGCCGCGGCGCCGAGGCCGCCGCCCTCTTCCACCGCATCGGCGAACGCCCCACCCCGGCCCCCTGGTCCTATCCGGACCACGAGCCGTACTCCGCCTTCCTTGCCGCCCGCGACAGCGCGCTCGGCACGGTGTAGCACCCCCGAACCCCAGAAGGACGGTCCCCATGGCCACCGAGAGTTCCAGCAAGAGCAGACCAGAGATCAGTACGTTCAAGGGGCAGGACCGCGCGCTGCGCGCCGGCCGCCTCGGCACCGGAGGCCTGCTGCTCTCCGTCCTCGCCGCGACCGCCCCCCTCATGGTCGTCGCGGGTGTCATGCCCACCACATTCGCGGTGATGGGGATCGTCGGCCAGCCCCTCCTCTACGTCGTCCTCGGCCTGGTCCTCGTCCTGTTCAGCGTCGGCTACGCCGAGATGAGCCGGCACGTCCACAACGCGGGCGCCTTCTACGCCTACATCTCGCGCGGACTCGGTGGCACGGCCGGGGCGAGCGCGGCCCTCGTCGCCCTGGTCGCCTACAACGCCCTCCAGGTCGGCATCTACGGCATCTTCGGGTTCGAGGTCTCCGGGCTGTTCGCCACCTACGCCGACCTGTCGGTGGCCTGGTGGATACCGGCGCTGGTGGCCGCGCTGGTCGTGGGCGCGCTGGGCTGGCTGAAGATCGACGTCAACGCGCGCGTGCTCGGTGTCCTGCTCATCGTCGAGGTCGCCCTGGTCGTCATCTTCGACGTCGCCGCGGTCGCCGACCCCGCGGCCCAGGGCCTGTCCCTGCACGCCTTCAACCCGGACACCCTCAGCGGCGCCGGTGTCGGCACCGCCCTGTGCTTCTGCATCGCCGCCTTCCTCGGCTTCGAGCAGGCGCCCGTGTACGCCGAGGAGACCAGCCGGCCGCACATCCTGGTGCCGCGCGTGATGTTCCTGGCCGTCGGTGGCGTCGCCGTGTTCTTCGCGCTCAGCAGCTGGGCCCTCACCGTCGCCACCGGGCCCTCGGCGGTCGTCGCCGAGTCGCAGAAGCAGAGCGCCGGACTGCTCTTCGGGCTCACCGAGTCCCGCCTCGGCGGCACGTTCACCGACGTCCTGCACGTGCTGTTCGTGACCGGCATGTTCGCGGCCATGCTCAGCTTCCACAACGTGGTCGCCCGCTACGCCTTCGCGATGGGCCGCGAGGGCCTGCTGCCCGCCGCCTTCGGCCGCACGAACAGCGCGAGCGGCGCGCCCGGCACCGGCTCGCTGCTCCAGACCGCCGTGTCCGTGGTGGTCGTGGTCGTCTTCGCGATCGCCGACGACAAGCCCACCGGCGACCCGACCGTGCCGGTCCTGCACCTGTTCACCTGGTTCGGCAACATCGGCTCCCTCGGCGTGATCCTGCTGATGGCGGCCGCTTCCGCCTCCGTGATCGCCTTCTTCGTCCGGCGCGGCGCGGTGGGCGCCCAGGCCTGGCGGCTGGTCACCTCTGCCCTCGCGGGCATCGCCCTGCTGGTGATCGCCGTCTACACGGTCAAGGACTTCGACGTCCTGGTCGGGGCGGGCCCCGGTTCCTCGTTGAGCTGGCTGCTGCCCGGCATCATCGGGCTCGCCGTGGTGGTGGGCCTGGCGCAGGGACTGATCCTGCGGGCCCGCAGGCCCGAGGCGCACGCCCGGATCGGGCTCGGCAACGAGGCGTTCCAGCTGGAGAAGGCGGCGGAGGAGGCGTCGTAGCCCTCCGCGAACCGGGGGCTCGCTGAGATGCGGGTGAGAAGTGGTTACGGAAGTCTGACGAGCACCCGCGATTCCTGGTCCCGCAGGCCTCGCGGGTGTTCGAATGAGTACGTGAACTCCGAACAGCCCGAGGAGCAGCGCGGTACGCCGATCGGCCGCCGTGTCCTCCTCGGCACCCTCGGCCTGGGCGCGCTCGGCGTGGTCGCCGCGCCCACCCTGCAACGCGGCATGGAGGCCTTCCTCGGCAGCGCCGCCGACAAGGACCCCACCGGCCTGACGGGCCTGCTCCCCAACGGCGGCGGCTTCCGCTACTACTCGGTGACCTCGTCCGTGCCGCACAAGAACGCCGAGAACTACCAGCTCAAGATCGACGGTCTGGTCTCGCGCCCGCGGACGTACACCCTGGCCGACCTGCGGGCGATGCCCCAGACCCGGATGGTCAAGGACGTGCAGTGCGTGACGGGCTGGCGGGTCCCGGACACGCCGTTCGAAGGCGTACGGCTGTCCCGGCTGCTGGACGCCGCCGGGGTGACCGCGAAGGCGGGCGCCGTCCGCTTCACCTGCTTCGACGGGGCGTACTCCGAGAGCCTCACCCTCGACCAGGCCCGCCGCTCGGACGTCCTGGTGGCCCTGCGCATGCAGGACAAGGACATCGGCCACTCCCACGGGGGCCCGGTCCGCCTCTACGTGGCCCCCATGTACTTCTACAAGTCGGCCAAGTGGCTGTCCGGCATCACCGTCACCGAGGACGTGGAGCCGGGTTACTGGGAGGACCGGGGCTACGACGTGGACGCCTGGGTGGGCCGATCGAACGGGCGGGACGATGAGCCTACGAGTTGACGCCCCACCGCAGGCACGTGTCCGGCGTTTCGGCCGCAGCCAGAAGTGGGTCCACCGCGCGACCGCCGCACTGATGGGTATCTGCGTGGTGACGGCCGCCTGTCTCTACCTCCCCCAGCTCGCCGAACTCGTCGGCCGCCGTGAGCTGGTGGTCCGCGTCCACGAATGGGCGGGCCTGGCCCTGCCGGTACCGGCCCTGGTGGGCCTGGTCTCCCGTGCCTTCCGCGCCGACCTGGGCTTCCTGAACCGCTTCGGCCCGCACGACCGGGTCTGGCTGCGTGCCGCGTGGCACCGCGACAAGCGCCGCGCGTCCCGTCCCGCGGGCAAGTTCAACGCGGGTCAGAAGGTCTACGCCGCCTGGATCGCGGGCGCGAGCCTCGTCATGCTCGGCACGGGCCTGCTGATGTGGTTCACCCACCTCACTCCGATCCAGTGGCGCACCAGCGCGACCTTCGTCCACGACTGGCTGGCCCTCACGATCGGCATCGTCCTCGCGGGCCACATCGGCATGGCGCTGGGCGACCCGGAGGCGAGGAGAGGCCTCAGGACCGGGGACGTGAGCCGGGAGTGGGCGGAACGCGAACACCCCCTGTGGCGGCCTTAGGGCCTGTCCGGCGGATCATGCCGACGTCGCGGGGTCTGGTGCGCGCATCTGCGGCGTTGTCGTCACTCGCCGACGCTCCGCGTCGACTCCCTCCTCCGCCTTGCAGCTGCACGCACCAGACCCCGCTCACCCGCACTGATCAGGCACCCTTGCTTAAAGTCGGCCTGATCCGCCGGACAGGCCCTAGGCCGACAGGGGGCGCCGCAGCCGCCGTACGCCTAGATGACCAGCGAGAGCAGCAGGACCAGGCCGCCCGCGACCACCGAGATGATCGTCTCCATGATCGACCAGGTCTTGATGGTCTGGCCGACGTCCAGGCCGAAGTACTCCTTGACCAGCCAGAACCCGGCGTCGTTGACATGGCTGAAGAAGAGGGAGCCGGCGCCGATGGCGAGGACGAGCAGGGCCGTGTGGGTCGTCGACATGTTCGCGGCGAGCGGCGCGACCAGGCCGGCCGCGGAGACCGTGGCCACCGTCGCGGAGCCGGTCGCCAGACGGATCGCGACCGCGATCAGCCAGGCGAGGAGCAGGGCCGGGATGGACCAGTCCTCGGAGATCTCCAGGATCATCTGACCCACACCGGAGTCGATCAGGGTCTGCTTGAAGCCGCCGCCGGCGCCGACGATCAGCAGGATGCCGGCGATGGGCGCGAGGCCCTTCTCGATGAGCGGGGTGAGGCGCTCCTTGCCGAAGCCGGCCGGGCGAAGCAGCGTGAAGATGCCCACGAGCACCGAGGCCAGCAGAGCGATCAACGGGGAGCCGACGACGTCGAAGACGCGCTGCACGGAGTGGTCGGGGTCGTCGATCACGATGTCGACCAGCGCCTTGGAGAGCATCAGGACGACCGGAAGGAGGATCGTGGCCAGGGTGGCACCGAAGCCCGGGCGCTTCTCCAAGTCCTCCGAGGCACGCTGCGGGATCATCCGGTCGGGCGCCGGGACGTCCACCCAGCGGGCCGCGACCTTCGAGAACAGCGGACCGGCGACGATCACCGTCGGTATGGCCACCAGCACGCCGAGCGCGAGCGTCACACCGAGGTTGGCCTTCACCGCGTCGATCGCGACCAGGGGGCCGGGGTGCGGCGGGACCAGGCCGTGCATCACGGAGAGACCGGCGAGGGCCGGGATGCCGATGCGCATCAGGGAGTAGTTGCCGCGCTTGGCGACCATCAGCACGACCGGGATCAGCAGCACGACGCCGACCTCGAAGAACAGCGGCAGACCGATGACGGAGGCGATCAGAACCATCGCCCACGGCATCGAACGGCCGCCCGCCTTCGCGAGGATCGTGTCGACTATCTGGTCGGCCCCGCCCGAGTCGGCGAGCATCTTGCCGAGGATCGCACCGAGGGCGATCAGTACACCGACGCCGGCGACCGTGGTGCCGAGACCGGTGGTGAAGCTGGTGATGGCCTTGTCGAGCGGCGCTCCGGCGACCGCGCCGAGCACGAGCGTGCCCAGGGTCAGCGCCAGGAAGGCGTGGAGCCTGAACTTGGTGATGAGCAGAACGATGACGGCGATGCCCGCCAGTACGGCGATGCCCAGCTGAGCGTGACCGGCCGAGGTGATCGGCTCCGGTGCGTCCGCTGCCAGCATCTCGACGCTGAGTCTGGTCACGGGGGTCCCTTGCAGGTACGGGGGATGTTCTTCGGAAAGAGGATGAAAAAGGGGTGTTACGGGAGTTCGGCGAGCGCCTTCGCGGCCCGCCCGGTGATCTCCTCCGGGCTGCCGGACACGTTCACCACGACCCCGGCCTCGTCCTCCTGGAGGGGCTGGAGCGTGGCGAACTGCGAGTCCAGCAGCGCGGTGGGCATGAAGTGGCCCTGCCGGTGCGACATCCGGTCCTCGATGAGGGAACGGTCGCCCGCCAGGTGCACGAAGACGACCCCGGGCGCCTCGGCCCGCAGCCGGTCGCGGTACGACCGCTTCAGCGCCGAGCAGCTGACCACCCCGCCGAGCGCCGCCCGCCCGTGCGCCCAGGAGCCGATGGCGTCCAGCCAGGGCCACCGGTCCTCGTCGGTGAGCGGGGTGCCGGCCGACATCTTGGCGATGTTGGCCGGCGGGTGGAAGTCGTCGCCCTCGGCGTAGGGAACGCCGAGCCGGGCCGCGAGCAGGGGACCGATGGTGGTCTTCCCGGTGCCCGCGACGCCCATGACCACGACGACCTTCGGGGTACTCATCGCTGCCTCACTGTCTGCGTGTCGTCCACGACATCTGATGCCGACTCATGCCGACTGATGCACACGCAACTGAAACCGATTAGGTACGACGAATTCAAGAGTCTGTGATGAATAAGTCTGACTTTTTCTTGGTGTGACACGCCCCGTACTCTGAGTGCATGAGCACACCGGGCAGGGGGCTGCACGGCCGCGTACTGGAAACCCTCGGCCCCGCCATCACAGCGGGCGACTACCCGCCGGGCAGCGTTTTGCGCACGGACGAACTGGCGCAGCGTTTCGACGTCTCACGCTCGGTGATGCGCGAGGCGGTCCGGGTCCTGGAGTCGATGCACCTGGTCGAGTCCCGCCGTCGCGTGGGCGTGACGGTCCGCCCCAAGGCCGAGTGGAACGTCTACGACCCCCAGGTCATCCGCTGGCGGCTGGCCGGCGCCGACCGGCCGCACCAACTGCGCTCACTGACCGTGCTGCGCTCGGCGATCGAGCCGGTGGCGGCGGGCCTGGCCGCGAAGCACGCGACCGCCGAGCAGTGCGCCGAACTCACCGAGCGCGCCCTCGGCATGGTCGCCAACTCCAAGGGCCACCGCCTCGAGGGCTACCTCCTCCACGACATCGCCTTCCACCGCGTCATCCTCAACGCCTCCGGCAACGAGATGTTCGCCCGCCTCGGTGACGTGGTCGCCGAGGTCCTCACCGGCCGCACCCGCCACGAGGTCATGTTCGAGGACCCCGACCCGGCCGCCGTCACCCTCCATGTCCGGCTCGCCGAGGCGATCCGCGAGGGCGACGCGGGTCACGCGGAGGAGCTGACCCGCGAGATCGCCGAGGGCGCCCTCCAGGAACTCGACATCCTCGCGCCGTAGGTCAGTCGAGGAACTCCCCGTCGACGTACACCCAGGCTCCCCCGACGCGCTCGAAACGGCTGCGCTCGTGCAGGGAGCCACCCTTGAACGAGGCGCGGAACGTCACCGTGCCCGTGCCGTGGAACGCCGAGCCGTCGGTCGTGCCGAGGATCTCCAGGCCCGTCCAGCGCATGCCGGGATCGAGATCGACGCCCGGCGGCCGGGTCCGCGGGTGCCACGTGCGCAACAGATACGCCTCGTCGCGCTTCACGAAAGCGCAGTAGCGCGAACGCATCAGCGCTTCGGCGGTGGGCGCAGCCGACTCACCCCGGTGGTAGCGCCCGCAGCAGTTGTCGTACGTCTCCTCGAGGCCGCAAGGACAGGGGGGCCGTTGCCGGGAGACACGCCGGGTCACGGCTGCACCGTGCCGGTGTTGGTGGGCGGATGCGCCGGCCGGGCCGGAATCACCGTCGGCAACGACGGCAGCGCCGTCCCGTGCACCCACGCCTCGAACAGGCCGTTCAGCGGCTCGTCCGCGAACCGGTTGACATGGGCTGTGAACGTCGCCGTGGTCACGGCCCCGCCCCGGTGCAGCCCGGCCCAGCCGCGCAGCATCCGGAAGAACGCCTCGTCACCCATCGCGCAGCGCACCGCGTGCACGGTGAGCCCGCCGCGTTCGTAGAGCCGGTCGTCGAACATCGACTTGCGGCCCGGGTCGGCCAGGCGCAGGTCCTGGGGGAGCGAGGACAGCAACCGGTGTGCCGCGGCGGCCAGTTGCTGGGCCGTGCGGCCCCCCGAGCGCTCCGACCACAGCCACTCGGCGTACTTGGCGAACCCCTCGTTCAGCCAGATGTGCCGCCAGTCCGCGATGGAGACACTGTTGCCGAACCACTGGTGCGCCAGCTCGTGCGCGACCAGCCGCTCCCAACCCCGGGCGCCGTCCACGTGGTTGGCGCCGAACAGCGACAACCCCTGGGCCTCCACGGGCACATCGAGCTCCTCCTCCGTGACGACGACCGCGTACTCGTCGAACGGATACGGCCCGAACAGCTCCTGGAACAGCTCCATCATCTGCGGCTGCCGCGCGAAGTCCCGGGAGAACTCCGGCAGCAGATGCGCCGGGATGTGCCCGTGCTGCGGCACCCCGCCCGGCCCCGGGTCACCGAGCAGCACCGTCTGGTACTTGCCGATCGACAGCCCGACGAGATAGCTGGACGTGGGCGCGGCCTGCTCGTACACCCAGGTCGTCGTGGACGCCTTGGTCGTACGGGTCAGCAGCCTGCCGCCCGCCACCACCGCGTACGCGGACGGCGTGGTGACCGAGATCTGGTACGACGCCTTGTCCGCGGGCCGGTCGTTGCACGGGTACCAGGACGGCGCCCCGATCGGCTGGCTCGCGACCAGCGCACCGTCCTCCAGTTCCTCCCAGCCGAGCCCGCCCCAGGGGCTGCCGACCGGCTTGGGATTGCCCGACCAGTGCACCTCGACGGTGAACGCGGCCCCGGGCCGCACCGGCTTCGCCGGCCGGACCCGCAGCTTCCCGCCCCGGTGCGTGTAGTGCGCCTGCCGGCCGTCCACCCGCACCCGGCCGATCTTGAAGTCGGACAGGTTGAGCATGAACTCGGCGAGCGGCGAGCGCCCCGCTATGGCGTTGATCCGGGCGCTCCCGGCCAGGCGGTTCGGGCCCGGGCGGTAGTCCAGGGCGAGCTCGTAGCGGTGCACCCGGTACCGGGCGTCACCGTGGTCCGGGAAGTACGGGTCCGAACCCGCCGCCTGCTGAACTGCCACTGCCGCTTCTGCTCCCTGCGCTGCGTTCCCACTCGGATCCACCGGTACACCGCTCACCGTCTCCGAGTGGCCCGCGTTCAGGGCCGCCATGCCTCGATCGGGTTGCCGAGCCAGCGGGTGTCGTCCGGGACGGACTCCGCGGCCATGACGAGCGACGCGGGGCCCAGCGTGGTGCGGGCCCCGATCGTGCTGCCGGGCAGCACGATCCCGCCAGGGCCCAGCGTGGCACCCTCACGGAGCACCACAGTATCCGTCCGCAAGATCCGGTCGTGGAAGAGGTGGGTCTGGAGCACACAGCCGCGGTTCACGGTCGCCGCGTCCTCCAGCGTCACCAGATCGGTCTCCGGCAGCCAGTAGCTCTCCACCCAGACGCCCTTGCCGATCCGCGCGCCGAGCCCCCTGAGCCACGCCGTCAGCACCGGCGTTCCGGGCACGGAGCCCGCCAGCCACGGCACCGCGAGCACCTCGACGAAGGTGTCCGCGAGCTCGTTGCGCCACACGAAGCCGCTCCACAGCGGGTGCTCCCCCCTGCGGTGCCGCCCCACGAGCAGCCACTTCGCGACCATCGACACCAGCCCCGCCGCCGCACCGGCCGCGAGCAGCACCGCTCCCGCCAGCAGCCAGGCCCACGGCCCGAGCACACACAGCGCGGCCACCGTCAGCACGGCCAGCCAGGCCGAGCAGAACACGGGCACGATCCGGCACAGCTCCACCAGACCGCGCGCCCACAGCAGCCCCGCCGAGGGCTCGTACGTCCGGCTCTGGTCGCTGTCGGCCGCACTGCGCGGCAGCTTCACCGGCGGCAGGCCCAGATACGACGTGTCCTTCTTCGCCTTCTTCGGCGTGGCCGACAGCACGCCCACCAGCCCGCCGTCCGGCACGGTGCGCCCCGGCGCGGTCATCCCGGAGTTCCCGAGGAACGCCCGCCGCCCGATCTCCGCGCGCCCGACCCTGACCCAGCCGCCACCCAGCTCGTACGGCGCGGTCAGCGTGTCGTCGGCCAGGAACGCGCCCTCGCCGACCGTCGTCAGGCTCGGCAGCGCGAGCACCGTCGACACCTCCGCACCGCGCCCGATCCGCATCCCGAGCAGCCGCAGCCACACCGGGGTGACCAGCCCGGCGTACAGCGGGAACAGCGTCTCGCGCGAGCGGTCCATCAGCTGGGTGACGGTCCACGCCTGCCACCCGACCCGGCTGTGCGTCGGATACGTCCCCTCGCGCAGCCCCAGGCTCAGCAGTCGTACGGCGACCAGGATCAGCAGCGCGTACGCCAGCCCGAAGGCGAGCGTGGCCGGGACGAGGGCCAGGGCGGCGCCCTTCAGGGGCGCGTAGGCGGCGAGGAACGGACGGGCGACGAGGAAGGCCGCGCCACCCGCCAGTACCGGGAGCATGCTCATGGAAGAGACCGGCCAGGCCGTACATCACCCGCCAGTACGTCCCCCGCGCCGGCCGCTCCTTCGGCCAGTTGCGCTTGGCCTTGCCCAGCTTGACCGCGGGCGCGCCCGCCCAGCGCTGACCGGTCGGGATCTGCCCGGTGACCGCCGAACCCGGCGCCACCTCGGCCCGCTTGCCGACCCGGGCGCCGGGGAAGAGGATGCTGCGCGTGCCGACGACGGCGTGCGCACCGACCTTGACCTGGCCGATCTCCAGCCGGTCGCCGTCCAGCCACCAGCCGGACAGGTCCACCTCGGACTCGACGGCGGCGCCCCGGCCCAGCTTGAGCATGCCGGTGACCGGCGGCAGCGAGTGCAGGTCCACGTCCGGGCCGATCCTGGCGCCCAGCGCCCGCGCGTACCGCTCCAGCCAGGAGCCGGTCAGCGAGGTCGCTCCGGTGAACTCGGCGAGTCGCTCGGCCGTCCACAGCCGCAGGTGGACGCCGCCACCGCGCGGATAGCGGCCGGGCTGCACCGTGCGCAGCAGCACGCGCGCCCCGCCCGCAGCGATCGCCAGCCGTCCGGGCGGGCTGAACAGCAGCAGGGCACCGGCCCCGACCAGCCACCACGAGGTGCTCGGCAGCCAGGAGTACGGCAGGACGTTCCCGAGCGCGGCGAGCGGCACCAGCCAGCGCAGTCCGAGCAGCGTGAACAGGGGGAGCAGGACGAGGGTTTGGATCACCTGGGCCTTGAGCGGCACCGGTGCGATGACCCGCGCGGACCCGTCGTCCTGCGCGGACTTCTCCAGGTGGCGGGCCAACTTCCGCAGCGTGGGCTGCTGGTAGATGTCGAGGACGGCCGCGCTCGGGTAGCGGGTGCGCAGCCGGGTGGTCAACTGGGCGGCGGCCAGGCTGCTGCCGCCGATCGCGAAGAAGTCGTCGCGGGCACTGGAGACCGGGATGCCGAGGACTTCCGCCCACTGCTCGGCGAGCCAGGCCTCGGTGCCGTACAACTCCTCCGCGGGGCCGCCGGTTTCGAGCCCCTCGAGCGGCCAGGGCAGCGCGTTGCGGTCCACCTTGCCGGAGGTCCGCGTCGGCAGGTCGCCGACGGGAGCGATCAACGGCACGAGCGCGGCGGGCAGTTCGGCCCGCAGCTTCTCCACGGCCGCGGCGTGGTCCCAGCCGTCCTGCGTGACGACGTACCCGACGAGAAGCTGGTTGCCGCTGCGGGCGGTGCGGACGGCGGCGGCCGCTCCCGCGACCCCGGGCAGCGCCTGGAGAGCCGCGTCGACCTCACCCAGCTCGATCCGCCGGCCCCCGAGCTTGATCTGCTCGTCGGCCCGGCCGAGGAAGACGAGCCCCTCGGGCTCCGCCTTCACGAGGTCACCGCTGCGGTACGCCCGCTCCCAGCCCAGCGACTTCAGCGGCGCGTACTTCTCCGCGTCCTTGTCGGCGTCCAGGTACCGGGCCAGGCCGACCCCGCCGATCACCAGCTGCCCGCTCGCGCCCATCGGCACGGGCTCGCCGGCCTCGTCGACGACGGCCAGCTCCCAGCCGTCCAGCGGCAGCCCGATCCGGATCGGCTCCTCGCCGCTCATCAACGAGGCACAGGCCACCACGGTCGCCTCGGTGGGCCCGTAGGTGTTCCACACCTCGCGCCCCTCCGTCACCAGCCGCTGCGTCAGCTCGGGCGGACAGGCCTCACCGCCGAAGATCAGCAGCCGTACGTCGTTGAGGGTCTCGGGCTCCCACAGCGCGGCGAGCGTCGGCACCGTGGAGACGACGGTGATCTCCTGCTCGACCAGCCAGGGCCCGAGATCGGCCCCGCTCCTGACCTGCGAACGCGGCACCGGCACCAGACAGGCCCCGTACCGCCAGGCCAGCCACATCTCCTCGCAGGACGCGTCGAAGGCGACCGACAGCCCCGCCATGACCCTGTCAGCGGGACCGATGGGATCGTCGGTGAGGAACAGGGCGGCCTCGGCGTCCACGAAGGCGGCCGCGCTGCGGTGCGAGACGGCGACGCCCTTGGGCTTGCCGGTGGAGCCGGAGGTGAAGATGATCCACGCGTCGTGCTCGATGCCGGGCCGGGCGGCGGGGGAGTCGCAGCGCCCGTGGACGGTCAGCTCGTGCCCGGCGCCGACCACGGCCCGGACCTCCGCCTCCCCGAACACCAGCTCGGCCCGCTCGTCGGGGTCCTCGGCGTCGACGGGGACGTACGCGGCGCCCGCCGCCAGCACGGCGAGGATCGCGACGTACAGGTCATTGGTGCCGGACGGGACCCGGATGCCGACCCGGTCGCCGAGTCCGACCCCGGCCCCGGCGAGCCGCCGCCGCAGCCGCTCCACCTCGACGGCCAGCGCACGGTAGGTGAGCCGGGTGGTCCCGTCGTCCAGGGCGAGCTCGTCGGGGTAGGACCGCACGGACGCGTCGAAGACGTCGACGAGCGTGCGTGGGGAGGCGGCCGGGCCCCCGGAAAAACGGGCGGTGTCGCCGAACTGTTCGCGGATCTCTGCGCTGAGCTCTTCGTTGAGCAGGCCGAGAGCACTGCTCTCGTGTATCGCTGCCATCGGTCCTCGCGTCTCGATCCCGGAGCCCTCCGGGGCGCTGGCGGGCCGCAGGTCTGCCTGGGGTTGTCCGGCTCCAGCTCGTAACAAGCCGGAAATTTTAGTACGACGCTAGGTTCGACCCCCCGAAACGGCCACTGGGGACGGCTGTTCGAGGGGTGCGGCAGCTCCGCCGCGCGCCTCTGACCTGGTGATCTTTACACCGAGCGAGAGATGCCCCACATACAGCGAACGAGGGGTCGTATACGACGAATCCCCCCGGCCGCTGAGCGGCCGGGGGGATTCGGCTGGTGTCCGAGGGGGGACTTGAACCCCCACGCCCGATAAAGGGCACTAGCACCTCAAGCTAGCGCGTCTGCCATTCCGCCACCCGGACAAGGTGTCTGTCGCGCGGGGTTCCCCTCGCGGCGACGAAGGAAACATTACCAGGCTTTCGAAGGACCCCGATCACCCCCCGTCGCCTTCCCCGGCCCCGCGTGAACGGCGTGTGACGGGCCGGGTCCGGTCTTGGGGAGGACCGGTCCGCGGGGGGAGGATGAGGGGAACCACCAGCAGTGACAGCGGGAGGAACAGCGTGAGCGACACGGACACGGCCAGGGGCGTCACCGGCGAGGACGAGGTCGTGGACCTCTGCCGCGAGCTGATCCGGATCGACACCAGCAACTACGGCGACCACTCGGGCCCGGGTGAGCGCAAGGCGGCCGAGTACGTCGCGGAGAAGCTCGCCGAGGTGGGCCTCGAACCGCAGATCTTCGAGTCGCACCCCGGCCGCGCCTCCACGGTCGCCAGGATCGCGGGCGAGGACCCGTCCAGGCCCGCGCTGCTGATCCACGGACACACCGACGTGGTCCCGGCCAACGCGCAGGACTGGACCCACCACCCCTTCTCCGGCGAGGTCGCCGACGGGTGCGTGTGGGGGCGGGGCGCCGTCGACATGAAGGACATGGACGCGATGACCCTGGCGGTCGTCCGTGACCGCCTGCGCAGTGGGCGCAGGCCGCCCCGGGACATCGTCCTCGCGTTCCTCGCCGACGAGGAGGCGGGCGGCAAGTTCGGCGCCCGGTACCTCGTCGACCACCACCCGGAGCTCTTCGAGGGCGTGACCGAGGCGATCAGCGAGGTCGGCGGCTTCTCCTTCACGGTGAGCGAGCAGCGGCGGCTCTACCTGATCCAGACGGCCGAGAAGGGCATGCACTGGATGAAGCTGACGGTGGCCGGCACCGCCGGGCACGGCTCGATGATCCACCGGGACAACGCCATCACCGAACTGTCGGAGGCGGTCGCGCGGCTCGGACGGCACACGTTCCCGGTCCGGGTCACCAAGACCACCCGCGCCTTCCTCGACGAGCTCGGCGACGCGCTCGGCACCGAGCTGGACCCGGAGGACATGGAGGGCACGCTCGCCAGGCTCGGCGGCATCGCCAAGCTCATCGGCGCCACCCTCAGCAACACCGCCAATCCCACCCAGCTCGGCGCCGGCTACAAGGTCAACGTCATCCCGGGCGAGGCCACCGCGCACGTCGACGGGCGCTTCCTGCCCGGCTTCGAGGAGGAGTTCCTCACCGACCTCGACAAGATCCTCGGGCCCAAGGTCAAGCGGGAGGACGTGCACTCCGACAAGGCCGTCGAGACCACCTTCGACGGCGCGCTGGTGGACGCCATGCAGTCCGCGCTGGTCGCCGAGGACCCCGCCGCCAAGGCGATCCCCTACATGCTCTCCGGCGGCACCGACGCCAAGTCCTTCGACGAGCTCGGCATCCGCGGCTTCGGATTCGCGCCGCTGAAGCTGCCCCCGGAGCTGGACTTCGCCGGGATGTTCCACGGAGTCGACGAGCGGGTGCCCGTGGACGGGCTGAAGTTCGGCGTGCGGGTGCTCGACCGGTTCATCGACGCAAGTTGACGCGAGTTGACGCGGCAATTCGGCCGCTCGTGCGACATCGGTCGGGAAGAGTGAATGTGCTCATAAGCTCGTATCCCCATTACTCCCTCCTCGTTACAGGTGATGCGATCCGCTACTTGGGGTCGCTTTGCCAACAAGGAGGAATAATGATCAAGAAGGTCGTCGCCGCTGCGGCTGCCACTGGTGGCCTGATTCTCGCGGGCGCGGGCCTTGCCGTCGCCGATGCGGGTGCTCAGGGTGCCGCTGTGGGCTCCCCGGGTGTTCTGTCCGGCAACGTCGTCCAGGTTCCCGTGCACGTGCCGGTGAACGTCTGCGGCAATACGGTCTCCGTGATCGGCCTGCTGAACCCCGCCTTCGGCAACACCTGCATCAACAAGTGACGTCGTGCCTCGCCCTCGGTAAAGAGGGGTGAGCCCGTCGGCCCCGGAGCGCGCGCCATGCGTTCCGGGGCCGACCGGCCTTTTCGAAAAGAAACAGAACCGCGATGCGGCGGCATTTCGAGACAAAGGTCGAAAGCAGGAATTCAGCAGATGCGACAAGTCACCCGCAAGGGCCTGATGACAGTGGCGGCCGCGACCGGCGTGATCGCCGCGGCAGGAGGCGCCGCCCACGCCGACTCGGGCGCGAGCGGATCAAGCACGAACTCTCCCGGCGTGCTGTCGGGCAACACCGTGTCGGTGCCGGTGCACGTGCCGGTGAACGTGTGCGGCAACACCGTGGACGTCGTCGGGGTCCTCAACCCCGCGATGGGCAACAGCTGCGCCAACAAGGGCGGCGGCGGTCGTGGGGGTCACGGACACGGCGGGCACGGTGGTTCCGGTTCCGGCGGCTCCGGGGGTTCGCACGCCGGCGGACACACCGGTGGCTCACCCGGCGTGGGCTCGGGCAACCACGTGGAGGCGCCGATCCACGTTCCGGTGAACGCCTGCGGCAACAGCGTGGACCTCATCGGCATCGGCAACCCCGCCATGGACAACGACTGCGCAAACGGCTCCGGAAACAGCTCCGGAAACGGCTCCGGCGGCGGGCGGCACACCCCGCCCGGCGGCGGCCACCAGACTCCGCCCGGATCGCCGGAACAGCCCGGCAACCCGGGCGACCCCGGCAATCCGGTGGAGCCCGGAAACCCCGGAAACCCGGCCACCCCACCCGGCGGCGGTCACCAGACGCCGGGCGGCGGCAACCACCCCGGTACCCAGACGGTCACCCAGCCCCTGGGCAGCGCGCAGCTCGCCCGGACCGGCAGCGACCTGCCGATCGGCCTGGCCCTCCCGGTGGGCGCCGGGGCGCTCCTGGCGGGCACGGTGCTGTACCGCAGGGCACGGGCCTCGGCCTAGGGCGCACCGTGTGAAACGGAGCGGGCCCCGCCGCGGCGGGGCCCGCTCCGTTCGTCCTGTCTCACCACGTGGCACGCACCTGGCGGATGATCCGCCGGCGCAACCGCACCCTGCGGCTGCCATCGCGCATCAGGCTCAGTCGGTCCAACTCCCAGTGTCCGTACTCGGCATGGTCCGTCAGCAGACGTGTGGCGTCCTTGCGGGAGACCCCCCGCGGTACGTACACGTCGACAAATTCGTATTCCGGCATCGCATCTATTGTGCGGGCCGGGGCCCGGTACGGATAGCGTCTGCCCTATGTCTGATGCTGTGCAGCCCACCGCTGCCGAGGTACGTGCCGCCGCCGAGGCGGTCAAGACCGCGCTCGACCGCCACCTGGCCGCGGTCGAACGGAGGTCGGGGGAGGACGACCCCGGCGTCTACGAGGCCTTCAACGAACTGGCCGCGGCCGCCGAGGTGTACGACGAGCTGCTCTACGACCGTTACGACGAGGTCACCCCCTTCGAGATTCCCGGCGCGGAGGACGCCCCGGCGTACACGGGCCCGGAGGAGCCGAACGCGCTGAGCGTGCTGATCCGCCGTGACTACGCCGTGGCGGAGCCGCAGCGGTTGCTGGCGCAGGCCCAGCGGGTCGAGGCGGCCGACGACGCTGTCCGTGCGGAGGCCTCCGGCACGGTGCACGGCGCGCTGGGGGTGCTGTTCGGCGAGTTCGAGCCCGACGAGATCGCATCCCGTCACAAGGAGTTCGGTCTCGAGGAGGGCGACTCCACGCTGTGGGTCACCGCGGCGGACGAACCGGCCGAGCCGGGGGAGTGGCTGGAGGCTCCGTTCGAGCAGGTCGACGTGGAGCGGGTGGTGTGCCGGTTCGACGTCAGCGCGGTCTTCGACGACGACCTTGAGGACGACCTTGAGGACGACGTCGACGACGAGGCCGACGGGGCCGATCTCGAGGACGAGGACCTGGAACCGCTGGACGTGGATCGTCGCTGAGACGCATGAGGCGCGGCCCCGGAGGAATGATCTCCGGGGCCGCGCTCCGTTTTCGGGCGGAGTCAGCCGGCTGTCGGTGTCTGTGTCCTGAGGAGGACGGGCAGCCGAGTCGTTCGCGGCTTGGCCGGGATCTCGGCCACCGCCCTCGGCAGGGCCTGTTCCGCGCCCTGGACCACGGACAGATGGCGGTCCGCCCTGCCGAACGCCGTGTAGACCCAGGGGCGGGACAGGGCCTGGGTGGCGTCGCCGGGCAGTACCGCGACCACCGCGGGCCAGCGGCAACCCACCGCCTGGTGGGCGGTCAGGGCCCAGCCGTGGCGCACGGACTGCTCCACGCGCTCCTTCGGCACGACCACGGGCTCGCCGGCGCAGGTCAGGTGCAGGCCGTCCGCGTCGGCCCCGACCACACGGCCCGGGAGCGTACGGCCAGGTGCGGGGGAGTAGGCGACGCGGTCACCGGG
Organism: Streptomyces sp. SAI-127; assembly: GCF_029894425.1. Taxonomy (NCBI): domain Bacteria; kingdom Bacillati; phylum Actinomycetota; class Actinomycetes; order Kitasatosporales; family Streptomycetaceae; genus Streptomyces; species Streptomyces sp. SAI-127. The sequence continues at coordinate 8,272,718 of NZ_JARXYJ010000001.1, forward strand.
GTCGAATCCGCCGAAGCGGCCCGGGCCGGGGTTGAGGCGCTCCTTCAGGGCCGCGTTGAGGGCACGGGTGCCGGCAGCGCCGCCGTGGCCCGGTGTGATCACCTGGGTCTCCTCGGCGGGCACCCCGAGCGCCCGTGGCACCGAGTCCGCGACCAGTTGCACGGTCCGGTGCACGGCCTCGCCCGCGTCCCGCACCGGCACGATCACGACCTCCTTGCCGGGGGCCTCGACCTGGTTCAGCTCACCGATGCCGATACCGGAGACCAGCTCGCCCAGGGGGCCGGGGTCCGGCCTTCGCGAGGCGACCTGCGGACAGATCCGCGCGGCGAGCAGATCCGCGAACACCCGTCCCGGCCCCGCTGACCACAGCACCGCCGGATCTCCGCCCAGCACCAGCCGCGCCCCGTCCGGCAGCGACTCCACGAGCAGCGCGGCCGTCTCGACGTCCAGCTGAGGCGCGTCGAGCACCACGAGCAGGTCGAGATCGAACGCCCCGTCTCCATCCCGACCGGGCCCTTCAGCACCGGAGAGAAGCCCGGCGACGGTCGCGACGGGCCGGGTGCCGGCCGGGGTGCCGGTGCGGGGTTCTTCGTGCGCGGCCCCGTCCGAGCCTAGGTCGTCGCTCGGCCGGTCGGCTCGGAGCAGGTCGCTGAAGCGGTCCCGGCCCAGTGGGCTGTGCGTGGCCGCCCACGCCCGCAGCCCCAGCCCTCGCGCCGCTGTCAGCAGCGCCGCGGGTTCCGCCAGGGACGCCTGGCCGCCGGTGTGCAGGACCAGGCCGCCCGCCGCCACCGCACGGATCAGCTCGGCGGCCGAACCGCTGGCCGACGCGGCGGCACGCTCCCAGTCCTCGGCCGAACCGTCCTCCTTGGGCACGGAGTTGATCAGCCGGGCCAGACCGTCGGCGAGGCTCTCCTCCGCGAGGGCGTAGCGCTCGAGCCCGACCAGGATCCGGACCGGCCGCTCCGCACCCTCCTCGGTGTCCTCGGCCTCTTCGGCGGGTTCCGGGGCCGCCGGGTCGAGGGCGTCCTGGAAGACCAGTGCCTCGGCCTCGGCGATCGTGCTCTGTACGGCCGCTTCGGCGTCCGGCACGCCCCGCTGGGCCAGCGCGGCGGTGAGCGCCGGCATCTCCAGCGCGGTGTGCCCGGCGAGCGCCGCCTGCTCCAGGAGCCAGACGGTGACCGCCCGCCCCCGCCGCTCGTCGTCCGGCGCGCACTCCGCGCCGAGCAGCTCCCGCGCGAACCCGTCGGCCTGCTCGGGCCGTACGCCCGTCACCCGCAGCAACTGCCAGGGATCCGCCCGCAACTCCTCGTCGGCCCCTTCCCCGAGGACCCCGGCGACCTGCGACGCGAGGGCCGTGGGCGCCCCGCCCTCGGCCAGCACACGCTGTACGGCCTCCACGGTCTCCGGCGCGGCCCCGCCGACGGAACCGGTGACACCGACCGCACCGCCGGCCCCCGTCGCCTGCGCCGACACCGGCCGGGGCCGCACCGGCTCCTGGGCGGGCCGGCGCGGCGGCTCCGGCTCCCTGAAGACGGCGGCCACGGGCTTCGCCCCGCTCTCCACCGCCCGTACGGCCGCGAGGAGATCGGCCGCCTTCCCGCTGAGTTTGGCTCCGCTCTCGACGGGCTGCTGTTTCTCGGCCTTCCGCCGTGCGATCCGCTCCCGCTCGAGCCGCTGGGCCGCCAACTCGGCCTCGGCCTCGGACAACTGCGCCTTGTCCGCGCCGTCCGCGTCACCGTCGGCGGAGTCACCGCCTTCGCCCGCGTCGGCCTTCGCTTCCTCGCCGCCGGCAGGCCCGTCACTCACACCTTCACCGGCCTCGCCCCCGGCCGCCCCCGTCCCACCGCCGCCCTCACCGGCCCCGGCGCTGTCGCCCGCCCCCGCCTCGCCGCCCCCGGAGCTCGCCGCGACATCGTCCGTCGCCCGGCCCGGCGCTTCCCCCGCGCCCTCCGGCTCCGGCGCGGCGCCCCGCGTCCCCGGCTCGGTCTTCTCCGTGGGCTCCGGCTCCGTGCTCACAGCGTGCTCCAGTCGTGATCGGGATAGCGGTGCACGGGCACCGACACATCGTCGAGCGCCCGGCAGATCTCGTCAGGAAGACTAAGGGCCTCCACTGACAATGCCGCCGTGAGCTGCTGCGAGTTGCGCGCGCCGACGATCGGCGCGGCCACTCCCGGCCGGTCCCGGACCCATGCGAGGGCCACCTGGAGCGGCGTCACCGCGAGCCCGTCGGCCGCCGTGGTCACCGCGTCCACGATGCGGCTCGCGGTGTCGTCGAGGTAGGGCGCGACGAACGGCGCGAGATGCTCCGAGGCACCCCGCGAGTCGGGCGGAGTGGAGTTGCGGTACTTGCCCGTCAGGACACCGCGGCCCAGCGGCGAGGAGGGCAGCAGCCCGATGCCCAGATCGAGCGCGGCCGGCAGTACCTCCCGCTCGATCCCGCGCTGCAGCAGCGAGTACTCCAGCTGCGTGGCGGCCAGCCGAGTGCGCGTCCCGGGGGCCGCCAGCTGCCAGGTGCCCGCCTTGGCGAGCTGCCAGCCGCAGAAGTTGGACACCCCGGCATAGCGGGCGCGGCCGCTGCTGACGGCCAGGTCGAGGGCCTGGAGCGTCTCCTCCAGCGGGGTGCAGGGGTCGTAGGAGTGGATGTTCCAGATGTCGACGTAGTCCGTGCCGAGCCGGGCCAGTGAGTCGTCCAGCGCGGAGAGCAGGTGCCCGCGCGAGCAGTCGACGCGGATGTCCGGGTCGGGCACGCTGCCGGCCTTGGTGGAGATGATCAGGTCCCGGCGCGGGACCAGGCCTTCTATGAGACGTCCGAGCAGATACTCGGCCTCCCCGTCGCCGTACACGTCCGCCGTGTCGACCAGCGTCCCGCCCGCCTCCCAGAAGGTTTTCAGGAGGTCCGCCGCGTCGTGTTCGTCGGTGTCCCTGCCCCAGGTGAGGGTGCCGAGTCCGATGCGGGACACGCGCAGGCCGGTACGGCCGAGATGCCTCTGCTCCATGAACGCCGAGATTACTGGCCAGAACCTGTCGCGTGGGGGCCTGTGGACAACGGATTGCGACAGGTGCGCGGTGATCGCCGTCCACTCATCGGCACGGGCCGCGACCTGCCCCGGCGCGCCTTGCCGCGCTAAGGTCTGCCGACAAGGACGTTACTGATCGGTAAGGGGAATCGGCCATGCAGCTCGGGATCAACCTCGGCTACTGGGGCGCCGGAATGGACGCGGACAATCTCGCCGTCGCCCAGGAGGCCGACCGGCTCGGATACGCCGTCTGCTGGGCCGCCGAGGCCTACGGCTCGGACGCGGCCACCGTGCTCACCTGGGTCGCCGCACAGACCGAGCGCATCGACGTCGGCTCGGCCATCTTCCAGATCCCGGCCCGCCAGCCGGCGATGACCGCGATGACCGCCGCCACCCTCGACTCCCTCTCCGGCGGCCGCTTCCGGCTCGGCCTCGGCGTCTCGGGACCGCAGGTCTCCGAGGGCTGGTACGGCGTCAAGTTCGACAAGCCGCTGGCACGCACGCGTGAGTACGTCGAGATCGTGCGCAAGGCCATGTCGCGCGAGCGCCTCTCCTACGAGGGACAGCACTGGACACTGCCCCTGCCCGGCGGCCCCGGCAAGCCGCTCAAGCTGACCGTGCACCCCGAGCGCGAGCACATCCCGCTGTACATCGCCGCGATCGGCCCGAAGAACCTGGAGCAGACCGGCGAGATCGCCGACGGCGCCCTGCTGATCTTCCCCTCCGCCGAGCACCTGGAGGACACCGCGATCCGGCATCTGCGCGCCGGGCGGGAGAAGGCCGGCAAGACCCTCGACGGGTTCGACATCGCCCCGACCCTCCCGCTCGCCCTCGGCGAGGACAAGGACGTGACCACGCTCGCCGACACCTTCCGCCCCTACACCGCGCTGTACGTGGGCGGCATGGGCAGCCGCAAGCAGAACTTCTACAACCAGCTCGCCCAGCGCATGGGCTTCGAGGCGGCGGCCGCCGAGATCCAGGACAAGTACCTGGGCGGCGACAAGGACGGCGCCGCCGCCGCCATCCCGCACGACCTGATCGACAAGACGACGCTGCTCGGCTCCGTGGACCGCATCGCGGACCGGATGAGGGAGTACGCGGCGGCCGGCGTCACCACGCTCACCCTGGCCCCCGCCGGCTTCACGCTCGACGAGCGGCTCGCCTCACTCAGGGCCGGCACCGAGGCCCTGGAGCGGGCCGGGCTCGCATAACGGCGCCTGCGCACGGACACACGGTTCGACCGCGTGAGGTTTCCGCGGCCGTGGTGGGGGCTCGGGGGTCTTCCCCGCCACGGCCGTCATGTGCTTCAACGCGCGCGTGCCCTTCGCGGTTACGCCCCTCGCGACCCCGGACGTCATCCTTTCGGCGGAGTTGTCCGACACAGCTGTTGCAGCACCCCTCGCGCCGCATTTGACTCTTTCTTTGCGGATTGCCGCGAGTCCGGCAGAGAGGTGCCCCACGATGCTTTCGGCCAAGAGTCTGTTCCAGGAGATCCTCGACAACGACGAGTCCTTCCGGCTGTTCTGCTCCATCGCGGCCAGCGGGGAGTCGCAGGGCGGCTGGGAGAACGCCCGCATCGCAGCGCTGGTGCCGTCGAGCGAGCGCGCGCTCGCCCCCAAGATCACCCGGCACGGCGCCGATGAGGACAAGCACGGGCGGATCTTCAACGCCCTGATGAGGAAACGCGGTCTCGAACCCGTGCCCGTACCGCCCGAGACGGACTACACGATGCTTCTGGAGAAGCACGGCATCGGCCTCGCCCACGAGAAGCTCAAGAGCGACGAGCCGCTGACCGTGCAGGACATCGTCACCTACCTCGCCCACAGCAGGGTCACCGAACAGCGGGCCTCCGAGCAGATGGAGCTGCTGCGCAAGCACTTCGCCGACCACCCCGAGCTCGGCCGGGCGGTGAAGATGATCTCGGGCGACGAGGACAACCACCTCGCGTACTGCCACGAGGAACTGCTGCGCTTCACCCACGCCGGCCACGGCCACGCCATCCGGCACACGCTCAGGGAGTGCGCGCTGGCCGAGATCCGCGTCTACCGGGATGTCAGCCTCGCGGTGATGGCCCACATGGGAAGGATCCTCGGCTGGTCCCGGGCGAAGTCCGCCGTCCTCGCGGCGGGCATCCACGGCGTCTACGTCTACGAACGTGCCGCGGGCTGGCGCCGCATGGTCTCCCTGAAGCCGCCGGAGCGCCGAGACGCCCTCGGCGGACCCGCCACCTCGGCCCCCGAGTTCGCCTGAGGACCCCCCTACAGCCAGCCCCGGCGCTTGAACGTCCGGTACAACAGCACTTCCAGAACGCCCATCAGCGCGATCACCGCCGGATACGCCCACACCCAGTGCAGCTCCGGCATGTGGTCGAAGTTCATGCCGTAGATCCCCGCGATCATCGTGGGGACCGCCGCCATGGCCGCCCACGCGGAGATCTTCCGCATGTCGTCGTTCTGCCGGACGCTCATCTGCGCGAGATGCGCCGACAGGACGTCCGACACCAGCCGGTCCAGGCCCTCCACCGACTCGTTCACGCGCGCGAGGTGGTCGTTGACGTCACGGAAGAAGGGCTGCGCCCTGTCGTTCACGAACGGCACCGTCCCGCCGTACGCCCCCACGCCCGCGAGCCGGGTCAGGGGCATCGAGAGCGGGACGGTGGCGCGGCGGAACTCCAGGATCTGCCGCTTGAAGGTGTAGATCCGGGACGCGGTGTGCCGTGAGCCGCCGCCGTCCGGCGAGAAGACCTCCGCCTCCAGCTCCTCCAGGTCGTTCGCCAGCTCCGTCGCCACCTCCAGGTAGTGGTCCACGACGGCGTCGGCGACCGCGTACAACACCGAGGTGGGCCCCTTGCCGAGCAACTGCGGCTCCTGCTCGAGGCGCTCCCGCACGGCCTTCAGCGGTGAGCCCACGCCATGACGGACCGTCACCACGAAGGCGTCGCCGAGGAAGAGCATGACCTCGCCGGTGGAGACGGTGTCGCTCTCCGGCTCGTACAGCACCGGCTTGAGGACCACGAACAGCGAGTCGTCGTACACCTCCAGCTTGGGCCGCTGATGTGCCTTGAGAGCGTCCTCCACCGCCAGTGGGTGCAGTCCGAACTCCCGGGTGACCAGGTCGAACTCCTTCTCCGTCGGCTCGTGCAGGCCGATCCAGACGAACCCGCCCGCCGATCGCGCCTCGTCCAGCGCGTCGGACAGGTCCTCGGGCCCCTCCGAGCGATGCCCTTCCCGGTAAATGGCACAGTCAACGATCACGGAGTGTGTTCTCCCGTCGCTCGAAGGACGCCGCGGTCCGGCGTACGCCTACTCTGGGCCGCATGCCCACGTTGATCCTTGTCAGGCACGGACGATCCACCGCGAACACCGAGGGGCTGCTCGCCGGGTGGACGCCCGGGGTGGCCCTCGACGAGCGCGGCACCGCACAGGCCGCCTCGCTGCCCGGACGGCTCGAAGGAGTGCCGATCTCCGAAGTCGTCGCCAGCCCCCTCCAGCGCTGTCAGGAAACGATTCAGCCGCTGCTCGACGCCCGGCCCGGCCTCCCGGCGCACAGCGAGGAACGCATCGGGGAGTGCCACTACGGCGACTGGTCCGGCCGCAAGCTCGCGGAGCTGGGGGACGAGCCGCTCATGGAGGTCGTCCAGGCGCATCCGTCGGCGGCCGCGTTTCCCGGCGGCGAGTCCATGCGAGCGATGCAGACGCGCGCGGCGGAGGCCGTACGCGAGTGGAACGCGCGCGTGGAGCGCGATCACGGAGCCGACGCCGTCTATCTGATGTGCTCGCACGGCGACATCATCAAGTCGCTCGTCGCGGACGCACTGGGACTTCATCTCGACCTCTTCCAGAGGATCTCTGTCGAACCGTGTTCCATCACTGTCATCCGGTACACACGTCTGCGGCCGTTTCTCGTCCGCCTCGGCGACACCGGTGACTTCGCGTCCCTGGTGCCGCGCGAGGAGGCCGCGGGCGGTGACGCCCCGGTCGGTGGTGGTGCGGGCGCACCGTGATCGTCGGGCGCAGTAGGGTGAAGCGGTTCACGCAAGCGCGTTCACGCATGGACGTTCCCGTACTCACGAATCCAATGGAGACAGGACGTGTCCCGTCAGGTGTTCCTCTATGACCCGCCGGACCGCTTCGTGGCCGGCACGGTCGGACTGCCCGGGCGCCGTACGTTCTTCCTCCAGGCCACGGCCGGCCCCCGAGTGACCAGCGTGGCCCTGGAGAAGACGCAGGTGGCCGCTCTCGCCGAGCGGATGGAAGAACTCCTCGACGAGGTCGTGCGGCGCAGCGGCGGCAGCGCCCCGGTGCCGGCGGTGTCGCCCACCGAGGTCGCCGACACCGCCCCCCTCGACACCCCCATCGAGGAGGAGTTCCGGGTCGGCACCATGGCCCTCGCCTGGGACGGCGAGGAGCAGCGCATGATCGTCGAGGCGCAGGCCCTCGTGGAGCTGGAGGCCGAGTCCGAGGAGGACCTCGCCGAGGCCGAGGAGAAGCTCCTCCAGGACGAGGAGAACGGACCCCCGATGCTGCGGGTCCGGCTCACCGGCGCGCAGGCCAGGGCCTTCGCCAAGCGTGCCCTGGACGTCGTCAACGCCGGGCGGCCGCCGTGCCCGCTGTGCAGCCTCCCGCTCGACCCGGAAGGACACGTATGTCCGCGCCAGAACGGATACCGCCGCGGAGCGTGACCACGGCAGAGCTGCTCGCCAGGGGTGAGCTGACGGTTCGCGGCCAGATCCGGGACGCGTCCAACGCGGTGCTGCACTGCTCCGTCTCCCACGACGGCCAGGAGGCCCTCTGCGTCTACAAGCCGGTCCGCGGCGAGAGGCCCCTCTGGGACTTCCCGGACGGCACCCTCGCCCAGCGCGAGGTCGCCGCGTACGAGGTGTCCGAGGCGACCGGCTGGGGCCTGGTGCCGCCCACCGTGCTGCGGGACGGACCCTACGGCGAGGGCATGTGCCAGTTGTGGATCGAGGGCGTGCCGGGCAGCGAACTGCTCGCCCTGGTCGACGCCGAGGAACCCGAGCCCGGCTGGAAGGCCATCGGCTTCGCCGAGGTCGACGAAGGCAGGACCGCGCTCCTGGTGCACGCGGACGACGAGCGGCTGCGCCGGCTCGCGGTCCTCGACGCGGTGATCAACAACGCGGACCGCAAGGGCGGCCATCTGCTGCCGGCCGAGGGCGGTCACCTCTACGGCATCGACCACGGAGTGACCTTCAACACCGAGAACAAGCTCCGCACGCTCCTGTGGGGCTGGGCCGGGGAACCCCTGACGGGAGAGGCGGTCGACGTCCTCAAGAGCCTCAAGGAGACGCTCGGCCCCTCGGGAGCGCTCGCCCGGCGTCTCGCCGTACTGATCACCGCCGCCGAACTCGACGCCACGCGCGCGCGTGTCGACGCGCTGCTGGACTCCGGGAAGCACCCGGAACCGAGCGGTGAGTGGCCGGCCATTCCCTGGCCGCCCGTTTAGCAGCACACTGCACACAGGCCCGTACCGCGCAAGAAGGCCTTACCGGCCATCCGGCCCGGTCCGGTTCGTATACGGAACATCCGTCCGGTTAGGCTCATGACATGCATGCCTGGCCCGCTTCCGAGGTCCCCGCCCTGCCTGGTCAGGGCCGCGACCTGAGGATCCACGACACCGCGACCGGTGGCTTGGTCTCCCTCGACCCCGGTCCTGTCGCCCGTCTCTACGTCTGCGGCATCACGCCGTACGACGCCACCCACATAGGGCACGCGGCGACCTACAACGCGTTCGACCTCGTGCAGCGCGTGTGGCTCGACACCAAGCGCCAGGTTCACTACGTCCAGAACGTCACCGACATCGACGACCCGCTCCTCGAGCGCGCCGAGCGGGACAGCCTCGACTGGGCCGCCCTCGCCGAGAAGGAGACGGCCCTCTTCCGCGAGGACATGACCGCCCTGCGGATGCTGCCCCCGCAGCACTACATCGGCGCGGTCGAGGCGATACCCGGGATCGTGCCGCTCGTCGAGCGGCTGCGGGACGCCGGTGCCGCGTACGAGCTCGAAGGGGACGTCTACTTCTCCGTCGAGTCCGACCCGAACTTCGGCAAGGTCTCGAACCTCGACGCGGCCGCCATGCGGCTGCTGTCCGCCGAGCGCGGCGGCGACCCGGACCGTCCGGGCAAGAAGAACCCGCTGGACCCGATGCTGTGGATGGCCGCCCGGAAGGGCGAGCCCAGCTGGGACGGCGCCTCGCTCGGCCGGGGACGCCCCGGCTGGCACATCGAGTGCGTCGCGATCGCTCTCGACCACCTGGGCATGACCTTCGACGTCCAGGGCGGCGGCTCCGATCTCGCCTTCCCGCACCACGAGATGGGCGCCTCCCACGCCCAGGTGCTGACCGGCGAGTTCCCCATGGCCAAGGCGTACGTCCATGCCGGCATGGTCGCCCTCGACGGCGAGAAGATGTCCAAGTCGAAGGGCAACCTCGTCTTCGTGTCGCGGCTGCGGCGCGAGGGCGTCGACCCCGCCGCCATCCGGCTGGCGCTGCTCGCCCACCACTACCGGGCCGACTGGGAGTGGACCGACCAGGTCCTCCAGGACGCCGTGGACCGGCTGGGCCGCTGGCGTGCCGCCGTCTCCCGGCCCGACGGGCCGTCCGCCGAGACGCTGGTCGAGGAGATCCGCGAGGCCCTCGCGAACGACCTGGACGCCCCCACCGCGCTGGCCGCCGTCGACCGTTGGGCCGTCGCGCAGGAGGAGCGGGGCGGAGCCGACATGGGCGCGCCGGGCGTGGTGACACGTGCGGTGGACGCGCTGCTCGGCGTCGCGCTGTAAGGCCGTACGCAAAGGGGCGCTTCCCTCCGCGGTGAGGAAGCGCCCCTTTGTCTTTCAGCCGCCGGTCAGATCCGCTGGATCCGCACGCTGCGCAGGACGTTCGGGGACTGGGAGTCCCAGATGCCGATCACCTGGTGGCCGAACGCGAAGGCCTCCTGCATCTGCTGGTGGATCTGCGGGCCCGGGTTGTTCAGGACCCGGAACTGGCCGTTGATCCGCAGGAAGACCTGCTGGGGCTGGCCCTGGAGCGGGTGCACGATGTCGATGAAGCCGTTCGCCACACCGGAGGCGAGGGCCTGCGCCTGCACCTGCTGGACGATCTGCTGGACCACCTGCTGCGCGAGCTGCGTCAGCTCCTGCTGCACCTGACGCTCCTGCTGCTGCGCCTGCTGGTCCTGCTGCTGTGCCTGCCCGAAGGGCTGCTGCTGTTGCTGCTGGCCGCCCAGCTGCTGCAACAGCTGCTGGAACGGCTGCTGCTGACCGAGCTGCTGGAGCTGCTCCATGGAGCCGGCGCCCATGCCGAAGCCCTGCTGGCCGCCCTGCTGTCCGAAGCCCTGCTGCTGGTAGGGCGAGGTCGTCGGGAACTGCTGACCCTGTTGCTGTCCGTGCTGGCCCATCTGCGGGGTGATGCTCATGCGTGTGTCACCTTCCGTTTGATGTGACGGGACGTGCCGTGCCGGACCGTCAGCCGGTGATCACCAGGCCGACGATCTCGTCGTCCGAGAACCACACCCGGACGTCGGGCCGTCCGCTCGCGAAGGCGGTGTGCACCGCCTGCCGGATCTCGGGGGACGGGTGGTTGAGGTTGCGCCAGGCGCCGGCCACGAACAGCCTCAGACGCGGCGGGAGTTCACGGGGATAGGGCAGGAGCTCGTCCCAGTACCTCTCGGCCTGGCCCGAGCCGACCGCCTCCGGCAGCAGCCGGGTGACCGCCGCCTTGATGTCGGGACGGTTGCCGATCCGCTGTGAGGCGGGACGGCCCGGTGCGTCCTGCTGCGGGGAGCCCGTGGCGCGCAGCACCGCACGGGCGCGTTCCGGGGACATCGGCGGCTGGCCGGCCGCTTTGAGCATGCCCTGCAGCGCGGCCAGCGCGCCGACCACCACCGGGGAGGCGGAGGACGTCCCGGAGAACGTGTCCGTGTACCAGGCGATCTCCTCGGGCCCGCCCTGAAGGTCGCCGGGCTTGTCCCAGAAGCCGCCGGTGGTCGTGACCTCGCGTCCCCAGCCCTGCGCGTCCACGCGCGCGCCGTAGTTGGAGAACGCCAGGCGTGAGCGGTCCGGGCCGTGGTCGCGGCCGTGCGTGCCGGGCGGCGGGGCGCCCGCGCCGACCAGGACGGCACCGGAGGACTGGTTGGAGGGGTTGAACGGGTTGCGCCACCACTCGGGGAACTCGTCGGGGCGGCGCTCGTAGACGGCGTCGTCGAGGGACTCGCCGCCGTTGCCCGCGGCCGCCACGACGAGAACGCCTTTGCCGGTCGCGTACCGGATGGCCGCGTAGTCGTCCGGCCACCACTCGATCGCGATGTAGCCCTTCTGATCGTCACGGATCTCGTGGTCGAACCGCGGTCCCGGACGGTGCAGTTCGACCAGGACGACGTCACCGGGGCCGAGCCGGTCGGCCGCCGCCTGGATCGCGGCGGCGGTGCCGATCCCCTGGAAGGACGCGGCCGCCGTCACCGCTTCCGGAACGATCCCGGTCACTCCGCGCTCGCCCTGATCACCGCCGATGACGCCGATCACGGCGGTGCCGTGGTTGCGCCAGGCCAGATCGGTCAGCGGGGTGCCGACGACCACGCCGGCGAGCTTGGCCGCCAGGTCCTCGTGGCCCAGCTGCCAGGCGCCCTCGACGTCGATCACGGTCACCCCCTGACCCGTTCCACCGGGGCGCTGCCAGGCCCAGTGGGCGTCGATCCCCTCGGGCGCGGGGCGCAGATAGCCCTGCCGGCCGGTGAAGTCGGGCGTGACGGGCGCGCCCTCCTTCAGCCGGCGGTCGTCGTCCACCGTCGCGGGCACGGCGGGCGGTTTGACGTACGCCGTGTCGATGCCCGGCAGCGCGGCGATCCGCGCCCGCAGTTCCTGCGCCCGGTCCTGTCCGCCGCGCACCCGGTAGAACCGCGCGAGATCGGACACGTCCTCGGCGCCCGGGACGGCCGACTGCTGGAGTCGCTCCTCGCTGCCGAACAGCGGCTCCAGGGCGAGCTGTTCGTCGCTGAGGAACATGTTGAGGGCCGACACGTCCGCGCCCGCCGCGGAGCGGACGCCCTCGGCCCCGGCACGCAGCCGGGCCTCGGGGCGGGCGACGACGATCAGTTCCTGTTCGGCTCCCCGGTAGGTGAATCCCGCTCCGTCGGGGCCCGGCCCGGAGGCTCCCGGGCCCTGTGGCGGCTGTACCTGCTCGGTCATCGGGTACCGCTCCCTTCGTCCGTGCGGGTTCTGCGGGTGCCTTCAGTGCCTTCCGGGGGACAACCAAGCACCGCAACGGCGGCTCGTCCAGCCCTGTTTCACCAACTCGGTTTGGAAACAAGTTGAATTGGGTAACGGGTGCAATCCGTCCGGAAACCGATGTCCCGTCACAATCCGGCCAAAGGCTGTGGAGACAGCCGTCATGTGATGGGGTGGGAGCTTCGCTCGTCTGTTCGGCCGGCCGTGCGCCGGCCCCCTCGCGGAAGGACGCACCGTGGCACCCGCAGACCGTTCCTTCGCACGTCGCACACTCCTGACCACGACCGCCGCGCTGACCGGAGCAGCCGTGCTCGGCGGCACCGCGCACGCGGCCGAGACCCGGCAGGCCGCGTGGCCCGCGCAGTTCCCCCTCCCCGACGGCTTCCAGCCCGAGGGCATCACCATCGGCTCCGAGCCGTATGCCTACTTCGGCTCCCTCGCGAACGGAGACATCTACCGGGCCAGCCTCGCCACCGGCCGCGGCAGGATCGTCGCCAAGGGCGCCGGACGTCCGACGGTCGGCCTGAAGATCGACCGGCACGGCAGACTCTTCCTCGCCGGCGGCGACAGCGGCGAGATACGGACCGTCGACGCCCGCTCCGGCGAGACCGAACAGGTGTACGCCACCGGCGGCACCTTCGTGAACGACGTGATCCTCACCCCGGGCGCCGCCTGGTTCACCGACTCCTTCAAGCCGGTGCTCTACAAGCTGGCCAAGGGAGCGGTGGCGACCGTACCGCTGACCGGGGAATGGCAGCAGGGCCCCGACTTCACGGCCAACGGCATCGAGCGCACCCCCGACGGCCGCGCCCTGCTCGTGGTGAACGCCTTCGCGAACGGCGGCGGCCTCATGCGGGTCGACCCGCGCACCGGCGCCGCCCGCGCCGTCGACCTGGGCGCAGCGAAACTGCCCAACGGCGACGGCCTGCTCCTGCTCGGCCGGATCCTCTACGCCGTCCAGCAGCAGCAGAACGCGATCGACGTGTTCCGGCTGAACGACGCCGGCACCCGGGGCACCGCGATCACCCGGATCACCGACCCGCGCTTCCGCATCCCGACGACGGTGGCGGCCTGGGGCAGTCGCCTGTATCTGCCCAACGCGCGCTTCGACGTGGAGCCGACGCCCACCACCGAGTACGACGCGGTGGCGGTGCGGCAGGTCTGACACGGCCGAGGGCGGTGCGCGTCCCGCGCACCGCCCTCACCGGCCCGGTCCTCGGCTCAGTCCTCCGACGACGAGTCCTCGTCGTCCGTCTCCGGTTCCGTCTCGGCCTCTGCCTCCGGCTTCGGCGGCTTGGGAGGCTTCGCTCGACCGCTGGGGCTGTCCCGCAGATAGGCCGCGCTGTCACTGCCGTCCGCGGTCGCGTGACCGCCCGGCTGCCCCGGCTGGCCGCCGTCCCGGCGCCGTAGATACCGCTCGAACTCCCGGGCGATCGCCTCGCCCGAGGCCTCCGGCAGCTCCGCGGTGTCCCGGGCCTCCTCCAGCGTCTGGACGTACTCCGCGACCTCGGTGTCCTCGGCGGCCAGCTGGTCCACGCCCACCTGCCAGGCGCGCGCGTCCTCGGCCAGCTCGCCCAGCGGGATCCGTACGTCGATCAGGTCCTCCAGACGGTTCAGGAGGGCCAGCGTCGCCTTCGGGTTCGGCGGCTGCGACACGTAGTGCGGTACGGCCGCCCACAAGGACACCGCGGGCACGCCCGCGTGGGTGCAGGCCTCCTGGAGGATGCCGACGATGCCCGTCGGGCCCTCGTACTTGGTCTCCTCCAGGTCCATCCGCTGGGCCAGGTCCGCGTCGGACGTGGTCCCGCTGATCGGAACCGGACGGGTGTGCGGGGTGTCGCCGAGCAGCGCGCCCAGGATCACCACCAGCTCCACGCCCAGTTCGTGGGCGAAGCCCAGCAGCTCGTTGCAGAACGAGCGCCATCGCATCGACGGTTCGATGCCTCGGACGAGTACCAGATCGCGCGGCTTGTCGCCGCCGACGCGGACCACCGACAACCTTGTCGTCGGCCACGTGATCTTGCGCACTCCGCCGTCCAGCCACACGGTGGGGCGGTTCACCTGGAAGTCGTAGTAGTCCTCGGCGTCGAGCGCCGCGAACACCTCGCCCTTCCACTCCTTGTCCAGATGTGCGACCGCGGTGGAGGCGGCGTCGCCGGCGTCGTTCCAGCCCTCGAACGCGGCCACCATGACCGGGTCGATCAGCTCGGGAACCCCCTCGAGCTCGATCACCCAGCGCCTCCTTCCGACGTGCCCTCGCTTAACGCACCAACCTTACGGCGTCCGGCGGGGGCGCCCGCAGCCCCCTCGCACGGGGGAGTGAACGGATCACTGCCCCGTTCGCCGCCCTGAAACACCCGGGCCTCTCACCCGGGGGTTGTCCCGACCTCAGGGGCGAGGGCCGTGTCGATATGCCGCTCCGCCGCGTGGGCGCGACCAGCCACAACGAGCCGGCACCCGCAAAAGGACACCCACCCCCACGGTCCCCGCCGCGAAACTCACAGAGTGGATCGCAGCCACTGCTCCACGCTCGCGATGTGCACCGTCGCCCACGACCGGGCCGCCTCGCCGTCCCGGTCGCGCAGGGCGGCGAGGATCGCGCGGTGCTCGTGAAGGGTGCGGCTGACCGCGTCCTCCTGGGTCAGTCCGCGCCAGATCCGGGCCCGGGTGGTGGGACCTGACAGTCCGTCAAGCAGCGAGCACAGTACGGAGTTTCCGGAGCTCTGCACGATCCCGCGGTGGAAGTCCAGGTCGCAGGCCACCAGCTCCTCCACCGACGGGCTGTCGCCGAGCTTGTCCAACTGGGCGGAGAGCGCGTCCAGTTGCTGCTCGCTGATCCGGGAGGCGGCCATCGCCGTGGCGGCCGGCTCCAGGATGCGGCGCACGGCCAGGAACTCCAGGACCGTGTCGTCGCGGTGGAAGTCGACGACGAAGCTCATCGCCTCCAGCAGGAGTTGCGGATCCAGGCTGGTCACATACGTGCCGTCGCCCTGCCGTACGTCCAGGATGCGGATCAGCGACAGCGCCCGCACGGCCTCGCGCAGCGAGTTGCGGGACAGCCCCAGCTCGGAGGCGAGCTCGCTCTCCTTGGGGAGCCGGTCGCCGGGGCGCAGCGCGCCAGAGACGATCATGCCCTTGATCTTCTCGATCGCCTCGTCGGTGACAGCCATGTCCGGCCTCCTTCTCGCCCCGCATTGCGCTGAGACGTCGGATGTCTCAGCTCATTATGAGGTCTGCTCAGACGAGCGCCTCCAGATCGGCGATCACGGCCCGCTCGTCGAGCGTGCGCGGCTCCCGGTCCCGCATCAGCATCCGCCCGTCCACGACGGTGTCACGGACGTCCGCCGAGTGCGCCGCGTGCGCCGTGTCGACCAGGGGTCGTGCAGTGGCCGCAGATGCGGCGCGTCCAGGTCCAGGACGATCAGGTCGCCGTGCAGCACGGGTCGATGTTCACAGCGTGTCCCCCTCGGCGAGCAGCCGCAGTGCCTCCAGGGAGACCACCGCACCCCGCTCGACACCGGCCGCGACGACCTCCCGGTGCGGGTCGTAGACGCTGGTGCCCTCCTGGTCCACCAGCTCGTCCGCGTTCGCCCCGTCGATCACGAGCACACCACCGGCGACGAGCCCTCGCAGCGAGGCGGCGACCAGCAGCGCCGACAGCTCCATCTCGATCGCCGCGAGCCCGGCGCCGTCGTAGGAGAAGAGGGGGAGGAGCCCGGGCTGGAAGGCCGCCCGTGTCCAGACGATGCCCCGGTGGTGCGGTGCCCCGGTCTCACGGGCCGCGCGCTGGAGTGCGAGGACCGCCTCGGGTGCCGAGACGGCCGGGTACTCGGGCGGCATCAGCTGCTGGGTGACCCCGTCGTCCCGTACGGCCGCCTCCGCGATGACGAGATCGCCGTCGCAGATCCCGGGCTTGATCGCGCCCGCCGTGCCGAACCGCAGGATCGTGCCGGCCCCCGCGTCGGCCAGCTCCTGGAACAGCAGCATCGCACCGGGGCCGCCCACCCCGTGCGAGGCGACCGTGACCGGCACGCCCTTCCAACTGCCGCTGAACACGCGGTATTCGCGGTGGAACGACACCTCCTCGGCGCCGTCGAGGAGGGCGGCGACGGTGGCCGCGCGGGCGGGGTCACCGACGACGACCGCGCGCGCCGGGAGCCCGGTGCGGGGTATGCGGGTGACGGGCAGCAGGTCCTGGCTCATGAGGTGGCTCCGGAAGGGCGGACACGGCGAGGCGGCGGGCCGGTGACGGATCGTCAAAAGAGTGCCTGCACACCGAAGACCGTACGCAAGAGGAAGCCGGTGAGGCCCACGGCGAGCAGATTCATGGCCAGTCCGAGTGCCACCCCCGCTTTTCGTACATCTGTACGACTGTCTCGAACTGTGGTTCCCCCAGGTCATGTACGGTGGCGAGACCCACCGGAACATCAGGAGTGCCCCGAAATGCCCCAGGAACTGCGCGCTGTCGAATGGACCGGATCCGGCCTCGCGCTCATCGACCAGACGCTGCTGCCGCACCGCGCCGAGACGAGGGATGTCCGCGATGTGGACACCTTGGTCGACGCGATCCAGCGCCTCGTGGTGCGGGGCGCGCCCGCGATCGGGGCGGCGGGGGCCTACGGCGTCGCGCTGGCTCTCCTGCAGGGGAAGCGGGAGGGATGGTCGGAGGCCGAGGTGCGGGCGGCCGTCGCCCGCGTCCGGGAGGCCCGGCCCACCGCCGTCAACCTCATGGTGTGCGTGGACCGGGTCATGACCCGGTTCGGCGAGGGGCTCGGCGCGGTGCTCGAGGAGGCCGCGGCCGTCCAGCGCGAGGACGTCTCGGCGAACCGCGCGATGGGCGTGTTCGGCGCCGACTGGCTGCTCGAACGGGTCGGTGTGGACCGGCCGTTGAGGATCCTGACGCACTGCAACACGGGCGCGCTCGCGACGGCCGGATGGGGGACGGCGCTCGGCGTCATCCGTGAACTGCACGCGCGCGGACGCCTGGAGGTCGTCTACGCCGACGAGACGCGTCCCCTGCTGCAGGGATCCCGGCTGACCGCCTGGGAGCTGGTCCAGGAGGGCATCCCGCACTACGTCCAGGTGGACGGGGCCGCCGCAGGAACGATTCTGCGCGGGGAGGTCGACGCGGCGATCGTCGGCGCGGACCGCATCGCGGCGAACGGCGACACGGCGAACAAGGTGGGCACCGTGGGCGTCGCCCTGGCCTGCGCCGACGCGGGCATCCCGTTCCTGGTGGCGGCACCGACGACCACGGTGGACCGCTCCACCGCGACCGGCGACGAGATCCACATCGAGCTCCGCGGCGAGACTGAGGTGCTGGAGTGGGGTGGGATACGGACGGCACCAGCACAGTCCCGCGGCCACAATCCGGCCTTCGACGTGACCCCGGGGCGCCTGGTGACCGGCCTGGTGACCGAGCGGGGCGTGCTGGAGGTCTCGGCGGGCGAACTCCCGGGCGACCGACTGAAGTAGCCCCCCCCCGAAACAGCGCAAGGGATCCCCGGCACCGGGGATCCCTTCCGTCGGGTCAGCGGGCAGTCAGCTCCAACTCCAGCAGCCACTCCACCACTTCGGTGTGATGCCGGGCCTGCCGGGGATCCGAACCCCACACGTACAGCCCGTGCCCGGCCACCACCACCGCCGGCATCCGCGGGTCCCGCGCCGCCTCCAGGCGGTCCCCGAGCACCTTCATGTCCTGGCTGTTGGCGATGACCGGCAGGGGCACCTCGACGTCGTGGGCCGGCTGGCCGACGCCCTTCAGCATCTCCAGGTCCTTGAAGACGATCCCGCCCGGGTGCCGGTGCCCCATCGCGACGGAGGCGACCGTGTGGACGTGCACCACGGCGCCCGCCCCCGTCAACGTGGCGACCCGCGCGTGCAGTTCGGCCTCCGCCGACGGCTTGCCGCCGTTCACCGCGGCGCCCCGGCCGTCCACCAGCACCACGTCCGCGGGCGTCAGTTCACCCTTGTCGTGGCCGCTGGCGGTGACGGCGAGCCGCAGCGGATCACGGGAGAGCACCACGGACAGGTTCCCGGACGTCCCCCGCATCCAGCCGAAAGAGGCGAAACGGGCGGACTCGGCGGCGAGGACCGCCCCCGCCTCCTCGAGGTCGAGTGCGCTGATGTCGGCGGTCACGAAGTGCTCCTTGAAACGGTGATCTCGTCGAACGTCCCCGCCGCAGCGTGGTCGCCGACGCCTTGCTCGAAGTACGGCTCCCCGGGCCGACGTATCCCGACGGCATGCCAGCCCGCCGCACGGGCCGCGTCCAACTCGCCGGGGCGGTCGGAGAGGAAGAGGAGCTTCGCGGGCGCGATGCCGGTCGAAGCGGAGATGCGGCGGTACGACTCCGCCTCCTGCTTGGGCCCGGCGTTCTCGGTGTCATAGAGACCGGAGAGCAGCCAAGTGAGGTCGCCCGCAGGGCTGTTGGTGAACCAGGCCCGCTGCGCCGCGACGGACCCGGACGAGTACACGTAGAGCCGCACGCCCGAGGAGTGCCAGGCGCGCAACTCCGGTACGACGTCGTCGTAGAAGTGCGAGACGAGGTCGCCGCGGGCGAAGCCCTCGGCCCAGATGACGCCCTGCAGGGTCTTGAGCGGGGTCGCCTTGCGGTCCTCGTCGAGCCAGGCGTTCAGCGCCTTCTCGACCCGCACGGCGTCGGCCCCGGGTTCGCCGATCGCCTCGCGTACCTGGGCGACGGCCCGCGCCACCTCGGGGTCGCCGGACCGCTCGGAGAGCAGTGCCGCGAACCGTGAGCGCGCGTACGGGTAGAGCACGTCGACGACGAACCCCGTGGCGCTCGTGGTGCCCTCGATGTCGAGCACCACGGCGTCGACGGCGTGGCGCAACGTCATGCGGCGGCCCTGTCGGCCTCGTAGCCCGCCGCGATGGTGTCGTAGTCCGGGAAACGGGAGGCGATGGTGGAGCCGGTGAAGTTGCCGATCCAGCCGTCCTCCTCGTGGAAGAAGCGGATCGCGGTGAAGGACGGGTTGGTGCCCATGTCGAACCAGTGGGTGGTCCCGCGCGGGACGCCGAGGAGATCGCCCTTCTCGCAGAAGACCGCGTGCACCTCGCCGTTGACGTGCAGGTAGAAGATGCCCGAGCCGGAGACGAAGAAGCGGACCTCGTCATCGTCGTCGTGCGTGTGCTCCTGGAGGAACTTCTCGCGGGCCGCCTTGGCCTTCGCCGGGAACTCCGGGTCCTCGCTCGGATGCAGACCGAGGACATCGACGGTGGTGAAGCCCTCCTCGGCGTTCAGCTTGTCGATCTCGGGGCCGTAGGCGGCGAACACCGTCTCGCTGCCGGCGTCGAACGGAACGTCCTCGCGGACCGGCCACTGCTCGTAGCGCACACCGATCGGCTTCAGCGCCTCCGCGATCTCGGCGGGGTCCGAGGTGCGGCGGACCAGGGTCTCGGGGCCGGACTCGGACCAGGTGGTCAGCAGCGTCATGGGAGCAACTCCAGGAGTCTGGAAGGAAAGTCCGGATACCGAGACAAGCACCGGACGGGCGGGGCAGGAAGAGGGGCGGCGGAGGACGGTCGGCGGCGGTCGGTCAGCCGCGACACGGCGCGCAGGGACAGCGGTGCATGCGGGGCATACACGTCGCTTTCGCGCCATGGGGGTGCCCCCGCTCGAGCGGAGTCGAGAGTGGGGGAGTCGTCATCGGGCCTCACGGTGCCGGGTCGGGTGCCGGTCCTGCGATGGTAACTCCAGGCAGGAAGGCGGTCCGGTGTGACGTAGTCGTTGTCTCACCTGGTGAGAAAGCGGTTCCATATCTTTGACGTGTGGCTGAAAACGTTCTCATGATCAGCGTATGAAGACGCTGCTGCTCGTGCGGCGGCTGTACGTGGACTTGCTCCGGTCGACCACAGCCAGCTGTCGCTGACCCCTCCCGGAGCCCTCGCGCGCCCTCGCCACCCCTGACATCGGTGGCGCATTCCTTTCCCTCGCTCCGGGACCCGCACTCCCTCTGTCTTCCCACCTCGTACCTGGAGCCCCTCGTGTCCCGTGCCCGCCTCCCGCTCGCCGCGCTCTCGCTGGCCTCCGTCTCCGCCCTCGTGCTCTCCGGCTGCTCGCAGTCCACGGACGCGTCGACGAACACCGACGACACCGCCGCCTCGGCCTCGGCGGCCACCGGCAAGAAGCCCGCCCCCTTCAGCGCGGGCGCGGTCAAGGTGGCCCTGGTCCGGCAGAGCGGCGCCGGCGACTACTTCGAGCAGTGGGGCAACGGCGCCAAGGCCCAGGCCAAGGCCCTCGGTATCGACCTGACCGTGTACGACGCCCAGGCGGACAACGCCAAGCAGGCCACCGACCTGTCCTCGGCGATCAACTCCGGCGCCCAGGCGATCATCATCGACCACGGCTTCCCGGCGACGATCCAGCCGGAGATCGACAAGGCCGTGAAGAAGGGCATCAAGGTCGTCGTCTACGACGTCGAGACCCCCACCAAGGGCGTGGTGAGCACCGAGCAGGACGACGCGAGCATGGCCCAGGCCGTCCTCGACGTGATGACGAAGGACCTCGGCAAGAACGCCAAGGTCGGGTACGTCAACGTCGCCGGCTACGCGGCCCTGGACAAGCGGAACACCGTCTGGGCGAAGGAACTCGCCGCGCAGGGCTGGAAGCAGCAGTTCAAGGTCGGCAAGGTCACCGACTCCACCGCCACCGACAACGTTCCCCTGGTCTCCGCCGCGCTCACCCAGCACTCGGACGTGACCGGCGTCTTCGCCCCCTACGACGAACTCGCCAAGGGCACGGTCCTCGCCGTCCAGAACAAGAAGCTCCAGGACAAGGTGAAGGTCTTCGGCGCGGACGTCTCCAACGCCGACATCCAGCAGATGACCGCCGCCGACAGCCCGTGGGTCGCCACGGCGGGCACCGATCCGTCCGCGGTCGGCGCCGCCGTCGTCCGTACGGCCGCCCTGGAGCTGGCCGGTCAACTCCACAAGAGCTCGGTGGAGTTCCCGGCCGTCGCCATCACCCAGGACTTCCTGCGCGAGAAGAAGATCGAGAACATGGACCAGCTGCGTCAGGCGCTGCCCGCGCTGAACCTGTCGCAGGTCTCGACCGCCGACTGGATCTCGAATGTCGCCCACTGAGACGCCCGCGGTCGGTCTCACCGACGTCAGCATGGCCTTCGGCGGCAAGACCGTGCTCGCCTCCGTCACCCTCGACATCGCCCCGGGCAGTGTGGTCGCGCTGCTCGGCGCGAACGGCGCCGGAAAGTCCACGCTGATCAAGATCCTGTCGGGCGTGCACACCGGCCACGGGGGCCAGGTACGGGTCGCGGGGGAGACCGCGGCCCTCCAGTCCCCGCTCGCCGCCCGGCAGTTGGGCATCCAGACCGTGCACCAGCGCATCGGCGAGGGCATCGTGCCGGGCCTCTCGGTCGCCGAGAACCTGGTCTTCGAGGAGCTGGCGCAGAAGCGCGGGAACCCGTTCCTGAACGGGCGCCGGGTCCTGGCGCGCGCCCGCGAGATCCAGGCAGGTCTCGATCTCGGCTGGAGCGACTCCGTGCTGCGCCGCGAGGTCGGCGAACTCGGCATCTCCGACCGCCAGTTGCTGATCCTCGCCCGCGCCCTCGCGACCCGCCCCCGGCTGCTGATCCTCGACGAACCGACCTCCGCCCTGTCCGCCGCCGAGGCCCAACGCCTTTTCGCACTCGTCGAGAAGATGCGGGACGACGGCATAGCGGTCCTCTACGTCTCCCACCGCCTCGGCGAGATCGACGCGCTCGCCGACCGCCTGGTCGTCCTGCGGGACGGCCGTCTCACCGAGGACCAGACCAAACCCTTCGACTGGGACAGCGCCCTGCGCGCGATGCTGGCCCAGGCGCAGGAGGTGACGACGGCACGGCCGGTGCGGGAAGCGGCTCTCGGCGATGTCGCCCTGTCCCTGCGAGGAGTCCGACTCCTCGCGGGCCGGGCACCTCTCGACCTCGACCTCCGCGCGGGCGAAGTCACCGGTGTGGTCGGACTGTTGGGCGCCGGCAAGACCGAGCTGGCCCGCGGCCTGTTCGGCGCCGAGCCCTTCGCGACCGGTTCCGCCGAACTGGACGGCAGGCCGTACGAGCCGAAAAGGCCCTCCGACGCGATCCGCGCGGGCATTCACCTGGTCCCCGAGGACCGGCACGCCGACGCGCTCGTCCCCGGCTGGTCGCTGGCCCAGAACATCTCGCTGCCGTTCCTGAAGTCGCTGTCCCGGGCCGGTCTCGTCCAGCGGTCGAGGGAGGACGCCCTCGGCCGCGAGACCATCGAGGCACTCGGCGTCGTCGCCCGCGACGAGCACAGCACCGTGGAGGAACTCTCCGGCGGCAACCAGCAGAAGGTCGTCGTGGGCCGCTGGCTCGCCGAGACACCCCGTGTCCTGATCCTGGACGAGCCGTTCCGAGGCGTGGACATCGGTGCCCGCCGGGACATCGGCCGCCGTGCCAGGGCCCTCGCCGCCGAGGGCGCCGCCGTACTCGTGCTGTCCGCCGACGTCGACGAGGTCCTCGAGATCGCCGACCGGGTCGTCGTGCTCGCCGCCGGAGAGATCCACCTCGACGCGTACGGCGAGGACGCGGAACGCGACCGCGTCATCCAGACCATCTCCGCGTCCGTGTGACCCCGGCTCCCTGAGGAACTACGCCATGACCACCACCCAGAGCACCGAGGTCCCCACGAAGTCGGCGACCGCCCCGGCGAGCTCGACCGCCGTACGCGTCCAGAACGCCGTCATCAAGTACGGCTTCATCTTCGTCACGGTCGCGCTGTTCCTGTACTTCGCGCTGAGCGAGGGCTCCTTCCGCGAGTCGGCGACCCTCCTCGACACCCTCCGCTACGTCTCCGTCGCCGCGATCCTCGGCCTCGGCGTCACCCTCACCATGGCCGTCGGCGGAATGGACATGTCCGTCGGCGCGGTCGCGGGCCTCGGCGTCTCGGTCGCCGCCCAGACGATGGTCGTCTTCAACCAGGTCGGCGCGGTCGCCATCATCGCGGTGCTGGCGGCGGGCGCCCTCGCCGGCCTCCTCAACGCCCTGCTGATCGTCGTACTGAAGATCCCCGACATGCTCGCCACCCTCGGCACCATGTTCGTGATCCAGGGCAGCAAGCTCATCCTGGTCGACGGCCAGTCCATCACCCCCGGCATGACCCTGGACGACGGCACCACGGCCCCCGGCAAATTCACCGCCGGCTTCCTGAAGATCGACCGCGGCACGGTCCTCGGCATCCCCATCTCGGTCCTCGTCTTCGGCGGCCTGACGGTCGCCGCCTGGGTCTTCCTCGCCCGCACCCGCTGGGGCCGCGTGCTGTACGCCATCGGCGCCAACCCCGAGGCCTCCCGCCTGGCCGGCATCCGCGTCGGCGCGTACCGGGCCCTGGCCTACGTCCTCTCCGGCGTCCTCGCCTCGATCGGCGGCCTGATCCTGGCCGCCCGCATCGGCCAGGGCGACGTCTCCGCCGGAACCTCCCAGCTGCTCGAGGCGGTGGCCGTGGCGCTGGTCGGCACCTCCGTGCTCGGGCGGGGCCGCCCGAACGTCTGGGGCACGGCCCTGGGCGCGGTGCTCATCGGCATCATCACCACCGGTCTGACCATCAAGGGCCTGCCGTACTACACCCAGGACGTCGTCGAGGGCGCGGTCCTCATCCTCGCCCTGGTGTTCAGCTTCACTCTGTCCAAGCGCCGTTCGTCCTGAGGAGACACATGGGCTACCGCATCCTGGAGACCGACGACATCCCGGCGTACCTGAGCGAGCGCGGGCACTGGGAGGACCTGGGCGACATCGCCGTACGGGAGGTCTCCGACGGCAACATGAACCGGGTCTTCCTCGCCTCCTCGGCGGACGGCACCCGCAGCCTCGCCGTGAAGCAGGCCCTGCCCTGGGTGCGGGTGGCGGGCCCGTCCTGGCCGATGAACCCCGACCGCGCCGACGCCGAGGCCCGCGCCTACGAGCAGATCGCGAAGGTCGCCCCCGACGAGATCCCGTCGATTCACGGCTACGACTCCGAGAACTACGCACTCGTCATGGAGGACATGTCGGACCTGGAGGTCCTGCGCACCCTCCTGAACGAGGGAGCGTCGTACGGCCCCCACACCTCGGCCCGCATCGGCGAACTGGTCGCCCGGCTCTCCTTCGCCACGAGCGACTTCGGCATGCCGTCGGCGGAGCGCAAGGCGCAGATCGCGGCCTCGGTGAGCCCGGAGCTCTGCAAGATCACGGAAGACGTGGTGTTGTCGGAGCCGTACATCGAACACGAACACAACCACTGGCACGAGGGCGTGGCCGACCTGGCGCTGTCCTTCCGGGCGGACGCGGAGCTCCGCACGGAGGTGGCCGAGCTCAGGCACCTGTTCATGACCGGCGCCCAGGCCCTCCTCCACGGTGACCTCCACACCGGCAGCGTCATGGTCGGCACCCGTGACGGCGCCCCCGTGGTACGGGTCTTCGACCCCGAGTTCTCCTTCGTGGGCCCCATCGGCTTCGACCTGGGCCTGTACTGGGCCAACGCCCTGGTCTCGGAGGAACGGGCCCGCGCGCTGGGCGGCTTGACCGACCACGCCGACCAACTCCGGCTGTCCTGGGAGGCGTTCGAGACGGAGTTCCGCCGCCTGTGGCCGACCCGGGTGGACACGTTCTTCGACGACGCCTACCTGGACCGCTTCCTGGGGAAGGTCTGGACGGAGTCCCTCGGCTACGCGGGCACGGAAATCATCCGCAGGATCATCGGCTTCGCCCACCTGACCGACCTGACGACGCTGGAGGACCCGGTCCAGGCGTCACGCAGGGCTCTGCTCATCGGCCGCGAACTGATCGTGAAGCGCCGGGAGTTGACCGTGGTGGAGTCAGTGCGGGCGGTCGTAGAGGCCATGTAGGCGGGGCCGCATCGACTTGCGGCTTCCGAGAAAAGGGCGGCCCCTCGTCGAGGGGCCGCCCTTTCCGTGTCACCGCTCACTTCTTGTCGAGCAGATCCTGCACCTTCGCCCGGACGTCGTCCGTGGCAAGCCCGCGAATCGTCAACGTGGTCCTGCGCCGCAGCACGTCATCCGCGGTCTCGGCCCATTCGTTGTCCCGCGCGTAGACGACCTGCGCCCAGATCTCCGGCGCGTCCGGATGCACCCGCTGACCCAGTTCGGGGCTCTCGTTGGCCAGTCGGGCGATGTCGAAGGCCAACGACCCGTAATGCGTGGCCAGATGCTTCGCCGTGTCGGCGGCCATGCGCGGACCCGGTGCCGGGTTGTCCACCAGCAGGCGGTGCGCGATCGCGCGCGGGTTGGCGACACCGGGCAGCGGAAGCTTCTTCGGCAGGGACGCGATGGGCTCGTAGTCGTCGCCGAGCGGAGCGCCCGGCAGCGCCTCCAGCTTCTGCATGACCGTACGGCCGATGTGCCGGAAGGTCGTCCACTTGCCGCCCGCGACGGACAGCATGCCGCCACGGCCCTCCGTGACCACGGTCTCGCGCTTGGCCTTGGCCGTGCTGCCGGGGCCGCCCGGCAGCACACGCAGACCGGCGAAGGAGTACGTGATCAGATCGCGGGACAGCTGCTGGTCGCGGACGGAGAACGCGGCCTCGTCGAGTATCTGGGCCGTGTCCTTCTCGGTGACCGCGACCTCGGCCGGGTCGCCCTCGAACTCCTCGTCGGTCGTGCCGAGCAGGAGCATGTCCTCCCACGGGAGGGCGAAGGTGATCCGGTACTTGTCGATCGGGGTGGCCAGCGCGGCCCTCCACGGAGACGTCCGCTTCAGGACCAGGTGCGCGCCCTTGGACAGGCGGATGGACGGAGCCGCGTTCGGGTCCTCCATCTTGCGCAGGTGGTCCACCCACGGCCCGGTCGCGTTCAGCACGAGCCGTGCGTTCACGCCGAACTCGTCACCGGACTGCCGGTCGCGCAGATCCGCGCCCGTCACCCGGCCCTTGGTGAACCTGAGGCCGGTCACCTCGGCGTGGTTGAGCACGACCGCGCCCGCCTCGACGGCCGCGCGGACCGTCATCAGCGCCATGCGCGCGTCGTTCATCTGGTCGTCGCCGTACACGGCCACGGCCTTGAGATTCTCGGTGCGCAGCTCGGGCACGTCCTGCGCCGCCTTGGCGGGGGACAGGAGGTGACCGACGCCGTCACCGAACGCCGAGAGCGCGGAGTAGGCGAAGACGCCCGCCCCGAGCTTCGCGGCGCCGTGCGGCCCGCCCTTGTACACGGGGAGGTAGAAGGTGAGCGGGTTCGCCAGGTGGGGAGCCACCTGGCGGGAGACCGCACGGCGCTCGAAGTGGTTCTCCGCCACCAGCTTCACCGCGCCGGTCTGCAGATAGCGCAGACCGCCGTGGAGCAGCTTGGAGGAGGCGGAGGAGGTGGCGCCGGCGAAGTCGCCGGCGTCGACCAGTGCCACCCTGAGGCCGGACTGCGCGGCGTGCCAGGCGGTGGAGATGCCCAGGATGCCGCCGCCGATCACGAGAAGGTCGTACGACGCCTTGGAGAGCTGCTCCCGGGTCTCGGCGCGGCTCGGGTGGGAGCCGGAGGCCGGGCGCGTACCGAGGGCAGGCACGGACTGCAGGGTGGACTGACTGGTCATGTGGGGTTCTTACTCCTCATCAGAACTTCGAGATGAGCTTGGGTGAGCGCTCTCGTCAGTTCTCGTCCTCGAGCCAGCCCATGGTCCGCTCGACGGCCTTGAGCCAGCTCTTGTACTCACGGTCGCGCTTCTCCGCGGCCATGTTGGGGGTCCACTCGGCGGCCCGGCGCCAGTTGGCGCGCAGGTCGTCGGTGCTGGTCCAGAAGCCGACGGCGAGACCGGCGGCGTAGGCGGCGCCGAGGCAGGTGGTCTCGGCGACCATCGGGCGCACCACGGGGGCGTCCAGGAAGTCCGAGAGCGTCTGCATCAGCAGGTTGTTGGAGGTCATGCCGCCGTCGACCTTGAGAGCTGCCAGCTCGACACCGGAGTCCTTGGTCATGGCGTCGCTGATCTCACGGGTCTGCCAGGCGGTGGCCTCCAGGACGGCACGGGCGATGTGCGCCTTGGTGACGTACCGGGTGAGGCCGGCGATCACACCGCGGGCGTCCGGGCGCCAGTACGGGGCGAAGAGCCCGGAGAACGCCGGCACGAAGTACGCGCCGCCGTTGTCCTCGACCGAGAGCGCGAGCGTCTCGATCTCGGCGGCGGTGGAGATCAGGCCCATCTGGTCGCGCATCCACTGCACCAGCGAACCGGTGACGGCGATCGAGCCCTCCAGGGCGTAGACCGGTGCCTCGTCGCCGATGCGGTAGCCGACCGTGGTCAGCAGTCCCGAGTACGAGTTGATGATCTTGTCACCGGTGTTCATCAGCATGAACGTGCCGGTGCCGTACGTCGACTTGGCCTCGCCCTCGGCGAAACAGGTCTGGCCGAACAGGGCCGCCTGCTGGTCACCGAGCGCCGAGGCGACCGGGATGCCGCCGAGCAGGTCGCCCAGCTTGCCGCCGGTGACCTCGCCGTAGACCTCGGCGGAGGAGCGGATCTCGGGGAGCATCGACAGCGGCACACCGATGGACTCGGCGATCTTCTCGTCCCACTCCAGCGTGTGGAGGTTCATCAGCATGGTGCGGGAGGCGTTGGTGACGTCGGTGACGTGGTGACCGCCGTTCACACCGCCCGTCAGGTTCCAGATGACCCAGCTGTCCATGGTGCCGAAGAGGATCTCGCCGCGCTCGGCGCGCTCACGCAGCCCCTCGACGTTGTCGAGCAGCCAGCGGGCCTTCGGGCCGGCGAAGTACGAGGCGAGGGGAAGACCGGTCTCGCGGCGGAAGCGGTCCTGACCGACGTTGCGGCCGAGCTCCCGGCACAGGGCGTCGGTGCGGGTGTCCTGCCAGACGATGGCGTTGTGGACGGGCTCACCGGTGTTCTTGTCCCAGAGGAGAGTGGTCTCGCGCTGGTTGGTGATGCCGATGGCCTTGATGTCGTCGCGGGTGATGCCGGCCTTCTGGATGGCTCCGGCGACGACTTCCTCGACGTTGGTCCAGATCTCGGTGGCGTTGTGCTCGACCCAGCCCGGCTTCGGGAAGATCTGCTCGTGCTCCTTCTGGTCGACCGAGACGATACGGCCGTCCCTGTCGAAGACGATGCAGCGGCTGGAGGTGGTGCCCTGGTCGATGGCGGCGATGAAGGGGCCGGCGGTGTGGGCGTCGGTCACTGTGTGCTCCCGGGGTTCCGTGAGTAAGGGGACTGGTTACGACTGATCTACTACGGCTTTGCTCTGCGACTGCGTCAGATGGTCTAAGCGAAAGCGATGTTGTAGATGCCTGCAGCGATCGCGCCGCCGATCAGCGGACCGACGACCGGGACCCAGGCGTAGCTCCAGTCGGAGCCGCCCTTGTTGGGCAGGGGCAGGAGGGCGTGCACGACACGCGGACCGAGGTCACGGGCCGGGTTGATCGCGTACCCGGTCGGGCCGCCGAGGGACAGACCGATGGAGACGACGACGAGCGCGGTGATCAGGGCGCCCAGGGTGCCCAGGCCCTTGCCGTCACCGTTGAGACCCTGCGTGAGAACGGCGAGCACCAGCACGATCGTGCCGATGACCTCGGTGGCGACGTTCTGCCAGGCGACCCGGACCTCGGGGCCGGTGGAGAAGATGCCCAGCACCGGGCCGGCGCCCTTCTCCTGTGCCTCGACGGCCTTGGCGGTCGTGGCCTGCGCGCCCGGAGCGCCGACGATCTCCTTGTCGGTCAGGTGAGCGTGGAACTGGCCGTAGTAGGCGATCCAGACCAGCGCCGCACCGATCATGGCGCCGAGCAGCTGCCCGCCCCAGTAGATCGGGACGTCACTCCAGGGGATGCCGTCCTTCTTGAGCGCGAGCGCCAGCGTGACGGCCGGGTTGAGGTGGGCGCCGGAGAGCGGCGCCGAGGTGTAGACGGCCGTCAGAACGGCGAAGCCCCACCCGAAGGTGATGGCGAGCCAGCCGGCGTTGCGCGCCTTGGAGGCCTTCAGCGTGACGGCGGCGCACACGCCGCCACCGAGCAGGATGAGTATGGCGGTACCGATGGTCTCGCCGATGAAGATGTCGGAGCTGGACACCCGCGACTCCTTTGTCCTTCGTCCAGGGGACCGAACCCCGGGTCCCTCCGGAGGTTCGAGCTTGCCCTCGGGGGTGAGAGCGATGCCGGCCCTTGGCGTTGTCACACTCTAGCGCGTATTGCCGGTAGGTGTTCGACAATGCCGACCGATGGACGGGAGTCTTGCTCCGGCGTTACGCGCACGTCAAGGGTTCTGTTATCGAAAACGCGATCGTTATTGATCGCTGTGAGCTGTCGATCTTGTGGGGTGACTGCGCAGGGCGCGACGCCGGACACGCTGTGTGCCGACCGGACGGTATGCCCGTTGTGTCAGCGTACGGCGAGGGCCGGGACGTCGCCCGACGCCCGGCCCTCGCCCGCTGACTCCCACGTACCTCTCAGAACCGCCCGGCGCCCAGGTCCCGCGAGACCGCGCGGGCGCAGTCCCGCACGGCCGCGATCAGCTCCGGGCGCAGCGCGCCCTCTTCCTCGGGCCGGCACAGCCGCTCCACGGCGCCCGTGATGCCGACCGCGCCGACCGGCATGCGCCGCCGGTCGTGGATGGGCGCGGCGATGGACGCGACACCCTCCCAGGTCTCCTCCACGTCCGCCGCGTACCCACGCGCGCGCGTGACGTCGAGGATCTGCTCGAACTCCTCCAGCTCGCACACCGTCCGGTCGGTGAACGCCTTGCGGTCGCTCTCCAGCGCCTCGCTGTGCGCGACCGGGTCGTACGCCGAGAGCACCTTGCCCAGCGCCGTGCAGTGCAGGGGCTGCATGGCCCCGATCTCCAGCACCTGCCGGCTGTCGTCGGGCCGGAAGACGTGGTGCACGATGAGCACGCCGTGCTGGTGCAGCACGCCCAGATGGACGCTCTCGCCGCTGGAGCGGGCCAGGTCGTCCGTCCAGACGAGCGCCCGCGCGCGCAGCTCGTGCACGTCCAGATAGGTGGTGCCCAGGCGCAGCAGCTCGGCGCCCAGCTGATACCGCCCGGAGGCCTCGTCCTGTTCCACGAACCCCTCCTGCTGGAGGGTGCGCAGGATGCCGTGCGCGGTGCCCTTGGCGAGGCCCAGGGACGAGGCGATGTCCGACAGGCCGAGTCTCCGCTCGCCGCCCGCGAGGAGCCGCAGCATCGCGGCCGCCCGTTCGAGCGACTGGATGTTCCGTGCCATCGCCGTCCTGCCTCCGTCCGCTTCGACACCCGAGTGTTACGGCGCCGCTGCCGCTGTTCGGCAATGTCGAACACTACCGGTCCATGCCGACCTCCCGCTAATGGTCGGTCGGCAACTGTTGTGTCACTGGTATCCCGTTGGTGACCTGGCCGCCAACCTCGTCCGTCCCGTGGACGTGCCGAACATCCCGGCGGGGACCCGGCTACCCTGGCGTGGTGCGCCCGGCGTGGGACGTCTCGCGGGCGCCTGAAGCCGACAGCCGTCGCAACTGAGGGAGCCCCTTCATGGCCTCGTCGCCACTGACCCCTTCCGCCGACAGCCGGACCCGTGTGTCCGCGCTCCGTGAGGCACTCGCCACCAGAGTGGTGGTCGCCGACGGAGCGATGGGCACCATGCTGCAGGCCCAGGACCCCACTCTTGAGGACTTCGAGAATCTCGAGGGCTGCAACGAGATCCTCAACGTGACCCGCCCGGACATCGTCCGCTCCGTCCACGACGCGTACTTCGCGGTGGGCGTCGACTGCGTCGAGACCAACACCTTCGGGTCCAACCACACGGCCGCGTCGGAGTACGACATCGCCGACCGCGTGCACGAGCTGTCCGAGGCGGGTGCCCGGATCGCCCGCGAGGCGGCCGACGAGTACGCCGCCCGCGACGGCCGCCCGCGCTGGGTCCTGGGTTCGGTCGGGCCGGGCACCAAGCTGCCCACCCTCGGCCACATCGACTACGCCACGATCCGCGACGGCTACCAGGCCAACGTCGAGGGACTGCTCGCCGGCGGCGCCGACGCCCTGATCGTCGAGACCACGCAGGACCTGCTCCAGACGAAGGCCTCCGTACTGGGCGCCCGCCGCGCACTGGAGGCGACCGGCGCCGATGTGCCCCTGGTGGTCTCCATGGCGTTCGAGACCACCGGCACCATGCTGCTCGGCTCCGAGATCGGCGCCGCGCTGACCGCGCTGGAGCCGCTCGGCATCGACATGATCGGCCTGAACTGCTCGACCGGCCCGGCCGAGATGAGCGAGCACCTGCGGTACCTCGCCCGGCACTCCCGCATCCCGCTGCTGTGCATGCCGAACGCGGGCCTGCCGATCCTCACGAAGGACGGCGCGCACTTCCCGCTCGATCCCGAGGGCCTGGCCGACGCCCAGGAGAACTTCGTCCGCGACTACGGCCTCTCCCTGATCGGCGGCTGCTGCGGCACCACCCCCGAGCACCTGCGCCAGGTCGTCGAACGCGTCCGCGACCTCACGCCCTCCGAGCGCACCCCACAGCCCGAGCCCGGCGCCGCCTCCCTCTACCAGACGGTCCCGTTCCGTCAGGACACCTCCTACCTGGCCATCGGCGAGCGCACCAACGCCAACGGCTCGAAGAAGTTCCGCGAGGCCATGCTGGAGGCCCGCTGGGACGACTGTGTGGAGATGGCCCGCGAGCAGATCCGCGAGGGCGCCCACATGCTGGACCTCTGCGTGGACTACGTCGGCCGCGACGGTGTGGCGGACATGAAGGAGCTGGCCGGCCGTTTCGCCACCGCCTCCACCCTGCCGATCGTCCTGGACTCCACCGAGGTCCCCGTCATCCGGGCCGGTCTGGAGAAGCTCGGCGGCCGCGCGGTCATCAACTCCGTCAACTACGAGGACGGCGACGGCCCGGAGTCCCGCTTCGCGAAGGTCACCAAGCTCGCCCAGGAGCACGGCGCCGCGCTGATCGCCCTCACGATCGACGAGGAGGGCCAGGCCCGCACCCCCGAGCACAAGGTCGCCATCGCCGAACGGCTCATCGAGGACCTGACCGGCAACTGGGGCATCCACGAGTCGGACATCCTCATCGACACCCTGACCTTCACCATCTGCACCGGTCAGGAGGAGTCCCGCAAGGACGGCCTCGCCACCATCGAGGCGATCCGCGAACTCAAGCGCCGCCACCCGGACGTCCAGACCACGCTGGGTCTGTCCAACATCTCCTTCGGCCTCAACCCGGCCGCCCGCGTCCTGCTCAACTCGGTCTTCCTCGACGAGTGCGTCAAGGCGGGCCTGGACTCGGCGATCGTCCACGCGTCGAAGATCCTGCCCATCGCCCGCTTCAGCGAGGAAGAGGTCCAGACGGCCCTCGACCTCATCTACGACCGCCGCGCCGAGGGCTACGACCCCCTCCAGAAGCTGATGGCCCTGTTCGAGGGCGCCACCACCAAGTCCCTGAAGGCGGGCCGCGCCGAGGAACTGGCCGCCCTGCCCCTGGACGAGCGCCTCAAGCGCCGCATCATCGACGGCGAGAAGAACGGCCTGGAGGCCGACCTCGACGAGGCCCTCCAGTCCCGCCCCGCCCTCGACATCGTCAACGACACCCTCCTGGACGGCATGAAGGTCGTCGGCGAGCTGTTCGGCTCCGGCCAGATGCAGCTGCCGTTCGTCCTCCAGTCCGCCGAGGTGATGAAGACCGCGGTGGCCTACCTGGAACCGCACATGGAGAAGGTCGAGGGCGACGAGGCCGGCAAGGGCACCATCGTGCTCGCCACCGTCCGCGGCGACGTCCACGACATCGGCAAGAACCTCGTCGACATCATCCTGTCCAACAACGGCTACAACGTCGTCAACCTCGGCATCAAGCAGCCGGTCTCCGCGATCCTGGAGGCCGCCGCCGAGCACCGCGCCGACGTCATCGGCATGTCCGGCCTGCTGGTCAAGTCAACGGTGATCATGAAGGAGAACCTGGAGGAGCTCAACCAGCGCGGCATGGCCGCCGACTTCCCGGTCATCCTGGGCGGAGCCGCGCTGACCCGGGCGTACGTCGAACAGGACCTGCACGAGATCTACCAGGGCGAGGTCCGCTACGCCCGCGACGCGTTCGAGGGCCTGCGCCTCATGGACGCCCTCATCGGCGTCAAGCGGGGCGTGCCCGGCGCCAAGCTGCCCGAGCTCAAGCAGCGCCGGGTGCGCGCGAGTGCCGTGACCGTCGAGGAGGAGCGGCCCGAAGAGGGGCATGTCCGCTCCGACGTGGCCACCGACAACCCGGTGCCCACCCCGCCGTTCTGGGACACCCGTGTCATCAAGGGCATCCAGCTCAAGGAGTACGCCTCCTGGCTCGACGAAGGTGCCCTGTTCAAGGGCCAGTGGGGGCTCAAGCAGGCCCGCACCGGCGAGGGACCGACGTACGAGGAGCTCGTCGAGACCGACGGGCGGCCCCGGCTGCGCGGTCTGCTGGACCGGCTGCAGACCGACAACCTGCTGGAAGCCGCCGTCGTCTACGGCTACTTCCCGTGCGTGTCCAAGGACGACGACCTGATCATCCTGGACCAGGAGGGCAACGAGCGCACCCGCTTCACCTTCCCGCGCCAGCGCCGCGGCCGCCGGCTCTGCCTCGCCGACTTCTTCCGCCCGGAGGAGTCGGGGGAGACCGACGTGGTCGGCCTCCAGGTCGTCACCGTCGGCTCGCGGATCGGCGAGCAGACCGCCAAGCTCTTCGAGGCCAACGCCTACCGCGACTACCTCGAACTGCACGGCCTGTCCGTCCAGTTGGCCGAGGCGCTCGCCGAGTACTGGCACGCGCGCGTGCGTTCGGAACTCGGCTTCTCCGGCGAGGACCCCGCCGACGTAGAGGACATGTTCGCCCTCAAGTACCGGGGCGCCCGCTTCTCCCTCGGCTACGGCGCCTGCCCCAACCTGGAGGACCGCGCCAAGATCGCCGACCTGCTCCAGCCCGAGCGCATCGGCGTCCACCTGAGCGAGGAGTTCCAGCTCCACCCCGAGCAGTCCACCGACGCGATCGTCATCCACCACCCGGAGGCGAAGTACTTCAACGCCCGCTGAGCCGCCGCATCCCGGCTCGCCGAGCACACTGATCGGATAAGTCGTACACTGGTCGGTCCACAGCAGGCCGGTTCCCTTCGTGGGAACCGGCCTGCTCGTCCCTCAAGGAGGTACGTGGATGACCAGCACGGTCCCCGCGCCATTGACCCGTACGGCAGACGGCTCCGCCCTCCAGGCCGTACTCCTCGACATGGACGGCACCCTGGTGGACACCGAGGGCTTCTGGTGGGACGTCGAAGTCGAGATCTTCGCGCGCCTCGGCCACACCCTCGACGACTCCTGGCGCCATGTCGTGGTCGGCGGCCCCATGACCCGCAGCGCGGGCTTCCTGATCGAGGCCACCGGCGCCGACATCACGCTCGCCGAGCTCACCGTCCTGCTCAACCAGGGCTTCGAGGACCGTATCGGCCACGCCCTGCCCCTGATGCCCGGGGCCACCCGGCTGCTGGCCGAGCTGTCCGCGCACCGGATCCCCACCGCCCTGGTCTCCGCCTCGCACCGGCGCATCATCGACCGGGTCCTCACCTCCCTGGGCCCCCAGCACTTCGCCCTCACGGTCGCCGGGGACGAGGTGCCGCGCACCAAGCCGCACCCGGACCCCTACCTGTTCGCCGCCGCCGGACTCGGCGCCGATCCGGCCAGATGCGCGGTGGTCGAGGACACCGCCACCGGTGTCGCAGCGGCCGAGGCCGCCGGCTGCCAGGTCGTGGTCGTGCCCTCGGTCGCTCCCATCGCCCAGGCCCCCGGACGCACCGTCGTCGGCTCCCTCGAAGAGGTCGACCTGACATTTCTGCGCGGCCTGATCACCCTTCGATGACGGAAATGCCTCAGCTGTTCACCCAGCGTGCAGCGCGG
Organism: Streptomyces sp. SAI-127; assembly: GCF_029894425.1. Taxonomy (NCBI): domain Bacteria; kingdom Bacillati; phylum Actinomycetota; class Actinomycetes; order Kitasatosporales; family Streptomycetaceae; genus Streptomyces; species Streptomyces sp. SAI-127. Next base: position 8,307,810 of record NZ_JARXYJ010000001.1, read on the forward strand.
ATAACGCGGTAATTCCCGAGGTCCCTGTCGCAATAATTCGAAGCACGCCGGATGGCCGAATTCCGGTCCGCCGCCGTCCTGTTACGGGTGTGAGGTTCCCCACTCGGCGGGGTCTCGACAGGTGACCGAGGCTGTGCCGGACGCCCCGTTTCGAGGGGTGCGGACGCGCCCATGTGTCCCGATTGGTGAAACCCTGCACCAATCCTTCCCCTGACGGGTTTTCGGTGCGTCCACACCCGGTTCCGCTGTGTGATGGAAGCCCAACTCCGGTGGCTGCGAACCCTCCTGCAGGTGCGGACTAATCTCCTGGTGAGAACATCGCCCTAACCCCGTGATCCGCCGCACCACCCATGCATGCCGGGTACACGGACTGAACAGCTGTGGAGAAACTCGAGCATGAACCGCAAGACTTTGGTGCTGCCGGCCGTCATCGGTCTGCTCGCGCCGGTGCTCGCCGCCTGCGGCGGCTCCGACAGCGGCAGCGGCGCAAGTGACGCGATAGCTGTCGGCACCACGGACCGGTTCACCGCCACGAAGGAAGCTCCTGCGCCGCTCGACCCCGCCTACGCCTACGACGTCGGCACCTGGAACGTCCTGCGCCAGACCGTGCAGACCCTGATGATCCAGCCCAAGGGCGACGGCGACCCCGTGCCCGAGGCGGCCCAGTCCTGCGGCTTCAGCGACAGCGGCAACGAACGCTACGTCTGCACCCTGCGCGACGGCCTGAAGTTCGCGAGCGGCGATGCCATCACCGCGGCGGACGTGAAGTACTCCATCGACCGCGCCCGCGCCCTCAAGGCGGACTCCGGCGTCTTCGCCCTGCTGTCCACCATCGACACCGTGGAGACCAAGGGCGACCGCGAGGTCATCTTCCACCTCAAGACCGCCGACGCCACCTTCCCGTACAAGCTGTCGACCCCGGTCGCCGGCATCGTCAACCCCGACGACTACGCGAAGGACAAGCTCCGCGACGGCTTCGACGTCGACGGCTCCGGCCCCTACACCATGAAGCCCGACGTCAAGAACGACGAGCTCGTCGACGCCGTGTTCACCAAGAACCCCAACTACAAGGGGTCGTTGACGGTGAACAACGACAAGGTCGAACTGCGCTCCTACCCGGACGCCGACGACATGGGCACCGCCCTCGAAAAGGGCGACATCGACCTCATCACCCGCACCATGTCGCCGCAGCAGATCAACAAGCTCTCGGACGAGTCCGGCGGCGACGTCGACCTCGTCGAAATGGCCGGCCTGGAGATCCGCTACCTCGCCTTCAACACCAACGCCCCGGCCGTGAAGTCCCGTGCCGTGCGCCAGGCGATGGCTCAGCTCATCAACCGCAGCGAACTCGTCTCCAAGGTCTACGGCACCCAGGCCCAGCCGCTCTTCTCGCTGGTCCCGGCCACCATCACCGGCCACTCCAACGCGTTCTTCAACAAGTACGGCGACCCGAGCGTCACCAAGGCCAAGTCCCTGCTGGCCCAGGCCGACATCACCACCCCGGTGAAGCTGACCCTCCATTACACGACCGACCACTACGGCTCGGCCACCAAGGAGGAGTTCGAGGACCTGCAGAAGCAGCTCAACGACAGCGGGCTCTTCGATGTCAGCATCCAGGGCGCGCCCTGGGCCACCTTCCGCCCGGCCGAGCAGAAGGGCAAGTACGACGTCTACGGCATGGGCTGGTTCCCGGACTTCCCCGACGCCGACAACTACCTCGCCCCGTTCCTCGACAAGGACAACTTCCTCGGATCGCCGTACGACAACAGCGAGATCCGCAACACCCTGATCCCGGACTCCCGCCGCGAGGCCGACCGCATCGCCGCGTCCGGAAGCCTGACCAAGATCCAGGACATCGTCGCCGACGACGTCCCCGTGCTCCCGCTGTGGCAGGGCAACCAGTACGTCGCCGCACGCGACGACGTCACGGGCACCGCCTACGCGCTCAACTCCTCGTCGACGCTGCAGCTGTGGGAACTCGGCCGAGGCGTGAGCGGCTGACCGTCCGCGACGCCTCCAGCACCCCGGGTCTCGGCGGACAGGCCCGGGGATTCCACAAGAATCGACGACAAGGCACTCGCACGTGAACAAGCGCATCCAGTGGCAGGTCCTGCCCATCGTGGCGGGCCTGGGCGCCGGTCTGCTGACCGGCTGCGGCACGGAGTCGGGGGACTCCGGCTCGGGCGGCTCCTCCGTGGTCATGGGGATGTCCGACGACGTCCTCGCCACCGACCCGGCCTCCGGCTACGACCCCGGCTCCTGGCTGTTGTTCAACAACGTCTTCCAGTCGCTGCTCAGCTTCCCCAAGGGCGGCACGGAACCGGAGCCCGACGCCGCCCAGAGCTGCGAGTTCACCGACACCAAGACCCAGGTGTACGAGTGCACGCTCAAGGGCGGCCTCAAGTTCAGCAACGGCGACCCGCTGACCTCCGAGGACGTCAAGTTCTCCTTCGACCGCACGTTGAAGATCAACGACGACGCCGGTCCCGCGATCATGTTCCCGATGCTCGACAAGGTCGAGACACCGGACGAGAAGACGGTCGTCTTCAAGCTCAACACCCCGGACGCCACCTTCCCGAGCAAGATCGCCTCCGGCGCCGGGGCGATCGTCGACCACACGCAGTACGACGCCGACAGCCTCCGCAAGGACGGCAAGGCGGTCGGTTCCGGCCCCTACCAGCTCGACTCGTTCGACGACGACCAGGCCGTGTTCTCCGTCAACGAGAACTACAAGGGCACCGCCGACCCCCAGAACTCCGGCGTCACGCTGAAGTTCTTCCACGGCGACCAGAGCGCCCTGAAGACCGCCCTGACCGACAAGAAGGTCGACATCGCCTACCGCGGCCTGACCGCGGGGGACATCACCGACATCGAGAACGCCTCGCCCGACTCCGGTGTCGAGGTCGTCGAGGGCACCAGCGCCGAGGTCCAGCACCTCGTCTTCAACATGGACGACCCGGTCGCGGGCCGGCTCGGCGTCCGCAAGGCGATCGCCTACCTGATCGACCGTGAAGCCCTCATCCACGACGTCTACCAGGGCACGGCGACCCCGCTCTACTCGATCATCCCGGCCGGTGTCGCGGGCCACAACACGGCCTTCTTCGACACCTACGGCGCCCAGCCCTCCAAGTCCAAGGCGGCCGCCGCCCTCGCCGACGACAACATCACCGGCAAGGTGAAGCTGACCCTGTGGTCGACGCCGTCCCGCTACGGCCCGGCCACCGACCAGGAACTCAAGACGATCGCCCGGCAGCTCAACGCCAGCGGCCTGTTCGACGCCGACGTGAAGTCCGTGGCCTTCGACCAGTACGAGAAGGACATCGCCGCCGGAAAGTACGGCGTCTACGTCAAGGGCTGGGTGCCCGACTACCCGGACGCCGACAACTTCACGGCCCCCTTCTTCGGCAAGGGCAACGTGCTGGACAACAACTACAGCAACAACGAGATCACCGGCTCGCTCATCCCGGAGACCGCTGCCCAGCCGGACCGCTCCGCGACGGACGACCCCTTCGGCACGCTCCAGGACATCGTCGCCGAGGACGTCCCCGTCCTGCCGGTCTGGCAGGCCAAGCAGTACGCCGTCGTCCGTGACGACGTCTACGGCCTGGAGTACTGCCTCGACGCCTCCACGGTGTTCCGCTTCTGGGAGCTCAGCAAGGGCTGATCCGACGGCCGGCAGACACGAAGAGGGCGCCCCCAGTCAGGCAGGGGACGCCCTCTTCGCTCGTACCGCTCCCGCTACTGCGCGCCGGGACGCACCAGCCCGCTCTCGTACGCGTACACCGCGGCCTGCACCCGGTCCCTGAGCCCCAGCTTGGTCAGGACGTGACCGACATGCGTCTTCACGGTGGTCTCACTGACGAACAGATCCGCGGCGATCTCCGCGTTGGACAGCCCGCGCGCCACCAGCTTCAGCACCTCGACCTCGCGGTCGGTGAGCGTGTGCAGCGTGTCCGGCACCGGCTCGTCGCCGGACGGCAGATGCGTGGCGTACTTGTCGAGGAGCCGACGCGTGATGCTCGGCGCGAGCATCGCCTCACCCGCGGCCACCACCCGGATCGCCTGCACGAGCTCGTTGGCCGGGGCGTCCTTGAGCAGGAAGCCGCTGGCCCCCGCCCGCAGCGCCTCCACCACGTACTCGTCGAGGTCGAAGGTGGTCAGCACGAGCACCTTGGCCGGGCCGTCCCGCCCGGGCCCGGTGATCTGCCGAGTCGCCTCGACACCGTCCATCCGAGGCATACGGATGTCCATGAGGACCACGTCGGGCTGGAGGGCCCGTACCTGGTCGAGAGCCTGAAGGCCGTCTCCGGCCTCGCCCACGACCGCGATGTCCTGCTCGGCCTCCAGGATCATCCGGAAGCCGGTGCGCAGCAGCGGCTGGTCGTCGACCAGTAGGACGCGGATGGCCACGTAAGTCTCCTTCGCTAGTCCGGCCCCATTCTGCCCTGCTCACCGATCTCGGACGTCACCGGCAGTGGGTAGGGCGGGGGAGTGCCGCCGAACTCCGGGCAGTGCTCCTGGTGGTCGCACCAGCCGCACAGCTTGGTCGGGCGCGGCCGCCAGTCGCCCGTCTCCGTCGCCTGCCGGATCGCCTCCCACAGCGCCAGCAGCTTGCGCTCGACGCGCTCCAGGTCGGCGAGGACGGGGTCGTACGTCAGCACGTCACCGCTGCCGAGGTAGACGAGCTGGAGCCGGCGCGGGATCACGTTCTTCAGCCGCCACACCACCAGGGCGTAGAACTTCATCTGGAACAGCGCGCCCTCGGCGTACTCGGGCCGGGGCGCCTTGCCGGTCTTGTAGTCGACGATCCGCACCTCACCGGTCGGCGCCACGTCGACCCGGTCGATGATCCCGCGCAGCCTCAGCCCCGAGTCCAGCTCCGCCTCGACGAACAGCTCCCGCTCCGCGGGCTCCAGGCGTGTCGGATCCTCCAGCGTGAACCACCGCTCGACCAGCCGCTCCGCCTCACCGAGCCACAGCGCCAGCCGCTCGCCGTCCGGATCGTCGGCGAACAGCTCCACCACCTCGGGCCGGCTCTCCCTGAGCCGGTCCCACTGGCCGGGGACGAGCGACTTGGCCCGGGGCGCGGTGCGCTCGGTGGCCGGGGCGTCGAAGAGCCGCTCCAGGACCGAGTGCACCAGGGTCCCCCGGGTCGCCGCCTCGCTCGGCTTCTCCGGAAGCCGGTCGATCACCCGGAACCGGTAGAGCAGCGGACACTGCATGAAGTCATTGGCACGAGAGGGGGAGAGGGAGGCCGGCGCTATGGCGGCAGGCCGCGATACCTCTACAGCCCCCTCCGCCGTACCCTCTGCCGTCGGTTCGGCCGTGACCGGCTCCACCGCCGCCCCCGGGTCGCCGCTCGCGGCTTCCGCCGTGTCCTCGGTGCTCGTCTCCATGACCACAGACCATACGGCCCGCCACTGACAGTGACCCACTCGCGGCCGTGACCGCCGTGCCCCCTGAGGAAACACGGGGGGTGCCGGGGCGGAACGCGTCGCGACCGCCGCATACCATCGACCCGAGACCCTTCCGCACGGCAGGCGCGGAAGACGCTTCGAACGAGGGGACATCGTGGACGAGAGCGGCGGGAGCGGGCAGCCGCGGTCCGGCAAGGACCGGCCGGCCAAGCCCCACGCAGGGCACACGGCCCACACCACCGACCCCACGACCCCCGACCCGCACGAGAACGGAACCGGGGCGTCCACCACGAACCCCGCCGGTGCTTCCGCACAGGACGCCGACACACCCCGACCCGGCGGGGCCACTGACGCCGCCCCGGCCGACCGACCCACCGCGGATGACAACCCCGCCCAGGAACCGCCAGCGACCACCTCCGAGGCCGGCGCCGGGCCCGAGGGGAGCCGCCGCCCGTCGGAACCGCCGATGTCCGACGACACCGGCCCTTCGCCACGAGCGGCCGACGACCCGGTCGAAGCCGACGCTGCCTCCGCGGCGGGCGGCCCGGAGACCGCCACCGAGCCCGAGGGGAGTCGGCGCCCGTCGGAACCGTCAACGGCCGACGACACCGGCCCCGTGGCACGAGCGGCCGACGACCCTTCCGAGGCCGGCGGCGGCCCCGTTGAAGCCGACGCAGTTCACGCGGCGGGCGGTCTCCCGGAGACGGGCGCTGAGCCCGGGGAGAGTCGGCGCCCGTCCGACGCCCCCGTACCCGCCCCGGAGGCCGACGCGTCGGCAAGCGAGGGCGCGAGTGCGGCTGATGGGCACGACCGCACCCAGGGCGGTCACCGACAGCCCTCACCCCCCGCCGACCCGCACAAACCCGAAGGGCCGGACGCAGGCCACACCCCTGCGGCCTTCCACGACGAGCACCGCACCCTCGCCCACTCCGGCGCCCCCAAGAACCCCCCGCCCCCGTCCCCCCAGCCCCGCGGCGGCCTGCTGATGGGACGCCCCTTCGGTGTGCCCGTCTACGTCGCCCCCAGCTGGTTCCTCGTCGCCGCGCTCATCACCTGGGTGTTCGGCGGCCAGCTGGACCGCGTGCTGCCGGAGCTCGGCGCCGCCCGCTACCTCGTCTCCCTCTTCTTCGCGGTCGCCTTCTACGCCTCCGTCCTCATCCACGAACTGGCGCACACCGTCGCCGCACTGCGCTTCAAGCTCCCCGTCCGCCGCATCCAGCTCCAGTTCTTCGGCGGCGTCTCCGAGATCGAGAAAGAGGCCGAGACCCCCGGCCGGGAGTTCGTACTGGCCTTCGTCGGCCCGCTGCTCTCCCTGATCCTCGCCGGCCTCTTCTACCTCGCCATGCAGCCCGTCGAACCCGGCACCGTCCCGGGCGTCCTGCTCGCCGGCCTGATGGTCTCCAACCTCATCGTGGCCGCCTTCAACCTCCTGCCCGGCCTCCCCCTCGACGGCGGCCGCATGCTCCGCGCCGTCGTCTGGAAGATCACCGGCAGGCCCATGAGCGGCACCATCGCCGCCGCCTGGGTCGGCCGCGCCCTCGCCGTCTGCGTCCTCATCGGCCTCCCCCTGCTCACCCAGTCCGGAGCGCTCGGCTCCTCCGCCGAGGACAACGTCGGCATGGACACGGTCATGGACGCCCTGCTCGCCGCGATCCTCGCCGCGATCATCTGGACCGGCGCCGGCAACAGCCTGCGCATGGCACGCCTGCGCGAACACCTCCCCGACCTGCGCGCCCGCACCCTCACCCGCCGCGCCGTCCCCGTGGAGACCGACACCCCCCTCTCCGAGGCCCTGCGCCGCGCCAACGCCGCCGGTGCCCGCGCCCTGGTCGTCGTCGACGCCGAGGGCACCCCGCTCTCCCTCGTCCGCGAGGCCGCCATCGTCGGCGTACCCGAACACCGCCGACCCTGGGTCGCCGTCAGCGGCCTCGCCCAGGACCTCACCGACGGCATGCGCGTCTCCGCGGAGCTCGCGGGCGAGGACCTGCTGGACACCCTGCGCGCGACCCCCGCCACCGAATACCTCGTGGTCGAGCAGACCGGCGAGATCTACGGCGTCCTGTCCGCGGCCGACGTGGAACGCGCCTTCGTGAAGGCCATGGCCAGACCGTCCTAGTGGTCGGCGGCCCCTCCGGGGACCGGTAGGCTGTTCACATGTCCGAACCGACCGGTGCCGCCCGCAGGCGCGGGCCCTTCAAGGTCGGGGACCAGGTTCAGCTGACCGACCCCAAGGGCCGCCACTACACGTTCACGCTCGAAGAGGGAAAGAACTTCCACACCCACAAGGGTTCCTTCCCGCACGACGAGCTGATCGGCGCACCCGAGGGCAGCGTTGTCCGCACCACCGGTAACGTCGCCTACCTCGCGCTGCGCCCCCTGCTCCCCGACTACGTCCTGTCCATGCCCCGCGGCGCCGCCGTGGTCTACCCCAAGGACGCGGGGCAGATCCTCGCCTTCGCCGACATCTTCCCCGGCGCCCGCGTCGTGGAAGCCGGCGTCGGCTCCGGCTCGCTCAGCAGCTTCCTGCTGCGCGCCATCGGCGACCAGGGCATGCTGCACAGCTACGAGCGCCGCGAGGACTTCGCCGAGATCGCCCAGCAGAACGTGGAGCGCTACTTCGGCGGCCCGCACCCCGCCTGGCAGCTCACCGTAGGCGACCTCCAGGACAACCTCTCCGACGCCGACGTCGACCGCGTCATCCTCGACATGCTCGCCCCCTGGGAGTGCCTCGAGGCCGTCTCCAAGGCGCTCGTCCCCGGCGGCATCCTGTGCTGCTACGTCGCCACCACCACCCAGCTCGCCCGGACCGTCGAGTCCATCCGCGAGATCGGCTCCTTCAACGAGCCGACCTCCTGGGAGTCGATGATCCGCAACTGGCACGTGGAAGGCCTGGCCGTCCGCCCGGACCACCGCATGATCGGCCACACCGGCTTCCTGCTCACCGCCCGCCGCCTCGCCGACGGCGTCGAGCCCCCCATGCGCCGACGCCGCCCCGCCAAGGGCGCCTACGGCGAGGACTACACCGGCCCCAACGCCGACGGGGGCTCCGGCCGCTAGGGCGGCCCCGTGCCGCAGTCAACGTACAGGCGCCGGGGTGGAGTTCCCGCAGACCAGGGGAACTCCACCCCGGCGCCTTCGTGTTGAGGGAGCGACGGAAACCGCCGTACGGCAACCCGGACAAGTACCCACCCCGCCGTTTCCCCGACCTGTGACGTGTGGCACCATGCTGGCCACCCCACCCCCACCGGCACGCCCTCACAGGAGACGCTCCTAGTGCAGCAATCCGCCGTCCCGGAACTGGCACACACGCACACCCGCCCGATCCACTGGGTCGCCACCGCCACCGCCGTGGCAGGCGTCGTGGCCTTCTCCTCGGTCCTGCAGCCCAACCCGGCAACGGCGGCCCAGGCGGCCGGCCACGAGGCCAGAACCGCCCCCGTGGTCGCGACCGCCCCCGATCCCGCGGACGTCCACTTCCCGATCGACTGCGGACCCGTCAAGGCGAAGATCCAGAAACAGGTCTCCGGAGACCTCGACGGCGACGGACGGCCGGAAACAGTCGTCGTGGTGCACTGCGACGCCCCCATGGGCACCCCGCCCGACGCCGTCTACGTCATCACACGCGCGAAGGACACCGGTGAACCCCGTGTCGTCGCCACCCTGCTGAGCCCGAAGACCCGCAACACCGTCACCGACTTCACGGTGAGCGACGGCAGCGTCCTCGCGACCCTGCTCGGCTACTCCACGTCCGACGTACCCAGTTGCTGTCCGGACGTGAAGGACAAGGCGAAGTGGCAGTGGAAGGACGGCGCGTTCGTCCGCTCGACCCCCGCGGGCACGCACACCGTCTGACCGAAGCGATCACATCTGTGAGAAATCAGACAGCGGTCACGCACGGTGGCTTTGTCGTCACTCTGCGTCCGGTCCGTAGATCTCGACCCTGTCCGAAACTCGACGTACATGGATGCAGTCGCCAGGACACTCCTTCGCCGAGTCGACCACATCGTTGAGAAGCGGCAGCGGTACGGGCGTTGTGGCGCCCCTGTCCTGCAGAAGCTCGTCGTCCGAGCCCTTCACATAGGCCAGACCGTCGATGTCCAGCTCGAACACCTCGGGCGCGTACTGGGCACAGATGCCGTCACCGGTACAGAGATCCTGGTCGATCCAGACCTCCAGGGTCTCGCCGTCGGCCCCGACCTCCTGCTGCACTCTCATCTCTCCTGCCGTTTATGCGCCGGGCCGAACGGGAATCCGGCCAGCTCTGACGGGTGTTGAACACTTCGACCCTACCTTCGGCAGCTTTCCAATCTTGTTCGGTGGGTATTCCCCTGGCGTGAGGGAGAGCGCAAGGGTGAAGATCGGACACACCTCGACAGTCTTTGTGATCTAGGGGTTTCAATCGACACCCACCCAGGTAGGGTCTGGAAGCGTCCAGCTCCCCTTGGAGGAGGTGAGGACCGTGGCAGCCCACGACGACGACATGAACCGCGGCATCCGCCCGGGACGAGGGTCCGACGACCCGTCCGGGCAGATTGCCTACCTTGAGCAGGAGATCGCCGTCCTGCGACGCAAGCTCGCCGACTCTCCGCGACACACGAGGATTCTCGAAGAGCGGATCGTCGAGCTGCAGACCAACCTGGCCGGCGTGTCCGCCCAGAACGAGCGACTCGCCAACACGCTCCGTGAGGCCCGCGACCAGATCGTGGCCCTCAAGGAGGAGGTCGACCGGCTCGCACAGCCGCCGGCCGGCTTCGGCGTCTTCCTCGAAGCGAACGAGGACGGCACCGCCGACATCTTCACCGGCGGCCGCAAACTGCGGGTGAACGTCAGCCCCAGCGTCGAACTCGAAGAGCTCCGGCGCGGCCAGGAAGTGATGCTCAACGAAGCTCTCAACGTGGTCGAGGCCATGGAGTACGAGAGCGTCGGCGACATCGTCACCCTCAAGGAGATCCTCGAGGACGGCGAGCGCGCCCTGGTGCAGGGCCACACGGACGAGGAGCGGGTGGTGCGGCTCGCCGAACCGCTGCTCGACGTGACCATCCGCCCCGGCGACGCCTTGCTCCTCGAACCGCGCTCCGGCTACGTCTACGAGGTCGTGCCCAAGAGCGAGGTCGAGGAACTCGTCCTCGAAGAAGTCCCCGACATCGGCTACGAACAGATCGGCGGACTCGGCGGCCAGATCGAGGCCATCCGAGACGCCGTCGAGCTCCCGTACCTCTACCCGGACCTGTTCAAGGAGCACGAACTGCGCCCGCCCAAGGGCGTCCTGCTCTACGGACCCCCCGGATGCGGCAAGACGCTCATCGCCAAGGCCGTCGCCAACTCGCTGGCCAAGAAGGTCGCCGAGGTCACCGGCCAGGCCACCGGCAAGAGCTTCTTCCTCAACATCAAGGGCCCCGAGCTCCTCAACAAGTACGTCGGTGAGACCGAGCGGCAGATCCGCCTCGTCTTCCAGCGTGCGAGGGAGAAGGCCAGCGAGGGCACACCCGTCATCGTCTTCTTCGACGAGATGGAATCCCTCTTCCGCACCCGCGGCTCCGGTGTCAGCTCGGACGTGGAGAACACCATCGTCCCCCAGCTGCTCGCCGAGATCGACGGCGTGGAAGGCCTGCAGAACGTGGTCGTGATCGGCGCCTCCAACCGTGAGGACATGATCGACCCCGCCATCCTGCGCCCCGGCCGCCTGGACGTGAAGATCAAGATCGAGCGTCCCGACGCCGAGGCCGCCAAGGACATCTTCGCCAAGTACCTCACCGAGCGCCTCCCGCTGCACTCCGACGACGTCGGCGAGCACGGCGGCAGCAAGGCCACCACCGTCCAGAGCATGATCCAGACGGCCGTGGAACACATGTACGCCGAATCCGAGGAAAACCGCTTCCTGGAAGTCACCTACGCCAACGGCGACAAGGAAGTCCTCTACTTCAAGGACTTCAACTCCGGCGCCATGATCGAGAACATCGTGGGCCGCGCCAAGAAGATGGCGATCAAGGACTTCCTCGATCACAACGCCAAGGGTCTCCGCGTCTCCCACCTCCTCCAGGCCTGCGTGGACGAGTTCAAGGAGAACGAGGACCTGCCCAACACCACCAACCCCGACGACTGGGCCCGCATCTCCGGCAAGAAGGGCGAGCGGATCGTCTACATCCGTACGCTCATCACCGGAAAGCAGGGCGCCGACACCGGGCGCTCCATCGACACGGTGGCGAACACCGGTCAGTACCTGTAAAGACAGGGCGGCTGCGGGTGCCCTCACCGGGGTACCCGCAGCCGACTGTTTTTCAGGCAACTAACCGGACCAAAGGCGAGCAAGGCAATGACGCAAATGATCTCCCCACCAGCGCAGAGCCGTTCTAGGCTCTTCGGTACCGCCGAGTCGCGCAGTGCGGGGACGGGCACCGCACACGCACCGGAGCGCCAGCGGTACTTGAGCGGCGCCCCCGACCGAGGGCGCCGCCGGGCAAGGAGGGCCGCATGACCGTACGGCGAGTAATGGGCATCGAGACGGAGTACGGGATCTCCGTCCCCGGCCACCCCAACGCCAATGCCATGCTCACCTCATCCCAGATCGTCAACGCCTACGCGGCGGCGATGCACCGGGCCCGCCGGGCCCGCTGGGACTTCGAGGAGGAGAATCCGCTGCGGGACGCACGGGGCTTCGACCTCGCCCGCGAGGCCGCCGACTCCAGCCAGCTCACCGACGAGGACATCGGCCTGGCCAACGTCATCCTCACCAACGGCGCACGGCTCTACGTCGACCACGCGCACCCCGAATACAGCTCTCCCGAGGTCACCAACCCCTGGGACGCCGTCCTGTGGGACAAGGCCGGCGAGCGGATCATGGCCGAGGCCGCCGAGCGTGCCGCCCAGCTCCCGGGCGCACAACCGATCCACCTCTACAAGAACAACACCGACAACAAGGGCGCCTCCTACGGCACGCACGAGAACTACCTGATGAAGCGGGAAACCCCCTTCTCGGACATCGTGCGCCACCTCACGCCCTTCTTCGTCTCCCGCCAGGTCTTCGCAGGCGCCGGCCGCGTCGGCATCGGCCAGGACGGACACGAACACGGCTTCCAGCTCAGCCAGCGCGCCGACTACTTCGAGGTCGAGGTCGGCCTCGAGACCACCCTCAAGCGGCCGATCATCAACACCCGCGACGAACCCCACGCCGACGCCGAGAAGTACCGCCGCCTCCACGTGATCATCGGCGACGCGAACCTCTCGGAGATCTCGACCTACCTCAAGCTCGGCACCACGGCCCTCGTCCTGTCCATGATCGAGGACGGCTTCATCGCGGTGGACCTCGCGGTCGACCAGCCGGTACGGACCCTGCACCAGGTGTCGCACGACCCCACCCTCCAGCGCCTGGTCACCCTCCGCAGCGGCCGCACACTCACCGCGGTCCAGCTCCAGATGGAGTACTACGAGCTCTCCCGCAAATACGTCGAAGAACGCTTCGGCGCCGACGCGGACGACCAGACCAAGGACATCCTGGCCCGCTGGGAGGACACCCTCAACCGCCTCGAGAACAACCCCATGAGCCTCGCCGGCGAGCTCGACTGGGTCGCCAAGCGCGAACTCATGGAGGGCTACCGGCGCCGCGACGACCTCGACTGGGACGCCGCGAAACTGCACCTGCTGGACCTCCAGTACGCCGACGTGCGCGCCGACAAGGGCCTCTACAACCGACTGGCGGCCCGCGGCCGCATCAAGCGCCTGCTGGACGAGAACGAGGTCGAGCGAGCCCGCACCAAGCCCCCGGAGGACACCCGCGCGTACTTCCGCGGCCGCTGCCTGGAGCAGTACGCCGACGACGTCGCCGCGGCCTCCTGGGACTCGGTGATCTTCGACCTCCCGGGCCGGGACTCGCTCCAACGGGTCCCAACCCTCGAACCGCTTCGCGGAACGCGAAATCACGTCAAGGAGCTCCTGGACCGCTGTCGCACGGCAGAAGACCTGGTCAGGGTGCTGTCGGGCGGCTGAGCGGGTCCTCGGGCCGAGCAGTCCGACAGGGTGGAAAGCCCGGCCAGAGGGAATCATCGAGATGGCCCCCGTACGTTGTAGGAACTGCGGGGCCGATGTCAGACCCTGCTTGTAGGGTCTGATCAAGAACGTCGAACCGAGCGGGGTGAGGGGTTATGGCGACCAAGGACACCGGCGGCGGACAGCAGAAGGCCACGCGCAACACCGAGGAGGTCGAGGAGCAGACTGCGGAGACGCAGGGTTCCGAGGACCTCAAGGAGCGCCAGGAGAAGCTCAGCGACGACGTGGACTCCGTCCTGGACGAGATCGACGACGTACTCGAGGAAAATGCCGAGGATTTCGTGCGGAGCTTCGTGCAAAAAGGTGGAGAGTAGAGGCTGATAAGTCACTTTGCCTTCGAAGTGAAGGTTGCGGGGGAATTGAGTGGCTGAAGAGCTCGACGCCAAGGAATGCAGGAAGTGCGGGCGGGATCTACCTCTTGCGGCCTTTGCGCGTGACAGGAATCGGCGTGACGGCCTCCAGGTGCACTGCCGGGAGTGCGTGGCGGAGTACAGCGCCACGCACTACCGGCGGCGCCGGGAGGCCATGGGTAAGTCGGTCCGGGAGCATGTTGACGTCCCGGACGGGCACAAGCTCTGCCGCACGTGTGGAGACATCAAGCCGTGGAGCGAATGGCATCGCAACGCGACGGCCTCGGACGGGTTGTCGACGCGCTGCAAGGCGTGCCGCGCAGCTCGGGGTCGGCGAGACCATTTGAAGCGTCAGTACGGCCTCACCGAAGCCGAGCGTGACGAGTTGATCGCCTCTCAAGGGGGCGTCTGCTGCATATGTTTGGCGGCTGTGCCCGAGCATGTGGATCACTGCCACAAGACGGGTAGGGTCCGAGGCGTACTGTGCTTCAGCTGCAATGCCGCACTGGGGCAGTTCAAGGATCGGCCCGATGCCATAAGGCGGGCTGCTGCTTACGTGGAAGGAATCGCGTGGAAGCCAACACTCGTAGCACCGGGCGTCTACCAGCTGCCTTCCTGACGCCTGGGTCGTCGTCCTTCATGGACTTCCTGTCCGAGCACCAGCCGGAGATGCTGCCGGGCAACCGGCAGCTGCCGCCCATGCAGGGTGTGATCGAGGCGCCGCACGGCACCACGATCGTGGCGGTCACCTTCCCCGGTGGTGTCGTGCTCGCCGGTGACCGTCGCGCCACGATGGGCAACGTCATCGCTCAGCGCGACATCGAGAAGGTGTTCCCCGCCGACGAGTACTCCGCCGTCGGGATCGCCGGCACCGCCGGTCTCGCCGTCGAGATGGTGAAGCTGTTCCAGCTGGAGCTGGAGCACTTCGAGAAGGTCGAGGGCGCCCAGCTGTCGCTCGAGGGCAAGGCGAACCGGCTGTCCACCATGATCCGTTCCAACCTCGGTATGGCGATGCAGGGGCTGGCCGTGGTGCCGCTGTTCGCGGGGTACGACGTGGACCGCGGCAGGGGGCGGATCTTCTCCTACGACGTCACCGGCGGCCGTTCCGAGGAGCACCACTTCGCCGCCACCGGTTCCGGCTCGATCTTCGCGCGCGGTGCCATGAAGAAGTTCTTCCACGACGGTCTGAGCGAGGCCGAGGCCACGATGCTGGTGGTGCAGGCCCTGTACGACGCGGCCGACGACGACTCGGCGACCGGTGGTCCCGATGTCGCGCGCCGGATCTACCCGATCGTCACCGTGATCACCGAGGACGGCTTCCGCCGGCTCACCGACGACGAGTCCTCCGAGATCGCCCGTTCGATTCTCGAGCGGCGGCTGGAGCAGCCCGACGGCCCGCGGGCCGCGTTGCTCTAGGCGCCACCCGTCTTGTTCAAGGTGATCGCAGTGACTTCCACAGAAAGGGACGGATAACCGGTGTCGACGCCGTTCTATGTCTCCCCCCAGCAGGCCATGGCCGACCGGGCGGAGTATGCCCGTAAGGGCATCGCCCGTGGTCGCAGCCTGGTCGTGCTGCAGTATGCCGACGGCATCGTGTTCGTCGGCGAGAATCCGTCCCGCGCGCTGCACAAGTTCAGTGAGATCTACGACCGGATCGGCTTCGCGGCCGCCGGCAAGTACAACGAGTACGAGAACCTGCGGATCGGCGGCGTCCGGTATGCCGACCTGCGTGGTTACACCTATGACCGTGACGACGTGACCGCCCGTGGTCTCGCCAACGTGTACGCCCAGACGCTGGGCACGATCTTCTCCTCGGCCGGTGAGAAGCCGTACGAGGTGGAGCTGGTCGTGGCCGAGGTCGGTGAGACGCCGGACGGCGACCAGATCTACCGGCTGCCGCACGACGGTTCCATCGTGGACGAGCACGGCTCGGTCGCGGTGGGCGGCAACGCCGAGACGATCAGCAGCTATCTGGACCAGCGTCACCAGGACGGCATGAGCCTGGCGGAGGCGCTGAAGCTGGCCGTGCAGGCGCTGTCCCGTGACACGAACGGCAGTGAGCGGGAGATCCCCGCGGAGCGGCTGGAGGTCGCGGTGCTGGACCGTACGCGTCCCCAGCAGCGCAAGTTCAAGCGCATCGTGGGGCGTCAGCTCGGTCGGTTGCTGGAGGCCGGCGGTGCGTCCACCGAGGCGGAGAGCGCGGATGAGGCGGAGGGTTCCGAGGACGAGTAGTCCCGGGGCGTCCCGCCCGACGATCACCCCTTCTGTGCCCCGGCCGATCACCAGGCCGGGGCACAGGGCGTTCAGGGGGTGCTGGGCGGGGCCGTGGAGCCTCGTACGACCAACTCGACGGGGATGTCCCCCGCCTGCGGTGTGCGGCCTTCCAGGACGGCCAGGAGGGCTTCCATGCCGCGTTCGCCGAACAGCTCGGCGTCCAGTCGTACGGTCGTCAGCTCCGGGTCGATGGCGGTGGCGAGGCCGAGGTCGTCCAGGCCGGTGACGGAGATGTCGTCGGGGATGCGCAGGCCGAGTCGTCGTACGGCCTTGTAGGCGCCGGCGGCGAGTTTGTCGTCGTCGCAGACGAGGGCGGTGGGCCGGGGGCCCGGGGTGGCGAGGGCGGCCTCTGTGGCGGTCAGGGCGCCGTCGATCGAGATGGGTGCGTGGGCGGTGCGGACGGAGGTGCCGGGGACCGTGTCGAGCCGTGCGGCCAGTTCGCGCGCGCGGATCTCGAAGGTCCAGGAGGGCACGTCGGCCGCGAGGTGCAGGAAGCGGCGGTGGCCGAGGTCCAGGAGGTGGGCGGCGACCTGGCGGATGCCGTCGGTGATGTCGAGGTTGACGGTGGCGGCGCCGAGGCTGCCCGAGGGGTCGCTGTCGAGCATGACGAGCGGGAGCTGGTCGCCGCGGATGGCGGTGAGGGCGTCGGCGGCCATGGAGGAGGCGATGACGCCGTCCAGGGCGGCCTGGGCGGAGGCGAAGGGGTCGCGGGCGGGGCCGATGCCTTCGGGGGAGGGGTACAGGACGACGCCGAAGCCGTGGTCGGCGGCCACGCGGGCGGCGCCGGTGTAGACGCCGGCGAAGAACTCCGTGGTCAGGGCCGGGACGACGAGCAGGACCGTGCGGGTGTGGCCGAGGCGGAGGTTGCGGGCGGCCAGGTTGGGCCGGTAGCCGAGGTCGCGGGCGGCTTCCCTGACCCGCTCGGCGGTGGCCTCGGAGACCCGGCCGCGCCACTTGTCGCCGAGCACGAGCGAGACGGCCGCCTGGGACACCCCGGCCGCCTGTGCGACGTCACGGCTGGTCGGGCGCGTACTGCTGCGTGCCACCGTGGGTCCGCTCCTTCGTCTGGACGTCCGAACAGCGCACATGGTACGTATGGGAGTCAGCGTTATACGTATGACTTGGAGGCGGGACATGGCCGCGGGATACCTGGAGATCCTCAGGGCGAGGCACGCGGCGCGCCTGCTGGCGGGAACCCTGGTGGGCCGGCTGCCGAACGCCACCGCTGCGATCGCGATCGTGCTGTTCGTCCGGGCGCAGGGCGGCACGTACAGCCTCGCCGGCGGTCTCGCGGCCGTGTACGGCGTGGCCAACGCCGTGGGGCAGCCGCTGCTCGGGCGGCTCGTCGACCTTCACGGCCAGCCCCGTGTCCAGCTCCCTGCTGCCGTGCTGTCGGCCCTCGCGATGGCTCTCTTCGCCTTCAACGGCACCGACCCGCTCCCGCTCGCCTACGCGGCTGTGGCCGCCGCCGGGCTCTTCACACCGCCCCTGGAGGGCGGCCTGCGGGCCCTGTGGCCGAGCGTGCTGCGCAAGGAGGACCAGGTGCACACGGCGTACGCCATGGACGCCGTGGCGCAGGAAGTCATGTTCACCGTGGGGCCCTTGCTGGTGACGTTGTGCGCGTCGCTGTGGTCGGCGCAGGCGGCACTGCTGGTGCTGAACGTCATCGGGGTGCTGGGCGCTCTCTCGGTCGTCGTGTCGCCGCCTTCGCGCGCGTGGCGCTCCGCACCGCGGGAGGCGCACTGGCTCGGCGCGCTGCGCTCGCCGGGACTCCTGGCGATGCTCGGCGCGTTCCTGTTCGTCGGCGTCGCGCTCGGGTCCATCACGGTCGCCTCCGTGCCGTACGCGGACGAGCACGGCGGGGACGCGGTGTACGGCTGGCTGATGGCCGGGATCGGTCTGGGCGCCCTTGTGGGCGGCATGGCGTACGGCGCGCGGCAGTGGGCCGGTGAGCCCGCGCGGCGACTCCAGGTCCTGGTGGGCTTCCTGGCGGTGTGTTACCTGCCGCTCACTCTGATGCCGGGAGCGGTCGCCATGACGCTGCTGGTGGTGCTCGCGGGTGTGTTCCTGGCGCCCGTCATCGCCTGTGCCTTCGTCCTCGTCGACCGGCACGCGCCTGCCGGGACGGTCACCGAGGCATTCTCCTGGCTCGTGACGACGTTCACGGTCGGTGCCTCGGTCGGAACGGGACTCGCGGGCCCGGTCGTCGAGCGGGGCGGGGCCCTGTGGGGCTTCGCCGTGCCGGGTGTCGCAGGGGGTGTGTCGCTGCTGGTTCTGCTGGTCACGGGAGGCGTCCTCACAGCTCCCGCGGGGCGGGCGGTGGTTGCGTCTTCATCGGAAAATGATCCAAACCGTGCTGCCGAACCCCGTTTCAGCTCGGGGGATCGGGCGTAATGTTCACTCATGGACCGCCGCATTTTCGGGCTGGAGAACGAGTACGGCGTCACGTGTACGTTCAGGGGACAGCGACGCCTGTCTCCCGACGAGGTGGCGCGGTACCTCTTCCGCCGTGTCGTGTCATGGGGCCGCAGCAGCAATGTCTTTCTGCGAAACGGCGCCCGCCTCTATCTCGATGTCGGGTCACATCCGGAATACGCGACACCCGAATGTGACAACGTGACCGAACTGGTCACGCACGACAAAGCGGGCGAGCGCATTCTCGAAGGACTCCTGGTGGACGCCGAACGACGCCTGCACGAGGAAGGAATCGCGGGCGACGTCTACCTCTTCAAGAACAACACGGACTCGGCCGGCAACTCCTACGGCTGCCACGAGAACTATCTCGTCGCACGCCACGGGGAGTTCTCCCGGCTCGCGGACATCCTCATTCCCTTCCTTGTCACCCGCCAGCTGCTGTGCGGCGCGGGCAAGGTTCTGCAGACCCCGCGGGGCGCCGTGTACTGCGTCAGCCAGCGGGCCGAGCACATCTGGGAGGGCGTCTCCTCGGCGACGACCCGTTCCCGGCCGATCATCAACACCCGCGACGAACCGCACGCCGACGCCGAGCGCTACCGCCGCCTGCACGTCATCGTGGGCGACTCGAACATGTCCGAGACGACCATGCTGCTGAAGGTCGGTGCGACCGACCTGGTGCTGCGCATGATCGAGGCGGGCACCGTGATGCGTGACCTGACCCTGGAGAACCCGATCCGGGCGATCCGCGAGGTCAGCCACGACATCACCGGTCGGCGCAAGGTGCGTCTGGCCAGCGGCCGGGAGGCCTCCGCGCTGGAGGTGCAGCGCGAGTACTACGAGAAGGCCGTGGACTTCTGTGAGCGCCGGGGCATCCGTACCGGCACCGTCGAGCAGGTCCTGGAGCTGTGGGGCCGCACGCTGGACTCGATCGAGGCCGAGGACCTCGACCGGATCGGCACCGAGATCGACTGGGTCATGAAGTACAAGCTCATCGAGCGGTACCGGGCCAAGCACAACATGACCATGTCCCACCCGCGGGTCGCGCAGATAGATCTCGCGTATCACGACATTCACCGCCGTCGTGGCCTCTACTACCTTCTGGAGAGGAAGGGCCAAGCCGCCCGTATCTGCAACGACTTGAAGATCTTCGAGGGCAAGTCGGTTCCGCCGCAGACCACTCGGGCCCGGCTGCGCGGTGACTTCATCCGCAGGGCCCAGGAACAGCGCCGGGACTTCACCGTCGACTGGGTTCACCTCAAGCTCAACGACCAGGCGCAGCGCACTGTGTTGTGCAAGGACCCGTTCCGTTCGGTCGACGACCGGGTCGAGAAACTGATCGCCGGAATGTGATCGACGCGTTCCACATCAGTGTCGGAACGCAACACGGGCGCCGTACGTTTCACGTACGGCGCCCTTCTCACGCCGTAGAGTTGCGCGGACGCCATCAACAAGATCGACCGATTACGAGGCCCCCACCGTGCGCCGACGCTCACTCCTCATTGCCGTTCCCGCAGGACTGGCCACACTCGCCGCATGCGGTGATGACAAGTCCGACTCGAGCAAGGCGAGCGACAGCGCGTCACCCTCGGCGTCGTCCTCGGCCTCGCAGGCGCCGCCGCCGAAGATCGTCGACGGTCCGCTGCCGGCGATCACGGCGGGCACGAAGTTCGGTGAGAAGCCGACGGTCGCCAAGGGCAGCGGCGATCCGTCGAAGGATCTCGCGGTCAAGACGGTCATCGCGGGCGGCGGCACCACCATCGCCGAGGGCGACTACATCCAGGCCCACTACCTCGGACAGGTCTGGAGCACGGCCAAGGTCTTCGACAACTCCTACGACCGTAAGACGGCGCTGGTCATCCAGCTCGCGCAGAACAGCATCATCGACGGCTGGCGGTACGCCCTGACGGGCAAGAAGGCCGGCAGCCGGGTCCAGTTCTCCATCCCGCCCACCTGGGGGTACGGCAAGGAGGGCAACGCGCAGGCGGGTATCAAGGGCACCGACACGCTGGTGTTCGTCGTCGACGTCCAGGACACGTTCAACGCGAAGAGCTCCGCCAAGGGCAAGAACGTCGCGCAGAGCGACGCGGACCTGCCCAAGGTGGGCACCAACACCGACGGCAAGGCCCCCTCCATCGAGATCCCCAAGGCGGACGCGCCCACCAAACTGGTGTCGGAGTACGTCATCGAGGGCGACGGCGACGAGGTGGCGGCCGACAGCACCCTGCTCGTGCAGTACAAGGGCGTGGTGTGGGACACCGGCAAGGAGTTCGACTCGACGTACAGCCGCAAGCAGTTGGCGTCGTTCTCGCTCCAGCAGGTCGTCAAGGGCTGGGCGCAGGGCCTGACCGGCAAGAAGGTCGGCAGCCGGGTGCTGATCTCCATTCCGCCGAAGCTGGGCTACGGCGACAAGCCGCCGGCCGGCAGCGGTATCGAGAAGGACTCCACGCTGGTCTTCACCGTGGACATCCTGGCGAAGATGTGACGCACGGGGGACATGCGCGAAGGTCCCGGCCGCGGGGATGTAAGACTGGTCCCTGTTGCCTTTCCGTGAACCAGCAGGAGCGAGTGACGTGAGCATCGACAAGCCCGAGATCGACTTCCCGGGCGGCGAGCCCCCGGCGGACCTGGAGATCAAGGACATCTGGGAGGGCGACGGCGAGGTTGCGCAGGCCGGCCAGACCGTCACCGTCCACTACGTGGGCGTCGCCTTCAGCACCGGCGAGGAGTTCGACGCCAGCTGGAACCGTGGTCAGCCGTTCCGCTTCCCGCTGGGCGGCGGGCGGGTCATCAAGGGCTGGGACCAGGGCGTGCAGGGCATGAAGGTCGGCGGCCGCCGCCAGCTGACCATCCCCGCCCACCTCGCCTACGGCAACCAGAGCCCGACCCCGGCGATCAAGCCCGGTGAGACCTTGATCTTCGTGGTCGACCTGCTCGGCGTCTGATCGTCGTACCGGAGTCATAAGGGATCGCGTCGCGGTCGGATCGTCGTACGACTTCCGACCGGACCTGATCAACCGGGGTCCATGCCTGTCCGGGCATGGGCCCTCGGCTTTTGCCCTGCTCCTTCGGGGCGGTACGGTCATCGTCCGTAAGCACCATAGGGAGGCGAAGGGCGTCGATGGCCATTGCCAAGGCCGAGCGGCTGATGAACCTGGCGCTGTGTCTGCTCGGGACGCGACGGCCGCTCAGCAAGCGTGAGCTTCGGGAGTCCATCGAGGCCTACCTGGAGGCGAATTCCGACGACTCCTTCAACCGGATGTTCGAGCGCGACAAGGACGATCTGCGTGAACTCGGGCTCGTGATCGAGACCGTTGAGAACCTGGACGGCGAAGTCGGCTACCTCGCGCGCCGCGACAGCAACCGGCTGCCGCCCGTCACCCTCGACGCCGAGGAGGCCGCCGCCCTGGGGCTGGCCGCCAAGGTGTGGCAGCAGGCCCGGCTCGCCGGCGCGGCCAGCGGTGCCCTGCAGAAACTGCGCGCGGCGGGGCTGCCCGAGGACTTCGACCCGTACGAGGCGCACGGCGCCCTGGAGCCGCGCATCCCGGTGCACGAGGCCTCCTTCGAGCCGCTGATGCTCGCCTGCCGGGACCGCCGCCCGGTCGTCTTCGACTACCGCAAGGCCACCGCCGCCCGCCCCGAGCCCCGCCATGTCGAACCCTGGGCGCTGGAGTGCTGGCGCGGCCACTGGTACCTGGCCGGATTCGACCGGGACCGGGGTGCCGAGCGGGTCTTCCGGCTCTCCCGCATCACCGGCAAGGTGCGCTCACGCGGCACGCGTTACACGGCCCCGGTCCCCGACGTCGTGACCGTCCGCGAGACCGTCGCGAGCTGGGCGGGGGAGACCGCCGACCGCAGCGCGCTGATCCGGCTGCGCACGGGTGCCGGGTACCCCTTGCGGGCGAAGGCCACCTCGGTGCGGGAACTGGGCGACGGCTGGGACGAGTTGGAGATTCCGTACGGCCACGGTCTGGACGCCTGGCTGGTGGAGTTCGGTCCGGACGTGGTGGTCCTGGAGCCCGCCGAGTTGCGGGCCGACGTGGTGGACCGGCTGCGTGCCGTGGCCAAGGGCTGAGGGGGAGCGGAAGAGATCATGGCAGGCAAACCGGTCAGGCCGGCGAACGCCATCGACCAGACCCGGCGGATGCTCTCCCTGGTGACCTATCTCAGGGAGCGCCCCGGCGCCCGGGTCGAGGACGTCGCCCGCGCCTTCGGGATCACCGAGGACGAGCTGGTCTCCGACCTCGATGTGCTGCCCATGTGCGGCACCAGCTTCCGCGGCGGAGATCTGCTCGACATCGACACCGACGGGGAGCGGATCTGGTGGCACAACCCCGATGACGTGGCCGAGCCGCTCAGGCTCGCCGCCGACGAGGCGACCGCGCTGCTGGTGGCCGCCCGCGCGGTGTCCACGCTGCCCGGCCTCAGGGAGAGCGACCGGCAGGCGCTGCTGCGGGCGACCGCCAAGGTGGAGACCGCGGCCGGTGAGACGGCCGGTGCCAGCGCGCGGCTGTCGGTGACCTTCGAGTCCGAGGGCGGGGTCTTCGCGGACGTCGACCGGGCCATCTCCGAGCGCCGGCGCCTGTGGATCCGCTACTACTCGCCCGCCCGCGACGAGCTCACCGAGCGCGAGATCGACCCGATCCGCCTGGTCAGCGTCGGCCACACCTATGTCGAGGCGTGGTGCCGTCGCTCCGAGGCGCGGCGCACCTTCCGGCTCGACCGGGTCGCCGAGATCAAGATCCTCGACGAGACGTCCGCGCCGCCCGAGGTCGAGCTCAGGGACCTGTCCGAGGGGCTCGTGCAGCCCGCGGCCGAGGACCCCGAGGTGGTCGTCGAGGTGGGCCCCGGCGGCCGCTGGGTCGCCGAGTACTACCCGCACGACAGTGCGGATGAGCTTTCCGACGGCGGGCTGCGTATTACCCTGCGCACCCCCGACCCGGCATCGCTTCGGAGGCTGGCGCTCCGGCTCGGCCGCGACGGCCGGATCGTCTCGCCGCGCGACCTCGCCGACAGCGCCCGCGAGGCGGCCCGCGAGGCGCTGGCGGCCTATGACGGGGTCGAGGCGCAGGACACCCCGGGGGCGCGGGTGCGCGACGGTCGGTACGACAGGCAGGAGCAGGGGCTTTGAGCGAGTCGGCGACGTCCGGTGCGGGCATGACGGTGGCTGCCGCCTTCGCGGGGATGAGAAGCGCGGCTCCGGTGACCTTCAGGGCGAGCTGCCCGGACTGCCGGGAGCGGTTCGAGCTGGCCGCCGCCGCCCTGCGCCTCGCCATCGGCGCGACCAGCCGCGCCACCTTCTACTCCTTCACCTGCCCCGAGTGCGGCGCGGCCGTACGCAAGCCCGCCGGCGAGCGGATCGTGGAACTGCTGACCGGCGGCGGGGTCCGGACGCTGCGGCTGCACTCCACCCTCTAGGCTCGGTGCCATGTTCTGGCCGATGTTCGCGGTAGCAGTGGGTTTCGTGGGTCTCGCCGTCCTGGGTGTGCTCGCCGTCCGGGTCTTTCTGGAGGCGCAGCGTCTGGGGCGCCAGGTCACGGACTCCGCGCGGCGTATCAACCGTGCCGCGGAGGACCTGGAGCGGGCGGCGGTGAGCACGGCCCGTTCTGTGGACTCACTGTGAGTACGGCTGAGAGTTGGGTGTGAGCCGAGCGGCGCATGCGTTTTGGGCCACTTCGCCCTGTCACCTTGGCCGGGTCGGCAGGTACGCTGCTGGTCGCGGTCCGGATAACGAGGCTCGGCCGCGAACCGGGAGTACGCACAGGGATTGCCAGGCGTTCACCCCTGAGCGTTACGATCGCTGTCAGCACGACTGATCGGACACATGTCCGACCGGTCGGACAGCACCCCACAAGCCGCCTCGGTGAGAAGGTAAAGACTTATGTTCGGAAGGCTCGGCGCCCCCGAGATCATTCTCATCCTCGTCGTCATCATCCTTCTGTTCGGCGCGAAGAAGCTTCCCGACATGGCGCGCTCGCTCGGCAAGTCCGCCCGCATCCTCAAGAGCGAGGCCAAGGCGATGAAGGACGAGGGCAACAGCACGGCCACTCCGGCCGGCCCGCCCAACAACGACGAGCAGACCCCTGCGCAGCGCACCATCCAGGCCGCGCCCGGCGACGTGACGAGCTCGCGCCCGGTCACCGAGCCGACGGACACGACCAAGCGCTGACGCGGGGCCGGTGACCTCCGGCCCGCCCGCACGAGATGGGAACGTGGGTTGCTGAAGTCTGCCCGCAAAGAGGAGAGGGATCCCGAGGGGCGGATGCCTCTCGCGGATCACCTTCGTGAGCTCCGCAACCGGCTCGCGAAGGCGATACTGGCCATCGTCATCGTCACGGTGGTCGCCGCCTTCTTCTACAACGACATCATCAACTTGATCACCAAGCCGATCCTCGACTCGGTCGGCTGTGACAAGTCCTTCGCGGAACTGGCCAAGTCGACACAGTCGACCAAGCCGTGCGCCGAGATCACGATCAACGGTCTGCTCGCGCCCTTCACGCTGGCCCTGAAGGTGTCGCTGATGGCCGGTGTCGTCGCGGCCTCGCCGGTCTGGCTCTACCAGCTGTGGGCCTTCGTCGCACCCGGCCTGCACCGGCACGAGAAGAAGTACGCCTACGCGTTCGTCGGCACGGGCGCCCCGCTGTTCCTCGTCGGCGCCTACTTCGCCTACTCGGTCCTGCCGACCACGGCGCAGGTGCTGATCGGCTTCACCCCGGGCGGCACCTCCAACCTGCTGCCGCTGGACGACCTGCTCGACCTCGTCCTGCGCATGGTGCTGGTCTTCGGCCTCTCCTTCGAGCTGCCCCTGCTGCTGGTCTTCCTCAACCTCACCGGGTTGATCACCGGCAAGCGGATGCTCGGCTGGTGGCGCGGCATGATCATGGCCATCACCGTGTTCGCGGCCATCGCCACACCGAGCACCGACCCGCTGACGATGCTGGCGCTCGCCGCGCCGATCTGGGTCCTGTACTTCGGGGCGACCGCCTTCTCCCTGCTCAACGACCGGCGCAAGCGCCGTCGCGAGGCCGAGGGCCCCGCCGACGACGAGGCCTCCGACCTGGATCTCACCCCCGAGGACGTCGGCGAGGTCGAGACCGTCTCCGCGAGCCGGGCGCTGCCCGAGCAGTCGGGCGCGGACCGGGTCAACGGTTATGACGACGTGACCTGACGAGCGAGAAGCGGCTCGTAAGGTCACTTCCGTGACCAGCGAGATCACCCTCTTCGTCAACCCCACCGCGGGCCGCGGCCGGGGCGCCCACGCGGCGCAGCCGGCCGCTTCCGCTTTGCGGGCGGCCGGCTTCGCGGTGCGGACGGTGCTCGGGGAGGACGCCGCCGACGCCCTCGTACGCGTGCGTGCCGCCGTGGACGAGGGCACGGGGGCACTCGTGGCCGTGGGCGGCGACGGAATGGCGAACCTCGCCCTCCAGGCCGTGGCAGGCACCCGCACCCCGTTCGGTCTGGTCGCCGTCGGTACCGGCAACGACTTCGCCCGCACCCTGGGCCTGCCGGTGCGCGATCCCGCCGCCGCGGGCCGGCTGATCGCCGACGCCCTCAAGGAGGGCCGGGTCCACGACACCGACCTGGGCCGGGTCGGTGACCACTGGTTCGGCACCGTCCTCGCCTCCGGCTTCGACTCCCGGGTCAACGACCGCGGCAACCGCATGAGATGGCCCACGGGCCGCCTCAAGTACGACCTCGCGATGCTCGCCGAACTGGCCGGCTTCCGGCCCGTCCCGTACCGGATCACGCTCGACGACGGCGACGTCCGGGAGATCGAGGCGACCCTGGTGGCCGTCGGCAACGGATCGTCGTACGGCGGTGGCATGCGGATCTGCCCGGGCGCGGACCTCACCGACGGGCTCTTCGACATCACCGTGGTCGGGGACTGCAGCCGTACGACCCTGCTGCGGGTGTTCCCGAGCGTGTACCGGGGCACCCACGTCGACCACCCCAAGGTGACCGTGCTGAGAGCCGCGCGGGTCGAGATCGCCGCCGAGGACGTCACGGGCTACGCGGACGGCGAGCCGCTCGGGCCGCTGCCGCTGAGCGCGCGCTGTGTCCGCGGCGCGGTGTCCGTGGTGGGCCCGTGAACTGCGGAGGGCCCGTGAACTGCGTGAAGAGCAGGTTTCGCGGACTCCGATCCGGATAATGATCGTCCTGTTGTCAGTGCCGCCGGGTACGCTCGAAAGCACGATGACAGAGGACCTCTCACCGGCCGAGCGGTACGCGGCAGCCCGCCTGCGGGCAGCCGAGCAGGCCACCGCGCTCGCGGGCTTCCGCGAGATGTACGACTTCGGTCTCGACCCCTTCCAGATCGAGGCCTGCCAGGCTCTCGAAGCGGGCAAGGGCGTGCTGGTCGCCGCCCCCACCGGCTCCGGCAAGACGATCGTCGGCGAGTTCGCCGTCCACCTCGCCCTCCAGCAGGGCAAGAAGTGCTTCTACACGACCCCCATCAAGGCACTGTCCAACCAGAAGTACGCGGACCTGAGCCGCCGTTACGGCGCCGACAAGGTCGGCCTGCTCACCGGCGACAACAGCGTCAACTCCGACGCCCCCGTGGTCGTGATGACCACCGAGGTACTGCGGAACATGCTGTACGCGGGCTCACAGACGCTCCTCGGCCTCGGGTACGTGGTGATGGACGAGGTGCATTACCTCTCCGACCGCTTCCGGGGCGCCGTATGGGAAGAGGTGATCATCCATCTCCCCGAGTCGGTGACCCTGGTGTCGTTGTCGGCGACCGTGTCCAACGCCGAGGAGTTCGGCGACTGGCTCGACACCGTCCGCGGCGACACCCAGGTGATCGTCTCCGAGCACCGGCCCGTGCCGCTGTTCCAGCACGTGCTCGCCGGGCGCCGGATGTACGACCTGTTCGAGGAGGGCGAGGGCAGCAAGAAGGCCGTCAACCCCGACCTCGCGAGGCTGGCCCGCATGGAGGCCCAGCGGCCGTCGTACCAGGACCGCAGACGCGGCCGGGCGATGCGCGAGGCCGACCGGGAGCGCGAGCGGCGGCAGCGGTCGAAGGTGTGGACGCCGAGCCGGCCCGAGGTCATCGAGCGGCTGGACGCCGAGGGCCTGCTGCCGGCCATCACGTTCATCTTCAGCCGCGCCGCGTGCGAGGCGGCCGTACAGCAGTGCATGTACGCGGGGCTGCGGCTCAACGACGACGAGGCACGCGGGAAGGTGCGCGCCCTTGTCGAGGAGCGCACGGCGTCCATCCCGACCGAGGACCTCCATGTCCTCGGCTACTACGAGTGGCTCGAGGGCCTGGAGCGCGGCATCGCGGCCCATCACGCGGGCATGCTGCCAACCTTCAAGGAGGTCGTCGAGGAGCTGTTCGTGCGCGGCCTGGTCAAGGCCGTGTTCGCGACCGAGACACTCGCGCTCGGCATCAACATGCCCGCGCGTTCGGTGGTGCTGGAGAAGCTCGTCAAGTGGAACGGCGAGCAGCACGCCGACATCACTCCCGGCGAGTACACCCAGTTGACGGGGCGTGCGGGGCGGCGCGGCATCGACGTCGAGGGTCACGCGGTGGTGCTGTGGCAGCGCGGGAGCAGCCCGGAGCACCTGGCGGGACTGGCCGGCACGCGCACCTACCCGCTGCGCTCCAGCTTCAAGCCGTCGTACAACATGGCGGTCAACCTCGTCGAGCAGTTCGGCCGGCACCGCTCGCGTGAGCTGCTCGAGACGTCGTTCGCGCAGTTCCAGGCCGACAAGTCGGTCGTCGGGATCTCGCGCCAGGTGCAGCGCAACGAGGAGGGCCTCGACGGCTACAAGGCCTCCATGACCTGCCACCTCGGCGACTTCGAGGAGTACGCGCTACTGCGCCGCGAACTCAAGGACCGCGAGACCGAGCTGGCCCGACAGGGAGTCGCACAGCGGCGCGCCGAGGCTGCCGTGGCGCTGGAGAAGCTCAAGCCGGGCGACGTCATCCATGTGCCGACGGGCAAGTACGCCGGTCTCGCGCTCGTGCTGGATCCGGGCCTGCCCGCCGGGCGGTCCAACGGCCACCGGGGCTTCGAGCACCACGACGGCCCGCGCCCGCTCGTGCTGACCGCCGAGCGGCAGGTCAAGCGGCTCGCGTCGATGGACTTCCCGGTGCCGGTCGAGGCGTTGGAGCGGATGCGGATCCCGAAGTCCTTCAACCCGCGCTCACCGCAGTCCCGTCGGGACCTGGCGTCCGCGCTGCGTACCAAGGCGGGGCACATTCCGCCGGAGCGGGCCCGCAAGCAGCGTTCCCAGGCGGCCGACGACCGTGAGATCGCGCGGCTGCGGACGGCGATCCGGGCGCATCCCTGCCACGGGTGCAACGACCGTGAGGACCACGCCCGTTGGGCCGAGCGGTATCACCGGCTGCTGCGGGACACCTCGCAGCTGGAGCGGCGCATCGAGGGGCGTACGAACACGATCGCCCGCACCTTCGACCGGATCGTGGCACTGCTGACCGAGCTGGACTATCTGCGGGCCGACGAGGTCACCGAGCACGGCAAGCGGCTGGCCCGGTTGTACGGCGAGCTCGATCTCCTGGCCAGTGAGTGCCTGCGGGAAGGGGTCTGGGAGGGGCTCGCCCCTGCCGAACTGGCCGCGTGCGTCTCGGCGTTGGTGTACGAGTCCCGGGTCGGCGACGACGCCATGGCGCCCAAGGTGCCGTCCGGCAAGGCCAAGGCGGCGCTCGGTGAGATGGTGCGGATCTGGGGGCGGCTCGACGCCCTCGAGGAGGACTTCCGGATCAACCAGACCGAGGGGGTCGGGCAGCGTGAGCCGGATCTCGGGTTCGCCTGGTCCGCGTACATGTGGGCCAGCGGGAAGGGGCTCGACGAGGTGCTGCGGGAGGCGGAGATGCCTGCCGGGGACTTCGTGCGGTGGTGCAAGCAGGTGATCGATGTGCTGGGACAGATCTCGGCTGCGGCTCCGGTGTCGGGGGGTGGGTCTTCCACCGTCGCGAAGAACGCGCGGAAGGCTGTTGATCTGTTGCTGCGGGGGGTTGTGGCCTACTCGTCGGTGGGGTGACGGATCGGTCGGCCTACTCGGCGTTCAGATAGGACCGCCAGCCTCCGAATGACGTGATGTCCTCGGCGTCCGTGAGAGCGGACGGCTCGCAGAGGAAGCCGGGGACATCAGTGCCGTCGGCCAGTCGCACGCTGCCCAGGGCCATGGGGCGGGGGAGTGTGGAGAGGAGTCGGCCGAGGCCCGCCGCAGGCATCTTCCAGACCTCCGTCTCGATCTCCGCGCCGCCCTCGCCCACGTGGACAAGGCCCGGCTTGGGTGGCGTCGTCCGCAGGGCGTGCAGGCGGTAGACCGGCGCCGTTGTGGTCGTACGGTCCAGGCGGGCGCCCAGCGCCAGGAGCTGGGGGTTCAGCGGCTGGCCCGTCAGGTGCGCGCCGATCACCGCGAGCCGGGTCTCCGGCTGGAGCAGGCTCGCGATCCTCGCCAACCGCTCATCGGTGTACGCCGGGCCGATCAGCATCACGCCGAACGGCAGGCCGTTCACCTCGCCCGCCGGTACGGCGGCCGCGGCCAGGTCGAAGAGGTTCGTGGAGTTGGTGAAGCGGCCCAGGCGGGCGTTGGCACCCAGGGGATCGGCGGCCACCTCGGCGAGCGTGGGGTGGCCGGGGGTGGTGGGCAGGAGGAGGGCGTCCGCGTCGGCCAGTTCGGCCAGCGCGCGCGTGCGGAGCGCGGCCAGGCGGTCCAAGTCGGCGTAGAGCCGGTGGGCCGGGAGGTCGCGGGCCCGGGTGATGATGCCGGCGACCGTGGGGTCCAGGGAGTCGTCGTCCGCCTCTATCGCCTTGTCGACAAAGGCTCCTACCGCTGTGTAGCGCTCGGCCACGAAGGCGCCCTCGTAGAGCATCGCCGCAGCCTCGGTGAAGGGCGACAGATCCAGCTCGCGGAGCGTCGCGCCCGCCGCCGCGAGCTGCGCCACCGCTGCCTCGTACGCCTGAGCCCAGCCCTCGTCCAGTTCGCCGAGCTGCTCGCGCGCGGGAACAGCGATCCGCCACGGGCCGGGGCGGCGCCCGGGGAGGGACGGGACCGTGCCGGTCGCCATGTGGGACAAGGCCTGCTCGGCCTCCCGCAGGGTGCGGGCGAACACCGTCACGCAGTCGATCGAGGCGCAGGCCGGGACGACTCCGGCCGTGGGGACCAGACCGCGGGTGGGTTTGAGGCCGACGATGCCGTTGAAGGCGGCCGGGACCCGGCCCGAGCCCGCCGTGTCGGTGCCGAGGGCGAAGTCGACGATGCCCAGGGCCACCGCGACGGCCGAGCCGGAGCTGGAGCCGCCGCTCACCCTGGCGGGGTCGTACGCGTTGCGGACCGCGCCGTGCGGGGAACGGGTGCCGACCAGGCCCGTCGCGAACTGGTCCAGGTTCGTGGTGCCGAGCACGATCGCGCCCGCCGCGCGGAGACCGGCGACGACCGGGGCATCGGCCTCCGGACGGTAGGCGTACGACGGACAGCCCGCCGTGGTGGGCAGGCCGGCCACGTCGATGTTGCCCTTGGCCGCGAACAGGCGTCCCGCGAGGGGGAGTTGCTCACCCTTCGCGAGCCGTTCGTCGATCGTCCGGGCTTCCCGCTTGACCTCCTCCCGCGGGCGCAGGTCGATCCAGACCTCGGGGCGGTCCACGGCCTCGATGCGGTCGTAGGCGGCACGGACCCGGGTGACGGTGGTGGACATGGCTCGCTCCTCTTTCACTGTGCGACCGCGTTTCACTGTGCGGGCGGGGCCAGGACGAGCAGTGCCGTCCCCGCCTCCACCTGGTCGCCCGGCCTGGCCAGGATCTCCGCGACCACGCCATCGGTCGGCGCGTGCACCCTGGACTCCATCTTCATCGCCTCCAAGGCGAGGAGCGGCTGTCCGGCGGCCACCTGGTCGCCCGGCTGGACGTTCAACTGCCATACGGAGGCGGCGAATTCGGCCTCGATGAGACGCCCGCCCGGGGGGACCGTCACCGCGGCAGAGGGGGCGGCCGGTGCGGACGTCTCCGCTGCCCGCGCGAACTCGCCCGCCGCCTCCCACGCGTCCCGCTCCGCGGAGAAGGCCTCCTGCTGATGGGACCTGAACTCCGCTATGGACTCGGCGTGTTCGGCGAGGAAGGACTGGTACGCGGCGAGCGAGAAGGTGCCCTCCTCGATGCGGGGAACGAAACGTCCGGACGTGATGTCGGCCCGCAGCTCCAGGAGTTCGTCCGCGTCCACCGGATACCACCTGATGCGGTCGAAGAAGCGCAGCAGCCAGGGCGAGCCCGGCTCGAACGCGCCGCGCTGCTGCCAGGGCGACCACACCTGGGTCGTACGGCCCACGAACTGGTAGCCACCGGGGCCCTCCATGCCGTAGATGCAGAGATACGCTCCGCCGATCCCGACCGAGTTCTCGGCCGTCCAGGTGCGCGCCGGGTTGTACTTCGTGGTCACCAGGCGGTGTCGCGGGTCGAGCGGGGTGGCCACCGGGGCGCCCAGGTACACGTCGCCCAGGCCCAGGACCAGGTACTCCGCGTCGAAGACGGTGCGGTAGACGTCGTCCACCGACTCCAGGCCGTTGACGCGGCGGATGAACTCGATGTTCCAGGGGCACCAGGGCGCGTCGTCGCGAACGCCGGCCATGTAGCGGGCGATCGCCTCGCGGGTGGCGGGGTCGTCCCAGGAGAGGGGGAGGTGGACCGTGCGGGAGCGGACGACCAGTTCGTCGGACGGGGGGAGGGACGCGGTGATCTCCCGTACGACGGCGAGGAGTTCGTCCTGGGCGATGCGGCTGGGGTCCGTCTGGATCTGCAGGGAGCGGATGCCGGGGGTGAGGTCGGTGATGCCGTCGGGGCCCTGCTCGGCGACCGCGTCCATCAGCGCGTGGACACGCATGCGCAGAGCCAGGTCCAGGTGCATGGGGCCGAATTCGACCAGCAGATTGTCGTCGCCGCTGCGACGGTACGTCACATCACCGTCGCGGGCGAGGACACCGCCGTCCACGATCGCCGGGCGGGGCTCGCCCGAGACGTCCACCGGCATGAAGCGCACGGTGTCGCCCGGGCGCAGCTGGCCCAGCTTCCAGCGCTCGGTGCTGATGACGGTCGCCGGGCACACGAACCCGCCGAGGGAGGGCCCGTCCGGGCCCAGCAGCACCGGCATGTCACCCGTGTAGTCGACCGCGCCGACCGAGTAGGGGGTGTCGTGGATGTTGGAGGGGTGCAGGCCGGCCTCGCCGCCGTCGCTGCGGGCCCAGCGGGGCTTGGGCCCGACCAGGCGGACACCGGTGCGGGCCGAGTTGAAGTGGACCTTCCAGTCGGCGGCGTAGAAGTCGCGGATGTCGTCCTCGGTGAAGAACTCCGGGGCGGCGTGCGGACCTTCCACGGCGCCGATGTGCCAGGTGGAGGTGTAGGAGGGGCGGTCCTCGACCGGTGTCCCCTCGGCCTGGGCCTCTGCGAGCAGCGTCCCCTCGGGCGGAGTCTCCGCGCCCGATGTCCCGTGGACGCCGAGAGCGGCCTGTACGTCCTCGGCCTGGCGGCCCGCGTGCAGGACGTCACCCGTCCGCAGCGCCCGTCCGCCGTGACCGCCGAAGCGACCCAGCGTGAAGGTGCTCGCGCTGCCGAGGAAGGCCGGGACGTCGAGGCCGCCCGTGAAGAGGACGTACGTCCGCAGACCGTGTTCGGTGGGTGTGCCGACCTCCAGGACACCGCCCGCGGGCACGGTCACCGGCACCCACTGGGCGACCGGGGTGCCGTCGACGGCGACCGTGGCCGGAGCGCCCGTCACGCAGACGGTCGTGGCATGGGTGAACCTCAACGACGGGCCCTGCAAGGTGCATTCGAGGCCGGGGGCACCTTCCGGGTTGCCCAGCGCTGTGTTGCCGAGCCGGAAGGAACGGTCGTCCATCGGGCCGCACGGGGGTACGCCGACCTGCCAGTAGCCGGTACGGCCCGGCCAGTCCTGCACGGTGGTGAGGGTGCCGGCGGCCATGACCTCGATGCGCGGGGTCGGGTCCTGGACCTGGGACAGGGTCGCCGTCGAGTGGGTCGCCCTGGCGAGGCTATGGTCCGCGAGCGCGGCCCGGACCAGGCCCAGGTTGGTCTCGATGCCGTCGACGCGGGTGCGTTCCAGGGCTTCGTCCAGCCGCCGGAGGGCGTGGGCGCGGTCGGGGCCGTACGCGATGATCTTCGCGAGCATCGGGTCGTACGACGTCGTCACCTCGGTGCCGGTCTCCACCCAGCCGTCGACACGGACCCCGGTGGGGAACTCGACCCGCGTCAACAGCCCCGCGCTGGGCCGGTGTTCACGCGAGGGGTCCTCGGCGTAGATGCGTGCCTCGACGGCGTGGCCGTGCGGCGGGTCCGGTTCGCGTACGACGTCCCGCTCGCCGCGGGCCAGGCGGAGCATCCAGGCGACCAGGTCGACGCCGTAGATCTCCTCGGTGACCGGATGCTCCACCTGGAGGCGGGTGTTGACCTCGAGGAAGTAGGCCTCCTCGCGGGCGGCGTCGTAGACGAACTCGACGGTTCCCGCGGAGCGGTAGCCGACCGCGGCGCACAACTCACGAGCGCTGTCCGCGAGTTGTGCGCGGACGTGCGAGGGGAGACCCGGTGCCGGCGCCTCCTCCAGGACTTTCTGGTTGCGGCGCTGGAGGGAACAGTCGCGGTCGCCGAAGGTGACGACCCTGCCCTCGCCGTCGCCGAAGACCTGCACCTCGACATGGCGGGCCTGCTCCACGAGCCGTTCCAGGAAGACACCGGCGGAGGAGAAGGAGGCGGCGGCGACGCGCTGCACCCGGTCCCAGGCGTCGGTCAGTTCGTCGGCGGAGTGGCAGGCCGACATGCCGATGCCGCCGCCACCGCCGGTGGCCTTGAGCATGACGGGATAGCCGATGGCCGCCGCGGATTCGAGGGCCTCCTCGAGCGAGGGCAGCAGCCCCGTGCCCGGTGCCAGCGGCACCCCGGCCGCCTCCGCCGCCGCCCGTGCCGTGTGCTTCGCGCCGAAGAGCTCCAACTGCTCGGGCGTGGGACCGACGAACACGATCCCCGCGTCCGCGCAGCGGCGGGCGAAGGCGGCGTCCTCGGACAGGAAGCCGTAACCGGGATGGATCGCGCCCGCGCCCGAGTCCTTGGCCGCCTTCAGCACCAGGTCGGTGTCGAGGTACGACTCCTTCGCGGGTGCGGGGCCGAGGCGTACGGCCTGGTCGGCGAGCCGGACGTGAGGTGCGGCGCGGTCGGCGTCGGAGTACACCGCGACCGTCCGCAGGCCCAGCTCACGGGCCGTGCGGATGATCCGGACGGCTATCTCGCCCCGGTTGGCGACGAGGAGGGTGTCGAAGGTCATCGTGCGGCCCCGATCGTCTTCTCAGCGGCCCCGATCGTCGTCTCCGCGGCCTCGATCGTCATCTCCACGGGTGTCGGGTCGAAGCCGTTGCAAGGGTTGTTGATCTGGGGGCAGTTGGAGACCAGGACGAGGACGTCGCGCTCGGCGCGCAGCGTGAGCGAGAGGCCCGGCGCGGAGATGCCGTCGACGATGCCGAGAGTGCCGTCCTTCTCGACCGGCACGTTCATGTACCAGTTGATGTTGGAGACGAGGTCGCGCTTGCCGAGACCGTGCTTCGCGCCCTCGGCGAGGAAGTTGTCCACGCAGGCGTGCTGCGACCAGGTGTGATGGCCGTAGCGCAGGGTGTTCGACTCCTTGGAGCAGGCGCCGCCGACGGTGTCGTGGCGGCCCACGTCGTCTGCGGTGACCGTCATCAGCGGGGTGTGCTCTCCGGACATCAGCACGCTGCCCGTGGTGAGGAAGATGCCGCCCTGCGCCTGGATGGTGTCGGGGGCGCTGTAGCGGACCGACGTGTCGTGGGCGTCGTAGACGAGGAAGTCGACGGCCTGGTTGCCGTGCAGGTCGGTGATGGTGAGCGTCTCGCCCTCGCGGATGACGCGGGACCAGGCGGCGCGGGCCGGAACCACGGTCTTCATGCGTGTCCCTTCGAGGCGAGGAATTCGGCGGTGTTGAGGAAGGCGCGGCGGCCTTCGGGAGTGGCGTCCCAGAGGGCGTGGCCGGCACGGGTGGGTTCGGCGCGCCAGGCGAGGACTTCCAGGGGGGTGCATGTGTAGTCGGGCCGTGGGTCGGCGGGGTGCGGGACGTTCGCGATCAGCACCGTCAGGTCCTGTTCGGCGCGAAGGGTGACGCTGCCGCCGGGACCCACTGAGCCGGTGAAGTCGAGGGTGCCGTCCTCGCGGATCCGGACGCCCTGGAAGAAGGAGAGGGACGGGGGCAGATCGCGGGGTTCGAGGCCGTTCTTCGCGGCTGCCAGCTTGAAGAGCTCACGGCCGGCGGGGGAGGGACTCTGGGGGGTGCCGTCGCCGTAGCGCCCGGTGTTGCGGACCAGGGTGGAGGTGCCGCAGAGGGCGTCGTGGCGGCCGGAGGTGTCGGAG
This sequence comes from Streptomyces sp. SAI-127, assembly GCF_029894425.1. Taxonomy (NCBI): domain Bacteria; kingdom Bacillati; phylum Actinomycetota; class Actinomycetes; order Kitasatosporales; family Streptomycetaceae; genus Streptomyces; species Streptomyces sp. SAI-127. The sequence continues at coordinate 8,343,696 of NZ_JARXYJ010000001.1, forward strand.
ACGACGCTCGCGAGGACGCGGCCCTGGTCGGACAGGAGCAGTTGGCCCTCGCCGAGGTAGGCGTTCCACTGGACCTTGACCGTGTCGGCGACGTTCAGACGCTCCCAGGGGCGGCCCTCCGCGTACAGGAGGAGGTGGGCGCAGGCGTCTCCGTGCGGGTCGGTGAGGCGCAGTTCGGTGCCGCGGCCGAGGACGCGGTGGGTGTAGTTGCCGCCCGCGACGGTCTCCGCCCACACCAGGTGGCCCGCCTCGCAGGGTGGGTCCGGCCAGTCGCCGGCCGGGACGACGGGCATGGCCTCGGCGCGGGTGCCCTCCTGGGCGCGGGCGTGGTCTCGGGCTCCGTACGTGGTCTGCGTGGCCATGGCGGGACCTCCGGCTGCGGGGGTTATTTCTGTCGTTCGACAGAAATTAGGGGCGGAGCGGGTCGGAGGGGTTGCTCGGGCGTTGCCAGCGGGTTACCGGGGGCTCACAGGGGCGTCGTGGGGGGGCGGGGCGGTGGGGCGGTGGGGCGGGGTGCGGCCGCACGGCGGAGCGGGAAGTCGATACGGCCTCGCGGCCCTGGAGGGGGGTGGGGCGTGACGGGGCGTTGGTGGCCGGTCGGCGCGTGTGGGTCACGCGGAGATCCCTGGGCCCCTGGGGGATGGGGTGTGCCGGGGTGTTGGTGGCTGGACTGCGCCGGTGGGTTACGCGGAGATCCCCGGGCCCTGGGGCGTGCCGGTGAAGCGGCGGCCAGTCGGCGTCCGTGGTTACGCGGAGGTCCTCGCGCCCCTGGGGTGGAGCGTGCCGGTGGGCCGGCGGCCAGTCGGCGTCCGTCGTTATGCGGAGGTCCTCGCGCCCCTGGGGTGGAGCGTGCCGGTGGGCCGGCGGCCAGTCGGCGTCCGTCGTTACGCGGAGGTCCTCGCGCCCCTGGGGTGGAGCGTGCTGGGGTGCCGACCGCCGGTCAGCGCCCGTTGGAGCACGCGGCGATCCCCGGGACCATGAGGGCTGGGGTGTGGGCGGCCGGAGGGTGCCTGTGGGGTCCCGCGGCGATCCCCGGGATCATGGGGGCTGGGGTGTGCCGGGGTGTTGGTGGCCGGCTCGACGCTCGTAGATCACGCGGCGATCCTCGCGGCCCAGGGGGAGCGTGCCGGGGTGTGGGCGGCCGGAGGGTGCCTGTGGGGTCCCGCGGCGATCCCCGGGATCATGGGGGCTGGGGTGTGCCGGGGTGTTGGTGGCCGGCTCGATGCTCGTAGATCTCGCGGCGATCCTCGCGGCCCAGGGGGAGCGTGCCGGGGTTTGGGTGGCCGGGCCGGCTTCTGTGGGTCACGCGGAGAGCCTCGCGCCCTGGGGGCTGGAGCGTGCCGGGATGCCGGCGGCCGGCCGGCGCCTGTGGATCACCTGCGGATCCCCGCGCCCCGTGTGCGAGGATCGAACGCATGGGTACGACAAGCGGTGCGGCGGAGTCCGGGCGACGGGTCGGCAGGCCGCGGGCCGCTCGGCGGCCGGACAGCGGGCTGGCGCCGCGTGACGAACTCCTCGTCGCCGCAGCCGAGTTGTTCACCTCCCTGGGCTACGCCGCCACCAGCACCCGGGCGGTCGCCGAGCGCGCGGGCATGCGGCAGGCGTCCATGTACCACTACGTCTCCGGCAAGGAGGAGCTCCTCGCCGAGCTCCTGGAGTCCACCGTCACGCCCTCGTTGGCGTACGCCCGCGAGCTGCTCGCCGACGACACGGTCCCGGCAGAGAACCGGCTGTGGGAGCTGTGCCGCGCGGACACCGAGGTGCTGTGCGGCGGGCCGCACAATCTCGGCGGGCTCTATCTGCTGCCCGAGGTGCGTGCCGAGCGGTTCGCCGGTTTCCATGCCGTGCGCGCCGAACTCAAGGACGCCTACCGGCAGTTGCTCGCCGCCACGCCGACGGGCGGCGCCCTCGCCAAGAACGAGCTCGACCTGCGCACGGACCTGTTGTTCGGCCTGATCGAGAGCGTGATCCTCATCCACCGCTCCGACCCCGAGCGCCCTGTCTCGGTCTTCGCGGAGGCCACCGCGGACGCGGCCCTGCGCATCGCCGGAATCTGAGTCCGGCCCGACCGGAAGCCGATCTTCACCCGTCGCGGTGAGCGGGTCTCGTACGCACGTACGACATAACTGGCCGTGTTCGAATGGTGCCAGAGCGTTTAAATGGGCCGAGGGTACTCCAGTCGTAATGCCCGTTTCAGGTGCTTGCTGAATATGACACGGCGATGATCCGGTCGGACTAAGCTCGCCCGCAGCGCACCGAGTTGATGTGTATTCGTGCGCTTGTTCCCTATATGTGCGACTCCCCGTCGATACGTCTCAGAGGGCCCACATGGTGAGTGTTCAATCCCCCCCAGGACGCCGTGAACTGCCGTATGCGCGCGTACTGTTGCTCCCCGCCATAGTCATGGCCGCGGCGACCGGGGCCGCCGTCGCGGCAGTGCAGCAGCCCGCCCGGGCCGCTGTCGGCTGGTGCGGCGCCATCGCCACACTGCTGGTGATCGCGGTGGCGGCCGAAGCCGTCCGGCGCGGTCGCGAACTGCGGGACCAGCGTCTCGAACACGCCCGTCAGACCGCGGATCTGCAGCGGCGCATCGCTGACCAGGACCAGGACCTGACCCGGTTCGCGAAGGAGATCGCGCCCACAGCGCTGGACTGGCTGCGCCGCGGAATTTCCCCCGGAGAGGTGATTCGCCAACTCGGCGATGTCGACCCCGCGTGGGCGAACCTTCCCGAGGCGCAGATCCGCCTGCTCAAGACGGTGCTCACCATCGTCGACACCGAGGAGATCATGCGTGACGCCGCGCAGCGCTCCTTCGTGAACATCGCGCGTCGCGTCCAGGCCATCGTCCACCAACAGGCCAACGAACTGCGGGAGATGGAGGAGGACCACGGCCGCAATCCCGAGGTCTTCGACGACCTCCTGCGCATCGACCACGGCACCGCGCTGATCGGCCGCCTCGCCGACTCCATCTCCGTCCTCGGCGGCGGCCGCCCCGGACGTCAGTGGCCGGAGCCCGTCGCGCTGTACAGCGTGCTGCGCGGCGCCATGTCCCGGATCCTGGAGTACCGGCGCATCGACCTGTCCTCGATCGCCAAGGTCAACGTCAAGGGCACCGCCGTCGAACCGGTCATCCACGCCGCGGCCGAACTCCTCGACAACGCCACGCGGTACTCCCCGCCGCAGAGCAAGGTGCATGTCACCGCCACCGAGGTGCAGACCGGCGTCTGCATCGAGATCGAGGACGCCGGCGTCAGCCTCAGCGAGGAGGCCCGGCTGAGGGCCGAGGGCATGCTGGAGCGGGCCAAGGCCGGTGTGGACCTCCAGGATCTGGGTGAGTCGCCGCGACTCGGCCTCGCCGTCGTGGGCCGGCTCTGCCAGGCGTACGACATGCAGGTCTCCCTGCGTGCCTCCGCGTACGGCGGCGTACGCGCCATCCTCGTCGTGCCCAGCGACATGCTCACCGACGAGCCCGGCGTCGGGCTCGCCCACGGCATCGGCGCCACCGCCGTGCCCAAGGCCGAACTGGGCGCCCTGCCCGGCCCCAAGCGCACGATCAAGAAGCGCCGCCCCACCAGCCCCAAGTTCACGACACCGGTCTCCATGGAGGACGACGTCCCGGAGGTCACCGAGTGGACGGCCAACGGGCTGCCGCAGCGCCGCAGCCGGGTCAAGACCTCGCTCACCCAGCGCTACGCCGAGCAGGCCGAGATCGAACGCGCCGAGCGGGAAGGGCGCCCGACGATCTGGTCGACGGCCCAGCGCGAGCCGGAGCCGGAGCAGAAGCCGGACGACACCCCACCCGGCCTGTGGGTCCAGGCGTTCATGGACGGCCTCAAGCGGCCCACCTCTTCCACAGTCACCCAGCCGACCGACGAACCGGCCCGTACCGAGGCCGAAGACGAGGGGAACCTCAAGTGATCCAGCAGCGAGGCAACTTCGACTGGATGCTCCAGGACCTCGCCAAAGGCGTACCGGGCATCCAGATGATCGTGGTGCTCTCCGCCGACGGCCTGCGCATCGCCCGGCACGGCGGAGACCCGGACACCGCCGACCGCGTCGCCGCCGCCTGTGCGGGCCTGCAGAGCCTGGCGGGCGCCGTGGCCGGGGAGATCCCCGGCAGCGACGGCAAGATGAAGATGGTCCTCATCGAGATCCACGGGGGCTACTTCTATCTGATGGCCGCCGGCCCCAACGCCTATCTCGCGGTGCTCTCCGACATCATCACCGAGCCCGGCCACATGAGCGCCCGCATGAGCGACCTGGTCGTCCGCATCGGCGCGCACCTCACCAGTCCGCCCCGGCGCAACGGGCAGACCGTATGACTCCTCCACAACGCCGACGGCGATTCCCCAAGGCCAGTCAAGAACCGACGCCGCAACCCCCGCAGGAGGGCCAGGACCCACCCGAGGGACCGAAGAAGAACCCCGAGCGGCTGTACGTCATCACCGGCCCCGACGGAACCGAGCGCTCGGAACTCGACCTGGTCACCTTAATCGTGGCGCACGCCGATCCGCCGCCCTCCGCCACGCCTGAGCAGGCGGCGCTGCTCAGGCTCTGCACGGCCCCCCTGTCCGTGGCCGAGCTGTCCGCCTATCTCAGCCTGCCGTTCAGCGTGGTGACCGTCCTGCTCACCGAGCTGCTGACGGCCGAACTGGTGACGGCCCGCGCCCCGGTCATCCGCCAGGCGCTGGCCGACCGTTCCCTCCTCGAAGCGGTGATGCATGGACTTCAAAGGCTCTGACACCATCCCCGGTCCGCGAACAGAGGACCACCTCCCCCAGACCGCCGAAGCCGCGGTGAAGATCGTCATCGTGGGCGGCTTCGGCGTGGGCAAGACGACCATGGTCGGCTCGGTCAGCGAGATCAAACCGCTGACCACCGAGGAGACCATGACCCAGGCCGGCATCGGGGTCGACGACAACTACGGCTCCGAGACCAAGACGGCCACCACCGTGGCCATGGACTTCGGCCGTATCAGCATCACCGACCAGCTGGTCCTCTACCTCTTCGGCACCCCGGGCCAGGAGCGCTTCTGGTTCCTGTGGAACGGCCTGTTCGAAGGCGCACTCGGCGCGGTGGTCCTGGTGGACACCCGGCGCCTCGAAGTCAGCTTCGACGTCATGGACCGCCTGGAGGAGCGCGGCGTGCCCTTCGTCGTCGCCGTCAACACCTTCCCCGACGGCCCCCGCCACCCGCTCGACGACCTGCGCACCGCGCTCGACCTCAGCGAGGACATCCCCATCGTCGAGTGCGACGCACGCCGGCGGGCGTCCAGCCGGGACGTGCTGATGACGTTGTTGCAGTTCCTTCATTCGCTGGCTTTGGAGAAGGCTCCTGTGTGACGGGTGGCCCGGCAGTGTCGTACCGCCGGCCGCCCTCTGCCACGCTCCCGGCTTCACTCGAACCACTCGGACCGGGGCAGCCCATCACTTCCTGTACACCAGATCGATCTCAGCTTCGGAGCGACCATCGTGACGCCTGAATCCCTTTCCCCGACCGGTACGGACGACCCCATGGCCGCCCCTCCCCCCGGCTGCCCCGCACACGGCATCGGCATCGGCGGACTGCGTCGGCTGTACGGCCCTGGGGCGGAGGACCTGGAGTCCGTGTACGAGGAGCTCCGCGCGGAGCACGGACCTGTGGCTCCTGCGCTGCTTCACGCTGATGTGCCGATCTGGATGGTGCTCGGTCACTCCGAGAACCTGCACATGGTGCGCAACCCCTCTCAGTTCTGCCGAAACACCCGATTGTGGTCAGCCCTGCAGGACGGCACGGTCAAGCCCGACCATCCGCTCATGCCGCACTTCGCCTGGCAACCCATCTGCAGTCACGCCGAGGGCGACGAGCACCTGCGGTTGCGCGGTGCGGTCACCGGTGCCATGTCGACCATCGATCACCGAGGCATCCGCCGTTACATCAACCGAGCGACCCAGCAACTCGTCAACAAGTTCTGCCGGGAGGGTAGGGCCGACCTGGTCGGCCAGTTCGCCGAGCACCTGCCGATGGTGGTGATGTGCGAGATCCTCGGTATGCCCGAGGAGTACAACGATCAGATCGTGCAGGCCGCTCGTGACATGCCCAAGGGCAGCGAGACCGCGATCGCCAGCAACGCATACCTCATGGACGTCCTGATGCGGCTCACCGCCCGCCGCCGGGCCGAACCGAGGGACGACTTCACCAGCCACCTGATCAACCACCCGGCGAATCTCACCGACGACGAGGTCGGCCAGCACCTGCGCATCATCCTGGTGGCAGCCTACGAAGCCACCGCCAACCTGATCGCCAACGTGATGCGTGTGTGGTGCTGACCGACCCGCGGTTCCGCGCCCAACTCAACGGCGGCCAGATGACGGTGCCCCAAGCCGTCGAGCAGTCCCTTTGGGACGAGCCGCCGTTCAGCACCGTCCTTCCCTACGTCGCCAAGCAGGACACTGAGCTGGGCGGCCAGCGCATTCGTAAGGGTGACGCCCTCATCCTCGGCATCGCGCCGGGCAATGTAGACCCACGAGTCCGGCCCGACCCCAAGGCCCACATGCAGGGCAACCGCTCCCACCTGGCCTTCGGTGGCGGCCCTCATGAGTGCCCGGGTCAGGACATCGGCCGTGTCATCGCCGAGGTCGGCGTCGACGCACTGCTGACCCGCCTGCCTGACGTTCAACTCGCCTGCGACGAGGACGAGCTGGGCTGGTGGGCATCCATCTCGAACCGGCACTTGGTGGAACTGCCGGTGAAGTTCGAGGCCAAGCCCCAGCAGGACGTCATGGCGCGGCCCGCGCACCCGTTGGCGTTGCAGCGTTCCAGCGACTGGCTGGTCAGCACGCCCCAGCCGAAGACGGCGCCTTTGGAGGCTACCTCTCCCACCACCGCCCCGAAGCCGACGCCGATGCCGACGCCCGAACCGGCTGGTCGGCCTGGTGTGTTCCGGCGCTTCCTGCGCTGGTGGCGCGGCGAGTGAGCCGACCGGCCTGAGGCTATCCGGCAGCCCATTCGTCGTACGACGACCACGCCCGCAGCACGCGAGGGCTGACGAACCGGTGCTCGCGTCCCGTGATCGGATCGGTGAACTCCAGCACCCGTGCCAGCAGTTGGAGCGGACGCCGGAAGTCGCCGGACGCAATGGGGTCGGTGACCACTGGATAGAGGGGGTCGCCGAGGATCGGCACGCCCAGAGCGCTCATGTGCACCCGCAACTGATGCGTCTGCCCGGTACTCGGCGTCAGCCGGTACCGGGCGCGCTCGCCCCGGTGCTCCAGCAACTCGATCCGGCTGACGGCGTTGGGCTCGCCCTCGATCTCCCGGGCCGCCAGGACTCCGCGTTCCTTGACGATCCGGCTGCGCACGGTGCGCGGCAGGGGCAGCGCCGGGTCGTACGGGGCCACGGCTTCGTACTCCTTCGCCACCCGTCTGTCCCGGAACAGCGACTGATAGGCGCCGCGCTCCTCGGGCCGCACGGTGAACATCACCAGGCCGGCTGTCAGTCGGTCCAGCCGGTGCGCGGCGCCCAATGTGGGGATGCCCAGCTGCCGGCGCAGCCGCGCCAGGGCCGTCTCGGCGACATGGCTGCCGCGCGGGGTGGTGGCCAGGAAGTGCGGCTTGTCGGCCACGACTACGTGTTCGTCCCGGTAGATGACGTCGATCGGGTAGGGGACCCGCTCCTCGTCGGGCAGCTCCCGGTGGAACCACACGAACATCCCCGGCACGTACGCCATGTCGCGCGTCACCGGATGCCCGGCGGCATCCACGACCCGCCCCGCCTCCAGCAGTCCGTCGATCACCTCGGCCCCTGCCGCGAGCCGCGCCACGAGATGATCCCGCACGGTCGCCCAACCCTCACCGATCGGCAACCGCACCCGCACCGGATCGACCCCGTCGCGCTGCGGCAGGGGAGAGGGCGGGGGCGGAGTACGGCGTCTCATCAGGACCAAGCCTACGAGGGGCCTCTGACAGTGAGGTCGAGGTGGGGCTCCCAGCAGAAGGTTGCGCCTTCCCTGCGTCCCTTGGCTGGTGCCGAGCGTGGCACGCGTCTGATGGGTGCTGTTTCGAAGATCGCCTGTGAACCCCGATCGCCGGTAATGGGAAGTTATCGAGACACCGTTGTGAGGTTTGCGGGGTGAAGCTGGCCGGTCATGTTCGGGCTCAGCGCGCCGGCCGTGCGTGGGGAATAACGACCATTGCTGCGACTCCAGTCGTAGCTGCCGCGTATCCATGTGAACAGCGCGGTCGCATAACGTTGGACCTTCTCTGACTCCGTGCTCGTGAGGCCGAGCCGGGCGCAGAACAGGGGGACCAGCTTCATCTGCTCAAAGAGCTGACTGACTGTTGTCTGAACGAGGGTGATGGCCAGCCTGATGGCTTCCGCCCGGGAACAATTGCGTTGCCGCATGAGGCAGTGCACCAGGTTGGGATCGCCTCGTGCGTCGTCGTTCTCGAGGGACATCACCTCGTTGATGAGTTTGACGGCATCGACAGCTGCTCGTCGCATCGACTCCAAATGACTGCTATGCCAAATGATCTGTGGGATCTCGAAGTGTCCCACCCTTTCGGCCATGTCGAGCGAGGGAATGAGCCCCAGTGTGCGGTGCCCGACCCTCATCCGGGTGGCGAAGTCCTCGGGGATCCATGTGCGGCGATCGACTTCCTCAGTGAGGTTTCCTGTCAGGTAATCCATCCAATTGTGAGCGGCCCGCTGCTGCCATTCCTCGGACATCCCCATCTTGGCTCGACGCCAGATGTCCGCGAAGGCGCTCACGAGAGGCGCATCGTGGTTGGTTTCCCGCTGCGAGGGACGGGTGATGAGCGTGATGAGTTGCTGGCACACGTCGACGGCCGCATCGGCTTTGCATCCCTCGGGCACATCAAACAGATCATCGAAAAGGAAGAACCAGCCCATGGTGTCAAAGGCCAGGTCGAGGTCATCACCTTCGGCGTCCGGGTAGCTGTAGGCGGCCAAGTCCGCTACTGCTGAGAATATGTAGCGCTGAGTGGCCCTATGTCCCAGCACTAGTTTCTGGTGACGCATCCATTCCAGATTGCGGTCCCTGGCGGCTACCAAACCGGTGTTCAGTCGGGGAGGAATGGGCAAGTTGATGGTTACGTTCTGGGGCATTATTCTCTCCCAGTTCTGCCTCGGCATGCTTATCGGCCCAGACGGGCGAGTGGTCGTCGATGCCTGGTGCCCGCGGGTGTCGCTGCCTCAGGATTCTTGTCCGGAGACCAACCGAATTGATGTATACGGCGAGCCGGACGAGATGAAGCGCCTCAGGCGAGTCCAGTGGGGGCCCCGCGACCTTCGGCGCCGTCAGGGGGGCTGCCACGGTCCTGAGGGCCCCTCCTCCCGGTCAATCTCGCTGCAGGATTGATGCGGGTCGGCGGGTGGCGCCTCTGCTCGGGCGGACCCGGTGGCTGCCAGCCGACCATGGTCCCGGTCGGGCTGGGCCAGCGGACCGACGTGCTGGCCAGAGGCGCGAGCACCACCTGCGGCGTCTGCTCGGTCAAGGGAGCGGACCGAGGCAACTGGGCACGAGCAGAGTCTTTCATGATGCCCTCCGGGTGGCGGAGTCGACCAAGTTCATGAACTGTGCGTTGTGCTCCACACGCTGCGACTGCGGCGTTGCTGACTCGTGCACGTCCTGGGCCGGCCATCGGTCGAGCGGAGCCTCGTCAACGGCATGCCGGGCAGTTCGCTGGCGTGACCTTCGAGGAGACCGCGCGACGGCGCAGACAATCCGTGGCCACCACCGCCACGACAGCGTTGTCGCAGGCGAGGTCGTGGATCATCCCTACCTTCCAGTGCCGCCCTGGGTTTCGTCAACTGTGCGGGGCGAGTTGGCGCTGGTGTGAGGTGCCGTGGCGGGCCGCCGCGCGGGGCATGTCGGGTGGGAGCCGGTTCACGGTTCTCGGTGACATTCCGGACAGCCGGGTCGGCAGGAGGTGGGCCGTCGCCCCGAGTTGATTCGCACTAGCGTACGACCGCGTCCATCGCGCCGACCACATCGGTGCGTTGCGCGGAGCACGCACCCGAGCCGCACCGCCGACCCTCGCAGGCATCCGGCCACCATCCTCACGGGCCCGGGGTGCGACGCCGCTCTTGCCGGCGATTCACCTGACAGCCCACCACTTCGCACCATGCGACGATTTCCGGCCGTGGGAAAGGGGGCGCAGCCCCGGCGCACGGAGCGGATCCCCTGGCCGCCGGATGCACGGCCGCGCATTCCAGCCTGTCGGTGCGCCGCGGGTACCACCCTCGTTTGCGGCTGTTGGGGAGCAAGTTCGTCCGGGGGCGGGCTGTCCGGCTCGAGCGCCCAGGACGTGACAGGGGTTCGGCGCGAGGGTGGGCGCCGGGCCCGTGTCTGATCGGCGTCGAGGGTAAAAACTCGTTGGGACGGACTCCGTGCGGTTGGCAGGATGCGGCTCATGCCGTTCCTCACCGGCCCGGTCCTCGCACCAGGCATCCTCTCCAGCACCGCCCAGCCCACCCTCTCCACCGGCGACGGCCTGCTCCTGCGTCCCTGGCGGGCCGAGGACGCGCCCGCGGTCCACGCCGCGTTCCAGGACCCGGTGATGCAACAGTGGCACGCCCGTGCCGCCGACTCCGTGGACGAGGTCGGCGGCTGGATCGAGGAGTGGCGGGAGGCCTGGGCCCAGGAGAGGACCGCTCAGTGGGCCGTGGTGGAGGCGGACACCGAGCTGCTGCTCGGCCGGGTGGCGCTGCGCGAGATCAATCTCGTCGACGGGCAGGCCGAGATGGCGTACTGGACGACCGTGGTGGCGCGTGGGCGGGGTGTAGCGGCGCGTGCCACGGTCGTCCTGTCGCGCTGGGCCCTCGACGACATCGGGTTCCACCGTCTCGAGCTCCTGCACGCCGTCCGTAATGAGGCCTCGTGTCGTGTCGCGACCAAGACGGGCTTCGTTCTGGAAGGGACCAAGCGAAGTGCCGTTCTGCATCCGGACGGTTGGCACGACATGCATCTGCATGCGCGTGTCCGGGGCGACTGAGGGGCTTCCAAGAGGGGCTTCCAAGAGGGGCTGCCAAGTGGGACCGATGGGGGTCCGCCAAGGGGCCGCCCCCTACCCCGTCGGCGTACGCCCGCGAACCGCCCGCCACGCCACGCCCACTGCCAGCGTCGCGGCCAGGAACAGCACCGTGAACCACTGGAAGTACCAGTGCCCGCCCGCCGGGTCGTACACCTCTGCCCGGGGCCAGGCCAGGTTGACGGTCATCAGGAGGCCGTAGAGGAGGGCCAGGGCGTTGACCGGGACGCCCCAGCGGCCCAGGGAGAACAGGCGGGCGCCCGTCTCGTCCGTGCCCTCCGACGTGAACTCCCCTCGCACGCGCCGGATCAGCAGCGGGCCCGTGACCATCGCGTACGCCAGGTAGAGCATCACGATGCAGGTCGTGCCGATCGCCAGGAACGCCTCCGGGGAAGCGAAGTTGAGGAGCAGCAGTGCGGCGGCCAGGATGCCGACGACCAGAGCGGGGGCGGTGGGCATGCCCGTGCGGGGGTTCACCCGCGCGAGGCGGCCCGCGAAGGGCAGTTGGCCGTCGCGGGCCATGGAGAAGAGCATGCGGCAGGCCGCTGTCTGGATGGCGAGGGTGGCCACCGCGATCGCGACCACCACGTCGGCCAGCAGGGCCTTGCCGACACCGTCGCCCAGGCTGCTGGTGAGGACGTAGCTGAGGCCGTCGACCGACAGGTGCCCGTCGGTGAGGCTGGGGGCGGCTAGCAGGCCGCCCAGGACGAGCAGGCCGCCGAGCACGCCGGCCGCGCCGAGGGCCGTGAGGATCGTGCGGGGCGCGGTGCGGCGCGGGGCGTGTGTCTCCTCGCTCATCTCGCCCGCGCTGTCGAAGCCGATCATCACGTACGCCGCCGCGAACGAGCCCACCAGCAGGGCCCCGAGCAGGCCGCTCTGCGCGGCGCCCGTGGTGTGGAAGGTGATGCTCGGCGTGCGCTCGGAGTGGGTCAGCAGGAGCACGATGATCAGGACCGCGCCGATGATCTCGGCGGTGACGCCGACCCGGTTGACCAGGGACAGCACGCGGTTGTCGAGGATGTTCACGACGGTCGTCAGGACCAGCAGGATCACGCCGAGGAGTGCCGCGTTGGCCGCCCCGTCCGCCGAGGTCGGCGCCGGGTCGGTGCCGACCAGCTGGAAGCCGGACCAGATCGCCGGGAGCACCATCTGCAGGGCGAGTGCCGCCGCCGCGACCACGACGATCTGCCCGATCACCATGATCCAGCCGGCGAACCAGCCGAAGGCCGGGGTGGCGAGGCGGGACGACCACTGGTAGATCGCGCCGGACAGCGGGTAGCGCGCCGCCAGTTCCGCGAAGCAGGCCGCCACCAGGAACTGCCCGACCAGTACCACCGGCCAGGCCCAGAAGAAGACGGGGCCGCCGAACGCGTACCCGAAGGCGAAGAACTGGAAGACGGTCGTCAGGACCGAGATGAAGGAGAACCCCGCCGCGAAGGACGCGTACCGGCCCAGGCTCCGGTGCAGTTCCTGGTGGTAGCCGAACTCGGTGAGGGAGCGGTCGTCGGGGGAGGAGGAGTGCGGGGGATCGGGACGGACGTCGGAGGGGCTGGCTGTCGTCACGGCGGCACCTGCCTTCGGCGGCATGAGGGCGGAGAGCGGAACAGCGGTGCGGGAGCTGAATTCCTGTCGGGTGACAGAAATTAAGGAGGCGCTGTTTCGGGTGCGTGACGCAGCCATGTCGAAGCAGCTCCCAAGTCCTCACGCCCTTGCGCGGGCCCTCCATACGCGATACATCGTGTCTATTGACTGCCCTTGTGGGTCGCGATATGTTCGGTCGCGGATATTCGGATACGAGGTTCGGATGCGAGGTGGAGTCATGGGGCGTCGCAAGCTCCGCAACCCCCTGGCGCTCGCCGTGCTGGCGACGCTGTGGCAGAAGCCGATGCATCCTTACGAGATCGCCCAGACCCTGCGCCGGCAGGGCAAGGACGCCAGCACGAAGATCAACTACGGCTCGCTCTACACCGTCGTCCAGAGCCTCGAGAAATATGAGTACGTCGAGGTCACGGACGTGGAGCGGCAGGGCAACCGGCCCGAGCGGACCGTCTACGGCATCACCGCGGCCGGACGCCAGGAGATGACCGAGTGGATGTCGGACCTGGTCGCCTTCCCGGCCAAGGAGTACCCGATCTTCGAGACCGCGCTCTCGCTGCTCGGTGTGCTGCACCCCGACGAGGTGGTGCCGCTGCTGGAGCAACGGCTCGACGCCCTGGAGGTGCAGATCGCGAGCAGCCGGGGCGCTCTGGAGAAGCTGTACGAGACGCTGCCCCGGCTCTTCCTCGTGGAGAACGAGTACCAGCTCCACATGGTCGAGGCGGAGGCGGCGTGGGTCCGCGGCTTCCTCGACGAACTCAGAAAGGGCACGCTGCCCGGCATCGAGGAGTGGAAGGCGTTCCACGCACCATGACCTGACGAGAACAGGCCCCGGCACGGCTGTTGCAGCAGCCCGCCGGGGCCTCGAACCCCGAACTGAATCCGCCGTGAGGCACATCCAGGCGATCGAGGTGCGGCATGCCCAGGATAGCCCGGTGCTCCTCACGCGGATCAGTTGTCATCCCTTCACCGGATCCGCTCACCCAGGAGAGCACCTGTCATGAACACCCGTGCGCCCGCGATCGAGGCGCGTCAACTGATCAAGACCTACGGCGGTGAGGTCACCGCCCTCGACGGCATCGACGTGGTCGTCGAGCGGGGCAGCGTCTTCGGCCTGCTCGGCCCGAACGGCGCCGGCAAGTCCACCACCGTCAAGATCCTCACCACCCTGGCCCGCCCCGACTCCGGCTCGGCCACCGTCGCGGGCCACGACGTGCTGCGCCACCCGGACCGGGTCCGCCGGGCCATCGGCGTGGTCGCCCAGGGCTCCGGCGCCGACCCGGTCGCCACCGGCCACGAGAACCTCCGACTCCAGGGCAGGCTCTACGGCTTGAGGGGCGCCGCGCTCGAACGCCGGGTGGAGGAGCTCCTCGACCGCTTCACCCTCACCGACGCCGCCCGGCGCCCGGTCAAGGGCTACTCCGGTGGCATGCGACGCCGACTCGACGTCGCCCTCGGCCTGGTGCACCGCCCCGAGGTGCTCTTCCTCGACGAGCCGACCACCGGACTCGACCCCGAGGCGCGCAGCGCGATGTGGGACGAGATCGGCCGGCTCGCCGGTGAGGAGGGGCTGACGATCCTGCTCACCACGCACTACCTCGAAGAGGCGGACCGGCTCGCCGAGCGCGTCGCCGTCGTCGACCGGGGCCGGATCGTCGTCGAGGGCACTCCGGACGCGCTGAAGGGCGAACTGCGCGGTGACGCGGTGCACTTGGAGCTGGGCGAGCCGCTCGGCGACGCGGGCCGCACACTGCTGACCGGCGCCCTGCGCGGGGTGCCGGGTGTGCACGAGGTGCTGGCCGACGGGCACCGCGTCAGCGTCCGCGCCGACGACGGGGCCGCCGCCGTACCCGCCCTGCTCGCCGCCCTCGAGCGGGCCGGGGTCAGGGTCGCCACCGCGACCGTCGCCCGTCCCTCGCTCGACGACGTCTACCTGCGCTACGCGGGCCGCCGTTACTCGGAGACCGAAGACCTGGTGGGTGCCCGATGAGCATGGCCGTCTCCCAGACCTGGTACATGACGCAGCGTCAACTCATGGTGTTCGTACGGCAGCCCGCCTACGCGATCATCACCCTGGTCCAGCCGGTGATCTGGCTGTTCCTGTTCGGCAGCCTCTTCAGGAAGGTCGTCGAGCTCGGCGGTTTCGGCACCACGTCCTACCTGGACTACCTGGTCCCCGGTGTGGTGGTGATGAGCGCGCTCGGCTCCAACATGTGGGCGGGGATGACCACCCTGGACGAGATCCAGCGCGGCACCCTCAACCGCTTCCTGACCACTCCGATCAGCCGGGCCGCGCTGATGAACGGCAACGTCGTCAACAACGGCCTCGTCACCGCCTTCCAGTCGGTGGTCATCGTGCTGCTCGGACTGCTGGGCGGGGCCGACTACCCGGGCGGGATCGCCGGGATCGCCGTCCTGGTCCTCGCCTCGGTCCTGCTGGGCACCGTCTTCGGGGCGCTGTCCAACGCGCTCGGCATGCTGGTGCGGGAACGGGAGTCGATCATCGGGATCAACACCTTCCTGCTGCTCCCGCTCACCTTCCTGTCCAGCGCCTTCATGGCGCCCTCGCAGATGCCCGCCTGGATGCGGCACATCGCCGACTTCAACCCGTTGAACTGGGCGATGGTGGCGGGCCGTTCGGCCCTGTCCGCGGACCCCGACTGGGGCGTCGTGCTGAGCCGCGGGGGAGCGCTGATCGGGCTGGCGGTCGTGGCGGTGTGGCTGTCGATCCGGACCTTCCGGTCGTACCAGCGGTCGGTGTGAACGCGTGAAAGGGGCGGCACCTTCGAAGGCGCCGCCCCTTTCACGACCGAGCCCAAGCGGCCGTAAGCCTAAGCGGCCGGCGCCGCCCCCTCCTGCTCCGCCTCGATGCGCGCGTTCCAGTCCCGCTTGGAGGCCTGCCAGCCGTCCTCGTTGTGGCCCAAGCGCCAGTAGCCGGAGATCGACAGGTCCTCGCGCGGGACGCCGCGCTCGACGCGCAGCAGATGGCGCAGCTGCTTCACGAAGTGCGCCTCGCCGTGCACGAACGCGCACAGCCGGCCCTCCGGGAACTCCAGCGCGCGCACGGCCTCGACCAGCGACTCCCCGACCGGGCGGGAGCCGCGGTGCAGCCACACGACCTCCACGTCGGAGTCGATCTTCTGCTCCTCCTCGGGCCCGGAGACCTCGATGAAGGCGTGCGTCCGAGAGCCGTCGGGCAGCGACTCCAGGGAACGGGCGATCGCGGGCAGCGCGCTCTCGTCACCGACGAGGAGATGCCAGTCGGCGTCCGCGGCGGGAGCGTAGGCGCCGCCCGGGCCCATGAAGCGCACGGTCTCGCCGGGCTGGACGCGCACCGCCCAGGGGCCGGCGAGGCCCTCGTCGCCGTGGATCACGAAGTCCAGGGTGAGCTCGCGGTGTTCGGCGTCCCAGTGGCGCACGGTGTAGGTGCGGGTCACGGGCCACTGCTCGCGCGGGAACTCCTCGCGGATCCGCTGCATGTCGAAGGGTTCGGGGTAGGTCGCGCCCTCGGCCGGGAACAGGATCTTGACGTAGTGGTCGGTGCAGGTGTCCGCCGCGAACTCGGCGAGTCCGTCGCCGCCGAGCACCACGCGCTGCATGTGCGGGGTGAGGCGTTCGGTGCGGACGACCTGTGCGGAGTGAGGTTTCCGCGGCTTGCGTCCCGGTCCTTCTGCCATGGCGGCCTCCAAGTTCCCTACGCTTAGGCTTACCTAAGTTAGCATCAACCCCCCTGGTGATGGCATGCCACTCGTGGAAAGGGTGGGCAATATTTATGCGCTGAGCGTCGCCAGCAACCGCTGCAATGATCCACCCAGCCCCCACCGGTCAGCCAGCTTCTCCAGCGCCGCGGGATCGCGCGGTGTGCGCGGAACCGCGGTCTCCACCTGCGGCAGCGGGACGTCACCTGCCACCAGCACCACCTTCGGTGCCACGGCGACGTACGGCCGTGACTCGTCGAGCCGCTTGCGCTGCGACGGTGTGAGCTTCGCCTTCGGGTCGTCGACCGCGGCCATGATGCCGGCCAGGTCGCCGAACTCGGCGAGCAGCTTGGCAGCCGTCTTCTCGCCGATCCCGGGGACACCCGGCAGGCCGTCGCTCGGGTCGCCGCGCAGTGTCGCCAGATCCGCGTACCCACGGCCGTCGACGCCATACTTCTCGCGCAGCCAGGCCTCGTCGGTCAGCTGCAGCGTGCCGACGCCCTTGAGGGGATACAGCACGCGCACCCCGCGCTCGTCGTCCACCAGCTGGTACAGGTCGCGGTCGCCGGTGACGATGTCGACCGGGCCCGTCGCCCGCGCGGTGAACGTGCCGATCACGTCGTCCGCCTCATAACCGGCCACGCCCACACGCGCGATGCCGAGCGCGTCCAGGACGGCCTCGATGACCGGCACCTGCGGCGACAGCGTGTCCGGCACCTCCTCCTCGTCCGGACCGCTCTCGTGCTCCTCGGCGACGCGGTGTGCCTTGTAGGAGGGGATGAGGTCGACCCGCCACTGGGGGCGCCAGTCCGCGTCCATGCAGGCCACCAGCAGGTCGGGCCGGTGGTCCTTGACCAGGCGGTCGATGAATTCGAGGAGGCCGCGCACGGCGTTCACCGGTGTGCCGTCCGGTGCCTTCACCGACTCCGGCACGCCGAAGTAGGCACGGAAGTAGAGAGAGGCGGTGTCGAGGAGCATCAGTCGTCCGGTCACGCTTCGCATCATGCCGTACGGCACCGACACCGGCCGCCGTCCCTCGCCTCGTCCGGCGCGTGTGAGCGTCCTGTGAACTGGACCACCGGTGCGTTTGGCCGAAAGGCATCGGGGCAGGCGCCGCCTCGGAGCGAGGCAGGTTGCACCTTCAACTGTCGCGGCCCTTCGTCTCCCCCCCAGTGGTCGAAGAGACGAGAGGCACGCGTGTCATCAAGGCTTGAGGCAGAGCAGTTGTACAAGGTGTTCGGAAGACGTGCGGGCGAGGCCGTCGAGCGGCTGCGTGAGGGCGCCGACCGGGAGGGACTGCGCGCCGAGGGCACCACCGCCGCGGTGATCGACGCCTCCTTCACCGTGGAGCCGGGCGAGATCTTCGTCGTCATGGGTCTGTCCGGCTCCGGCAAGTCCACGCTGCTGCGCATGCTCAACGGCCTCCTGGAGCCGACCGCGGGCCATGTCCGCTTCGACGGCCAGGACCTCACCGCGCTCACCGACCGCGAACTGCGCGCCGTACGCGCGAAGAAGATCAGCATGGTCTTCCAGCACTTCGCGCTCTTCCCGCACCGCAGCGTCCTGGAGAACGCCGCCTACGGCCTCGCCGTCCAGGGCGTCGCCAAGGCCGAGCGCATCGAGCGGGCCACCGAGGCCCTGGAGCTGTGCGGCCTCAACGGCTGGGAGAAGTCCTGGCCCGACGAGCTGTCCGGCGGCATGCAGCAGCGCGTGGGCCTGGCCCGCGCCCTCGCCACCGACGCCGACCTGCTCCTCATGGACGAGTCCTTCAGCGCGCTCGACCCGCTGATCCGCCGGGACATGCAGGACCAGCTCCTGCAGCTCCAGCAGACCCTGAAGAAGACGATCGTCTTCATCACCCACGACCTCAACGAGGCCATGCGCCTGGGCGACCGGATCGCCGTCATGCGCGACGGCCGGATCGTCCAGATCGGCAGCGCGGAGGACATCCTCGTGCGGCCCGCCGACGACTACGTCGCCTCCTTCACCAAGGACGTAGACCGCTCCCGCGTCCTGACCGCGTCCGCCGTCATGGACACGGACGTGCGTGGCGACGAGGCGGACTGCGGCTGCGCGAGCGACTGTGAGACCGCGACGCCCGACACGCCGTTCACCGAGCTCTGCGCGATGAGCGCCCGGTCGGCGCATCCGGTGGCCGTCCTCGACGAGCACCGCAAACTCGTCGGCGTGGTGCCGCAGCAGCGCCTGCTCGGCTTCCTCGGCGACGCGGAGGTGGCCCATGCCTAGGATCCCGCTCGGCGACTGGGTCAACGACACCGTCGACTGGCTGCTGGACCACGTGTCCTGGCTCTTCGACTTCCTCAAGACCGTCTTCACCGGCACCTACGACGGTATCGACGCCGTCCTCCAGGCGCCCCAGCCCCTCCTGCTCGCGGGCATCTTCGCCGTGATCGCCTTCTGGCTGCGCGGCACCCTGGCCGGCCTCCTCACCTTCGCGGGATTCGCCTTCATCGACTCCCTCGAACTGTGGGAGGACGCGATGACGACCCTCTCGCTGGTCCTCGTCGCCACGATCATCGCGCTGGTGATAGCCGTCCCCGTGGGCATCTGGGCGGCCCGCTCGAACCGGGTCAGCGGACTCGTCCGGCCCGTCCTGGACTTCATGCAGACGCTGCCCGCGATGATCTACCTCATCCCGGCGATCCTGTTCTTCGGCACCGGCGCCTCCGCGGGCATCGTCGCCACCCTGATCTTCGCGCTCGCCCCCGGCGTCCGCATGACCGAACTCGGCATCCGCCAGGTCGACAAGGAGCTCGTCGAGGCCGCCGAGGCGTTCGGCACCAGCCCCCGCGACACCCTCCTGCGCGTCCAGCTGCCGCTCGCGCTGCCCACCGTGATGGCGGGCGTCAACCAGGTCATCATGCTGGGCCTGTCGATGGCCGCGATCGCCGGCATGGTCGGCACCGGCGGCCTCGGCGGCGACGTCAACGAGGCCATCGGCCAGCTCAACGTGGGCCTCGGCTCCGAGGCCGGTGTCGCCATCGTGATCCTGGCGATCTACCTCGACCGCATGACCAGCGCGCTCGGCACCCAGGTCTCCCCGCTGGGCCGCCGCGCCGCCGCCAAGGCGCGCACGACCCAGGGGCTCAGGATCTGGTCCTACCGCCCCCGTCCGCAGGTCGCCGTGATCGGCGTCGTCGTCCTCGCCCTCGTCGCGGGCGGCATGGGGATCTTCGGCGGCACCTCGGGCGAGGCCACGGCCGTCTCCGGCAGCAAGGACGTCGGCCAGGGCAAGAAGATCAGCATCGGCTACGTCCCCTGGGACGACGGCGTCGCCTCCACCTTCCTCTGGAAGGAGATCCTGGAGGAACGCGGCTACCAGGTGGACGCCAAGCAGTTCGACGCCGGGCCGCTCTACACCTCCCTCGCCTCCGGCAACGCCGACTTCATGACCGGCGCCTGGCTGCCGACCACCCACGAGCAGTACTGGAAGAAGTACGGCAGCAAGCTCGACGACCTCGGGGCCTGGTACGACAAGACGTCTCTCGAGCTGAGCGTGCCGTCGTACATGAAGGACATCAACTCCCTGGCCGACCTCAAGGGCAAGGCCTCCCAGTTCGGCGGGAACATCACCGGCATCGAGTCGAGCGCCGGTGAGATGGCCCTGCTGAAGAGCAAGGTCCTGGGGGCGTACGGCCTCGACAAGGAGTACAAGGTCGTCGACAGCTCCACGCCCGCCATGCTGGCCGAGCTCAAGCGGGCGTACGCGCAGAAGGACCCGATCGTCGTCACGCTCTGGTCGCCGCACTGGGCGTACAACGACTACGACCTGAAGAAGCTCAAGGACCCCAAGGGTGCCTGGGGCTCGGGCGACGGCATCCACACGGTGGCTCGCAAGGGCTTCGCGCAGGAGAACCCGGTCGTCGGACAGTGGCTGAAGGGCTTCAAGCTGGACGAGAAGCAGCTCACCAGCCTGGAGGCCGAGATCAACAAGGCGGGCAAGGGCAAGCAGCAGGACGCCGTGCGCACCTGGCTGAAGCAGCACCCCGGCCTGGTCGACAAGCTGGCCCCCGTCCAGAAGACGGCGGCCGAGACCAAGCGCCCGGTGAACGTGGCATGGTTCCCCTGGGACGAGGACATCGCCGTCACGTACCTCTGGAAGAACGTTCTCGAAAAGCGCGGCTACCGGCTCAACCTCAAGCAGATGGACGTCGGCCCGGTCTACACGGGTCTCGCCTCCGGAGACCTGGACCTCAACTTCGACGCCTGGCTGCCGTACGCCCAGAAGAACTACTGGGACAAGAGCAAGGACAGACTCACCGACCTCGGCACCTGGTACGAGCCGACCTCGCTGGAGGTCGCGGTGCCGTCGTACGTCAAGGGTGTGAAGTCCTACGAGGACCTGAAGGGCAAGGCCTCCCAGTTCGACGGGAAGATCATCGGCATCGAGCCGGGCACCGGCGAGATGAACCTCCTCAAGAACAAGGTCCTGCCCGGCTACGGCCTCGACAAGGAGTACGACGTCGTCGACGGCTCCACGCCCGCGATGCTGGCCGAGCTCAAGCGCGCCTACGCCAAGAAGCAGCCCGTCGCCGTCGTCCTGTGGTCCCCGCACTGGGCCTACAGCCAGTACGACCTCACCAAGCTGAAGGACGACAAGAAGCTCTTCGGCGAGGGCAACACGATCCGCACCATCGCCAACGAGAAGTTCCCCTCGCAGTATCCGCAGCTCACCAAGTGGATCAAGGGCTTCCATATGAGCGAGGACGAGCTCGGTACCCTGGAGGGTGAGATCAACAAGTACGGCCAGGGTCACGAGGAGCAGGCGGTCGCCGCCTGGCTCAAGGAGCACCCTGGGATGGTCGGGCGGATGACACCGTCATAACCGCTCCGGAAGCACGGTAAGGATCCGGCCAACCACATAGAGCTACGCCATCGCCCGAACTTCGCCACCGACAAGGGGACTTGAGCGGCGGCCAACGGGTGAGGGCCCGGCTTCCGGCCCCCTGGTGATCCACCGGGGGGCCGTTCGGCTGGCGTGAAGTGTGAGGTACGGTCGCACGCCGTGTGACATCGATGTGACGGCCGCATGAAACGGTTTGCCGAACATGCGTAGGGTGCAGACAACTCATCAGGGGACGTGTCACAGGACCGACGAGCGTAGGAGGGAGCCGGAGCCATGGGCGACCACAAAGAACAGCCCCTTCGGGTCGGCGCGGCCGTGCGCCGCAGGCGCCGCGCGCTGGAGCTCACCCTCGCCGTCGTGGCCGAGCGCAGCGGCCTCTCGGTCCCCTTCCTGAGCCAGATCGAGAACGAACGCGCCCGTCCCAGCCGCAGCTCCCTGGAGAAGGTCGCCGACGCCCTGCGCACCACGGCCGTCGAACTCCTCGCCGCCGCCGACCCGGCGTGCAGCGTCGACGTCGTGCACGCCGAGGGGCCGGAGCCGGACTACGCACCCCGGATGCGTTCCCTGGTGCGCGGTCACCACCAGATGCACGCCCAGGAGTTCACCGGCGACCATGACGCGGGGCGTGAATTCCAGTACCGCAACGACCAGTTGATGTACGTCGCCGACGGCGCGGTGGATGTCGAGGCGGAGGGGCGCGCCTACCGGCTGGGCCGCGGCGACACCCTGTACCTCACCGGCGGGGTGCGGCACCGCTGGCGGGCGACCGTGGCGGACACCCGTGTGGTCGTCGTCGCCGTGGCCGAACACATCGAGGCGGTCCGGGACCGGCCCCGGCGGTGAGAGTCGTCTCGCTGGTCCCCTCGCTGACCGAGGCGATCGCCCGCTCGGCACCGGGCGCCCTGGTCGGCGCCACCGACTGGTGCACCCATCCGGCGGACCTCGCCGTCACCCGCGTCGGCGGCACCAAGAACCCGAAGCTCGACCGGATCACCGCCCTCGCCCCCGACCTGGTGATCGCGAACGAGGAGGAGAACCGGGAGCCGGATCTGGCCGCTCTGCGGGAGGCGGGTCTGGAGGTCCTGGTCACCGAGGTCCGGGACGTCCCGCAGGCCTTCCGGGAGCTGGCCCGGGTGACCGAGGCGTGTGGCGTCGTACGGCCGCGCTGGCTGGACGAGGCCGAGGAGTCCTGGTCGGCGCTCGCGCCCCCCGTGCGCCGCAGGACCGCCGTCGTACCGATCTGGCGGCGGCCGTGGATGGTGCTGGGCCGGGACACGTTCGCGGGCGACGTGCTGTCCCGCCTGGGCGTGGACCACGTGTACGCCGGCCACGAGGACCGCTATCCACGTGTCCCGCTGGAGGAGTTGCGGGCGGCGGCACCGGACGTGGTCGTCCTCCCCGACGAGCCGTACCGCTTCACCCCCGAGGACGGCCCGGAGGCCTTCCCCGGCCTGCCCTGCGCACTCGTCAGCGGACGGCACCTGACGTGGTACGGACCCTCACTGGCAGAGGCGCCACGGGCGCTGGGCGAGGCCCTGAGAGCAGCGCGCCGCTGACGACTCCGCGCGCGGTGTGCAGGGCGGCGGTGGCCCAGGCGGCGACGAGAGCGACGAAGAGACCGGTGGCGAGCCAGTCGTACACGACGAGTCCGGTGTGCCGGGCCAGTGCCTCGGCCCCCGTGACACAGGTGCCCACCGGGAAGGTGAAGGCCCACCAGGTCATCGCGAACCGCATCCCGTGCCGGTGCGCACGGACGACATGCGCGGTGGCGAGCCCCAGCCACAGCAGCGCGAACCCCATGACGGGAACGCCGTACAGCACCGCGAGGACGCCGAAACCCTGGCTGTAGGGGGCCGCCACGACACCGGGGGCCACGTCCGCGAACTTGCCGACGGCGGTGGTGGACTGGCCGAGCGGGCCGAGGACCAGGAAGAGGGTCGGGGTGAGGGCGAGGGGGAGCGGCCCGCCGGTGACGATCCGGGCGAAGACGAGCGGCAGCATGGCCAGGGTCGCGAGAAGGCTGAGCCCGAACATCGCGAAGCAGGCGAGGAGCAGGGTCTCGCGCGGCTGACCGGCCGGGAGATACGGCACGAGGAGCGGCCCGAGCGCGGCGGACACCATGGGCGCGACGAGTGGGAGCAGCCACACGGGCGTGGCCTGCCGCGGGTCGGCTTTCTGCCGTACGGCCATGAGGTACGGCACGGTGACCGCGGCGGCCAGCCCCACGGCCGTACCCGCGGTGAACAGCACGGCGTCCAGGGCGACCGCGGCCGTCGTCCCGATCCAGTACCGGCCGACGGTGAGGGCACCGCCGCCGACGGCCAGCAGGGCCATGGCGAGGCAGCCGTAGAAGGGGGCCATGGCAGGGTCGAGGAGGTGGGCGCGGGCCTGGTCGCGGTGGTGGCGCCAGTGCAGGGCGCGGGCGCAGAGAAGGGTGACCAGCAGGGCGAGGGACAGGAGCCAGACGGCCGCGCAGATCGTGCGCAGGCCGGGGAGGTGCACGGGGAGCGCGATGCCGGCGGTGGCGACGATCGCGGTGCCCATGACGGAGGCGTACCAGTTCGGCCCGAGATGACGGACGGCGGTGACCATGTCTCCACGGTGTCGTTCGGGACGGGCCGCGACCAGGGAGTATGGCTCTATGAGGGCATAAGCTGTCTTTATGAGCGGTGTGGATCAGCAAGGGGCGGCGGTGGGCGGCGGGCTGGCCCACCGGGTACCGGATCTCGGGGCGCTGGAGCTGCTGCTGGCCGTGGCGCGGCTCGGGAGCCTCGGCGGGGCGGCGCGGGAGGTCGGCATCACCCAGCCGGCGGCGAGCAGCCGGATCCGCTCGATGGAACGGCAGTTGGGAGTGGCCCTGGTCGACCGCTCGCCCCGCGGCTCCCGGCTCACGGACGCCGGGGCGCTGGTGACGGACTGGGCGCGGCGGATCGTGGCGGCGGCGGAGGCCTTCGACGCGGGGGCGCAGGCGCTGCGGGTCCGGCGCGACTCCCGGCTGCGGGTGGCGGCGAGCATGACGATCGCGGAGTATCTGCTGCCGGGGTGGCTGCTGGCGCTGCGTGCCGGGCGGCCGGACACGGCGGTGTCCCTGCATGCGGGGAACTCGGCGACGGTGGCGGAGCGGTTGCTGTCGGACGAGGCGGACCTGGGCTTCGTGGAGGGCCTGACGGTCCCTCCCGGCCTCGACTCGGTGGTGATAGCCCACGACCACCTCATCGTGGTGACCGCCCCGGGACACGCGTGGGCCCGCCGCCGATGCCCTGTGGCCTCCACCGAACTGGCGGCGACCCCGCTGATCCTCCGCGAGAAGGGCTCGGGCACGCGGCAGGTGCTGGACGCGGCCCTGGGCGGCCTGGCCCGCCCGCTGATCGAACTCTCCTCCACCACGGCGGTGAAGGCGGCGGTGGTGAGCGGAGCGGGTCCTGCGGTCCTGAGCGAGCTCGCGGTGGGGGAGGAGCTGACGATGCGCCGACTGGTGCGGGTGCCGGTGGAGGGGGTGTCCCTGGCGCGGGACCTGCGGGCGGTGTGGCCCACGGGGCACCGGCCGGTGGGGCCGGCGAGGGACCTGCTGTCGCTGACGCGGGCGTAGGACGTCTCCTCACGGGGGCGAAAACCCTTGGCGAGCCGGCACAGCGGACCCGCACCATGAACCGCATGACCGCCACCGCCCCGCCCGCCACCGGCGTCCGCACCCCCTGGGAGGACCTCCCCCGGGCCGTACGCGACGCCGTCGCGGACGTGCTCGGCGGACGGGTCACCCACGCCACCACCCAGCCCGGCGGATTCTCCCCGGGCGCCGCCACCCGCGTCCGCTCCGCCACCGGCCACCGGGCCTTCGTCAAGGCCGTCAGCGGCGACACCAACCCCCACAGCCCGGAACTGCACCGCGCCGAGGCACGCAACGCCGCCGCGCTCCCCGCGACGGTCCCGGCGCCCCGCCTGCTCGGCACCTATGACGACGGCACCTGGGTGGCCCTCGTGTACGAGGACGTCCCCGGCCGCCAGCCCCACATCCCGTGGCAGAAGGCCGAGTTGGAGCGCGTCCTGGACGCGGTGGCGGAACTGAGCCGCACCCTCACCCCGTCCCCGCTCGACGCCCCGCCCGCCGCCACGGCCCTCGTCCGCGCCTTCGACGGCTGGCAGCGACTCCTGGACGGTGAGCACGAGGGCCTCGCGGAACGCCTCGGCCCCTGGACCGCCACCCATCTGCCCCGTCTCGCCGAACTCGCCGCCCCCTGGCCCGACGCGGTCACCGGCGACACCCTCGCCCACGGGGACCTGCGGGCGGACAACATCCTGCTCACCGACGCCGGCCGTACCGTGTTCGTCGACTGGCCGCACGCCCTGCGTGCCACTGCCTGGTTCGACCTGCTGGTGATGCTGCCGTGCGTCCGCGCCCAGGGCGGCCCGGACCCGGAGGAGCTGTTCACGGCACATCCGCTGGGCGCGACCGCCGACCCGGACGCCGTCACCACCGCCCTCGCGGCCGTGACCGGTTACTTCCTGTACCACTCCCTGCTGCCCCCGCCGCCCGGCATTCCCACCGTCCGGGCCTTCCAGCGGGCACAGGGCGACACGGCCCTGGCCTGGCTCCGGCGTCGGCTCACCGGGCGCTAGAGGCCGCCACCAGCCCCCGCATCACCCGCAGGTCCGTGCCCATCTCCGGATGCCACTGCACACCCAGCACCCAGGGCGGGCCGGGGAGTTCGACGGCCTCCACCGTGCCGTCCGGCGCGTACGCCGACGCCAGGAGGCCCTCCCCGAGACGGTCCACCGCCTGGTGGTGGTAGGTCGGCACGGAGGTCTCCTCCGGGGCGAGATCGCCGTACACCGTGCCCGGTACGGGCTTGACCGGGTGCCGGCCGAAGACTCCCGGCACCTCCGCGTGGCCGTCGATGTGCTGGACGAGCGTGCCGCCGAGGGCGACGTTCAGCAGCTGCATGCCGCGGCAGATGCCCAGGAGGGGGACGCCGGCCGACAACGCCGCCTCGATCAGGGCCAGCTCCCAGGTGTCCCGGGCGCGAGCGGGCGGGCCCGTGCGGGGGTCGGGGGCGGCGCCGTAATGGACCGGCTCGACGTCCGGGCCGCCCGCGACGACCAGACCGTCGAGGCGGGCCACCGTCGCGGCCGCGTGCTCCGGGGCGTCCGGCGGGAGCATCGCCGCGAGACCGCCCGCGCGTTGGACGAGTCGCGGATAGCCCGCCGGCAGCAGTGCCGCCTCCAGCTCCCAGACGCCCCAGCGCGCGCCGGCCTCCAGATACGTGCTGACACCGATCAGCGGTCGTACGGTCACACGGCCCTCCCAGGCTTGCAATGGCCCACGCCCATACCTTTGCGCCTGGTGGTGTCAAGAATCAAGGTCATGCCAGGAAACCGCGCAGCAGCGCCGCCGTGCCCGCGCAGTGCTCGCGCATCATCTCCCGGGCCCCGTCGGCGTCCCCGTCCAGCACCGCCTCCACCAGCGCCGCGTGCTGCCGCTGGGAGTGCTCCAGGTTGCGGACCAGGAGCGGGATGCAGTCCAGGAGGTCGTTCACCGAGGCCCGTACCGCCGCGTACTGGGCGGTCAGCGTGGGTGAGCCGCACAGTTCCGCCAGCGTGAGGTGCAGCAGCGTGTCCAGGCGCCGGTAGTCCGCCAGCGGGGCCTCCTGGGTGGCCGCCAGGGCCTCGCGCAGCCGCTGCGCCTGCTGGTCGGTGAGGCCGTGCGTCGCGCACAGACCCGCCGCGCCCACCTCCAGGACCTCCCGGAAGCGCAGCACGTCCTCGATGTCCGCCTCGGCGATCCGGCGCCGCAGCTCCTCCTCGCCGACCGCGTCCTGCGCCCGGGGCAGGACGAACGTGCCGCCGTACCGCCCGCGCCGCGACTCCACCAGCCCCTGGTCCTGGAGCACCTTCAGCACCTCGCGCAGCGTCACCCGGCTGATCCCGAGCCGCTCCGCGAGCTCCCGCTCGGCCGGCAGCCGCCCGCCCCCCGGTACCAGGCCGAGCCGCACGACCTGGAGGATCTGCTCCAGCGCCTCCTCGAAGCCGTTGCCCGCCCTGACCGGCCGCAGCACCGGCGTCAACCGGTCGTCCGGGCCGCCGTCAGCGTCCACCGACATATGGCCGAGCCCCCTTCCCAAGCAATGGTTCAGAGCAATACCTTATGGCTCCCGGCCCGGTCGGAAAAACGCGCAGCAGCCGAAGGAGCTCTCCCGTGGCAGAACGCACACCCCCGCTCGGCGTCGAGGAGCTGCACGCCCTCGTCGCGAGCGGTGAGATCGACACCGTCGTCCTGGCCTTCCCCGACATGCAGGGCCGGCTCCAGGGCAAGCGGTTCGCCGCCCGCTTCTTCCTCGACGAGGTACTCCACCACGGCACCGAGGGCTGCAACTACCTCCTCGCCGTCGACACCGAGATGAACACTGTCGACGGCTACGCGATGTCGTCCTGGGACCGGGGGTACGGCGACTTCGCCATGCGCCCCGACCTGAGCACCCTGCGCCGCGTGCCGTGGAACGCCGGTACGGCCCTGCTGGTCGCCGATCTCGCCTGGGAGGACGGTTCCCCGGTCGTCGCCGCGCCCCGCCAGATCCTGCGCCGCCAGCTGGAGCGGCTCGCCGAACTCGGCTACACCGCCCAGGTCGGCACCGAGCTGGAGTTCATCGTCTTCAAGGACACCTACGAGCAGGCCTGGGACGCCAACTACCGAGGGCTGACGCCGGCGAACCAGTACAACATCGACTACTCGGTGCTGGGCACCGGCCGCATCGAGCCCCTGCTCCGCCGTATCCGCAACGAAATGGCGGCCGCCGGGCTCACCGTCGAGTCCGCCAAGGGTGAGTGCAACCCCGGCCAGCACGAGATCGCCTTCCGCTACGACGAGGCCGTCGTCACCTGCGACCAGCACGCCGTCTACAAGACCGGTGCCAAGGAGATCGCCGCCCAGGAGGGCATGTCGCTCACCTTCATGGCCAAGTACAACGAGCGCGAGGGCAACTCCTGCCACATCCACCTCTCGCTCGCCGACGCCGCCGGAAACAACGCGATGGCCGGCCCGGACGGGATGTCGGACGTGATGCGGTACTTCCTCGCGGGGCAGCTGGCGGCCCTCAGGGACTTCTCGCTCCTCTACGCTCCCAACATCAACTCCTACAAGCGGTTCCAGCCGGGCTCCTTCGCCCCCACGGCCGTGGCGTGGGGCCACGACAACCGCACCTGCGCCCTGCGGGTCGTGGGACACGGCCGCTCCCTGCGCTTCGAGAACCGGCTGCCCGGCGGTGACGTCAACCCGTACCTCGCGGTCGCCGGGCTGGTCGCGGCCGGGCTGTACGGCATCGAGCAGAAGCTGGAGCTGCCGGAGGTCTGCACCGGCAACGCCTACACCGCCGACTACGCCCACGTCCCCACCACCCTGCGCGAGGCCGCCGAGCTCTGGGAGAACAGCCCGATCGCCAAGGCCGCCTTCGGCGACGAGGTCGTCGCGCACTACCGCAACATGGCCCGCGTCGAGCTCGAAGCCTTCGACGCGGCGGTCACCGACTGGGAGCTGCGCCGCTCCTTCGAACGTCTGTGAAAGGTACTTCGTTGTCCCCGTCGTCCTACGAGCACGAGCTGACCGTCCTCAACCCGGCCACCGAGGAGGTCGTCGCCACCGTCCCCGCCGCCACCGCGGCCGACGTGGACGCGGCCGTCGCCAGCGCCGCGAAGGCGCAGGCGAAGTGGGCCGCGCTCGCGCCCGCCGACCGGGCCCGGCTGCTGCGCCGGTTCGCCGACGTCGTCGACCAGCACGTCGAGGAACTGGCCCGGTTGGAGGTCCGCGAGGCCGGTCACCTCCTCGGCAACGCCCGCTGGGAGGCGGGCAACGTCCGTGATCTGCTGGCCTATGCGGCCGGGGGAGTGGAGCGGCTGAACGGCCGCCAGATCCCGGTCCCCGGCGGACTCGACGTCACGATCCTCGAACCGCTCGGTGTCGTCGGGGTCATCGCGCCCTGGAACTTCCCCCTGCCCATCGCGGCCTGGGGTACGGCGCCCGCGCTCGCCGCCGGCAACGCCGTCGTCCTCAAGCCCGCCGAGACGACCCCGCTCACCGCCCTGCGGCTCGCCGAACTCGCCCTGGCGGCAGGGCTCCCGGAGGGCCTGTTCCAGGTGCTGCCGGGCCACGGCCCGGTCGCGGGCACCGCCCTCGTCGAGCACCCCGGAGTCGCGAAGATCGTGTTCACCGGCTCCACCGCCACCGGCCGTGCCGTCATGGAGGGCTGCGCCCGCCAGGTCAAGCCGGTCACCCTCGAACTCGGCGGCAAGAGCCCCAACATCGTCTTCGCGGACGCGGACCTGCGCACGGCCGTCGACCCCTTCTCCTTCCTCGACAACTCCGGCCAGGACTGCTGCGCCCGCACCCGGATCCTGGTCCAGGAGTCGGTCTACGACGAGGTCCTCGAACTGCTCGCCGAGGCGGTGAACGCCGTGGTCGTGGGCGACCCCGCCGACGAGAAGACCCAGATGGGCCCGCTGATCTCCCGCCGGCAGCTGGAGCGCGTACGCGCACTGGTCCCCGCCGACGCCCCCGGCCTGCGCGGCAGCGCGCCCGACGGGCCCGGCTTCTGGTTCGCGCCGACCGTCCTCACCGGCGAGGCGCCCGACTCCGAGGCCGCCCGCGAGGAGATCTTCGGCCCGGTCGCCGTCCTGCTGCCCTTCACCGACGAGGAGGACGCGATCCGGCTCGCCAACGACACCCCGTACGGCCTCTCCGGTTCCCTGTGGACCCGCGACCTCGGCCGCGCCCTGCGCGTCTCCCGGGCGGTCAAGGCGGGCAACCTGTCCGTCAACTCCCACTCCAGCGTCCGCTACTGGACCCCCTTCGGCGGCTACAAGCAGTCCGGACTCGGCCGCGAGCTCGGCCCGGACGCCCTGACCGCCTTCACCGAAACCAAGAACGTCTTCATCAGCACGGAGGGCCCCGCACAGTGACCGATCAGATCGTGTGCCGTCGTCTCGTCGGCCGCACCGCCGTCATCACCGGAGCCGGCAGCGGCATCGGTCTCGCCACCGCCCGCCGGCTCGCCTCCGAGGGCGCCAACGTCGTCTGCGCCGACGTCGACGAGCCCCGCGGCAAGGCCGCCGCCGACGAGGTCGGCGGGCTCTTCGTCAAGGTCGACGTGACCGACCCGGAGCAGGTCGAGGCCCTGTTCAAGACGGCGTACGACACCTACGGCAGCGTCGACGTCGCCTTCAACAACGCGGGCATCTCCCCGCCCGACGACGACTCCATCCTGGAGACCGGCCTCGAGGCCTGGAAGCGCGTCCAGGAGGTCAACCTGACCTCGGTCTACCTGTGCTGCAAGGCCGCGATCCCCTACATGCGGCGCCAGGGCAAGGGCTCCATCATCAACACGGCGTCCTTCGTGGCCCGGATGGGCGCGGCGACCTCGCAGATCTCCTACACCGCCTCGAAGGGCGGCGTGCTCGCCATGTCCCGCGAACTGGGCGTGCAGTTCGCGAGGGAGGGCATCCGCGTGAACGCTCTCTGCCCGGGCCCGGTCAACACCCCGCTGCTCCAGGAGCTGTTCGCCAAGGACCCCGAGCGGGCCGCGCGCCGGCTCGTGCACATTCCGGTCGGCAGGTTCGCCGAGGCCGAGGAGATCGCCGCCGCCGTCGCCTTCCTGGCCAGCGACGACTCCTCCTTCGTCAACGCCAGCGACTTCCTCGTGGACGGCGGCATCTCGGGGGCGTACGTCACACCGCTGTAGGTCTCGCCCTACAGTGCCCCCATGAGCAGGACGCTCCCGCCCGGCTGGTACCCGGACCCCGACGCTCCGCACCTGGAGCGCTGGTGGGACGGGACGGCCTGGACGGACCACCGGCGCGCCCCGGCGGGCCCCGGCCCGCCGCGGCCGGCCGGCGGGGCCTCGGGGCGCGCGAAGGCCGTGGCCCTGACGACCTCGGGAGTCGTCCTCGTGGCCGCGATCGTCAGCGGGGCCTTCGCCCTCGCCCGGGGCGACGGGGACGACGTCGTGGCGGACACGGCACCGACGGTCGCGACGCCCCCGCCTTCCACGGCCTCCCCGGCCCCGTCCCGCCTGGACGACGAACTCGACGGCATCAGCCTGCCGTTGCCCGAGGGCTGGGTCCCCGCGAAGTACGTCACCCGCGACAACGTCGTGATGACCACCGACGGCGGCAGGGTCTTCACACGCACTCTGCCCGCGACCCCCGGGGTGTCCCCGGCATCCCTCGCGAAGAAGGACATACGGCAGGCCGCCGACAGTTCCTACGCCGGCATCCGCACCCACCGGGTCGTCGGATCGGAGCCCGTCGCCGTCGCCGGATGCACCGGATACCAGGTGCGCTGGCGGGTGAAGACGGCCCAGGGGGCCGAGGGTTACGTCCAGTCGCTGGCCTTCACGCCCGCCCCCGGCGGACCCCGGAACGCCGTCGTCGTCCGCTTCGCCTTCGACGCGGGTCCTGACGGGCCGCCGCTCGCCGACATGGACCGGATCACCAACGGGATCCGGTCGCTCGGCCGTTGACCTAGAGGAACGTGTGACCTTCCCCGCGGTACGTCGGAACGGTCGCCGTCACCGCGTCCCCCTCGATCAGGTGCAGCCTCTCGAACCGCTCGCACAGCTCACCGGCCTTGGCGTGCCGGAACCACACCTTGTCGCCGAGCAACAGATCGTCCGCGGGCGCGCCGAGCAGCGGGGTCTGCACCTCGCCGGGCCCCTCCTGCGGGTCGTACTTCAGCCCCTCCGGCAGATACGGCACCGGCAGCCGGTCGGGTCCGGCCGCGCCGGAGGCCGGGTAGCCACCGCCGAGGACGGTCACGACGCCGACCCCCGGCCTGCGCACGACGGGCTGGGCGAAGAGCGCGGCCGGACGCCCGCTGAAGGACGTGTAGTTGTCGAACAGCCTCGGGACGTACAGCCCCGACCCGGCGCCGATCTCCGTGACGGCGTCCTCGGTGGCGGTGTGCTGCACACTGCCCGTGCCCCCGCCGTTGACGAACTCCAGGTCCGGTACGACGGCCCGCACCGCGCGCACGACCGCGGCGCGCCGCTCGGCGAGCTCCCGGCGGGCGGTGGCCTGCATCAGCCGGACGGCCCGGGAACGCAACGGCCGTCCGGCCACCGAGTCCCCGACACCGGCGATGTGCCCCTCGTAGGCCATGATCCCCACGACCTTGAACCCGGGCCGCCGGGCCACCGCGCGTGCCATGTCGGCGACCTGGGCGGGGGAGTGCAGCGGCGAACGCCGGGCACCGACCCGCACCTTGCCGCCGAGCAGCTTCAGCGAGGTGTCCAACTCCAGGCAGACCCGGATGACTTCGGAGCCGCCCGCGCGGGCCCCGTCGATGAAGGCGAGCTGCGCCGGGTCGTCGACCATCACCGTCACGGCGGCGGCGAGCTTGGGATCGGCGGCGAGTTCGGCGTATCCGGCGCGGTCGGCGGAGGGGTAGGCGAGCAGGATGTCGTCGAAGCCGCCCCGGGCCAGCCACAGGGACTCGGCGAGGGTGAACGACATGATCCCCGCGAAGCCGTCCTTGGCCAGGACGCGTTCGAGCAGCGCCCGGCACCGCACGGACTTGCTGGCGACGCGGATGGGTTTCCCCGCCGCCCGGCGGACGAGATCGTCCGCGTTGGCGTCGAAGGCGTCCAGGTCCACGATCGCGAGTGGGGCGTCGATATGGGCGGTGGCCTGGTCGTAACGGGCCCGGTCGGCGGCGCGCGCAGTCATGAACGCAGCCTGCCAGACAGGATTACCGCAGGGTAGGGGGACGTTCCGGGCAGATGCCCCCGGCCTGGCGGACTGGTTCCCGTTCGCCCAGGAACAACCCGTAGAGTGACGCGCACGCACGCAGGGCTGTACGCCCCCCGTCGCCGCCGCGCCGGGATGCCGGCCCTTCCGTGCGGGTATGCGTGCCCGGACGGCTGTCTTCCCTGCCGGCGACTCCGACGAGGGCCCGCGCACGACCGATCGGCCCGGACATGAGGAAACGGGGGGTGCATGAGCACCGAAGCACGTCGCGCCTCGATTCCTCCACGCCCGACGACCCCACCGAGGCCGGCCCAGCCGCCGACGGCGGGCGAGGACGGGCCGGGCTCGGAGCCGTCCGAGGAGTCGGGGCGCCCGGAAGCCGTCGAGCCGGGCCGGCGGGAGATCGTCGAGCCGGGCGGGCGGATGAACGAGGACAGCGACTGGCAGGCGTTCGGCGAGCGGAGCCGACGAGGCCCGGCAGCGCAGGGTCGGGCGACGTTCGGCGGGTTCGACTGGCAGGGGTCCGGGGAGAGCGGCGCACGGATGTCCGGCGGTCCGGACACCTCGGGTCGCCAGGCATCCGGTGACCCGGGCCGACAGGACGCCACCGCTGCGGCGCGACGGGAGACCGACGTGCCGGGCGGGGAGCGGTCCCAGGCAACGGGTGCCACCGGTCGGCCACCGATACGAACGACCGACGACACGGGCTCCGGCGCCACGCCACCGCACCCCACCGGCGCCCCCTCCGACACCCGGAACTCGGGCACCCCGTTCCCCGGCAGCACCCCGCCCCCGCCCCCGGCCTCGGCCCGCTTCCCGGACACCCCTCCGGCGGGTTCGCCGTCGGTGTCCGGTGTCGTGCCGCCCCGGCCCGGTTCTCAGCCCCCCGTGCCCCCGCGTCGTACCGCCGCCCCCGCCGAGAGCGCGTCCGAGACGACCTTCCGGATGCGGCCGGTGCCGGCGGCTCGTGACGGGCGGACCGGCTCGGCGTCCGCGTCCTCCGCGTCGAGGGGGGCTTCCGGCGGCACCGCCGTACCGCCCGTGCCCGACGCCCGCCCAGGCTCCGGTCCCGGTCGTCCCGGAGCCGATCCGAACCGTCCCGGTGCCGCCGCAGGGCCGCAGGCCGCCGCACGGCCGGGTGCGCCCGCCCGCCCCGGATTCCCGCCGCGCCCCACGCGTGAGGCGTCGGGCGCCGGTGCCATGCGCACGCCCTCGGCGCCCGCGGGTCCGCCGACCGTGCCTCCCCCGCCCGCGGGTCCGCCGACGCCCCCGGCGCCCACCAGCCGGCCTTCCACGCCCCCGACGTCCACAGAATCGTCGGCCACCTCCCTCGCGCCCGACCCCGCCCTCTCCTGGAGCGCTCCCCTGCCCCCGCCTGCCGGAACGCCCGGCGACGGGCGGCCGGTCGTGTCGTTCGGGGAGCCCGAGGTCGGCTACAAGGAGCGGTCGTGGGCGGTGCGGATTCCTCCCCGGATCGCCGCCGTGGCCGCGTGCGCCGTGCTCGGGCTCGGGCTCATCGGCGGTGCCGTGACCGGGAGTTGGCTGATCGGGGACTCCGGGGACGAAGGCGGCGGCGACAGGTTCGCCCAGGCCGGTGAGCTGTGGCACAGCGTGCCCGTCGACCAGCTGTTCCCGCCGATCGTGGACGGCCAGGGCGCCGGGCCCGGCGGAGCCGACCGCACCTGGACGCGGATCGCCGTCGCCCCCGACAGCGGCTGCACGAACGCCTTCGACCCCCTGCTGCGCAAGGCTCTCGCCCCCGTCGGCTGCGAACGCCTCCTGCGCGCCACCTACACGGACGCCACCCAGAGCTACGTCACCACCGTCGGCCTCCTCTTCACCGACGCCGACGCCACCGCCATGCGCGAACTCGACACCCGCTTCACCCGAGAGGGCCTGGCCGACCGCACCGACCTGATGCCCCTCCCGTACGCCGCGAAGAACACCCTCGCCGCGGACTTCGGTGCGGCGCAGCGGGCCTCCTGGACGATCTCCGTCCTCACCGACGCCCCCGTGGTCGCGTTCGCCGTCTCCGGCTGGGCGGACGGCCGTACGGTCGACACCCCGGAGCCCGCCGAGAAGGCCATGGAGTCCGGCGACACCACCCCCGCCGCCCAGGCCGGTCTCGGCAACGAGGCCCAGGGGCTGGCCGACCGTGTCGAACGCGCCCTGCGCAAGACCGTCACCTCGCCCCCGGAGCAGTCCTCATGAGCGTCACGACCCGCCGGGCAGGTCTCCTGAGCGTCCTCCTCGCCGCCTCCGTCGCCCTCGTCCCGCCCACCGCCGCGCACGCCGACGGAATCCGCGCCAAGCAGTGGGCCCTGGAGGCCATGCACACCCAGGAGGCCTGGCAGACCACCAAGGGCGCGGGCGTCACCGTCGCCGTCCTGGACACCGGCGTCGAGAACGACCACCCCGACCTCGTCGGCAACGTCCTCACCGGCAAGGACATGATCGGATTCGGAGCCGTGCGAGGGCAGCGGCCCTGGGCGCGGCACGGCACCGCCATGGCCGGCATCATCGCCGGTCACGGACACGGCGTGGCCAACGGCGACGGTGTCATGGGCATCGCCCCCGAGGCCAAGATCCTCCCTGTCCGCGTGATCCTGGAGGACGGCGACCCGGCCCGCTCCAGGGCCCGCAACACCCGCGGCAACGCCCTG
This sequence comes from Streptomyces sp. SAI-127, assembly GCF_029894425.1. Taxonomy (NCBI): domain Bacteria; kingdom Bacillati; phylum Actinomycetota; class Actinomycetes; order Kitasatosporales; family Streptomycetaceae; genus Streptomyces; species Streptomyces sp. SAI-127. The sequence continues at coordinate 8,379,281 of NZ_JARXYJ010000001.1, forward strand.
GCCGAGGGCATCCGCTGGGCCGCCGACCACGGCGCCGACGTCATCAACCTCTCCCTGGGCGACGACTCCGCCTCCGCGCACCCCGAGGCCGGGGAGGACGACGCCGTCCAGTACGCGCTGGGGAAGGGCGCCGTCGTCGTCGCCTCGGCGGGCAACGGCGGCGAGAAGGGCGACCACATCTCCTACCCGGCCGCCTATCCGGGCGTGATCGCCGCCACCGCCGTCGACAAGTTCGGCACCCGCGCCTCGTTCTCCACCCGCCGCTGGTACGCCACGGTCGCGGCCCCCGGTGACGACGTCGTCATCGCCGACCCCGACCACAAGTACTACGAGGGCTGGGGAACCAGCGCCGCCTCCGCGTTCGTCTCGGGCGCGGTCGCCCTCGTCAAGGCCGCCCACCCGGACCTGACGCCCGCACAGATAAAGAAGCTCCTGGAGGACACGGCCCGCAACGCCCCCTCGGGCGGCCGCGACGACTCCCGCGGCTTCGGCTTCGTCGACCCCGCGGCAGCATTGAAGGCCGCGGCCCGCCTGAAGCCGGAGGGCCTGCAGCCGGCGTCCTACGGCGAGAAGTACTTCGGCTCCGGCCCGGATGCAGCCAAGTCGGACAGTGACACGGCCACTTGGGCGGCCCCGCTCGCGGGCGGCCTGGGCGTGGCCCTGCTGATCACCGGGGTGGTCCTGTGGCGCGGCCGCCGGGGCCCTCGCCGGTCCTACGAGGGTTTCTGAGCGGGGCGACGCCTCAGCGGGCCGCCGCACTCGTGGCGTTCGCCGACGCGGACGCCGGGGCGTCCTCTCCCGTGAACACCGACACCGCCGCCTTCGCCGCCGCCTCCACCAGCGAAATCCCCTTTGCCTGGGTGGAGCTCCCCTTCGAGAGCACGGCCACCAGATACGCGTGGCCGTCCACCGTCACCCGCCCGATGCTGTTGACGTCCCACAGCCCGGTCGTGCTGCGCGGCAGCCATCCGTTCTTCAGCGCCCACCTGGAGCCGTCGGCCGCGGCCGACACCCCCCACTGCTGGTCGGCCGCTATCCGGCCCATGAGCCCCTGAAGGTACGACCGCGAGGTCTCGCTCAGCTCCGAGTCGTCTCCGAACACCTGCTGGAGCAGGGTGAGCTGATCGGCCGCCGTGGTCTGGGTCAGTCCCCACAGCGCCCCGTCGCCGCCCTCCGTGCCGGTCAGCCCGAACTTCTTGTTGGCGGCGTCGAGCCCGGATGCCTGCCCGATGATGTCCCACAGCGCCGACGCCGAGGCGTTGTCGCTGTTCTCGATCATCGTGGTGGCGTACGCCTTCTCCCGCGCCCTGAGCCGTGTGCCCGCCTCCTGGTGCCGGAGCAGCAGCGCCGCCAGGATGTCGACCTTCACGATGCTCGCCGTGTCGAAGGCCCCGTCGCCGTAAACCGCGCTGTCGCCCGACTCCAGGTCGAGGACCGCCGTCGAGACCTTCTCGTCGCCCGTCACGCTCACCGCCTTCATGGCGTCGGACAGCCGCTCGTCGAAATCAACCACCGGCTCCGCCACAGCCGCCGCCTCCTCAGTCGTGGCCGCCGGGGAGGACGAGAACGACGGCGTCGGCGCCGACGATACGGTGCCGCCCCCGGAGTGCGCCTGCGCCTTCACGTACACGGTCCCCCCGGCCGAGACGCCGGCGACGGCGACGCAGGCGAGCGCGGTGTACAGCAAAGGCCGCAGGGGGAACCTGCGGGCGCGGCGGCCGTCGGCTCTTGAGGACTCCATGCCGCCGATCGTCGGGCCGCCGACTGTGCGGGCCGTTAGACGGACGTTAGAGCTGTGTCAGCGAACTCTGAGAAACCCGTGAAATCGGTCACGGGCGGGTTTCCGGGCCCGCACAACCGCAGCAGCAAGCCCCCTATAGGGTCGGTGACCGTGGCGAACAAGAACATTCCCGACCCCGGCTTCTCCGACGACGACGGCTCCGCCGATCCCCGGCTGAGCACGGCGCTCGCGGCCTGGGCCGAGGACCGCGCCGCCGTGGGCCCGGTCCTGGACGCCCTCAAGGGCGCCCGGCTGCTCGTCCCCGTGGTGGCCGTGCTCGGGGAGGTCGAAAAGGACGAGAACGGGCTGCGCCGCGAGAAGACCAGCGACATGGCCGTCCCCACCCTCAAGGCCGGATCCCGGACCGCCCTGCCGGCCTTCACCTCCACCGCGTCGCTGGCCCGCTGGGACCCCGAGGCCCGCCCCGTCGCCGTACCCCTGCACCAGGCGCTGCAGGCCGCCGCGCACGAGAATGCCGACACGGTCGTACTGGATCTGGCGGGGCCGGTGCCCTTCGAGCTGACCGGCTCCGCGTTGCTCGCCCTTGCCGAGGGGCGGACCACCACGGACCCGCTCGCCGACCCGGCGGTCGTGGACGCGGTGCGCGCCGCGGTCGCCGACGTGGGCGCGGTGCTGCGTGCCTATCTCGGCCCGGGCCGGGCCGACGGCACCCTCGCCCTGGTCTTCGAGCCGACCGTGCCGCACGACGCCGGCGTCCACGCCGTCGCGCGGCGCCTCGCCGCCGACGAAACACTGAGGGCCCGCCTGGTGCGCGGCCTCGACCTGGCAGTCCTGCCGGCCGGTGCCACGCCTCCGGGCGAGCCCTTGTACGTACGAGGGTGAGCGTGAGGGTGAGCTAGCCGTAGGTCGGGCCCGTGTACTTCTCGCCCGGGCCCTGGCCCGGTTCGTCCGGGACGAGGGACGCCTCGCGGAAGGCCAGCTGGAGGGACTTCAGACCGTCGCGGAGCGGGGCCGCGTGGAAGGAGCTGATCTCGGTCGCGCTCGCGTCCAGGAGGCCGGCCAGGGCCGCCACCAGCTTGCGGGCCTCGTCCAGGTCCTTGTACTTGTCGCCCTCCTCGGTCAGACCGAGCTTCACCGCGGCGGCGCTCATCAGGTTGACGGCGACCGTCACGATCACCTCGACGGCGGGGACCTCGGCGATGTCGCGGGTCATCTCGTCGAAGTCGGGGGAGCCGGGAGAGCCGGCAGACGCGGGAGGGGTGTCACTCATGGCCCCCACGATAGGGCCCGGCGCACGGCGGTTCGCACCACCCCCGGGTTGCTGCTAACCTTGTGTAACGACCGGCTGGACATTCGCGTGTCCGGCCCACAAGTGGAGGCTCCGATCTCCCACCCGGCCATCCCCAGGGACGGCGGGTCACCCCGGTCAGGCGGCCACCATCGTTCCGTACGGACGATGGAGTCGCCCGAAAGTGCGCCCCGCGTCATCGCGGCGGTGCTCCGGCAGTGTTGGAGCCCCGTCTGTGATCCGCCGGGGCATTTTTTGTTCCTCGGTGCGGTTAGGTCAGACGAAAAGACATACGCGGCTGTCCGCCAGACCGCCGTGTGGTGCTAACCGAGGAGGATCCATCAGCGCCGAGCCCCGCATCAACGACCGGATTCGCGTTCCCGAGGTGCGACTTGTCGGTCCCAGTGGCGAGCAGGTGGGCATCGTCCCCCTGGCCAAGGCACTGGAGCTTGCGCAGGAGTACGACCTGGACCTGGTCGAGGTCGCGGCGAACGCCCGTCCGCCCGTGTGCAAGCTCATGGACTACGGGAAGTTCAAGTACGAGTCGGCCATGAAGGCCCGTGAGGCGCGCAAGAACCAGGCGCACACGGTCATCAAGGAGATGAAGCTCCGGCCGAAGATCGACCCGCACGACTATGACACCAAGAAGGGTCACGTCGTCCGGTTCCTCAAGCAGGGCGACAAGGTCAAGATCACGATCATGTTCCGTGGTCGCGAGCAGTCCCGGCCCGAGCTGGGCTACCGACTGCTGCAGCGTCTCGCGGAGGACGTCCAGGACCTCGGCTTCATCGAGTCGAATCCGAAGCAGGACGGCCGAAACATGATCATGGTTCTCGGTCCGCACAAGAAGAAGACCGAGGCGATGGCCGAGGCCCGCCAGGCGCAGGAAGCCCGCAAGGCAGACGCGAAGGCCAACCCCGGCAAGTCGCAGAACGCCGCGGAGGGCGAGCACGTCGAGGACGAGGCCGAGGTCGAGGCCGAGGCCCCGGCAGAGGCTTCCGCCGAGGCGTGACCCCGGGGGACGCGAGTCCCCAGGACACAAACCGATACAAGAGCGACGCTCACCGTGCCCGGTTTCAGGACCGGGCACCGGAGCGCCACCGACGAGGAGAGAACGGCGCTATGCCGAAGAACAAGACGCACAGCGGTTCCAGCAAGCGCTTCAAGATCACCGGCTCCGGCAAGGTGCTCCGCGAGCGCGCCGGCAAGCGCCACTACCTCGAGCACAAGACGTCGCGCCTGACGCGGCGCCTCACCGGCAACGCCGAGATGGCCCCGGGCGACGCCAAGAAGATCAAGAAGCTTCTCGGCAAGTGACGTACGCGGCGCCTTCACTGAGCGCCGTACGTCTGGACCGGGACCCCATCGATACCGGGCCGTGTGAGTCCAACCACGGCCCCGCTACAAGGAGTTAACAAGTGGCACGCGTCAAGCGGGCAGTCAACGCCCACAAGAAGCGCCGGGCGATCCTCGAGGCGGCCTCCGGCTACCGCGGTCAGCGTTCGCGCCTGTACCGCAAGGCCAAGGAGCAGGTCACCCACTCGCTGGTCTACAACTACAACGACCGCAAGAAGCGCAAGGGTGACTTCCGTCGGCTGTGGATCCAGCGCATCAACGCCGCTGCCCGCGCCAACGGCATCACGTACAACCGCTTCATCCAGGGCCTGAACGCGGCGAACATCGAGGTCGACCGCAAGATCCTGGCCGAGCTGGCGGTCAACGACGCGACGGCGTTCGCCGCGCTCGTCGAGGTCGCGCAGAAGGCTCTGCCGGCGGACGTGAACGCGCCCAAGGCCGCGTGACGCTGCGCCGGCCCTAGGCCGACGTGACTGTGTGGACCCGCAGGCTGTGATGCCTGCGGGTCCGCTGTTTCCCGGACACTTCCGAAGGTGAAGAGCATGCCCCCCGTCACCCCCGAGCTGATCTCCCCCCGTTCCCCCCGGGTCTCCGCCGCACGGCGGCTCGCCAGGCGGAACTTCCGGGGGAAGGAGCGGCTGTTCCTGGCCGAGGGGCCGCAGGCGGTGCGGGAGGCCGCCGGCCACGGTCTGGTGGAGCTGTTCGCCACCGTGGAGGCGGCGGAACGGTACGCCGACATCATCGGAGAGGCCCGGGCCGTCGGAGCCCGGGTGCACCTCGCCGCCGACGACGTCATCGCCGACATCTCGACGACCGTCACCCCGCAGGGGCTCGTCGGGATCTGCCGGTTCCTCGACACCCCCTTCGAGGAGATCCTCGCCGCCCGGCCCCGACTCGTCGCCGTGCTCGCGAACGTGCGGGACCCCGGGAACGCCGGCACCGTGCTGCGGTGCGCCGACGCGGCCGGTGCCGAGGCCGTCGTACTGACCGACGCGTCCGTCGATCTCTACAACCCCAAGGCCGTACGGGCCTCCGTGGGCTCCCTCTTCCACCTGCCCGTCGCGGTCGGGGTGCCCGTGGAGGAGGCCGTCGAGGGGCTCCGGCGGGCCGGTGTGCGGATCCTCGCCGCCGACGGGGCCGGGACCGACGACCTCGACGCCGAGCTCGACCAGGGCACCATGGGCGGGCCGACCGCCTGGGTGTTCGGCAACGAGGCCTGGGGGCTCCCGGAGGAGACCCGCGCACTCGCGGACGCCGTGGTGCGCGTCCCGATCCACGGGAAGGCCGAGAGCCTGAACCTCGCCACCGCGGCCGCCGTATGTCTCTATGCGTCAGCCCGTGCACAGCGCGCCCCCGGAGGGTGCCGCTCCGTCACCGAGAACCAGTAGGGTGACCAGCTCGGGGGCCCTGCGCCGTCGGAGAGGTGGGGTACGGGGATGAGTGTCGGCACGAGGAGCGCCCAGGACGTGTCCGGAGCCTGTGCCGGTGGTGCCGCCGAACTCGGCATCGATCCCGACCAGCTGCCCGACGGTCTCGTCGTCGCGGACGAGCAGGGCCGAGTGATCTGCTTCAACGCCGCCGCCGCCCGGATCACCGCCCTCCCCGCCGAGGACGCCCTCGGACAGCGGCTGGAGAAGGCCCTTCCGTTAGAGGACCTCGAGGGACGACGCTGGTGGCAGCTGACCGATCCGTACGGCGGCCTCGCCATCCGCAGGCGGCAGCCCGAACGGAATCTGCTGTTGCCGGGCGGCCGTGAGGTCCTCGTCTCCGCGCAGTACGTGCGCACCCGGCCGACCGGGCCCGTCCACCGGGTCGTCGTCGCCCTCCGGGACACCGAGGCCCGCCGCCGCACCGAGCGCAGCCACGCCGAGCTGATCGCCACCGTGGCCCATGAACTCAGGTCCCCGCTCACCTCCGTCAAGGGCTTCACCGCGACCCTCCTCGCCAAGTGGGAGAGGTTCACCGACGACCAGAAACGGCTGATGCTGGAGACCGTCGACGCGGACGCCGACCGGGTCACCCGGCTCATCGCCGAGCTCCTCGACATCTCCCGCATCGACTCCGGGCGCCTGGAGGTCAGGCGCCAGCCCGTCGACATCGGCGCCGCCGTCGGACGCCACATCCAGGCCTACGTCGCCGCGGGCCTCGCCGCCGACCGGTTCCTGCTCCGCCTCGAACAGCCGCTGCCCGCCCTGTGGGCAGATCCCGACAAGATCGACCAGGTGCTCAGCAACCTGCTGGAAAATGCGGTGCGGCACGGCGAGGGAACCGTCACGATTGACATCACGCCCTCGGCGTCCCCCCGCGAAGGGGAGGACACCGGCACGTCGGTCACCGTGAGCGACGAGGGCGCCGGCATCCCGGAGGAGTCCATGAACCGCGTCTTCACCCGCTTCTGGCGGGGCAGCAAGCGCGGTGGCACCGGCCTCGGGCTCTACATCGTCAAGGGCATCGTCGAAGCCCACGGCGGCACCATCACGGTCGGCCGCGCCCCCCAGGGCGGCGCCGAGTTCCGATTTACGTTGCCCGTGAGCGCTCCGGCCTATCTCACCTGAGATCCGCCCGAGCCGCCCGCGGGCGCATTCGCATTCCTCCACCCCGTTAGACTCGGCCTTTGGCACCTTTGTGTCCCATGGACGGCCCTCCGAGTGAATCGGTGACGGGGACCTTCAGCCAGCCAATCGGAAGCACGGGAAGAGATGTCGGCACCGAACAAGTCGTACGACCCTGTAGAGGTCGAGGCCCTGAAACCGGAAGAGATCGAGCGCATGCGGGACGAGGCGCTCGCCGCCTTCGCCGCCGCGGACTCCCTCGACGCGCTCCAGGAGGCCAAGGTCGCCCACACCGGGGGCACCTCCCCGCTGGCCCTCGCCAACCGCGAGATCGGCGCCCTGCCCCCGCACGCCAAGGCCGCCGCCGGCAAGCTCGTCGGCCAGGCCCGGGGCGCGGTGAACAAGGCCCTCGCCGGCCGTCAGACCGAGCTGGAGGCCGAGCGCGACCAGCGCGTGCTGGTCGAGGAGGCGGTGGACGTCACGCTGCCGTACGACCGCGTACCGGCCGGCGCCCGCCACCCGCTCACCACGCTCTCCGAGCGGATCGAGGACGTCTTCGTGGCCATGGGCTACGAGGTCGCCGAGGGCCCGCAGGTCGAGGCCGAGTGGTTCAACTTCGACGCGCTCAACATCGGCCCGGACCACCCGGCCCGCGGCGAGCAGGACACCTTCTTCGTCGAAGGCCCCGAAGGGGGCACCGAGTCCGGCGTCGTGCTGCGCACCCACACCTCGCCCGTGCAGATCCGCTCGCTGCTGAGCCGTGAGCTGCCCGTGTACGTGATCTGTCCCGGCGTCGTCTACCGCACCGACGAGCTGGACGCCACGCACACCCCGGTCTTCCGCCAGGTCGAGCTGCTGGCCGTCGACGAGGGCCTGACCATGGCCGACCTCAAGGGCACCATGGACCACATGGTCCAGGCCCTGTTCGGCGAGGGCATGAAGACCCGGCTGCGCCCGAACTTCTTCCCCTTCACCGAGCCGTCCGCCGAGATGGACATGGTGTGCTACGTCTGCCGCGGCGAGTCCGTCGGCAACCCCGACCGCCCCTGCCGTACCTGCTCCTCGGAGGGCTGGATCGAGCTGGGCGGCTGCGGAATGGTCAACCCCAAGGTGCTGACCGCCTGTGGCGTCGACCCGCAGAAGTACAGCGGCTTCGCCTTCGGGTTCGGCATCGAGCGGATGCTGATGTTCCGCCACAACGTCGAGGACATGCGAGACATGGTCGAGGGTGACGTCCGGTTCACCCGGCCGTTCGGGATGGAGATCTGATGCGGGTCCCGCTTTCTTGGCTGCGGGAGTACGTCGACCTGCCGGCGACCGAAACCGGCCGTGACGTCCAGGCCAAGCTCGTTTCCGCAGGGCTCGAGGTCGAGACCGTCGAGCACCTCGGCGCTGACCTCAAGGGCCCCCTGGTCGTCGGCCAGGTGCTGACCATCGAGGAGCTGGAGGGCTTCAAGAAGCCGATCCGCTTCTGCACGGTCGACGTCGGCCAGGCCAACGGAACCGGCGAGCCGCAGGAGATCGTCTGCGGTGCGCGGAACTTCCAGGTCGGTGACAAGGTCGTCGTCGTGCTGCCCGGCGCGACCCTGCCCGGCGGTTTCTCGATCTCCGCCCGCAAGACCTACGGCAAGACCTCGCACGGCATGATCTGCTCCGGCGACGAGCTGGGCATGGGCGACGACGGCAGCCACGGCATCATCGTGCTGCCGCCGGAGACCGAGGTCGGCAAGGACGCCATCGAGCTCCTGGAACTGGTCGACGAGGTCCTGGACATCGCCGTCACCGCCAACCGCGGCGACTGCCTGTCCATCCGGGGCGTGGCCCGCGAGGCCGCGATCGCCTACGGCCTGCCGCTGCGCGACCCGGCCCTGCTCGACGTCCCGGGCCCGAACGCCTTCGGCTACCCGGTGCAGGTCTCCGACCCGCTCGGCTGCGACCGCTTCACGGCCCGTACGGTGACCGGCCTCAGCCCCGAGGCGCGCTCCCCGCTCTGGCTCCAGCGCCGTCTGCAGAAGGTCGGCATGCGTCCGATCTCGCTCGCCGTCGACGTCACCAACTACGTGATGATGGAGCTCGGCCAGCCGCTGCACGCCTACGACCGCACCCTGGTCCGGGGCACCATCGGCGTCCGCCGGGCCGAGGAGGGCGAGCAGATCGTCACCCTCGACGGCGTCGAGCGCAAGCTGCACGCCGAGGACCTGGTCATCACGGACGAGCGCGGTCCGATCGGCCTCGCCGGCGTGATGGGCGGCGCCAACACCGAGATCGCCGACCACTCCGAGGCTCAGGGCACCACCGACGTCGTCATCGAGGCCGCCCACTTCGACGCGGTCTCCATCGCGCGTACGGCCCGTCGCCACAAGCTGTCCTCCGAGGCGTCCCGGCGCTTCGAGCGTGGTGTCGACCCGCAGGCCGCCGCCGCTGCCGCACAGCGCACGGTCGACCTGCTGGTGCTGCTCGCGGGCGGCACCGCCGAGGCCGGTGTCACCGAGGTCGTCGCCCCGTCGGCCCCGCACACCATCAGCGTCCCGGCGGACCACCCGGACAAGGTCGCGGGTGTCTCCTACGGCCGCGAGACCGTCGTACGCCGTCTCCAGGAGGTCGGCTGCGACGTGTACGGGCAGGACGAGCTGATCGTCACCGTGCCGTCCTGGCGTCCCGACCTCCAGGAGATCAACGACCTGGCCGAAGAGGTCATCCGGCTGGAGGGCTACGAGAACCTGCCCTCCACGCTGCCCAGGCCGCCGGCCGGCCGTGGCCTGACCCACCGCCAGCGGCTGCACCGCAGGGCCGGGCGGGCGCTGGCAGGTGCCGGGTACGTCGAGGCGCCGAACTACCCCTTCGTCTCCGAGCAGGTCTTCGACCAGCTGGGCCTGGAGGCCGACGACCCGGCTCGCCGTGTCGTCAGGCTGACCAACCCGCTGAACGACGAGGAGCCCGCGCTGCGGACGTCGCTGCTGCCGGGGCTGCTCGGTGCCCTGCGGCGCAACGACGGGCGGGGTTCGCACGACCTCGCGCTGTTCGAGACCGGGCTGGTCTTCCTGCCGCGCTCGGAGCAGCGGGTCGCCGCGGTGCTGCCGGTGGACCGGCGTCCCACGGACTCCGAGATCGCCGAACTGGACGCCGCGTTGCCGGAACAGCCGCGGCACGTGGCCGTGGTGCTCGCCGGTGCGCGGGAGCAGGCCGGCTGGTGGGGCAGGGGCCGTCCGGCCGACTGGGCCGACGCGGTCGAGGCCGGGCGTCTGGTCGCGCGTGAGGCAGGCGTCGAACTGGTCGTGCGAGGCGGTCAGTACGGGCCGTGGCACCCGGGGCGCTGTGCCGAGTTCGTGGTCGTCGTGGACGGGGCCGAGACGGTCGTCGGTCACGCCGGTGAGCTTCATCCGCGGGTGGTCAAGGCGTTCGGCCTGCCGGCGCGCAGCTCCGCGATGGAGCTGGACCTGGATGTCCTCGAGGCGGTCGGCGACGACACCCCGCAGGCGCCGGCCATCTCCACGTTCCCGGTGGCCACGCAGGATGTCGCCCTGGTCGTCGACAAGTTCGTGCCGCACGCCGAGGTCGAGACCGCGCTGCGTGAGGGTGCGGGTGAACTCCTCGAAGGGATCCGGCTGTTCGACGTGTACGAGAACGAGGAGCAGCTGGGGGACGGCAAGAAGTCGCTGGCCTATGCGCTGCGATTCCGTGCGGGGGACCGGACCCTGACCGTGGACGAGGCTTCCGCGGCCCGGGACGCGGCGGTTGCCCTCGCCGGCGAGCGTACGGGAGCCGTGCTCCGGGGCTGAGTCTCCGGGGAGTGCGGTCACCTCACTCGATAGGGTGAGTTCCCCCGGTGATCTGGCCCTTTCGGCCCATGCGGTCGACAGAATCGGACCGGCCTTTCGAGGCCGGTCCGATTGCGTGTGCAGGGCCTAGTTGGGGGGCCATCGGCATGATGTGCTTGAGGGCTGCGGTGCCTCGTGTGGGGCGTGCCGCTCGCCTCGTGGTCCGCAGTGGTCACCGGAAGTCGCGCCGTGTGCTGACGCTCGGGCTGCCCACCGTGTGGGGTGCCGTCGCGATCACGTACAAGCTGACCTGCCCGCTTGCGGAGCAGAACGGCCTGGGCGCGCGGGTCGCCAGCAGCGCCGTGTTCTTCGCGGTGGGCACCGGACTGATCGTCCATGTCCGGCGTGCCCTGCTGCGTGAGCTCAGACAGGCCCGCCAGGTCGCGGGCGCCGCGCAGAGCGTGCTGCTGCGGCCGTTGCCCCCGCGCATCGACGGGCTCACGGTGGCCGCGGCCCAGATGTCCGCCGACCGCGGCGCCACCATCGGCGGCGACCTGTACGAGGCCGTCGCCACGGAACACGGGGTACGGGTCGTGATGGGCGACGTCCGCGGCCACGGCCTCGCCGCCATCGGTACGGCCGCCGCGGTCCTCGGCAGCTTCCGCGAGGCCGTCCACGACGAGCCCGAACTCGCCGGGGTGCTGCGCAGACTGGACCGCGCGCTCGCCCGGCACCTGAGGGAGCGCGCCGAACGTGACGGCACGGTCGCCGAGGAGTTCGTCACCGTACTGCTGCTGGAGATCGGCAGGGACGGTGGGCTCAATGCCCTCAACTGCGGCCACCTGTGGCCGTACCTGTTGAGTGGCACCAGGGTCGAGCCTCTGTCGTGTGCGGATCCCTTGCCGCCCCTCGGCCCTTTTCGGCTGCCGTGGGACCTTCAGCCCCTGGAGTGCGGCCACCTGTTACCGGGCGAGACTTTGGTCCTGCACACGGACGGTGCGGAGGATGCGAGGGACGCTCATGGCCGGTTCTTTTCCTTGCCGGAGGTACTTCGTGAGGCTGCGCGGGGTGCTCCCGATGTCGTCCTGGGTGCTGTATTCACCGCTCTCCTGAACCACACGGGCGGCACCCCGACGGACGACGTCGCCCTCCTCGTGCTGAGAAACGAACGGCAACACTCAGCTACCTCGGGAACCGTGCGACCAGCCACGACGCACCTTTGAAGCCCACGGCCGGGCCACCGCACTGTACGAGGGGGAGCCGGCGGCCCGGCCGGCCTCTTGCGAGGTATTTCAGTCAACCGGGTGGAAACTCTCCGCGACAGTGCGCACACCCTGCGGATTCGAGCACTCCGTTCACACCCCGTGTGAAGACGAACCCACTAATCTGACGGAACCGAGCCACCCGGGGGGCATATATGCAGCCCAACACTCTGCTCGACGCGATCCTCGACGAAGCCGGGATCTCGCACGCGGGGCTTGCCGCACATGTGAATCAGGCCGGGAGGGCACGCGGCCTCGCGCTCAGGTACGAACACACCGCCGTGGCACGGTGGTTGAAGGGCCAGCGCCCGCGCGGTCAGGTGCCCGACCTGATCTGCGAGGTGCTCGCGGGCCGGCTCCAACGCCCCGTCACCCTCGACGACATCGGCCTCGGCGTGCCGGGCGAACCCTCCGCCCCGCACGGCACCTCGCTGTCCGGTTTCGTCGAGCGGGCCACCGCCCTGTGGCGCTCCGACGAACAGCAGCGCCCGCACATCCTCGGTGCCCCCGCGGTCACCGGCACCCCCGCCGTCATGCCCGTGTGGGAGTGGGAGAACCCGCCCGAGGACGTCGACGTCTCCCGAGGCGGCCGGCACCGGGTCACCCACTCCGACATCGCGATGCTCCGCGCGGCCCGCACCCACTACGAGCAGATGTACCGCAAGGCCGGCGGTATAGCGACCCGCACCCGGATCGTCGGCTTCCTCAACGCCGAGGCCGCCCCGCTGCTGCGCGGCAGCTACACCGACGAGACGGGCCGTCAACTGCACCGCGCCACCGGCGGTTTGGTCGCCGTCGCCGGGATCTGCGCCTACGACTCCGACGCCCACGGCCTCGCCCAGCGCTACTTCCACCAGGCCCTCAGGCTCGCCAAGGCCAGCGGCGACCGCGGACTCGGCGCGTATGTCATCGCGCTGCTGGTCAACCAGGCCCTGTTCATGCGGGAGTACCGCCAGGCCGTCGCCTTCGCGGAGGCCGCGCTGCGGGCCGCCGGCAAGCACATCACCCCGGCACTCGCCTGCGATCTCTACGCGATGCAGGCCAAGGCGTACGCCCACCTCGGCGACGGCACGACCGCGCTGTCCTGCATCCGGCGGGCCGAGCAGGCCGCCGAACGCATCCGGCGGGGATACGAGCCCGACGAGACCGGCTATGTCCAGCCGGGCCTCGTCAACGTCCAGGTGGCGGAGGCGCTTCTCAGCCTCGGCGAGCTCGCGGCGGCGGCCGCGCACGCCGCGGCCGCCGTCGACAACCCGGCCCACGACCGGGGCCGGGTGCACCGCCTCGCCATGCTCAGCACGATCGAACTGCGTCAGGGCAACACCGACAAGGCGGTGGCCACCGCCGTACAGATGGCGGAACAGGCCCGGGGAATGGAGTCCCAGCGCCTGCGCGACAGACTCAGAGCGGTCCGCGAACATCTGGTCCGCAGCGGCTGCGCGGGCACCGCCGAGGCAGCCGAACTGATCGACGGCGCACTGCGCGTACCGCTGTAGGAGGGCACGCGTACGCCGACAGCCACAGTCCCTGCTGCGATATTGCCACTTACTCGACGGAAGGTGGCAGAACCGTGCAGTGGACGAAACAGAACGAACAAACTGTGTATGAAAACCGCTGGTTCAGCGTCAATCTCGCCGATGTCGAGCTGCCGGACGGCCGGCATCTCGACCACTTCCTGATACGACTGCGTCCCGTAGCCGTCGCCACGGTGGTGAACGAGGCCAACGAGGTCCTCCTGCTGTGGCGCCACCGTTTCATCACCGACAGCTGGGGCTGGGAGCTCGCCGCGGGTGTGGTCGAGGACGGCGAGGACATCGCCGTCGCGGCCGCCAGGGAACTCGAGGAAGAGACCGGCTGGCGACCGGGCCCGCTCCAGCACCTCATGAGCGTGGAGCCCTCCAACGGGCTCACCGACGCCCGGCACCACATCTACTGGGCCGACGAGGGCGAGTACATCGGGCACCCCGTGGACGACTTCGAGTCGGACCGCCGGGAATGGGTCCCCCTGAAGCTCGTTCCCGACATGGTCGCCCGTGGGGAGGTCCCGGCCGCCAACATGGCGGCCGCGTTACTCCTGTTGCACCATCTGAGGCTCGGTCAGGACTCTCAGCCCTGATCCCCCACCCGAGCGTCCCGAAGCCTCAGTGGCCGACGGCCTGCCAGATCGCCACGACGAGCGCGCCCACGGCGGTGATCGCCGCAACCGCGGGAAGCGGCCAGCGGGCGTGCTCCAGGGCGATGATCCGTGCGCTCAGATCGTCGATCTCCTTGTCCGTCTCCTCCGTACGGTGACTGAGCAGAGCGAGGCCTCCCTCGACGCGTGCGTACGCGACATCGAGGCGGCGTCGTAACTCTGCGAGTTCTCCATGGATCACGGGATGCTCCGGTTCGGCGGTCACAAGTCCGCTCCTTTCCGTAGTCGTCACATCCCTTGCATGCGCATGAAGAGTCAACTCGCCTGGTGGGCGCGTGGGGAGAGTGTGCGACGGGCATATGCGGGCCCGGAGCGCACACGGTGTGTGAATGACACGGGCCCGGCACTCGGAGGAGTGCCGGGCCCGTGTTCGTAGCACTGTGTCATCAGCACCCTGGAACGGACAGGGTGCGGGTCAGTCGTAGGTGTAGAAGCCCGAGCCGGACTTCCGGCCGAGCCGGCCCGCGTCGACCATGCGCTGGAGCAGCGGGGGAGCGGCGTACAGCGGCTCCTTGTACTCCTCGTACATCGAGAAGGCGACCGAGGCGACGGTGTCCAGCCCGATCAGGTCGGACAGCTTCAGCGGGCCCATCGGGTGGGCACAGCCCAGCTCCATGCCGTTGTCGATGTCCTCACGGCTCGCGATGCCCGACTCGAACATCCGGATAGCGGACAGGAGATACGGGATCAGCAGCGCGTTGACCACGAAACCGGAGCGGTCCTGGGCGCGGATCGCGTGCTTGCCGAGCAGCTTCTCGGCGAACTGCTGGGCGCGGGCCAGCGTGCCCTCGGACGTCGTGAGCGCCGGGATCAGCTCGACGAGCTTCTGCACCGGGGCCGGGTTGAAGAAGTGGATGCCGACGACCTGGTCGGGCCGCGAGGTGGCGACCGCCAGCCTCACCAGCGGGATGGACGAGGTGTTGGAGGCCAGGATCGCGTCCGGGCGGGTCACCACCTGGTCGAGCACCTGGAAGATCTCGGTCTTGACCTGCTCGTTCTCCACGACGGCCTCGATGACCAGGTCGCGGTCCGCGAACTCGCCGAGGTCGGTGGTGAAGCTCAGACGTGCCTGCGTCTCCGCCAGCTCGTCCGCCGTGATCTTGCCGCGTTCGGCGGCCTTGGTCAGGGAGTTGAACAGCCGGGTGCGGCCGATCTCCAGGGCCTCGCCGGTGGTCTCGGCGACCTTCACGTCCAGGCCGGCGCGGGCGCACACCTCGGCGATGCCCGCCCCCATCTGGCCGCAGCCCACCACTCCGACGCGCGCGATGTCTCCCGCCGGGAAGTCCGTCACTTCGTCCCTTTCGCTGATCTTCACCTGGTGGCAGGTCGGCCGTTGTCCGGTTCCTGCTCCGTTCGTGCACGTTACTCCCAAGTATCGATGATCGATCGTCGGGGTCCGACATCCGTCGGGCATTCTGGGGCGCGGAGACGATCCGTGACCGAGCGGATCCATGGTGTTGGGGGAGTGTGCACATGGGGCGTCTGTCGCGCCGGGCCTTCGCGTTGGCCGCGCTGTCGACCATGACCTCGGCCTCGGGAGCGGCGGCGGCACCGCGGCATCCGAGGCGGGCGGCGACCGGGATGCGGGGCGTGTGGCTCGCCACCGTGTCCAACCGGGACTGGCCGTCGAAGCCGGGGCTGACCGCCGCACAGCAGCGCGCGGAGCTGATCGCCCACCTCGACCGGGCGGCGGCGGACCGCCTGAACGCGGTGATGTTCCAGGTACGGCCCACCGCCGACGCCCTGTGGCCCTCGCCGTACGAGCCCTGGTCGCAGTACCTCACCGGGACCCAGGGCAAGAACCCCGGCTGGGACCCGCTCGGCACCGCCGTGGCCGAGGCGCACCGGCGGGGCCTGCAACTGCACGCCTGGTTCAACCCGTACCGCATCGCCAACCACAGCGACCCGACCCGGCTGGCCGCCTCCCACCCCGCCCGCCGGCACCCGGACTGGGTGGTGACGTACGGCGGGAAGCTCTACTACAACCCCGGGCTTCCCGAGGTCCGCGCCTTCGTCCAGGACGCGATCCTCGACGCGGTGCACCGGTACCCGGTGGACGCGGTCCACTTCGACGACTACTTCTACCCGTACCCGGTGGCCGGCCAGACCTTCGACGACGACGCCGCCTACGACGCGTACGGCGGCGCCTTCCCGAACCGGGCCGACTGGCGGCGGGACAACATCGACAGGCTGGTCCTGGAGACCGCGGCCCGCATCAAGCGGATCCGGCCCACCGCACAGTTCGGCATCAGCCCCTTCGGGGTGTGGCGCAACGCCGCCACGGACCCGCTCGGCTCGGACACGCGCGCGGGCGTGCAGTCGTACGACGACAACTTCGCGGACACCCGCAAGTGGGTGCGCGAGGGCTGGATCGACTACCTCGTGCCGCAGCTCTACTGGAACATCGGTTTCGCCGCCGCCGACTACGCGAAGCTGGTGCCCTGGTGGGCGAAGCAGGCGCAGGGGAGCAGGACGAAGCTGTACCTGGGCGAGGCCCTCTACAAGGCGGGGGATCCGGCGCAGCCCGCCGCCTGGCAGGACCCCGCGGAACTGTCCCGGCACCTCACGCTCGCGCGCGACTGCAAGCAGGTGCGCGGACACGTCTTCTTCGCCGCGCGGGAGGTTTCCTCCGACCCGATCGGGGCGATGGCGCGGGTGGTCGCCGACCACTACCAGGTGCCGGCGGCTTCCCCGCGCCGTGTCACCGGCCCATCTGCTGGAACCGGTGCCTGATCTCGGTGTCGGGGCCGGGTGAGCACACGCCCTCGTGCCCGTCCTCGAAGCGGACGCGGTACGGGGGGTTGCCCTCCTGACCCATCACTTCGACGATCTCGCCGACCTTGTCCTGCTGTCCGACCACCCTGCCGTGCTGGACAAGCTGGTCGCCCACGGTTGCACGCATCGTCTGGGGCCTCCTCACCAAGTGCGGGAGCAGCGGTCCGTGGCCCCGATTTTACGGCGCGGGGACGCGGTTGGGACCGGCGCGTGCGCGCCCTTCAGCCCCGCGCCCGCTGGGTGACGGCGATGCACACGAGCACCGCCGCGGCCGTCAGCGGGGCGGCCACCGTCAGGTGCTCGCCGAGCAGCAGCACCGACCACACCAGTGTGAGCAGGGGC
Organism: Streptomyces sp. SAI-127; assembly: GCF_029894425.1. Lineage (NCBI taxonomy): Bacteria > Bacillati > Actinomycetota > Actinomycetes > Kitasatosporales > Streptomycetaceae > Streptomyces > Streptomyces sp. SAI-127. Next base: position 8,396,549 of record NZ_JARXYJ010000001.1, read on the forward strand.
TGGGCCAACTGCAACTGGCTGGCCTTGGGGATCCCGATCGCCGCCATGCCCCGGTACCAGACCACCAGGCCGAGGAACTGCGAGCCCGCCGCCACCCACAGCAGCCCGGCGACGCTGTGCGCGGTGAGGTGCACCGGTTCGTACGACAGCGCGAGCGCCGCCGCGGGCACGCCGATCGGCAGGCACAGCACCAGCGCCCAGGCGATGACCTGCCAGCCGGGCATGACCCGGGCCAGCCGGCCGCCCTCGGTGTAGCCGGCGGCGCACACCAGGAGCGCGGCGAAGAGATACAGGTCGGCGGTGGTCAGGGCGCCTCCGCTCTGCTGCACCGTGAAGGCGACCACTGCGGGCGCGCCCACGAGGGCGGCCGTCCAGAACGTGCGCGAGGGGCGGGTGCCCATGCGCAGGGCCGACAGCAGCGCGGTCGTCAGCGGGAGCAGACCCACCACGACGGCGGCGTGCGCGGTGGTCGACGTCTGCAGGGCCAGGGTGGTCAGCAGCGGGAAGCCGACCACCACCCCGGCGGCGACGACGGCGAGCCCCGGCCGGTCGCGGCGGCTCGGCATCGGGACGCGCAGCGCCGCCAGACAGCCCCCGGCGATGAGGGCCGCGAGGACGCTGCGCACGGCGACGAGGGACCAGGGACCGAAGCCCTCGAGGCCCCACGCAGTGGCGGGGAAGGTGAGGGAGAAGGCGGCGACGCCGAGGGCGGCCTGGAGGGTGCCGAAGCTCTTGGTGGGAGCGGGGACCGCTATCCCTGTCGGTGTGATAGCGCTACTCTGTACTCTCATGCAAGAGCGTAGCAGCGTCACCGAACTGGCAGAACAGCTGCGGAGAGAGCTTGACCGCTACCCTCCGGGTGGAAAGCTCCCGTCGAGCCGGGCACTGGTCGACCGGTTCAGGGTCAGCCCGGTGACCGTCTCGCGTGCCCTGGCCCAGCTCGCCGCCGAGGGGCTGGTGGTCACCCGGCCGGGCGCGGGTGCCTTCCGGGCGGCGGCGCGCACCTCCGCCGCTCCGGCCGGGGACACCTCCTGGCAGGAGGTCGCGCTCAGCGCGGACGGCTCCGCCGACCTCGTACCGCGCTCGGTGGACGCGTCCGGTGTCCTGGTCTCGCTGGCCGCCCCGCCGCCCGGGGTGGTCGAGTTCAACGGCGGCTATCTGCACCCCTCCCTGCAGCCGGAGCGCGCGATGTCCGCGGCCCTGGCCCGCGCCGGCCGCCGCCCCGGAGCCTGGGGCCGACCGCCGACGGAGGGTCTGCACGAACTGCGCGAGTGGTTCGCGCGGAACATCGGCGGCGCGGTCACGGCCGCGGAGGTGCTGATCACCGCGGGCGGCCAGTCGGCGCTCACGACGGCGTTGCGCGCGCTCGCCCCGCCCGGCGCACCCGTGCTCGTCGAGTCGCCCACCTATCCCGGCATGCTGGCGATCGCGCGCTCCGCCGGCCTTCGCCCCGTCCCCGTCCCGGTGGACGCGGACGGCGTGAAACCGGCCCTGCTCGCCGACGCCTTCCGGGCGACCGGCGCACGGGTGTTCGTCTGCCAGCCGCTGTTCCAGAATCCGACCGGCGCGGTGCTGGCCCCCGAGCGCCGGGGCGAGGTGCTGCGCATCGCCCGCGAGGCCGGCGCCTTCGTCGTCGAGGACGATTTCGTACGACGGCTCGTGCACGAGGACGCCGGCCCGCTGCCGCGTCCGCTGGCCGCCGACGATCCCGACGGAGTCGTCGTGCATGTCGGCTCGCTGACCAAGGCGACCTCGCCCAGCTTCCGGGTGAGCGCCCTCGCCGCCCGTGGTCCGGTACTGGAGCGGCTCCGCGCGATCCAGATCGTCGACACCTTCTTCGTTCCCCGCCCGCTCCAGGAAGCGGCCCTGGAACTCGTCGGCTCCCCGGCCTGGCCCCGTCACCTGCGCACGATCTCGGCGGAGTTGAAGGCCCGCCGGGACACCATGACCGCCACCCTCCGTCTCGACCTGCCCGAACTCGCCCTCCCGCACATCCCGTCGGGCGGCTACCACCTCTGGCTCCGCCTCCCGGACGGCACGGACGAGACCGCCCTGACCTCCGCGGCCCTGCGCGCGGGCGTCGCGATCACCCCCGGCCGCCCGTACTTCAGCGCTGAACCCCCGGCGGGCCACGTCCGGTTGAGCTTTGCGGCGGTGGCCGGGGTGGGGGAGATCGCGGAAGGGGTACGGCGCCTCCGCACGGCCTGTGAGGAGGTGCTCCCGGCGAAAAGTGCTCGACTCCGGCTTCCGTGACCTGCCAACGTCACGCCCATGACCGACACCCCGCCCCTCGCCGAGGGCTACGAGATCTCCACCGACCCCGACCGCATCGACGCCGGGCGGGTGCACCACTGGCTGTCGACCGACGCGTACTGGGCGATCGGCCGACCGCGGGAGAAGCAGGACCGGGCGATCGCCGGGTCGCTCAACTTCGGGGTGTACTCGGTGGAATCGGGGGATCAGGTGGCTTATGCCCGGGTGATCACCGATCTGGCCACTTTCGCCTGGCTGTGCGATGTGTACGTGGACCGGTCCGTGCGGGGCGAGGGGATCGGTACGGCGTTGGTCGGTGCCGTGCGCGAGCACCTGCGGCCCTACGGCCTCAAACGCATTCTGCTCGCCACCCACGACGCCCAAGGGGTGTACGAGAAGCTGGGGTTCGCGCCGCTCGCCAAGCCGGATCACTGGATGGCACTCGTCTTCGGGCAGTGAGCCCCGGCGCACCCAGGGTAACTCCCCGGTAACGCCTCTTGACCTGCGCACTTCCGCGGCTCACGATCGCCGCATGCAACTTCGGGTCACGTTCGTCGCCGCCGCGCGCAGCTCCTCGCTGCTCGCCGAGCGGTTCCAGGACGACCGTCCGCTCGACCAGGCGGGCTGGGACGAGGTGCTGGGGGTGGCGCCCGACCTGCTGCCGCTCGCGGCGGCCGAGCTGCGGTACTGCTCGCCCACTCCGCGCAGCCGCGCCACCGGGGACGCCCTCGGTTACTCCCCTCTGGTGCAACTCGCCCTGCGCGACTGTGACATGGGGCGCTGGCGCGGGCTGACCCTCGGCGAGGCGATGGCCCGCGAACCGGAGTCCGTGGACGCCTGGCTCGCCGACCCGCGGGCGACCCCGCACGGCGGCGAGTCACTGCTCGACTTCATCACCCGCGTCGGCGGCTGGCTCGACACCCGGCCCGTCGGCGACGGCGGCCGTATCGTCGCCGTCGCCGAACCGGCGGTGATCCGTGCCGCCCTGGTCTACGCGCTGAAGGCCCCGCCGTCGACCTACTGGAACATCGACGTGCGTCCGCTGTCGGCGACCACCGTGACCGGCAGGGCCGGCCGGTGGAACCTCCGTTTCGAGGGTGCCCCGGCTCACCCCGCGCGGGCGTAGCCAGGGGCTTGGCGGCGTAGGCCGCCGGCCGTCGTGTGCGGGTGGCCGCCGGGCGGTCCCGTGCGTCGAGTCGTCGGCCGTCGTGTGCGGGTGGCCGCCGGTGAGCTTGCGCGGTCAGTGGTCGGGCATGCCGCCCGCGTGGCCGCCGGTGGGCTCGCGCTTGTAGTCGGTCGTCAGGACCAGGTCCTTCGCCGGGCCGCCGACCCGCCACACCGTGCGCCAGTGGTCCACGTCCAGGACGCTGAACTCGCCGCGGTAGAGGTCAGCCGCGCAGGGGTGGTCGGCGACATGGTGGCCGGTCGTCAGGTCCAGGTCGTGGAAGGGCCGCCCGTCGGAGAAGCGGACGTCGGCCGCGCCCGGTGTCCCGCCCGGCAGGTAGCGGAGTGTGCGTTCCGCGGGGCGCGGGACGCCCTGCCAGACGAAGATGCCCGACTCCTGGGACAGCAGGCCACCGTCTTCGGACAGCGGTCCGCCGTCTTCCAGTCGGCCGAAAGCGGTCGTACCGGAGAACTCCCCTTCGTCTCCGCTCGCCAGATCCCGCACGGTTCGCTCGGTCCGCCAGTTCCCGGACAGATACGCCAGCACATCCGCCACTGGCCAGAACTCGCCCATCCGTCCCTCACTTCCGACACTTTCGGTCCCGCGCGACCCGTTGACGCTCCCCGGCACCCTCCCTATCTTGCCGTTCGAAGTGCTGATCATCGTTTGGTATTTCGAACGTCACCTTCGACAGAGAGCCGCGGAGTATTCATGTCACGCACCCGCTGGAGACTCGGTCTCGGAGCCACCGCCTTCCTGGTGGCCGCCGGTCTGGTCCCCGCCCCCGCCCATGCCGAGGACGTCACCGACTACGCGATCACCGTCGACCCGGCCGCCCGGGGCCCGAAGATCGACGACACGATGTACGGCGTCTTCTTCGAGGACATCAACCGGGCCGCCGACGGCGGTCTGTATGCCGAGCTCGTGCAGAACCGGTCCTTCGAGTACTCCACCGCCGACAACTCCTCGTACACTCCGCTGACCTCGTGGACGGTCTCCGGCGCCGGGCAGGTGGTGAACGACGACGGACGGCTGGGCGAGCGCAACCGCAACTACCTCTCCCTGGGCGCCGGTTCGTCCGTCACCAACGCCGGATACAACACCGGCATCCACGTGGACGAGGGCAAGAAGTACGACTTCTCGGTGTGGGCCCGCGCGGACGCCGGCACGGTTCTCACGGTCTCGTTGCAGGACGCCGACGGGACGCTCGCCACCGCCCGCAAGGTGACCGTGACGAAGGACGGCTGGGCCCAGTACAGGGCCACCTTCACCGCGACCGGGACCAGCTCCGACGGCCGCCTCACCGTGGCCTCCTCCGCCGCGGCCGCCCTCGACATGGTGTCCCTCTTCCCGCGCGACACCTACCGCGGTGAACCCAACGGGCTGCGCAAGGACCTCGCCGAGAAGATCGCCGCCCTCCAGCCGGGCTTCGTGCGCTTCCCCGGCGGCTGTCTGGTGAACACGGGGTCCATGGAGGACTACAGCGCGGCCTCCGGCTGGCAGCGCCAGCGCTCGTACCAGTGGAAGGACACCATCGGCCCGGTCGAGCAGCGCGCGACCAACGCCAACGTCTGGGGCTACAACCAGAGTTACGGCCTCGGCTACTACGAGTACTTCCGTCTCTCCGAGGACATCGGCGCCATGCCGCTGCCCGTGGTCCCCGCGCTGGTGACCGGCTGCGGTCAGAACAAGGCCGTCGTCGACGAGGCACTGCTCAAGCGACACATCCAGGACACCCTCGACCTCATCGAGTTCGCCAACGGACCGGCGAGCTCCACATGGGGCAAGGTGCGGGCGAAGATGGGCCACCCCAAGCCCTTCCACCTCACCCACATCGAGGTCGGCAACGAGGAGAACCTGCCGAACGAGTTCTTCGCCCGGTTCAAGGAGTTCCGCGCCGCCATCCAGGCGAAGCACCCGGACATCCAGGTCATCTCCAACTCCGGCCCGGACGACTCGGGTACGACCTTCGACACGGCCTGGCAGCTCAACAAGGACGCCAAGGTCGACATGGTCGACGAGCACTACTACAACAGCCCGCAGTGGTTCCTGCAGAACAACGAGCGCTACGACTCCTACGACAGGAACGGCCCGAAGGTCTTCCTCGGCGAGTACGCCTCCCAGGGCAACACCTTCAAGAACGGCCTCACCGAGGCGGCGTTCATGACCGGCCTGGAGCGCAACGCCGACGTCGTCAAACTCGCCTCCTACGCCCCGCTGTTCGCCAACGAGGACTACGTCCAGTGGCGCCCGGACCTGATCTGGTTCAACAACCACGCCTCCTGGAACTCCGCCAACTACGAGGTCCAGAAGCTGTTCATGACCAACGTCGGCGACCGCGTGGTGCCCTCGACGGCCACCGGCACGCCCTCACTGCTCGCCCCGATCACCGGGGCCGTGGGCCTCTCGACGTGGGCGACGACGGCGGCGTACGACGATGTCCGGGTCACCGGTGCCGACGGGAACACCCTGCTCACCGACGACTTCAGCGGTGACGCCTCGCGGTGGACCCACACCGGCGGCGGCAGCTGGAGCGTCCAGGACGGGCAGTACGTGCAGACGGACGTGAACGCCGAGAACACCATGGTCTCGGCTGGTGACCCGTCCTGGCACGACTACGACCTGAAGGTGAAGGCCACCAAGAAGGCCGGCAAGGAGGGCTTCCTCGTCGCCTTCGGCGTCAAGGACACCGGCAACTACTACTGGTGGAACATCGGCGGCTGGAACAACACCCAGTCCGCCGTCGAACAGGCCGTGGACGGCGGCAAGTCGACGCTGATCTCCAAGGCCGGGTCGGTCGAGACCGGCCGTACCTACGACATCGACGTCAAGGTGCGCGGCCGTCAGGTGACCCTCTACCTCGACGGTCAGGAGTGGGGCAGCTTCACCGACGACAAGCCGGCCGAGCCGTTCCGCCAGGTCGTGACCAAGGACCAGAAGACCGGTGACCTGATCGTCAAGGTCGTCAACGCCCAGAACACGGCGGCCCGCACGGCGATCGACCTGGGCGGCGCCAAGGTCGCCTCCAAGGCCCGGGTGACCACGCTGGCGGCCGGCCCGGACGCCGTGAACAGTGAGACGGCGACCGCGGTCGCCCCGGTGAAGTCCACCTTCGACGGGGTCGCCGGGAAGTTCTCGTACACCTTCCCGGCGAACTCGATCACCTTCCTGAGGATCAGGCAGAGGTAGCCGACGGGTCGGCGGGCTGCTGTCCGACGGGCAGCAGCCCCCGCTCGCCGAACACCTTCTTCGCCACGGCCGTGGCGTTGAGGGCCCTGGGGAAGCCGCAGTAGCCGGCCGACTGCAACAGCGCCTCGACGATCTGCTCGGGCGTGAGGCCCACGTTGAGGGCCGTGTTGATGTGCACCTCCAGCTGGGTCTCACAGCCGCCGAGCGCGGTGAGCATGCCCAGCGTGACCAACTGGCGGTCACGGGGCGCGAGTTGTGGACGGGCGTAGATCTCGCCGAACCCCCAGGCGATGACCTGGTGGCCCATCTCCGGGCTGATGTCGGCCAGTGAGTCGACGACCAGCTGTCCCACCTCGGGATTGACGCTCCCCAGCATCTCCAGGCCGCGCGCGAAACGCTCCTCGCGGGTGGTGCTCTCGCTCATGTCAGCTCCCTCCGCCCGTACATCCCCCTCGGCCGCCGTTGGCTTCCGGGTCGTACGGAGTTCACTTCACCGCCATCGGCGGTCGGACAACCAACCGTATGCACCCCTCGTCTAAATCGGCGCAGCAACAACGCACGGGGTGAACGCCCCGGACGGGGGCCTGAATTGACCAGCAAACAGGGCGTGCGACTGACCATCCCGCCCGAACCGAAGACCGCGGACGACCACATAGGTGAGCGGCCTCCGCCCGGACCGGGGCAGGCCGCTCTGCTGGCGGCGACGATCACCGTCGTCGTGCTCTGCGCGGCCGACGCCGTAGCCCGCAGCTATCCCTTCGGGCCGCGCACCCGGAACGTCAACGACTTGGGAAACCAGTACGTGCCGTTCCACGCGCACCTGTGGGACCTGCTGCACGGGCGCGGCACCGGCGGGCTCCTCGTCAACTGGCAGTCGGGATTCGGCACCAGCTTCCTGCCCGACCTCGGCACCTACCTCACCAGCCCGTTCGCCCTGCTCGTGGCGGTGTTCCCGAGGGACGAGATCGACCTCGCGGTGTACGTGATCACGGTGCTGAAGATCGCGTGCGCCGGTGCCGCCATGGCCTGGCTGCTGCTGAGGCTGCGCCCCGGGCGCTGGTGGGGGGCAGGCCTGCTGGGCTCGTCCTACGCCCTGTGCGGATGGACCGTGGCGACCGCCTCGTACAACCTCATGTGGCTCGACGGGCTGATCGCCCTGCCGCTGCTGTGCCTGGTCGGCGAGTGGGTCCTGAGCGGCAGGCGCCCGCTCGTCGGGGTGCTGGTCGTGACGGCCGCCTGGATCGCCAACTTCTACACGGCGTACATGGCCACCCTCGCCGCCGCTCTCGTGTTCCTGCTGCGCCTGTGGCTGGCCGACCTGCCCCGCCGCCGCAGGCTCACCGCCGCGGGCCGGGCCGCCTCGACCTTCGCGCTCGGCATGGGCCTGGCCGCACCCCTGGTGACGGTCGTGTACTTCGGCAGCGCGCACGCCTCCGAGGGCCGCTTCACCCGGTTCGCTCCGGTGGGCGCGGAGGACCTGCTGGCGCGACTGCTGCCGACGACGTACAGCTTCGGCTCCCCGGCCCTCTTCGTCGGCACCACGGCCCTGCTGCTCGCCCTCGCCCTGCCCTTCCACCGTGCGGCACCCCGCCGGGTGCGCGCGGGGTGGACGCTGCTGGTGCTCGTCGTGACCGTGTCGATGCAGTGGGGCCCGACCCATCTGCTCTGGCACGCCTTCGCCGAACCGCAGGGCAGTTCGTACCGCCAGACCTTCGTGGTGTGCGCGCTGCTGGTGATCGCCGCCTGGCACACGCTCTCCTACGGCCCCCTCGACCGGCGGGCCCTGGGCGCGGCGGCCGGACTGCTCGCGCTGATCGCGGTCGTCGCGAGCGGGAGTCAGCTGGTCCGTTCCTTCGCCTGGCCGGTGTTCCTGATGGCGGCCCTGGGCGCGCTGCTCGGGCTGATCCTGCTGGGCCGCAAGCGACCGGTACTGCGCATGGCCCCGGCGGCGCTCGCCGCCGTACTGCTCGTCGGGGCGCAGCTGGGCGAGGCCACCGCCACCGACGCCGTGGCCACCCGGATGCGGTTCGGGCACATGGACGACTACGCCCCCTGGGGCGCCCGGCAGCAGGACCAGGCCGACGCGGTCGCGCAGGCCGACGGCTGGCCCCACTACCGCACCGACCCTGGCCGGGAACAGACCGTCGGCAACGACCCGCTGGAGGTCGGCGGGCAGGGCGCCCAGTACTACAGCAGCCACACCTCCGCCGTGCTCAGCAGCACGCTCACCGCCCTCGGCGGCGGCTGGACCTCCGGCGGCCGCAGCCTCCAGAGCCTCGACAACGCGGTGACGGACGTCCTCTTCTCCGTCGGCGCCCGGGTGCACTCCCCGCCGGACCCGCACCAGAACTGGTTCCCGCAGGACGGCACCGGGGAGACCGTGACCCGCGAGGACGTCCCGCCCGTGGTGACGGTACGGCCGTCCGCCGCGACCGGTGCCTTCGGGCCGTCGCCGTACCGCAACCAGGAGCTGCTGCTGGGCGCCCGCGTCTACACCCTGCCCCGCATCACCGTCCTCAACGGCGCCGGGAAGCGGCCGGACCGCAGCACAGACCAGCGGCAGGGGGTGCGCATCGGCGGCAGGGCGACGATCACCGCCCGGTGCCGGGCGGGCAGCGAGGTCTACCTCTGGGCGCCGTACTTCGCGGGCACCGCGCGGCTCACCGGCCCCTTTGCCCACGGCCTGACGGGACGGTTCAGGGCCGACTACCATCCCCTCACCAAGATCGCCGCCATGCAGCGGCTCGGCACGGTCCCGGACTCCGGGCGCCTGACGATCGAGCTGTCCCCGAACCGGATGGGCGTCGTGCCGGACCAGGCGGTCGGCTGCCTGGACACCGGCCGCCTGCACACCGTCGTACGACAGCTCAAGGCCACCGGCGCCACCAAGGTGACCGTCTCCGGCTCCGGCGGCACCATCAGGGCCCAGCTCCCGGCGGGCAGCGAGGGCGTCGCCGTCGTGGCCGCGCCCCGGATCGCCGGCTGGCGCTGCGCCGCCGGTGACGCGGCCGCCGTACCCGCGCAGGAGTACCACGGGCTGATCGCCGTGCCGCTCGACGGCACCTCGTCGAGTGTCACCTGCAGTTTCCATCCGCCCGGTCTGCGGCTGGGGACGGCGGTCGGGGGCGGTGCGCTCGTCGCTCTCGCCGGGCTCGGCGCGTTCGGGGCCCTGCGTCGGCGGAGGGCGTGAGTATGCATGTGGTTGCATAAACGTGCAGCGAAACGTATAGTCATGCCATCCAGGAGGAGGATGACATGGCGGTACGTGCGGCGGTGGCCGGAGCGAGCGGATACGCGGGCGGTGAGGTCCTGCGGCTGCTCCTGGCGCACCCCGAGGTCGAGATCGGCGCCCTGACCGGCAACTCCAACGCCGGACAGCGGCTCGGCACCCTGCAGCCGCACCTGCTGCCGCTGGCCGACCGGGTACTCCAGGAGACCACGGCGGATGTCCTCGCCGGACACGACGTCGTCTTCCTGGCTCTGCCCCACGGACAGTCCGCCGCCGTCGCCGAACAGCTCGGCCCGGACGTCCTCGTCGTCGACATGGGCGCCGACTTCCGGCTCGAGGACGCGGCCGACTGGGAGAAGTTCTACGGCTCCGCGCACGCCGGCACCTGGCCCTACGGCCTTCCCGAACTGCCGGGTGCCCGCGCCCGGCTCACCGGGACCAGGCGCATCGCGGTGCCCGGCTGCTACCCGACCGCCGTCACGCTCGCCCTCTTCCCGGCCTACGCCGCCGGCATCGCCGAGAACGAGGCCGTGATCGTCGCCGCCTCCGGCACCTCCGGCGCGGGCAAGGCACCCAAGCCGAACCTGCTGGGCAGCGAGGTCATGGGCTCGATGTCGCCGTACGGCGTCGGCGGCGGCCACCGGCACACGCCCGAGATCGTCCAGAACCTCAGCGCGGCCGCCGGCTCCAGGGTGAGGGTCTCCTTCACACCGACCCTCGCGCCGATGCCCCGCGGCATCCTCGCCACGTGCAGCGCCTCCGCGAAGCCCGGCGTCACCGCCGAGTCCGTCCGCGCCGCGTACGAGAAGGCCTTCGCCGACGAGCCCTTCGTCCATCTGCTCCCCGAGGGCCAGTGGCCCGCCACGGCGTCCGTCTACGGTTCGAACGGCGTTCAGATCCAGGTCGCCCTCGACGAGTCCGTGGGCCGCATCATCGCGATCAGCGCCATCGACAACCTGGCCAAGGGCACCGCGGGCGGTGCCGTCCAGAGCATGAACATCGCCCTCGGTGTCCCCGAGGAGCTCGGTCTTTCCACGATCGGAGTCGCACCGTGAGCGTCACGGCAGCCAAGGGATTCCAGGCGGCGGGCATCGCCGCCGGAATCAAGGAGAACGGCAACCCGGACCTGGCCCTCGTGGTCAACACCGGGCCCCGCCGCGCCGCCGCCGGCGTCTTCACCTCCAACCGTGTGAAGGCCGCGCCGGTGCTGTGGTCCGAGCAGGTCCTCAAGAGCGGCCGGCTGTCGGCCGTGGTCCTCAACTCCGGTGGCGCCAACGCCTGTACCGGCCCCAAGGGCTTCCAGGACACACACGCCACCGCCGAGAAGGTCGCCGAGGTGCTGGACATCGGCGCGGGTGAGGTGGCCGTCGCCTCCACCGGGCTCATCGGCCTCCTGCTCCCGATGGACAAGCTCCTGCCGGGAGTCGAGGCCGCCGCGGCTCAACTGTCCGAGCACGGCGGTGAGAAGGCCGCCATCGCCATCAAGACCACCGACTCCGTCCACAAGACGTCCGTCGTGACCAAGGACGGCTGGACCGTCGGCGGCATGGCCAAGGGTGCGGGCATGCTCGCCCCCGGCCTCGCCACCATGCTGGTCGTCCTCACCACCGACGCGGACCTGGAGAGCGGGGCCCTGGACAGGGCCCTGCGGGCCGCCACCCGGACCACCTTCGACCGCGTCGACTCCGACGGCTGCATGTCCACCAACGACACCGTGCTGCTGCTCGCCTCCGGTGCCTCCGAAGTCACCCCGGAATACGCGGAGTTCGCCGAGGCCGTACGGACCGTCTGCGACGACCTCGGCCAGCAGCTGATCCGGGACGCCGAGGGCGCCAGCAAGGACATCAAGGTCGAGGTCGTGAACGCGGCCACCGAGGACGACGCCGTCGAGGTCGGCCGCTCCATCGCCCGCAACAACCTCCTCAAGTGCGCGATCCACGGTGAGGACCCCAACTGGGGCCGCGTGCTCTCCGCGATCGGCACCACGAAGGCCGCTTTCGAGCCCGACCGGCTCAACGTCGCCATCAACGGCGTCTGGGTGTGCAAGAACGGCGGCGTCGGCGAGGACCGCGACAAGGTCGACATGCGCTACCGCGAGGTGCACATCGTGGCGGACCTCGCCGCCGGGTCCGAGACCGCCACGATCTGGACCAACGACCTCACCGCCGACTACGTCCACGAGAACAGCGCGTACTCGTCATGAGCACTACTCGAAAGCACACCGCACTGCCCAAGGCCCAGATCCTCATCGAGGCGCTGCCCTGGCTGGTCCGCCACAACGGCAAGACCGTGGTCATCAAGTTCGGCGGCAACGCCATGATCGACGAGGACCTGAAGGCCGCCTTCGCCCAGGACGTCGTCTTCCTGCACCACGCCGGGCTCAAGCCGGTCGTCGTGCACGGCGGCGGCCCGCAGATCAGCGCCGCACTCGACAGGCACGGCATCGTCAGCGAGTTCAAGGCCGGCCTGCGGGTCACCACCGAGGACGCCATGGACGTCGTACGGATGGTGCTGGCCGGGCAGGTGCAGCGCGAGCTGGTCAATCTGCTCAACGAACACGGGCCCCTCGCCGTCGGCTTGACCGGCGAGGACGCGCACACCATCAGCGCCACCAAGCACCGGCCCGAGATCGACGGAGAGTTGGTCGACATCGGGCGGGTGGGCGAGATCACCGCGATCGACACGGGCGCCATCGAGGCACTGCTCGCCGACGGCCGTATCCCGGTCGTCTCGTCGATCGCCCGTAGCCAGGACGACGGACATGTCTACAACGTCAATGCTGATACGGCGGCTGCGGCACTCGCTGCTGCTCTTGACGCCGAAACCCTCATGGTCCTCACGGACGTCGAGGGCCTCTACGAGGACTGGCCGCACAGCGACGAGGTGATCAGCCGCCTCACGGCTTCCCAACTGGAGAAGCTGCTGCCGGAGTTGAGCTCCGGCATGGTCCCGAAGATGGAGGGCTGTCTGCACGCCGTGCGCAACGGCGTGACCACGGCCCGGGTCATCGACGGGCGGGTCCAGCACTCGATCCTGCTGGAGATCTTCACCGACGAGGGGATCGGCACGATGGTCGTGCCGGACGCACAAGAGGGGGATGCCGTATGACCGACAATCAGGAGCTGACCCAGCGCTGGCAGGGCTCGCTCATGAACAACTACGGCACCCCGCGCCTCCCACTCGTCCGCGGTGCGGGACTCAAGGTCTGGGACGCCGAGGGCAAGCAGTACCTCGACTTCGTCGGCGGCATCGCCACCAACGCGCTGGGCCATGCCCACCCGGCGATCGTCGAGGCGGTCAGCAGGCAGATCGCCTCCCTCGGCCACATCTCCAACTTCTTCATGGCCGAGCCGACCGTCACCCTCGCCGAACGGCTGCTCCAGCTCTTCGGCCGGGAGGGCAAGGTCTTCTTCTGCAACTCCGGCGCCGAGTCCCTCGAGGCGGCCTTCAAGATCGGCCGGCTGACCGGGCGCACCCACATGGTCGCGACCGAGGGCGGCTTCCACGGCCGGACCATGGGCGCCCTCGCGCTCACCGGCCAGCCCGCCAAGCAGACCCCCTTCCTGCCGCTGCCGGGCGACGTCACGCATGTGCCGTACGGCGACCCGCAGGCGCTGGCCGCCGCGGTCACCGAGGACACCGCGCTCGTCGTCATCGAGCCGATCCAGGGCGAGAACGGCGTCGTGGTGCCCCCGGCCGGCTACCTCAAGGCGGCCCGGGCGATCACGGCGGCCAAGGGCGCGCTGCTGGTCCTCGACGAGGTGCAGACCGGCATCGGCCGTACCGGACACTGGTTCGAGTACCAGGCCCACGAGGGCGTCCTCCCGGACGTCGTCACCCTCGCCAAGCAGCTCGGCGGCGGACTGCCGCTCGGCGCGACCGTCGCCTTCGGGCGGGCCGCGGAACTGCTGCAGCCGGGGCAGCACGGGACGACGTTCGGCGGGAACCCGGTCGCGTGTGCCGCCGGTCTCGCCGTCCTCGACACCATCGCGAGCGACGGGTTGCTGGAGAACGTCAAGCAGCAGAGCGAGAGGCTGCGGGACGGAATCGAGTCACTCGGACACCCCTTGATCTCCCATGTCCGGGGTGCGGGGCTCCTCCTGGGTATCGTGCTCACCGAGCCGCTCGCGCCGAAGGTGCAGCAGGCGGCTCAGGAGGCCGGATTCCTGGTGAACGCGCCCGCCCCCGATGTCGTACGGCTGATGCCGCCGCTGAACCTCGGCGACGACGAAGTGGACGCGCTTGTTCAGGCTCTCCCCGGCATCCTGGGTGTCGCCGAGGGAGACGGATGATCCGGAGAATGAGACGACGATGAGTCATGCGCAGGATCACGAGCACAACGGCGCCGCGGGGCCTGCCGTGCCGCAGACGCGTACCGCGCGCCACCGCCGGATCGTGGACATCCTCAACCGGCAACCGGTTCGGTCACAGAGCCAGTTGGCCAAGCTGCTGTCCGACGACGGGCTGAGCGTCACGCAGGCGACGCTCTCCCGGGACCTCGACGAGCTGAACGCGGTGAAGATCCGTAACAACGACGGGGATCTCATCTACGCGGTGCCCAGTGAGGGGGGTTTTCGGACCCCTCGGGCGCCGTTGGGGGAGTCCGCCAAGGAGGAGCGGATGCGGCGGCTCTCTCAGGAGCTGCTGATCTCCGCGGAGGCTTCGGCGAATCTCGTGGTGCTGCGGACTCCTCCGGGGGCTGCGCAGTTCCTGGCGTCGGCGATTGATCAGGCCGAGCTGCACGACATTCTGGGCACCATTGCCGGTGACGACACGTTGATGTTGATCAGCCGGAACCCTACGGGGGGTCAGGCGCTGGCTGAGCATTTGTTGCGGTTGGCTCAGAACGGGCACTGAAGGTTGTTCGTCGGGTGCGGGTGAGTGGGGGCTGGTCGCGCCGTTCCCCGCGCCCCTAATAAAATCACCCGAGCCTGGCTGCGAGGCCCCCGGTACACCTCACCTCATCGCCCGCCGTGATCAGCAGCGCCTCCACGTCCGGCAGGCTCTCCAGCCACGCCAGGCCCTCTCTCGAACCCATCGCGAAAGCTGCTGTTGCCCAGCAGTCCGCCCAGGTCACTGTGGGGGCCACCACCGTCACCGCCACCAGGTCGGTCACCGCGGAGTGGCCCGTGCGGGGGTCGACTATGTGGGCGCCGCGTTCCGCCGTGCCGGAAGTCGCCACGGCCAGCTCGGCCGCGCCCGCCGCCGAGACCACTGCCGCGAGGCCCCCTGGGCGCAGGGGGTCCGAGACGCCGACGCGCCACGGGCGTTCCGGGCCCGGTACGCCCAGCAGCTGGACGTCTCCGCCGCCGTTGACGCTCACCCCGGTCGCCCCCGCGAGAGCCATACGACGGGCCGCGCGTTCCACCGCCCAGCCCTTGACGATGCCGGTGGGGTCGAGGCGGCCCTCGTAGCGCAGGCTGAACCAGCCGTCGCTCAACCGCTCGGCCTCGGCGCCGAGTTCGAGCACCTCGGCCACGTCCGGGTCGCACTCGGCGACCGTCAGCTCGCCGCGGGCCAGGCGGGAGACCTGGCTGTCGTCGCGGTAGGTGCTGAACACCTCGTTCACGCGGTGCAGTTCCGCCACCGCCTCCCGCAGTGCCGTCTGCACGGCAAGGGGTTCCCCGCCGCGGACGTCGAAGGAGAAGACCGTCCCCATGACCTCCTCCGCGTGACGCACCGCGGCGGGAGCTTGTGCCGACTCGGCCACCGTGTCAGCCACCGGCCTGGTCCAGCGCCGACTGCAGCGACTTCTTGTAGCCCTCGCTGGTGTAGGTGGCCCCGGAGACCGAGTCGATGTCCGCGCTGCCGGCCGCCACGGCCTCCTGGTTGAGCTTCGGAATGGACAGCGCCGTCTTCTGGTCGCTCTCCCCGCCCTTGGGCGCCTGCACCGCCTCGGCGTTGGTGATCTTGCCGCCGCTGACCGTGATCCGGACCTGGACCGGGCCGTACTGGGTCTGCGACACGGCACCGGTCACCGTCTTGGCGGCCGCCCCGGCGCTGCCGCCCGCGGTCTGGGACGGCTGAGCCGACGGCTGCGCCTGTGAGGCCGCCTCGTTCGCCTTGTCGATCGCCGACTGGAGCGCCTTCTTGTAGCCCTCGCTCGTATAGGTCGCCCCGGAGACCGTGTCGACCTGCGAGGACTGCTTGGCGAGCGTGTCCTGGGTGAGCTTCGGAATGGACAGAGCGGTCTTCGCGTCGCTCTCCCCGCCCTTGGGCGCCTGGACCGCCTCGGCCTTGGTGATCTTGTTGCCACTGACGGTGATACGGACCTGGACGGGACCGTACTGGGTCTGGACCACGTCCCCGGTGACCGCGCCGCCGGCGGCCGCCCCGGCGCCGCCCTGGGCCGACTCCTGCGCTGCCGCCGTCTGCTGCGGGATCGTTCCGCCCGCCTGGGCGGACGCCGGGTCCGAGGACGGCTTCAGCGACAGCATCAGCACGACACCGGAGACGGTGGCGGCGGTCGCGAGCACGACTCGACGGACGGGGTGAGACTTCCTCATCGCTTCAACAGCTCCTGAATTACCGTCGTCACATCTCGAACGACTCGTGATGGATGCGGCGGGCGGGCACACCCGCGCCGCGCAGTGCTTCGTACACGGACTGCGCGAAACCGTTCGGCCCGCACATGAACACGTCGTGCTTGTCGATGTCGGGGAGCTTGCGCTGGAGGGACTCCGCGGAGATGTCCGGGCGCTCCCCGTCCGGACTGTTGACCGCGTACATCAGCCGGGCGCCGCGCTCGTCCGCGATGGCGGCGAGCTCGTCCCACAGGGCCAGGTCCTGGGTGGTGTTGGCCCGGTACAGCAGGGTGATGTCACCGGCCGCGCCCGGCAGCGTCTCGAACAGGGCCCGCATCGGCGTGATGCCGACCCCGCCGGCCACCAGCAGCACCTTGCCCCGGCTGCGGCGCTGGGCGGTGAGCGCGCCGTACGGTCCCTCGGCCCACACCTTGGTGCCGGGCACCAGCTCGCGCAGCCGCTCGCTGTGGTCGCCGATCGCCTTCACCGTGATCCGCAGCATGCCCGGCCGGGGCGCCGCCGACAGCGAGTACGGGTGGGAGCTGAACCGCATGCCCGGCGCGAGGAAGCGCCAGCGGAAGAACTGGCCCGCCTCCGCGCCCATCCGGTGCAGCTTGCGCCCGCCGATCAGCACGGACACGACACCCGGCGTCTCCTCGACGACCGCCTCGACATACATCCGGTGGCGCAGGTTCAGCCTGATCGGCGTGAGGATCCGGTACCAGACGACCAGCGCGGTGACCGTGCCGTACAGCGCGTACCAGACGGTCTTGGCGACCGGCTCGACCGCGAAGTCGTTGCCGGTGGTCAGCTGGTGCCAGAAGGTCAGGAAGACCGCCGCGTACGTCAGCAGGTGCACGTGGTACCAGGTGTCGTACGGGATCCTGCGGCGCACCCCGCCGATCGACATCAGGCCGATGAGGAACAGCAGACCGGTGCCGATGGCCGCCTTGCCCATGTCCGGCAGCTGGTTGATGGAGTCCATCGTCTGCTGGACGATGTCGCCGAGCCCCTTGCCCGCCTGCAGGGCGTAACCCCACATGATCAGGAAGACGTGGGCGACGACCAGGCAGAGGGTGTAGCGGCCGGTCATCGCGTGCCAGCGGGCGACCCGGTCGGAGCCCACCCGGCGTTCCAGCGCGGGCACCCGGGCCATCTGCAGCACCACGAGCGCCATCAGATAGCCGGCCAGCAGACCGGTGATCCGGCCCGCGTTGAGGATCTTGCTGTTGTCGTCGGCGACGGACGGTGTGTTGTGCCACCACAGCCACAGCACACCAACCGCGCCCGCCCATACGGCGAGCAGCAGGACGGTCGCCGGGGAACGGCGCGGGCGGATGCGGCGCATCGTCTGGCGGCGGGCGGCGCGGCCGCCTGCGAGCGTCGTGGTCACGTTTCCTCCGGGGACGGGGGCAAGGGGGGTGGGCGTGTTCCCTTGGTCCTCAGATACGTGCCGTGACGCCGGTGTGTTCAGCTGCCCGCGGAGTCCAGTGCGGACTGGAGTGACTGGCGGTAACCGTCGCTCGTGTAGGTGGCCCCGGAGACCGTGTCGATGTCGGCGCTCTGGGCTTGCAGCGCTTCGGTCCGCAGCCGCGGAAGCGCGTAGCTGTTGATCTCCTGGTCCCGGGGATTGTCCGTGGGATAGGCGACGGCGGTCACGTCGGTGAGCTTGCCGTTCTTCACGGTGACGCGGACCTGTACGGGACCCCAGCGGGTCTGGACGGAGTCGCCGGTGACGGTGCGGGTTCCCTTGACCGCGGGGGCCGTTGACCCGGACGTCACCGCGAGAGCGGGCGAGGTGTGCGGCTTCAGCGACAGCAGCATCACCATGCCGGAGACGGTGGCGGCGCTCGCCAGCAGGATCCGGCGCAGCGGGCGGTTCTTCTTCAACGCGTGCACGGGTGAGGCCTCACAGCTCGAAGGATTCGTGGTGGATACGGCCATCGGGAACTCCCGCGGCGCGCAGCTCCTCGTACACCTCCCGGGCGAACCCGTGCGGGCCGCAGAGGTAGACGTCGTGACCGGCCAGGCCGGGGAAGGCCGCCCGCAGCGACTCGGCGGTGATACGCGGACGTTGCCCCTCCGGCCCGTTGAGCAGGTAGTGCACCTTCGCCCCGCGCCACCGCGCCACGGCCTCCAACTCCCCGCCCAGCGCGAGGTCCTCGACCGTGCGCGCCCGGTACAGGAGGGTGACCTCGCCCGGCAGCGTCTCGAACAGCGCCCGCAGCGGGGTGATGCCGACCCCGCCCCCGATCAGCAGAGTCCTGGACGAGGTCTGCCGCTCGGCGGTCAGTGATCCGTACGGCCCCTCCGCCCACACCCGCGTGCCCGGCCGCAGCATGGCCAGGGCCGTACTGTGGTCGCCGAGCGCCTTGACCGTGATCCGCATGCGGTCGGGCCGGGGCGGTGCCGACAGAGAGTACGGCGTCGAGGTCCACCGCAGCCCCGCGGCGAGGAACCGCCAGCGGAAGAACTGCCCCGCCCGCGCGCCGAGTCGGTCCAGCTCCCGGCCGTGTACGACGACGGACCACACGCCCCGTGCCTCCTGGTGCACGGACTCCACCCGCAGCCGGTGCCGCAGGTTCAGCCGCACCGGCGCGAGGATCCGGAACCACAGCACCAGGGCCGCGACACCGAGGTAGAGCGCGTACCAGGCCGCCGTGGCCGCGGTGTTGCCGTTGAAGTCGTTCCCGAGGGCCAGCTGGTGGCCGAAGGCGAGGAACACGGCGGCGTAGGTGAGGAGATGGACGTAGTACCAGAACTCGTGGCCGGTACGGCGGCGCACCGCTCGCGCGGAGGTGACACCGACCGCGATCAGGATCACCGTGCCGGCGGTCGCCTTGAGCATCTCCGGATAGTCCAGGACCACCGTGACGGTCTCGTGCCACAGCGAGGCGCCGTCCTGAGCCGCGTACCCGGAGAGGATCAGCCCGATGTGCGCGAGCAGCAGGCAGACCGTGTAGCGCCCGGCCATCGCGTGCCAGCGGGCCACCCGGTCCGAACCCACCTGCCGCTCCAGCACCGGCACCCGCGCCATCAGACCCACCAGCACCGCGCAGGCGTACCCGCACAGCAGCCCGGCGATCCGCCCGGCGCCGGTCAGCCACCCGGCCGTACCGACCACGGAACCGGTGTCCGCCCACCACAGGGCGATCACGGCCGCCGCCCCGGCCCACAGCAGGGCGAGCACGGCACCCGCGGGGGAGCGGCGCGCGGGCGGCGCCACGGCCGGTGCGGCCCGCCGCTCGTACACGGTGGTCATAGGTGCGTCCTTTCGCCTGTCCGGGACACCACTGTGCGAGGGGAACCTCTCAGGACCCTCTGAACGGGCACCCCGCAGAGCGCACTCAGAGGAAACTCAGAGCTTCCCGGGACCCCCGCCGCCCCGGCCAGGGGTGATCCTGGAGAGGTCATGAACACCGCACGCTCCGGCCGCCCCGCTCTCACCCGCCCCGACGGCACCCCGCTGCGGGTCCTCGTCGTCGACGACGACCCGGACCTCGCCGAGGTCCTCTCCGGCGCCCTGCGCTACGAGGGCTGGCAGGTCCGCACGGCCGGCGACGGCGCCTCGGCGGTGGCCGCGGCCCGGGAGCTGCTGCCCGACGCCGTCGTCCTGGACGTGATGCTCCCGGACACCGACGGCTTCGCGGTCCTGCGCGCCCTGCACACCGTGAAGGCGGACGTGTGCGTGCTCTTCCTGACCGCCCGGGACGCGGTCGAGGACCGCATCAAGGGCATCACGGCGGGCGGCGACGACTACGTCACCAAGCCCTTCAGCCTGGAGGAGGTCGTCGCCCGGCTGCGCGGACTGCTGCGCCGCGCGGGCATGGCCCGGCAGCTCGACGAGGGCCCCCGGCTGACCGTCGGCGACCTGGTCATGGACGAGGAGGCCCGCGAGGTCACCCGCGGCGGCGAGTTGATCGAACTGTCCCCGACCGAGTTCGAGCTGCTGCGCTTCCTCATGCGCAACCCGCGCCGCGTGCTCAGCAAGGCGCAGATCCTCGACCGGGTGTGGTCCTACGACTTCGGCGGCCGCGCCCATGTCGTCGAGCTGTACATCTCGTATCTGCGCAAGAAGGTGGACGCCGGCCGCGAGCCGATGATCCACACCGTGCGCGGAGCGGGGTACGTGATCAAACCGGTGACGCCATGAGAAGCCTGCGGCCGCACACGCTGCGGGCCCGGCTCACCCTCGGGCTCCTGGTGCTCCTAGCGGTGAGCTGTGCCGCCGTCGGGCTGGCCGCCGTCGTGGAGCTGAACGGCTTTCTCACCAGCAGGCTCGACGAGCAGCTGACCGAGGCCGGGAACAGGTTCGCGGTCAGCCTGGAGCATAAGGAGGAGCCGAAGAAGGACGACCACGACGGCGACGAGCACGCCGACACCCGCCGACAGGCCACGGGCACGTTCGGCGCCCGGCTGGTGGACGGCACGGTCACCAATGCCGCGGTGGTCCGCCCCACCGGCACCCTGAACGTCGCCCTGACCGCCGCCGACCGGCAGCGGCTCGCGGCCGTCCCGGCCGACGGCCGGGGCCACAGCGTCGGCCTCTCCGCCCTGGACGACTACCGGGTGATCGCCACCCGGGGACTGGACGGCGATGTCCTGATCACGGGGATGCCCCTGGAGCCCGTCGAGGCCGCCGTGCACCGCCTGGAGCTGGTCGCCGGGATCGTCTTCGGCGCCGCCCTCACCGCCGCCGGTGTCGCGGGCGCCCTGTGGGTGCGCTGGTCCCTGCGCCCGCTCAGCCGGGTCGCCGCCACCGCCACCCGGGTCAGCGAACTCCCGCTGGCCAGCGGGGAGGTGGCCCTTCCGCCCCGCGCCCCCGAGTCCGACCCGCGCGGCGAGGTGGGCCGGGTCGCAGGCGCCTTCAACCGCATGCTCGGCCATGTCGAGGACGCCCTCACCAAACGCCACGCCAGCGAGGAACGGCTGCGCAGCTTCGCCGCCGACGCCAGCCACGAACTGCGCACCCCGGTCGCCTCGGTGCGCGGCCACGCCGAACTCGCCCTGCTGCACCCCGGCCCGCTGCCGCCGGAGATCACCCGGGCCCTGCAACGCATCGCCGCCGAGTCGACCCGCATGGGCGCGATGGTCGACGACCTGCTCCTGCTGGCCCGTCTGGACGCGGGCCGCCCCCTGGAGAGAGCCCCCGTCGACCTCACCCGTCTGGTCCTCGACGCCCTCACGGACGCGCGGGCCACGGGTTCCGGTCATCGCTGGGAACTGGACCTCCCCGAGGACCCGGTCACGGTGACGGGCGACGCACACCGCCTCCAGCAGGTCCTGGCCAACCTGCTGTCCAACGCCCGGCTGCACACCCCCGCCGGCACCAAGGTGACGGTGACCCTGGAGACCGACGGCACCACGGCGTCGTTGAAGGTCCACGACGACGGCCCCGGCATTCCCGAGGACATCCAGCCAGGCGTCTTCGAACGCTTCACCCGAGCCGACCGCAGCACCAAGGCGGAGACCGGCGGCGCGGGCCTGGGGCTGTCGATCGTGGCGGCGGTGGTGGAGGCGCACGGGGGTAGCGTGACGTTGGAGAGCGGGCCGGGATCGACGACGTTCACCGTCCGGATCGGTGACGCGTGATCAGATCGTGGACGGCGGCAACGGCAACGGCAGCCCCGGCAGGCCGTCCAGGCTCGTGGCGATGTGCTCCTTCTTGCTGAAGTACTCGCTGAGCGAGGCGTCGTCCTCGCGCGCGAACCGCTTGCCGTGCAGCTCGCGGTCGCCCTCGTACGCCATGTACGGCACCGCGTAACCGCAGGAGTCGCGGACCAGTTCGGCCGTCACGACGACGATCGCCCGCAGACCGTGCGCCGTCGGGTCGATGTCCGGGAAGTGGGAGAGCAGTTCCTCGAAGCGCGGGTCGTCCCGGAAGACCGGCTCACCGCGCCCGTGCACCCGGACGATGTTCGGCGGCCCCTGGAACGCGCACCACATGAGGGTGATCCGGCCGTTCTCCCGCAGATGCGCGACCGTCTCGGCGTTGGAGCCCGCGAAGTCGAGGTAGGCCACGGTGAGTTCGTCGAGGATCGCGAAGGAGCCGCGCAGTCCCTTGGGGGAGAGGTTGACCGTGCCGTCGCCGGACAGGGGCGCGGTCGCGGTGAAGAAGAGGGGCTGCGCCTCGATGAACGAGCGGAGCCGGCCGTCTATGCGCTCATAGGTCTTTCCCATGTCCACGCATTATGGGCGCAGATCTTTCGCCTGTCTAAGGAATTCGGGCGTTCCCCTCGCGGGAGGACGCCCGTGGCCGCCCCGGCCGGCGCTCACGCGGGGCGGCCACAGCGCCTGTCACCTCACTGGGTGAGCGTGCAGGCGGCCAGGGAGCCGAGGCCCTGCGGCTTCTCCGCGGTACGGCCGATGGAGATCGCGATGCGGTCGATGGTCGAGTTCCGCTTGTCGGCCAGCGGGCCGAGGATCGCGTTCTGGACGAAGTTCGGACCGCCCTGGCCGACGGTGTCGACGAGCCGCTTGTTCGCCTCGGCGAGCTGCGTGTCGAGCAGCGCCAGGTTGCGGTCCACCTCGGCCTGCGCGGTGGCGGGGATCGCGGGAAGCTGCGAGGCCACGTCCGGGCAGGAGATGGCGCCCGCGCCGGCGGCCTCACCCGCGTCGCCCGCACCCTCCGCGTTCCCGGTGTCCTCGGCGCCGCCTGCCGCCTCCGAGGCCGCCTCGCTCGGCGTGGCCTCCGCCTCCGCGCCGGCCCCGGCCTCCGCACCCGCGCCCGCCTCCGCGCCGGCCCCGGCCTCCGCACCCGCGCCCGCCTCCTCACCCGCGCCGGCGGCACCGCCGCCGTTGAGGGCGCAGGGAGCCAGGGCGTCGAGGCCCTGCGGCTTGTCGGCCGTACGGCCGATGGCGGTGGCGATGCGGTTGACCGTGGCGATCCGCTTGTCCTCCAGCGGGCCGAGGATGGCGTTCTGGACGAAGTTGGGTCCGCCCTGGCCGACGGTGTCGACGAGCCGCTTGTTGGCCTCGTCGATCTGGGTCTGGAGCAGGGTCAGGTTGCGGTCGACCTCGGCCTGCGCGGTGGCCGGGATCTCCGGCAGCTGGGAGGCCACGTCCGGGCACGTGATGCTGCCGGCGTCGGCCAGCGTGCGGGCGGTGGCGGTGCCGCTCTTGGAGGTCTCCCCGGCGAGGGCGGAACCGGCGACGATCGCCCCGGTCAGTGCCACGGCGGCGGCGCCGCCAATGATCGCCACGCGGCGCTTGTTGTACTTAGGAAGAGCCCTGGACATGCGGATGCCTCACTCGGGGTCGGGGTGGTCTTCGTTGACAAACGCGGCGCCTGCGTTCGGCGGGAAGTACGGGCAAGCGGTTTCCCGTGTTCAAAGGGAGCGCAAATTCCTCGCCGACCGGACCTCGGATTGACGAATCATGCAGGACTCTGCATAATCATGCATAACGTTGAGTGCAGCCGTGAGGAGCAACGCAAGTGAGCAGCAACAGCGGTGACGTCCGGCTCTGGGGCGGCCGTTTCGCCGACGGTCCCGCCGAGGCCCTGGCCAAGCTGTCCGCGTCCGTCCACTTCGACTGGCGGCTGGCGCCCTACGACATCGCCGGTTCGCGTGCCCACGCGCGCGTGCTGCACAAGGCGGGACTGCTGAGCGAGGACGAGCTCCAGCGCATGCAGGCGGGGCTCGACCAGCTCGAAGCCGACGTGGCCGACGGTTCCTTCGTGGGCACGATCGCCGACGAGGACTGCCACACGGCCCTGGAGCGGGGCCTCTTGGAGCGTGTCGGCCCCGACCTCGGCGGCAAGCTGCGCGCGGGCCGCTCGCGCAACGACCAGATCGCGACCCTCTTCCGCATGTACCTGCGGGACCACGCCCGCATCATCGGCGGCCTGATCGCCGAGCTCCAGGACGCGCTGATCGGCCTGGCGGAGGCCCACCCGGACGTGGCGATGCCCGGCCGCACCCACCTCCAGCACGCCCAGCCGGTCCTGTTCGCCCACCACGTCCTGGCCCATGCCCAGTCCCTGTCCCGGGACGCGGAGCGGCTGCGCCAGTGGGACGAGCGCACGGCCGTCTCTCCGTACGGCTCGGGCGCCCTGGCCGGTTCCTCCCTGGGCCTGGACCCGGAGGCGGTCGCGAAGGACCTCGGCTTCGAGCGCGGCAGCGTCGGCAACTCCATCGACGGCACGGCCTCCCGTGACTTCGTCGCCGAGTTCGCCTTCATCACCGCGATGATCGGCGTCAACCTCTCCCGGATCGCCGAGGAGATCATCATCTGGAACACGAAGGAGTTCTCCTTCGTGACCCTGCACGACGCGTTCTCCACGGGCTCGTCGATCATGCCGCAGAAGAAGAACCCGGACATCGCGGAGCTGGCGCGCGGCAAGTCCGGCCGCCTGATCGGCAACCTGACGGGCCTGATGGCCACGCTCAAGGCCCTGCCCCTCGCCTACAACCGCGACCTCCAGGAGGACAAGGAGCCGGTCTTCGACTCCTGCGACCAGCTGGAGGTCCTGCTCCCCGCCTTCACCGGCATGATGGCGACCCTCACGGTCAACCGCGAGCGCATGGAGGAACTGGCTCCGGCCGGCTTCTCCCTCGCCACCGACATCGCCGAGTGGCTGGTCAGGCAGGGCGTCCCCTTCCGGGTGGCCCACGAGGTGGCCGGCGAGTGCGTCAAGGCGGCGGAGGCCGAGGGCAAGGAACTGAGCGATCTGACGGACGACCAGTTCGCCAAGATCTCCGCCCACCTGACCCCGGAGGTGCGCTCGGTGCTCAACGTCCCCGGCGCCCTGGCCTCCCGCAACGCCAGGGGCGGCACGGCCCCGAGCGCGGTGGCGGTCCAGCTGGCGGAAGTGAAGGCGGACGTGGCCGCTCAGCACCGGTGGGCAGAACGCAGTTAAGGGGCGCGGGGCTGTATCGATGTGCGGCTCCGCCGCGTGAGCGCGACAAGCCACGACGGACCCGCGCCCGCCCACAAGCCGGTACCCACCGAGCTCTTGGGCGCGCGGTTCCGTCACCGAAGGTCATCGCGGGTTACGTTGGTCGGACAGCCGTACCGGACCCGACCGAACGGAGCCCGCGATGCCCTTCGCCCGACTGGCCGCAGCGACAACCCCCACCTGCCACATCGGACTCGGCCTCGCCGCCGTCGGACGCCCCGGCTACATCAACCTCGGCCGGGACGAAGACCTCGGAGACGACCGCAGCGTGGAGACCCTCCGCACCCGCACCCACGAACTCCTCGACGCCGCCTACTTCCAGGGCGTCCGCTACTTCGACGTGGCCCGCTCCTACGGCCGCTCCGAGGAGTTCCTCGCGGACTGGCTCGACAAGAACCCCGGCATCGACGACGTGGTCGTCGGCAGCAAGTGGGGCTACACCTACACCGCCGACTGGACCACCGACGCCGAACACCACGAGGTCAAGGACCACAGCGTCCAGACCTACGACCGCCAGCGCGCCGAATCCGCCGAACTGCTCGGCGACCGCCTCGACCTCTACCAGATCCACTCGGTGACCCCGGACAGCCCGGCCCTCACCGACAAGGAACTCCACGCGAGGCTCGCCGAGACGGCCGCCCAGGGCATCTCGATCGGCTTCTCCACCAGCGGCCCCGCCCAGGCGGACACGATCCGCGCCGCCCTCGCCGTGACGGTCGACGGCGAGCCGCTCTTCCGTACCGTCCAGTCGACCTACAACGCCCTGGAGACCTCGGCCGCCCCCGCCCTCGCCGAAGCCCACGACGCGGGCCTCACGGTGATCGTCAAGGAGGGCATGGCCAACGGCAGGCTCGCCGAGCCGCACGCCCCGGACGCCCTGAAGGCCGTAGCGGCGGAAACCTCCCTGGGCTGCGACGCCGTGGCCCTCGCGCTCGTCCTCCGTCAGCCCTGGGCCGGAGTCGTCCTCTCGGGGGCCGCCACCACCGTCCAGCTCGCGTCCAACCTGCACGCGGCCGTCGTGGACCTCGACGACGAGCAGCTGTCCCGGCTGGCGGGGCTGGCGGAGGAGCCGGGCGCGTACTGGGAGCGCCGCCGCGGGCTGCCCTGGCACTGACGAGACCTCTGATCAGCGGTCGCGCATGAGACAGCCGTGCCCGTGGTGAGACATCAATGTCTCATATGGGTTATGGTTGTCTCATGGCTGTCGACCGTGACCACGTGCTGCGCAGTGCCGCGGCCCTGCTGACGCGCCGATCCACCGCGACCATGGACGAGGTCGCCAAGTCCGCCGGGATCAGCCGGGCCACGCTGCACCGCCACTTCGCCGGACGCGACGCGCTCGTACGGGCACTGGAATCGCTCGGCATCGAGGAGTGCGAGAAAGCGCTCGACGCCGCGCGCCTGGACGAGGGGCCGGCGAGCGAAGCCGTACGGCGCCTGGTCCGCGAGGCCGAACCCGCGGCCGGACTTCTCGCCTTCCTCTACACGGAGAACCAGCTCTTCGAGGGCGAGGAGCAGCACGACGGCTGGGCCCGGATCGACGCCCGCATCTCCGCCCTGTTCCGGCGCGGCCAGCAGAGCGGCGAGTTCCGGATCGACCTCACGCCCGTCTGGCTCACCGAGGCCCTGTTCGGCCTGCTCGCCTCCGCCGTCTGGCTGCTCCAGAGCGGCAAGGGCGCCCCCAAGGACTTCCACCACATGACCGTCGAGCTGCTGCTCGGTGGCGCACTACGTCATTCCGCACGACCGATAGAGGAATCATGACCAGCACCCTGCAGCCGGCGACCGCGACCGAGGCGGTGAAGCGTCCCGGCCGTTGGCTCGCGCTGTCCGTCCTGGTGCTCGCCGTGCTGCTGGTGGCCGTCGACGCGACCGTCCTCGGCCTCGCGACCCCGTACATCAGCGAGGACCTCGAGCCCACCGGCACCCAGCTCCTGTGGATCGGTGACGTCTACTCCTTCGTCATCGCGGGCCTGCTGGTGTCGATGGGCAGCCTCGGCGACCGCATCGGCCGCAAGCGGATCCTGCTGCTGGGCGCGACGGCGTTCGGCGCGATATCGGTCCTCAACGCCTATGCGACGACACCGGAGTTGCTGATCCTGGCGCGGGCGCTGCTCGGCGTCGCCGGCGCGACCCTGATGCCCGCGACCCTGGCCCTGATCCGCAACCTCTTCCACGACCCGCGCGAACGCAGCCTCGCCGTCGGCATCTGGGGCGCGGCCGCCTCCGCCGGTACGGCGATCGGCCCCATCGTCGGCGGCTTCCTCCTCGAGCACTTCTGGTGGGGCTCGGTCTTCCTGATCAACCTGCCCGTGATGGCGGTCCTGGTCGTCGTCGGCATCAGGTTCCTGCCCGAGTCCCGCGACCCGAACCCGGGCCCCTGGGACATGGCCGGCGTCGCGCTGTCCCTGGTCGGCATGATCGGAGTGGTCTACGCCGTCAAGGAGACCGCCGCGCACGGCATCACGTGGGAGCCGGTCGCCGCCGGAGCCCTCGGAGCGGCGGCCCTGTACGCCTTCGTCCGCCGCCAGCTCACCCTCCCCGCGCCCCTGCTGGACATGCGCCTCTTCCGCAACCACGGCTTCAGCGGCGCCGTCCTGGCCGACCTCCTGACCATCCTCGGCCTCTCCGGGCTGGTCTTCTTCCTCTCCCAGTACCTGCAACTCGTCCAGGGCAGAGGCCCGTTGGAGGCGGGGCTGGCCGAACTCCCCGCAGCGGTGGGCGCGGTGGCGGCGGGCCTGGTCGCGGGCACGGTGGCGCGCCGCTACTCGGTACGCGCGGTGGTCGCGGGCGGCCTCGCGGCCATCGGTCTGGCCCTGGCGTCACTGACCCTGCTCGACCAGTCCACGGGCTACCCCATGCTGGGCGCCGCCCTGCTGGTGGTCGGCGTGGGCGCGGGCTTCTCGTTCACGGTGACGGCGGACGTCATCCTGTCGAGCGTCCCGAAGGAACAGGCGGGAGCGGCGTCGGCGGTCTCGGAGACGGCGTACGAACTGGGCGCGGCCCTGGGCATCGCGGTACTGGGCTCGATCGTGACGGGCGTGTACCGGGAGTTCGCGTCTCCGGCAGGCACACCGGAAGGCGCACACGAGTCACTCGGCGGCGCCGTGGAGGCAGCGTCCGGCATGCCGGCGAACTCGGCTCAGGACCTTCTGGCGTCGGCCCGAGAGGCTTTCGTCGACGGCCTCGCCCTCGCCGCCGGCGCCGGAGCAGCGGTCCTGCTCGCGACGGCAGTGGCCGCGTGGTTCATGCTGAAGGACCAACGGCTCGACAGCCGCCCTTAGGGGCGCGGGGCTGTATCGATCTGCGGCTCCGCCGCGTGAGCGCGACCAGCCCCGACGGCGCCGCACCCGGCAACGAACCCTTACGCGGCCTTCGCCTTGGTGGCGTACATGTCCACGTACTCCTGCCCGGACAACCGCATGACCTCGGTCATCACGGAGTCCGTCACGGCCCGCAGCACATACCGGTCCCGGTCCATGCCGTCGTAGCGCGAGAACTCCATCGCCTCACCGAAGCGGACCGTGACCCGCCCCGGGCGGGGCATCCCCGCACCCCCCGGCTGCAACTTGTCCGTGCCGATCATCGCGAAGGGAACCACCGGTGCCCCCGTCATGAGCGTCAGACGGGCGATACCGGTGCGCCCCCGGTAGAGCCGGCCGTCGGGCGACCGCGTTCCCTCGGGGTAGATCCCGAAGACCTTCCCCTCCTCCAGCACCCGCCGGCCGGTCATCAGCGCGGCGACTCCGCCGCGACCGCCGTCGCGGTCCACCGGGATCATGCCGACGCCGGTGAAGAACCAGGCCATGAGCCGGCCCTTGAGGGTCTTGCCGGTGACGTACTCGTCCTTGCCGATGAAGAACACCTGCCGGTCGCACACCAGCGGAAGGATCATCGAGTCGATGAAGGTGAGGTGGTTGCCGGCCAGGATGACGGGACCGTCGCCCGGGATGTGCTCCACGCCCTCCACCTGTGGGCGGAACATCAGGCGCATGATCGGTCCGAGCACTGCCTTGATGAGCGCGAAGCGGGACAACGGGCCCTCCGGTGTCAAGAGAACGGCCAGGGAAACTGTATGAGTCTGTGCAGGTGAGGACATTACTCGCGGCTCGGGGGATCGCGCACATCGACCGCCCGCGGTTCACCGATGTCTTACGCACTGTTGACACTCGTTTACCTGCGGATGGACCCCGTTGCCTCCCGGAAACCAGGGCGGAACGATGTGACGGAGGTCGCCCCGATCGACGCGTACCCCGCCGTCCGGTCCCGAAGCCGACGAATCGTCAGACATCTGTTCCCATGCGACATCCCGCGTCACCCGCGTGTTCCGCCGGAGGTCTCCCGTCCGTCATGGACACGCACCTACGATCGGCCCGCATCGAAGAGGCGACGGCAGGAGGGGTCCACATGGGATCGCAGGACGAGCACACGGACGGCACCGGACGGCGGGCACTTCTCGGGGCCGCGATGTTCGGCGCCGGGGGAGCGGTCCTGGGCCTGTCCGGTACGGCGAGAGCCGCCGGAGCCGGGTCCACGGGGCACGCCGGCGGGTTGAAGAGCCTGCCCGTGCCGACGGTCATAGGCCACCGGGGCGCCAGCGGCTACCGCCCCGAGCACACCTTCGGCTCCTACCAGCTGGCCCTCGACCTGGGCGCCGACATCGTCGAGGCCGGCGACCTCGTCCCCACCAGGGACGGGCACCTGGTCTGCCGCCACGAGCCGGAGATCGGCGGCACCACGAACGTCGCCGACCACCCCGAGTTCGCCGGCCGCAGGACCACCAAGGTCCTCGACGGCGTCTCCACGACGGGCTGGTTCACCGAGGACTTCACGCTCGCCGAGCTCAAGACGCTCCGCGCGATCGAGCGCATCCCGGCCAACCGCCCGCACAACACGCTCTACAACGGCCGCTGGTCCATCCCCACCTTCGAGGAAGTCCTGAAGTGGCAGGACGAGCAGACCCGCAAGCGCGGCAAGCAGGTCTGGATCTACCCCGAGACCAAGCACCCCACCTACTTCCGGGGCCTCGGCCTAGGGCTCGAGGAGCGGGTCGCGAAGCTCCTGCACCAGCACGGCAAGGACAAGCGGAACTCCCCGGTCATCCTGCAGTCCTTCGAGCCGACCAGCATCCAGCGCCTGAACAAGCTGGTCGACAACCCCCTCGTCGTGCTCCTGTCCGCCGCGACCACCCGCCCCTGGGACTTCGTCGCGACGGGCGACCCGCGCACCGTCGCCGACCTGATCACCCCCAAGGGCCTCAGGGAGATCGCGGGCTACGCCCAGGGCATCGGCCCGACCCTCGACCTGGTCATCACGAAGAAGGCGGACGGCAGTCTCGACAAGGAGACGACCCTCGTGGCCGACGCCCACAAGGTCGGACTGATCCTGCACCCCTACACCATGCGCAACGAGAACCCCTTCCTGCCGGCGGAGTACCGCAGGGGCACGGACGCGGACGCCTACGGAGACGCCTTCGGCGCCTTCAAGAGGTACTTCGCCACCGGCATCGACGGCGTCTTCACCGACAACGCGGACACGGGCGTCCTCGCCCGCGCGGACTTCGTCAACGGCTGAGCCACCGTGCCCCGATCGGGGTGACTTACCGCCGCCCGGGCAACCCCGGCCCGGGCGGCCGGGTCGTACCGCATATGACGCACGACTTGGTCACGACCCTGCGCCCGCTGCTGACCGCCGAGGCCTCCGCGGAGGCACATGCCACCGGTACGGAACCGGCCGACCTGGAGCAGGCGGTGTGGCTCCGCCTCCTGGAGCATCTGGAGACCCAGGGCCCGCCCCTCGACCCGCCCGGCTGGCTCCGCCGCGCCGTCCGTTCCGAGTCCCGCCGCAGCCGTCGTACGACCCGCCTGGAACGGCCGTACGACACCGAACCCGTGGCCGACGACGAGCGCACCCCCGAACAGCTCACCCTCGCGGCGGCCCGCCGCAGGGCCCTGCACGACGCGGTGCGCCGACTGCCCGGCCGCTGCCCCTCGCTCATGGCGGCCCTCCTCTCCCCGCGGGACCTCACTTACCGGGAGATCGCGGGGGAGTTGGGTATCTCACAGGGCAGTCTTGGTCCGGAACGTTCCAGATGCCTGGGATGTCTTCGCAGATTGCTCACACCGGAGGTTGCGACACGCCGGGGGCGGGGATAGGAGTGGGGGACGACAGGCGATCAGGTGAGCGGGAGGCGTGCGCACATGGGCATGAGCGTGACCATCTCTGCGGCGGCCGAGCAGGACGCGGAGCAGATCTTCAGGCTGCAGTACCTGTGCTTCCAGAGTGAGGCGGCGCTGTACGGCAACTACCGCATCGATCCGCTGGTCCAGAGCCTGGACTCGGTCCGCGCGGAGGTGGCCGCGGACTGCGTCTTCGTGGCCCGCCTGGGCGATGAGGTGGTCGGCTCGGTCCGCGGCCGCGTCACCGAGGACGGCTCGGCCGCCATCGGCAAACTCTGCGTCCACCCCCGCCTCCAGGGCCACGGCATCGGCGCCCGCCTTCTCCGGGCGGCCGAATCCGCCCTGGCGGAGGAGCGCGGCGCCACCAGCTTCCGCCTCTTCACGGGCCACCGCAGCGAGGGCAACCTCCGCCTCTACCGCAAGGTCGGCTACCAGACGGTGGGCACGTCGGAGGGCGCGGACGGGGTCCCGATGATCGTCCTGGAGAAACCCGCAGGCACATATGCAGCAACTGCATAGTTTTTAGGGGCGCGGGGAACTGCGCGACCAGCCACGGCTGACCGGATGCCGCCCGAAGACCTCAGGCGGCATCCCCCTTGGGCGCAGCCTTCCGCAACCAGTAAATGGCGGAAAGCGGCAAGAGCACGGGGATGAACAGATACCCGATCCCGAAGTCCGACCACACGGTCGCATCCGGAAACGCAGACGGCTCCACCAACGTCCAGGTGCCCACGGTCAGCACCCCCAGCAGCTCCACGACACAGCACACCAGCGCCGCCTTACGGGCAGTCTCACCGCCGCGCACCAGTGAGTACGTGATGAAGCCGTAGACGACACCCGCCACCGCGGACAGCGAATACGCCAGCGGCGCCCGGTCGAACTCCGTGGAGATCTGCACGGCGGACCGAGACACCGCCCCGACGACCATCACCCCGTACAGCCAGACGAGCAGCGTCCCCGGCCCACTCGTCAGCCGTCGCCGACTCACGTCAGCCTCCCCAGATGTCATAGAGCCGCACCTCCAGAACGGCCAGCACCACACCGCCGGCGGCAACCGTCACCGATCCCCACCGCGTCCGCTCCGTGAGCGACATGATCCCCGCTGCCGGCACACACGCGAACGCCCCCAGCAGATAGGCGACGAAGATCGTCGTCCCCTGCTCCGGCTTCTCGCCCCGCGCGAGCTGCACGATCCCGATCACCAGCTGGACCAGCGCCAGCACCGACACCACGGCCATCCCGATGAAGTGCCAGTCCTTGGTCGGCTGATCACGGTACGCGGCCCAGCCGCACCAGGCGGCCAGCAGCAGCGCGGCGACGCCGGTCACCAGCGTCAGGGCATCAAACATGCGGCGAGCCTATTACGGTCCAAAAGGCCTGATGCGGCCGCCCCCGCACGGCACCGTAGGGTCGACGGCATGAAGATCCATGCCGAAGCCCTCCTGTTCGACAACGACGGAACCCTCGTCTCCTCCCTGGAATCGGTCCACCGCTGCTGGACGCGCTGGGCCGAGGAGTTCGGCATCACCGCCGAGGAGTTCGCCCGTGTCGAACTGCATGGACGGCCGGCCGTCGAGATAGCCGCCGACCTGCTCCCCGCCGACGTCGTGCCGCAGGCCCTCGCGCGGATCGAACAGCTGGAGGTGGAGGACGTACCCAACGGCGGTGTCCATCTGCTCCCCGGCACCAGGGTCTTCCTCGACGCCCTGCCCGCCGACCGCTGGGCCGTCGTCACCTCCGCCACCCGCCGGCTCGCCGAGGCCCGTCTCGAAGCGGTCGGCATCCTCCCCAAGACACTGGTCGCCGCCGACGACGTCACCCGCGGCAAGCCGGACCCCGAGCCCTATCTGCTCGCCGCGCGTGACCTCGGCGTCGACCCGGCCCGTTGTGTCGTCTTCGAGGACGCCCCCGCGGGCCTGCGCGCCGGCCGGGCCGCCGGAATGACCACCGTGGCCTTGACCACAACTCATCAGGCCCATGAGCTCGATGCCGACTTGGTGGTCGAGAATCTGTCGGCCTTGTCGGCACTGGTCACCGGCGGAAGCGTGGAGATCTCCGTCCTGTCCTGAAACGTGTCCACCGTTGTCCGTCATTCGGACAAGGGGTTCTTGGTCGCTCCCATACGTCTGCTTTACTGATCGCATGACCACGACGAGCTGCCGCACCCTTGCGACCGAGGCGACCATGACGCCCGGTGCTCGTTGTATGTGTCGAATGTGCGCCTGTTAGAGGGCCCCCGCACCACCCCCTGAGCTCGCGCCCCGAAGCGAGCCGCCCCGGCACGTCCGTACGCCGTGAACGCCGTACGTGACCCATGTGCCCGCGCACGACTTCTCTCCCGTACCGGGGCACACCCACGCCCGCGTACTCGACAGTGACGGAAACCCCAGTGATCACGACAACAGGCCTCACGAAGGTCTACCGCTCACGCGGGCGAGAGATCACCGCCCTCGACGGCGTCGATCTCCATGTCCGCGAAGGCGAGGTGTACGGCGTCATCGGCCAGTCCGGCGCCGGCAAGTCCTCGCTCATCCGCTGCGTCAACCTGCTGGAGCGCCCCACCGCCGGCACGGTGACCGTCGCCGGACAGGACCTCACCGCCCTCGCGGGCCGCGGACCCCGTGCCGGCAGGGAGCTGCGGCAGGCGCGCAGCCGTATCGGCATGGTCTTCCAGCACTTCAACCTGCTGTCCACCCGGACGGTCCAGGACAACGTCGAGCTGCCGCTGGAGATCCTCGGCAAGTCCGGCAAGGAGCGCTCCCGCAAGGCACTTGAGCTGCTGGACCTCGTCGGACTCGCCGACAGGGCGGGCGCCTACCCGGCCCAGCTCTCCGGCGGCCAGAAGCAGCGCGTAGGCATCGCCCGTGCCCTGGCCGGCGATCCCAAGGTGCTTCTGTCCGACGAGGCCACCAGCGCCCTCGACCCGGAGACCACCCGCTCGATCCTCCAGCTGCTGCGCGACCTGAACCGGCAGTTGGGCCTCACCGTCCTGCTCATCACCCACGAGATGGACGTCGTGAAGTCGGTCTGCGACTCGGCCGCCCTGATGGAGAACGGCCGCATCGTCGAGTCCGGCACGGTCGGCGAGTTGCTCGCGACCCCCGGCTCCGAGCTGGCCTCCGCGCTCTTCCCCGTCGGCGGCGAGGCCACCGGCGAGGACCGGACCGTCATCGACGTCACCTTCCATGGCGAGGCCGCCACCCAGCCGGTCATCTCCCAGCTCTCCCGCACCTACAACATCGACATATCGATCCTCGGCGCCGCCATCGACACCGTCGGCGGCCTCCAGGTCGGCCGGATGCGGATCGAACTGCCCGGCCGCTACGAGGACAACGTCGTGCCGGTCGGCTTCCTGCGCGAACAGGGACTTCAGATCGACGTCGTCGGCGCGCCCCAGCTGGTGAAGGAAGGTGTCGAGTGACCTGGTCCGAGATGCAGCCCCTGCTGGAGCAGGCGTGTTGGGACACCCTCTACATGGTCGGCTGGTCCACGCTCATCGCCGTCGTGGGCGGCCTTCCGCTCGGTGTCCTCCTCGTCCTCACCGACCGCGGCGGACTCCTCCAGAACGTCGTCGCGAACAAGGTCATCGGGCAGGTCGTGAACGTCGCCCGCTCGATGCCGTTCATCATCCTGATGGTCGCGCTGATGGGCTTCACCCGCTCGATCACCGGGACGACCATCGGCCGCGAGGCAGCCATCGTGCCGCTCGCCATCGGAGCGATCCCCTTCTTCGCGCGCCTCGTCGAGACGGCTGTCCGCGAAGTGGACGGCGGGCTCGTGGAGGCCGTGCAGTCGATGGGCGGCAACACCTGGACGATCGTCCGCAAGGTCCTCGTACCAGAGGCGCTGCCCTCGCTGATCGCCAGCACCACGACCACGGTCGTCGCCCTGATCGGCTACTCCGCGATGGCCGGCACGGTCGGTGCCGGCGGCCTCGGCGACATCGCCATCCGCTACGGCTACCAGCGCTTCGAGACCCAGCTCATGTGGATCACCGTCGCGATCCTCGCCGTCGTCATCTCGCTCATCCAGTTCGCCGGCGACTACGCCGCCCGCTCGCTGCACAGTCGCGGCGGACGCTCCGGCCCGGCGCCGAAGCTGCGGCTGCTGAAGGCCTCCACGGCGGACACCAAGACCGTCTGAGACACCCCCGATTTCCCCGTGCACCCGTACGCGGGGTTCGCTGCACCCAAAAGGAAAGGCACTTTTCGTGCGTAACGCCACAAAGCTCTCCACCGCCGTCCTCGCCGCCGGAGCCCTCACCTTCGGGCTCAGCGCCTGCGGTTCGTCCGGTGCGGACTCCGCCTCCGACACCAGCGGACCGCTGGTCGTCGCCGCGAGCCCCACCCCGCACGCCGAGATCCTGAACTACGTCAAGGAGAACCTGGCGAAGAAGGCGGGCCTCGACCTCGAGGTCAAGGAGTTCACGGACTACGTGACCCCGAACACGGCGACGGAGGACGGCTCGGTCGGCGCCAACTACTTCCAGAACCAGCCGTACCTCGACGACTTCAACAAGAAGCGCGGCACCCACATCGTGCCCGTCGTCACGGTCCACCTGGAGCCGCTCGGCCTCTACTCCCACAAGGTCAAGAGCGCCGACGCCCTGAAGAGCGGTGCGACGATCGCCGTCCCCAACGACAGCGTGAACGAGGCCCGTGCCCTCAAGCTGCTCGACGCCAACGGGATCATCACGCTCAAGGACGGCGTCGGCAACGAGGCGACCCCCTCCGACATCGCGAAGAACCCGAAGAACCTCACGTTCAAGGAGCTGGAGGCGGCCCAGACCCCGCGCTCCCTGGACGACGTCGACGCGGCCGTCGTCAACGGCAACTACGCCATCGAGGCCGACCTCAAGCCCGCATCGGACGCCCTCGTGCTGGAGTCCGCCAAGGAGAATCCGTACGGCAACTTCCTCGCGGTGAAGGACGGCAACGAGGACGACCCGCGCGTGAAGAAGCTCGCCGAGCTGCTCACCTCCGCCGAGGTCAAGAAGTTCATCGAGGACAAGTACGCCGGTTCCGTCCTCGCCTCCTTCTGATCACCGGCGCGTATACGACGTATCGCCACGCACGGGGTCCACTCCGTCACCAGGTGTGGGCCCCGTGATGCGGTTCGGTGCTTTCATGCTGCATGCTGGGCAGTTCAGCAGGCCCTGCAGGTTTTCCGACGGTTACGGAGTGGCGCATGACTGGCACCTTCCCCAACATCTCCATCAGCACGGAGCGGTTGGTGCTGCGCCCTCTCGACGAGGACGACGTGCCCGCACTGGCCGAGATGATGAACGACGAGCAGGTCGGAGCCTGGACCGACGTGCCCCAGCCCTACAGCGAGGAACAGGCGCGCGGCTGGATCACGCAGTACGCGCCGTCCGAGCGGGAGGCCGGCCGCGGACTCGACTTCGCCGTCACCGAATTCCTCACCCAGCGCCTGGTCGGCATCGTCCAGCTCGCCAAGACCAACTGGCACGTGCGCTCCACGGAGTTGTCGTACATCATCGCCCCGTGGGCCCGCGGCGAGGGCTACGCCTCCGAGGCCGCGCTCGCCACCGCCCACTGGCTGTTCACCGACCAGAAGTTCGAGCGGATCGAGCTGCGCACGGCGGCCGACAACACCGCCTCCCAGCAGGTCGCCCAGAAGATCGGCTGTATCAGCGAGGGCGTCCTGAGAAACGCCTGCATAGCGCACGTCCGCGCCGAGGACGGCACCTGGAGCGACGTCCGCACCGACTTCATCGTGTGGAGCCTGCTGCCCGAGGACCTCGACGGAGCGGGCGATCAGCTGGCCGACTCGGACGGCTTCACGACGTACTCCGACTGGAACTGACCGGATTCGCGCTCAGGCCGGCGAAAGCGCTTCCGAGGCGCAGCGGGTACCCTCACGGAGCAGCCCGCGGGCTGCCCACCGACGACGGCCTGCGCACACCCCCCTGGAGACTGAGAGACGATGGCCGACCGGGTCACGGTGATCGGCTGGGACGGCTCGCCGCTGACCGCCGCGGCACGCTCCGCCCTCGGCGCCGCCACGCTGGTCGCGGGTGCCGCCCACCATCTGGCACTTCCCGAGGTGCCGCCCGCCGCCGAGCGCATCCGCCTCGGCAGCGTCGCCCTCGCCGCCCGCCGCATCACCGGCCACCGCGGCACCGCGGTCGTGCTCGCCGACGGCGATCCCGGGTTCTTCGGAGTCGTACGGACGCTGCGCGCACCCGAGTTCGGCCTGGAGGTCGAGGTCGTCCCCGGCGTCTCCTCGGTCGCCGCCGCCTTCGCGCGAGCCGGTATGCCCTGGGACGACGCCCAGGTGGTCGTCGCCCACCGGCGCACCCTGCGACGCGCGGTGAACGTGTGCCGAGCCCACACCAAGGTCGCCGTCCTCACCTCGCCCGGCGCCGGACCCGCCGAGCTCGGCCTGCTGATGGAGGGCGTCCACCGCACCTTCGTCATCTGCGAGGAGCTCGGCACCGACCGCGAACAGGTCACCGTCGTCACCTCCGACAAGGCCGCCGACCACACCTGGCGCGACCCCAACCTCGTCATCGTCATCGGCGGCACGGCCGCCGTGACGGAAGGCGGCGGATGGATCGCAGGGCGCGACCCGTCCGCCGCGCCGCGCGGCTGGACCCTGCCCGCCGAGTCCTACGG
Source organism: Streptomyces sp. SAI-127 (assembly GCF_029894425.1). Classification (NCBI taxonomy): domain Bacteria; kingdom Bacillati; phylum Actinomycetota; class Actinomycetes; order Kitasatosporales; family Streptomycetaceae; genus Streptomyces; species Streptomyces sp. SAI-127. The sequence goes on from NZ_JARXYJ010000001.1 coordinate 8,434,625, forward strand.
CGGCCTCATGGGCGAAGGCGAACTGGAGCCGCTCCGCGCGGCCCAACTCGCCCGGCTGGGACCGCGCGTCGGCGACCTCGTGTGGGACATCGGCTGCGGCAGCGGCGCCTTCGCCATCGAGGCGGCCCGGGCCGGGGCGGCCGTCATCGCCGTCGACCGCGATCTCAGGGCCTGCGAGCGCACCGAGGCCAACGCCCGCGCCTTCGGACTCCAGGTCCAGATCGTCCCCGGCACCGCCCCGCACGTCCTGGAGAACCTGCCCGAACCGGACGTCGTCCGCGTCGGTGGCGGGGGAGTGGCCGTGGTCTCCGCGGTCGCCGACCGGCGCCCGCAGCGCATCGTCGCCCACGCGGCCACCCGTGACGAGGCCGAACTCGTCGGCCGGGACCTCACCGAACACGGCTACCGCGTCGAGTGCGCCCTCCTCCAGTCCGTCGAACTCGACACCCGGGCCTGGACGGAGACGGAACGGAGTGTCGCGTTCCTGCTCAGCGGGGTTCTCCCGGACCGTACGGCCTGACGCCGCCGGTCGTTGCTTCGCCGTCCCCGTGATCCGGTTGTCGTACTGCGCGCGGTAGGCTGGCCGACTGTTGTACCGCTCCTGGCCGACCGGCATTCGTTCGTCAATGTCCGGAAAGCGCGCCCGTTTTGGGGTGGGTGTGGTACGGCAGAACCGGAGGACGCGCAACGTGGCGCAGTCCACAGCGGGCTGTCGCGGATCAACCTGTCGCGACGGAGGAACGGCCGGGACAATGCCAGTTAATGGCTTTGTCGTCTTTCTCGGCGGGCCGTTCGTGCCGCTGGGCACGCACGCTCGTTCTTCACTGCGGGGGCGGTCGGTGCGCCGTCCCCGGCGAGCTGGTCGTAGAAGCACTAACCGATGGGCGAGGGGTACGCATGACCGACACCGGCCAGGTCCCGGGCGACGGGCTGGCGGAGAACGCAGGCACGGTGGAACAGCCGGGCGTCCCTGGTGCGTACACCTACCTCTCCGAGACCACCGCCGAGGACGAAGACCTGTTGTTGCTGCCGGGCGCCCAGAGCCCGTGGGGCAACGAGGTCGCCCCGCCCGCTCCGGAGCCGGTCGTCGAGACCGTCCACGAGCCGGGCCCGCACGAGATGTCCGGCCGCGACAGCGGAGCGCACGATCTGAGTGCCGTCCGCACGCCCCAGCAGCAGGCTCCCTCGACGCCGATCCCGCCCATCACGCCCCGTCGGCCGCTGCACCTCGGTCCGCCGATCCCCGACGCCTCCGCGAGCCCGGTCCGCTCCCTCGCCGACCGCGGCCCCGCGGGCGCACCGGTACGGCAGCCGGCCGCGGCCATGCCCGGCCCCGAGTACTTCGACGTGCCGCAGCCGCAGGGCGCGGTCCCGTGGGGCGCCCCGGCCCAGGCCGCCGTCCAGACGCCGGTGAGCACGGTGGCCCCGGCTGCCGAAACGGTTGTTCCGGCCCAGGAGCCGGTGGGCTCCGCCCAGGCCGCGGTGCCCCCTCTTGCTTCCGAGGCGGAGGCCGTGGGGTACGAGGTTCCCGAGACCCCGGCGCCGGATGCCGTGGAGGCCCCTGAGGCCCCTGAGGCCGTGTACGCGCCGGAGCCCGTGCAGACCCCGGTCGCCGAGGCGGGTCAGGTCCTGGCCGACGGTTCCGGTGCTGACGGAGTTCAGCCCGACGGGGGCGAGGGGCAGCTGCCGGCAGACGGCTCTCTGCCTGACGGCGTTCAGCTCGCTCCTGCCAGTGCGGAGATGCCCGCGGAACAGGTCCTGGCCGACGGGCCGGTGGCCGAGGCGGTCCAGGATGCCGGTGCCGAGGCCGAGCAGGCGCTGGCCAATGGCCTCGTCGTCGGTGCCACGGAGGACGCGGTGGCCGTGGCGGACGCGGTCGACGCCGCTGAAGCCGAGCCGGTGCCCGTGCCCGTGCCTGTCGTGGAGGCGTCCGCTGCTGCGGCTGACGCCGACGCCACCACGCCGGTCGCCGAGGAAGTAGTGGCCGAGCCGGAGGCCGTCGCCGTTCAGGAAGCGGTCGCTTCGGAAGCGGTGACTGCCGAGGACGCCGAAACCGGCACGGCTCAGGAGGCGGACGCTTCCCAGGAAGCTGTCGTAGCTCCGGAAGTCGAGGCCGTACTGGAGGAAGCCGCACCCCTCGTCGGTGAAGACGTAGTGCTCCAGGCACCCGTGGAGGCCGAGCAGGTCCCGCAGCCGATGGATGCCGTCACCGCACCCGACGAAGTCCCCTCCCCGCCCGCGGAGGACGACCCCGCGGCCGAGATTCCCGAGCCGCTCGCCGTCGAGGAGGCGGCGCCCGCCGAACAGGCGGCACCGGCGCCGGAGTGGACCCAGGAACCCGTCCCGGCCGCTCTGCCCGCCGAGGTCCCGCAGGCTCCTCACCTCGTCCCGGCCCCGGACCCCGTCCAGCCCGCCCCGCAGGGCCCCGTCGGAGGGCCGGCCGACACCTCCGCCCAGGAAGCGCCGGAGCCCCTCGCGGCGGACGTGGCCGACATCGACGTACAGGCGATGGAGCCGGCGGCTCCGGCCGACGAGCTCCAGCCGTCGGACCCGGTCGCGCAGGAGGGCTTCCCGGCCGCCCCGGACCAGGCGCCGCAGGGCCCGCAGACGCCGGCAGCCCAGCCGCTCGCGGCGGAACTCGCCGATGCGCAGACCCAGTTCGCGTACCCCGCCGCTGCCGAGGCCCCCGCCGTGCTGCCCGCCCAAGTCCCCTTGGAGCCCCGAACGGGCGAGCCCTTGGGCGAGTTCGTGCCGGTGGACGGTTCGGTGCCGACCACCCCGCACCTCGCGCCGACCCCGCCGCACCCCCTGTCGCTCCCCACGGACGACGCACAGCAACCCGTGGTCCCGGCCCCGCGTGAGGCGGTCGGCGACCCCGAACCCGCACAGCAGGCGGACGACCTGGACACCCGGGCGGCCGATCAGGAAGACCACGAAGTCCAGGAAGTCCAGGAAGAAGTGAGCACGGCCGCCGTGGAAGAAGTTCGACAGTCCACGGGCCCCGCCGCCCCCGCCTACGACGACGCCGAGCGCGAGGCCGTCCTCAAGGTCATGCGTGAGCGCCGCGACATCCGCAACGGCTTCCGCGGCGACCCCATCCCGCACGAGGTGCTGCTCCGAGTCCTGGAGGCCGCCCACACCGCGCCCTCCGTCGGCCACTCGCAGCCCTGGGACTTCGTCGTCATCCGCTCCGCCGAGACGCGCGCCGCGATGCAGGACCTGGCCCAGCGCCAGCGTGACGCGTACGCCAAGTCGCTGCCCAAGGGCCGGGCCAAGCAGTTCAAGGAACTGAAGATCGAGGCCATCCTCGAGACCCCGGTGAACATCGTCGTCACCGCCGACCCGACCCGCGGCGGCCGCCACACCCTCGGCCGGCACACCCAGCCGCAGATGGCCCCGTACTCCGCCGCGCTCGCCGTGGAGAACCTCTGGCTCGCGGCCCGCGCCGAGGGCCTCGGCGTCGGCTGGGTCAGCTTCTTCGACGAGCGCGAGATGGTCCGAGCGCTGGGGCTCCCCGAGCACCTGGAGGTCATCGCCTACCTGTGCGTCGGGTACGTCGACGAGTTCCCGGACGAGCCCGAGCTGATGCAGGCCGGCTGGTCCAAGCGCCGCCCGCTGTCGTGGGTCGTGCACGAGGAGACGTACGGCCGCCGCGCCCTGCCCGGCGAGGAGCCGCACGACCTGCTCGGCGAGACCGTCGCCCAGATCCGCCCGCTGGACGCCAAGGCGCTCGGCGAGGCCTGGGAGCGGCAGAAGCGGATGACCAAGCCGGCCGGCGCGCTCGGCATGCTGGAGATCATCTCCGCCCAGCTGTCCGGGCTTTCGCGGCAGTGCCCGCCGCCCATTCCGGAGCCCGCGGCTGTCGCGATCTTCGCCGGTGACCACGGCGTGCACGCCCAGGGCGTCACCCCCTGGCCGCAGGAGGTGACGGCCCAGATGGTCGCCAACTTCCTCGGTGGCGGCGCGGTCTGCAACGCCTTCGCCGCTCAGGTGGGCGCCGAGGTGTGTGTGGTGGACGTCGGCGTGGCGTCCGAACTCCCGGCCACGCCAGGCCTGTTGCCCCGCAAGGTCCGTGCCGGCACGTCCGACATGACCACCGGCCTTGCGATGACCCGCGAGGAGGCCAAGCAGGCCATCGAGGTCGGCATCGAGACCGCGCGTGACCTGGTGGCCGCCGGCAACAAGGCCCTCCTCACGGGCGAGATGGGCATCGCGAACACCACCGCGTCCGCCGCCCTGATCTCGGTCTTCACGGGAACCGACCCCGCCGACGTGACCGGTCGCGGCACCGGCATCAACGACGAGACCCTGGCCCGCAAGACCGAGGTCGTCCGCCGCGCGATCGAACTCCACCAGCCGGACCCCGCGGACCCGATCGGCGTCCTGGCGGCCATCGGCGGCTTCGAACACGCGGCCATGGTGGGCCTGCTGCTGGGCGGCGCCTCCCTCCGCACGCCGGTCATCCTGGACGGCGTCAGTGCGGGCGCCGCCGCCCTGGTGGCCCGCGCGATCGCCCCGGAGGTCCTCGCGGCCTGCATCGCGGGCCACCGCAGCGCGGAACCCGGCCACGTGGCCGCCCTGAACAAGCTCGGCCTGCGCCCCCTGGTCGACCTCGACCTCCGCCTCGGCGAGGGCACGGGCGCCCTGCTGGCCCTCCCCCTGGTCCAGAGCACGGCGCGGGCGATGCATGAGGTGGCGACCTTCGATTCCGCAGGGGTGACCGAGAAGTAGGCGCTGCGAGGGGGACCCGGGGACCAGGTCCCCGGGTCCCCCTCGCACGTGGGTCCGCGCCCGGCAACGACGCCCAGCCAACGGACACCTGAGCCGCCCGCCCCGCGCACCCCGTAAAATCCGCACGTCAGGGCCACTGCACCGCCGTAAAGAGGAGCCGCACCCTCATGGCCGAAAACCCCGCCTACCCCGTAGGCCTCCGCCTCACCGGCCGCAAGGTCGTCGTCCTCGGCGGCGGCCAGGTGGCCCAGCGCCGCCTCCCGGCCCTGATCGCAGCGGGCGCGGACATCCTCCTGGTATCCCCCTCGGCGACCCCCTCCGTAGAGGCGATGGCGGACGCGGGCGAGATCACCTGGGCCCGGCGGCCTTACCAGGAAGGCGACCTGGAAGACGCCTGGTACGCCCTGATCGCCACCGGCGACACGGAAGCGAACGCGCGGGCCTCAGCCGAAGCGGAGCGCCACCGCGTCTGGTGCGTCCGTTCCGACGACGCCGACGCCGCCACCGCCTGGACCCCGGCGACGGGCCACAGCGAGGGCGTCACGGTCGCCGTGCTCACGACGAACGCCAAGGGCCGGGACCCCCGCCACACCGCGGCCATCCGGGACGCGGTGGTCGAGGGCCTCCGCGACGGCACCCTCGTCGCCCCGCACCACCGCACCCGCACCCCCGGCGTCGCCCTCGTCGGCGGCGGTCCCGGCGACCCGGACCTGATCACGGTCCGGGGCCGCCGCCTCCTCGCCGAGGCCGACGTCGTCATCGCCGACCGCCTAGGCCCCCGCGACCTCCTCGCCGAGCTCCCGCCGCACGTGGAGGTCATCGACGCGGCGAAGATCCCGTACGGCCGTTTCATGGCCCAGGAGGCCATCAACAACGCCCTGATCGAGCACGCCAAGCAGGGCAGGTCGGTCGTACGGCTGAAGGGCGGGGACCCCTATGTCTTCGGCCGGGGCATGGAGGAACTGCACGCCCTCGCCGAGGCCGGCATCCCCTGCACCGTCGTCCCCGGCATCTCCAGCTCGATCTCGGTCCCGGGCGCGGCCGGCATCCCGGTCACCCACCGCGGGGTCGCCCACGAGTTCACCGTGGTCAGCGGCCATGTCGCCCCCGACGACGAGCGATCCCTCGTCGACTGGGCGTCCCTCGCCAAGCTCACCGGCACCCTCGTGATCCTCATGGGCGTCGACAAGATCGGCCGGATCGCCGAGACCCTGGTGGCCCACGGCAAGTCGCCGGACACCCCGGTCGCCCTGGTCCAGGAGGGCACGACGGCCGCCCAGCGCCGGGTCGACGCCACCCTGGCGACGGTCGGTGAGGTGGTGGTCGCCGAGGACGTGAAGCCTCCGGCCGTCATCGTCGTAGGCGAGGTCGTCGCCGTGGGACCGCGGATGTCGGAGCCCTCGGAGTAACCCGGGGTAACACAACCTGTTCCCAGCCGTTGGCACCGCTCCCCGGACAAGGCAGTATCACCCTGTGGCCGATCTCATCACCGTCGAGGACCCCGACGACCCGCGCCTGCACGACTACACGGGCCTGACCGACGTCGAACTGCGGCGCAAACGCGAGCCGGCCGAGGGCCTGTTCATCGCCGAGGGCGAGAAGGTCATCCGCCGGGCGAAGGACGCGGGCTACGAGATGCGCTCCATGCTGCTCTCCGCGAAGTGGGTCGATGTCATGCGTGACGTCATCGACGAACTCCCGGCCCCGGTCTACGCCGTCAGCCCGGAGCTCGCCGAACAGGTCACCGGCTACCACGTGCACCGCGGCGCGCTCGCCTCCATGCAGCGCAAACCCCTGCCCACGGCGGCCGAGTTGCTCCAGACCGCCCGCCGGGTGGTGGTCATGGAGTCGGTCAACGACCACACCAACATCGGCGCGATCTTCCGCTCGGCGGCGGCACTGGGCATGGACGCGGTCTTGCTGTCGCCCGACTGCGCCGACCCTCTGTACCGCCGCAGCGTCAAGGTCTCGATGGGCGCGGTCTTCTCCGTCCCCTACGCCCGCCTCGACTCCTGGCCCAAGGGCCTGGAGTCGGTCCGCGAGGCCGGCTTCACCCTCCTCGCCCTCACCCCGGACGCCAAGGCCAAGACCCTGGACGAGGCCGCCCCGCACAGGATGGACCGGGTCGCGCTGATGCTCGGCGCCGAGGGCGACGGACTGACCACCCAGGCCCTGGTCGCCGCCGACGAATGGGTCCGCATCCCGATGGCCCACGGCGTCGACTCCCTCAACGTGGGCGCGGCGGCCGCGGTCGCCTTCTACGCCGTGGCCACGGGGCGCCCACAGGGCTGAGCGGCAGCTCGGGCCGGCTCCGCCCGGGGTGCTTTCCCGTGACGGCGATCCCGGCGAAGACTCAGTCCGTCCCGTCACCGGCCGACCGCAGCGGCGGTTCCTGGGCCGGCGGCGTGTGCACCTGTCCCTGCCGCTGTTCCCGTACGACACCGCTGTCGCCGCCGAGTCCGCGCGGCGGCCCCTGGCAGCCCTGAGCCGCGGCGATGCCCAGGGCCACGAGCAGCGTCACGACGACGAACACGAACAGCCGCTGACGCAGGAGACGCGGGTTCGCGGGGCGCAGTCCCGTCTTGCTGTTCCTGGGAGAGGGCCGACCGGTACCGTTGCGCGGCGCGGGGCGGCTTCCGCTGCCGGACCGGGTGGTGTTCCGCGAGGAGGCAGGGGTGGACCGGGGGCCCGGGCGGGAGGAGGGCACGCCGTTGCCGCGCGGGGTGCTGCCGCCGCGTGACGGGACCCCTCCGCGCGCGGGGGCCTGGCCCCGGGCCTGCCCGGAACCGCGGGCCGGAGGGGTGCCCTGGGAGCTGGGACTGCCCGGCTGACCCTGGGGGCGACGTTGGGCGGCCCGCTCCGGGTAGGTGTCGGCGATGCGTCCGGTGGGCCGGTCCGCCTCGCCCGCGCGCGGGGCGGGCGGCCGCAGATCCGGCAGGCCCTGTCCCTCGCGGGCCGCGATCTCCTTGAGCCGCAGCGACAGTTGGAGGGTGCTCGGCCGCTCCTCGGGGTCCTTCGCCAGACAGGCGCGGATGAGAGGGGCCACCGCGTCGGGCACGCCGTGCAGCTGCGCCTCCTCGTGCACCACGCGGTACAGCATCACCTCGGAACTGCCGTGCCCGAAGGGCGAGTCGCCCATCGAGGCGTACGCCAGGGTCGCGCCCAGGGAGAACACGTCCGTGGCCGGCGTCACCGCGGCGCCGCGCACCTGCTCGGGCGCGAGGAAGCCGGGGGAGCCGACGGCGGTGCCGACATGGGTGAGGGTGGAGGCCCCGGTCGCCCAGGCGATACCGAAGTCGATGATCCGCGGGCCCTTGGGGGACAGGAGGATGTTCGACGGCTTGAGGTCACGGTGCACCACCCCCGCCTCGTGCACGGCGACGAGCCCCTCCGAGAGGGCGGCCCCGATGGCGGCGACCTCGGCCGCGCCCAGGGACCCCTCGTCGGCGACCTTGTCGTGGAGGGAGGGGCCGGGGACGTACTGGGTGGCGAACCACGGACGGTCCGCTTCCAGGTCCGCCGCCACGAGCCGGGCGGTGCAGCCGCCGCGGATCCGTCGCGCGGCGGAGACCTCGCGCGCGAAGCGCGACCGGAACTCCTGGTCCTCCGCGAGATCGGGCCGGATGACCTTCAGTGCGACCCGCTGCCCCTTGCGGTCGGAGCCCAGGTAGACGACGCCCATTCCGCCCGCGCCGAGCCGTCTGTGAAGCTTGAACGAGCCGACGACGCGCGGGTCCTCGCGCCTCAGGCGCATCATCGCCATGTTCATCCCCGCTGCCCGGTCCGTGTGACGAGCCACAGCTTACGTTTCCGCGGGCCGCCGCGCGCAGAGGCCGCGCCCTCTCGTCCCGATGGATTGTCAGTGCCGGGTGGGAGACTTGAGGGGTGGTCAGGGAGCCGGAGGACGGGCGGACTTCGGTGGCAGTGTGATCCCAACCACCTGTCGCAGAAGGGGGATTGAACCCGTGAAGGGTGATCGCGTGGAGATAGTCGTGGACGCAGGGGACACGACGCGCACATACGAGGTGGTGGCGAGCAGGGCAGGCCGCCGGGTGGAGACGGCGGTCCGACGAGGCGTCGTGGAAGTGAGCGAAGTCACGAGGAACGGATCGGTGGTGCGGACGGCCCGGTTCATGGCGACCCGGGTGCTCGCTCTCGTGGAGCAGCCGGTGCCGCGTGAGGACAGCTCGGAGAAAGCCGGGCAGACCGGACGACCCCTCCGGGAAGACCCGGAGACCTAGGTCCCCGTCTCCACCCACGGGAGTACTCCGCTGGTCACGGCTCATCCTCGGGGAGGCCCGGCAATCGGTACGAGGGCATGACGTGCGGAGAGCCCCTGACGCCTAGATTTGAGGTCAAGCGGCGGGTGCAGCACTCGTCCCCCGAGGTCAGACACCCGCCGCTGCCAACGACAACAGAACGGTCAGGAGAGGGACCATGGCTCTTACGGCACCGCGGACACTGTCCCGCACATCCAAACCCCGCCGTACGGGCCGCCGTCACCCGCTGGTGGCGACGCTCATGGCCCTTCCTCTGGCGGTCCTGCTCCTCGTCGTCTTCGACGGCTGGGAGACAGTGGCCACACAGGCGTCGTCCGTGGGAGTGATGCTGGGGCGCTGAGCGGCGACCCCAGGCCCGGAAGAGCGGTCCGGGCGGGGACATCAACCCATGAAACCCCGTGGGGACGGGGGTGCGGCGGACGGCAAAATGCCGGCGCAGCTGGGGAGCTGCGCCGGCATTGCTTTGCCCGGCGGCCGGGGTGGCGAACGGCCCGTCTTGACGTGGATGACTGCAACTCCCCAGGGGCGCGGGCAACTGCGCGACCAGCCCCCACCGGCCTGCACTTGCGCAAGGACCCGGCGTGGCACTCCCGTAGGCGCCCGGTCCAAGCCCAGTGCAGCTGCCCGCGGGGGATTGCGTGACCAGCCCGCACCGGCCTGTACCCGCGTAGGGACCCGGCGTGGCACTCCCGTAGGCGCCCGGTCCAAGCTCAGTGCAGCTGCTCGCGGGGGATTGCGTGACCAGCCCGCACCGGCCTGTACCCGCGTAGGGACCCGGCGTGGCACTCCCGTAGGCGCCCGGTCCAAGCTCAGTGCAGCTGCTCGCGGGGGATTGCGTGACCAGCCCGCACCGGCCTGTACCCGCGTAGGGACCCGGCGTGGCACTCCCGTAGGCGCCCGGTCCAAGCCCAGTGCAGCTGCCCGCGGGGAATTGCGCGACCAGCTCCCACCGGCATGCACCCGCGCAAGAACCCGGCGTGGCACCCCCGCAGGCGCCCCGCCCAAGCCCAGCGCAGCTGCCCGCACCCGCCCAAGGACCCAGCGAGGCACCCCCGTAGGCGCCCAGCTCAAGCCCAGCGCAGCGGCTACGCTCGCGAACAGACCACCCGCCGCCCAGGGAGCCCCGTGACCACCCACCCCCTGCTCACCGAGTTGACCCTCAGGGCCAGGACCGAGGCTCACTCCCGCGAGCAGTCGGCGTGCCCCTGCGGAGCGGTAACCCTCGCCGACCGCCCCGACGCCACAGTCGTCCGGCACGCGGACACCGTCGCGAAGGCCCACGCCCCCGACACCGCCCCCGCCGACCTGACCCCCCGCCTCGCCACAGCCGCCCATCTCCCCGGCATACTCCTGCCCCCACTCGGCAGGACCCCCGTCGACCTGCACGGCAGACTCGTCACCTTCTGGCCGTACGGCGAACCCGTGGACCCCGAGAACCCCGACGCCGCCCCCTGGGAGTCCGCCGCCACCCTCCTCGCCCAGCTCCACCGGACCCCCGCCCCACCCGGCCTGCCCCCCATGCGCGGCCCCGCCAAAGCCGCCCTCGCTGTCGCCCGCCTCCTCGCCGCCCCCCACCGAAGGCACACCGTCCCCGTCCTCCGCGCCTGGCGCACCCTCCCGGCCTGGGCCCGCGCCGAGACCCCCATGTCCGACACGACGACCCTCTGCCACGGTGACCTCCACCTCGGTCAACTCGTCCGCCACCCCGCCCCCGACGGCCCCTGGCACCTCATCGACGTCGACGATCTCGGTGTAGGGGAACCCGCCTGGGACCTCGCCCGCCCCGCCGCCTGGTACGCCTGCGGCCTGCTGTCGCCCGACGACTGGTCCCGCTTCCTCGGCGCCTACCGAGCGGCAGGCGGCCCCGCCGTCCCCGCCGACGGCGACCCGTGGCCGGCCCTGGACGTCGCCGCCCGTGCCCTCACCGTGCAGACGGCGGCCCGGGCGATCGCCAAGGCGGCCCAGGCGGACCGTGCGCTGGACGACGTGGAGCAGGCGGTCGTCGACGCCTGTGACCGAATGGGTTCTGCCCCGCCGCAGTTGGCGGGCGGTGTCGCGAAGTAGGGTGCAACCGACCAGGGCCGGACGGAGTCTGTCCTGGCGTAACGCGAAGCAGGACCAACGGGCGAGGAGTTGAGCCGACGATGCAGTGTCCGAAGTGTCACGCACCGATGCACACCTACAACCGCAACGGTGTCCAGATCGAGCAGTGCAGCGGTTGCCGCGGGATCTTTCTCGACTACGGCGAGCTGGAGGCGCTGACCCGTCTGGAGGGCCAGTGGGGCGGCGGCCCCGCCGTTCCGCCACCGCCGGCCGCTCCGCAGTACCCGGCCCAGCCCGGCGCACCGGCCTGGGGCGCGCCGCAGCACGGAGGCGGTCACTACGGCGGCCACGGTGGGCATCACGGCGGCCACCGCAACCGCGGCTTCGGCCACATGCTGTTCTCCAGCTGACCGAGCAACGAGGAAGCCCCCGGCCGCAGGGCCGGGGGCTTCGGTGTGTGCGCGATACTGGGATTGAACCAGTGACCTCTTCCGTGTCAGGGAAGCGCTCTCCCGCTGAGCTAATCGCGCGGGAACCACGATCAAGATCGTGAACACTGCGTGCGCGATACTGGGATTGAACCAGTGACCTCTTCCGTGTCAGGGAAGCGCTCTCCCGCTGAGCTAATCGCGCGGGTCAGACCTTCGATGATCTGCCGAAGATCCAGTGGACGATACTGGGATTGAACCAGTGACCTCTTCCGTGTCAGGGAAGCGCTCTCCCGCTGAGCTAATCGTCCTTGGAGGTGGAGACGGGATTTGAACCCGTGTAGACGGCTTTGCAGGCCGTTGCCTCGCCTCTCGGCCACTCCACCAGGAGTGCAGGGGCTCGGGAAGATCCCCTGTTTCCATCGAGCGGACGACGAGGCTCGAACTCGCGACCTCAACCTTGGCAAGGTTGCGCTCTACCAACTGAGCTACGTCCGCTTGTCGTTTCGTTCCGCTCTCGCGGCCCGGCGACGAGTTGAACTCTAGCGGATTCCGGGGCCAGTACAAAAACGCGTTTGCGCAGCGTGCTGCGGTGCGCATGTCGACGTACCTGGTCAGGGTGGTCTGAGGGACACGGCCGGGTCACCCGCAGGACACCCGCCATAGACTCGACACCGTGCTCGACCTCGCTCCTCTCGCCCGTTTCGGTGACCGCGTCGCCACCGGTCTCCTCGATGTCACCAGCGATCCCGCCGCTCTGGACTCCACAGGCTTCTGGGCCGTCGCCGCGGACTTCGAGGGCGGTCTGACCTGCGCCCGCTTCGCCGACGTACGCCTGGAGCCGGTGCCCGCGCCGCGGACCGGAGCGTGGCCGGGGCCCCTGGCCGGTGACTGGACGTCATCGCTGGACCGCACGGCGTACATGGAGGGTGTCCGGCGGATCCGCGCGCACATCGCCACCGGCGAGGTCTACCAGGCCAACCTCTGCCGTGTACTGACCGCGCCCCTCGCACCCGGCGCCGACGTGGACGCGCTGACCGCGCTGCTGGCCCGCGGCAACCCGGCGCCCTATGCAGGAACGATCCGGCTGCCCGGACACGGGGTCGAGATCGCCACCGCCTCCCCCGAGCTGTTCCTGCGCCGGGAGGGCCGGATCGTGGAGTCGGGGCCGATCAAGGGGACCGGGCGGACCGAGGACGACCTGCTGGCCAAGGACTACGCCGAGAACGTGATGATCGTGGACCTGGTCCGCAATGATCTGGGGCGGGTGTGCGCCACGGGCAGCGTCACCGTTCCCGACCTGTGCGCCGTGGAGAAGCACCCCGGTCTCGTCCACCTCGTGTCGACCGTGCGGGGCGAGCTGCGCGAGGGCGCCGGCTGGGCCGAACTCCTCGACGCCGCCTTCCCGCCCGGCTCGGTCACCGGCGCACCCAAGTCCAGCGCCCTGCGGATCATCGACGCCCTGGAGACCGCGCCCAGGGGGCCGTACTGCGGAGGCGTCGGCTGGGTCGACGCCGACCGGGGTACCGGGGAGCTGGCCGTCGGCATCCGTACCTTCTGGATCGACCGTGCCGAAGGAGTGCTGCGCTTCGGTACCGGCGCCGGTATCACCTGGGGGTCCGACCCCGAGGGGGAGTGGCGGGAGACCGAGCTGAAGGCGTCCCGGCTGCTCACGGTAGCGTCGGGGACGTACGAGGTGAGTGGAGGGACCTTTACGTGAAGATCTGGCTCGACGGCGGACTGCAGGACACCGAGACCGCCCGCGTCTCCGTCTTCGATCACGGGCTGACCGTGGGCGACGGCATCTTCGAGACGCTGAAGGCGGTGGACGGCCGTCCCTTCGCCCTCACCCGGCATCTCGACCGGCTGACGCTGTCGGCGCGGGGCCTGGGGCTGCCCGACCCCGATCACGACGAAGTCCGCCGCGCCTGTGCCGCCGTACTCGAAGCGAATCCCATGCCGCTCGGGCGGCTGCGCATCACCTACACCGGTGGCTATGGACCACTTGGCTCCGACCGGGGAGAGCACGGGCCGACCCTCGTGGTCGCCCTCGGCGAGTCCGCCCGGCGACCCGACTCCACCGCCGTGATCACCGTCCCGTGGACCCGTAACGAGCGCGGCGCTCTCACCGGACTCAAGACCACCTCGTACGCCGAGAACGTGGTCGCACTCGCACGCGCGCGTGCGGACGGCGCTTCCGAGGCGCTGTTCGCCAACACGGTCGGACAGCTGTGCGAAGGCACCGGGTCGAACGTCTTCGTCGTGCTCGACGGCGAGATCCACACCCCGCCGCTCGCCTCCGGCTGTCTCGCGGGCATCACGCGCGCGTTGACCGTGCAATGGACCGGAGCCAAGGAGACCGAGCTGCCGCTCGACGTCCTGGAGCGGGCCGACGAGGTCTTCCTCACCTCGACTCTGCGGGACGTCCAGGCCGTCCATCGCGTAGATGGGCGCGAACTGCCGGGTGCGCCCGGTCCGGTGACCGCGAAGGCCCTGCGGATCTTCGAGGAGCGGGCCGGGGACGACCTCGATCCGTAAAGCCCGGGATATTGAGCTGACCTGGCGCGCTGCAGCGGGTAGAACTCCGGTGATGACCACCACCCTGCGGCCGGTCGAGCCGCTCCAGCGCGGCTCCGACGGGGCGCTGTCCCGCCACTACACGGTGTGCGTGAACAGCCGTCCCGTCGGGGCGATACACCTCGCGACCCATCCGTCCTTCGGGCCGGCCGTGGCCCAGATCCGCGATCTGCGGATCGAGGAACCGGACCGCCGGCGCGGCCGGGGCACGGTCGCCGCGCTCGCCGCCGAGGAGGTGGCGCGGGGCTGGGGCTGCGGGCAGCTGGAGATCAGGGTCCCCGCCGACGCCGAGCCCGCGCTGCGGCTCGCCACCATGCTCGGGTACGTCCATCGCAACCGCGGCATGGAGAAGCGGCTCGGCGCCACCGCGCCCGAACTGCCCGCGGGCAGTCGCGGCAGACCCATGACGGAGGCCGAGTTCGGGCTGTGGGCGGAGCGCGGCATCGCGGAGTACACCCGGGACTGGGCCGACCGCGGGGTGCCCGAGACCGAGGCGAGGGCGCGGTCGGAGAGGGACAACGAACGGTTGACGGAGCGCGGCCTCGCCACCGAGAACGCGCTGTTCAGCGTGCTGGAGCACGACGGGGTCCGGGTCGGCGTCCTGTGGGTGGAGTTCATCGGCGACAAGGCGTTCGTCTACGACGTCGAGACCGAGGAGGCCTTCCGCGGCCGTGGGCACGGCCGTTCGCTGATGCTGCTGGCCGAGGCCCAGGCGATCGCCTCCGGCAGAACGGTCCTGGCCCTCAACGTCTTCGCGGGCAACACACCGGCAGAGGGGCTGTACGAGTCGCTGGGCTACGAGACGGTGGGTTACTCGATGTACAAGAGCCTGCTCTGAGGCCGGCTCACTCCTGCCCGGCGAGCAGCCGGTCCACGATCTGTTCGATCCGCTCGCGCAGCCCGTCCTGGCTCTTGCCGCCGTCGAGACGCTCGCCGTCGATGACGTACGTCGGGGTCCCGCTCACGCCGATCGCCTTGCCCTCGGCCTGGTCGGCGTCCACGATCAGGATGTGCCGGCCGTCGATCAGCGCGGTGTCGAACTCCTCGGCGTCGAGCCCCAGTTCACGGGCGACCTCGACCAGGAAGGGTTCTCCCGCACGGTCCAGCTCCGCCACCCGCCCCAGCACGGCCTCGACGAACTCCCAGCCCCTGCCCTGCTCCAGCGCCTCCTCGGCGGCCTGCGCGGCGGCGAAGGAGTGCTTGTGCTTCTCCAGCGGGAAGTGCCGCAGCCGCAGCTCCAGCCGGTCGCCGTAACGGGCACGCAGGGCCCGGACATCGTCCAGCGCGCCACGGCAGTCCGGGCACTGCAGCTCGCACCAGACATCGAGAACGGGCACGGCGGGACGGGCGGGGGAGGGGTCGCTCATGGGCACCAGTCTCCCAGCTCCGGGCCACCCTTCCGAATCGGCCCCGGTCGTCCACGACGGCGTCCGCCTGCTTCGTCGGTACGACCTTGACCGGCACCTCGGGAGGAGGTGACCCGGAGATGTCCCTGATGTCCTGCCGGAGCATGGCCCGGCGGGGGTCGGGAGGTGCAGGATGGATAGGGACGAAGCGGCACGTTGCCGATCGAGCACCGCCTGGAGGACCGGATGATTGCCGAGACCGTCTGTTCCGCCGTCGCCGCGGCCGGCCTGGGCATCGCGGCGGTCACCGCGTACCGGAAGCGTTTCCTCGCGGCCACCCGTATCGCCGCCTACTCGCTACTCCCGCTCGGCCTGGTCATGACCGGCGTCGTCGACTGGCTCGCGGACACCGCCTTCAGCCCGACGGCCTGGGCGGGCTTCGGCGTGCTCGGCCTGTCATGGGTGCTGTTCTCGACCACGCGTGCGGTGGAGCGCCGCCGCGGCGGCACCCGCAAGGAGCGCAAGGCGGCCCGCGGCGCCCAGCAGGAGGCGGTGGCTCCCGCGGCCTCGGCACCCTCGCTCGGCCCGGCCGTCCGCACCCCGGCGACCCGCCCCGCGGACAAGCCCCGGGCCACCGGGTCCGCCGCGGACGACTTCAGTGACATCGAGGCCATCCTGAAGAAGCACGGCATATGACGGTCGCGTGGTGAACTGAAACGTTCGCAGTGGGATCCGTACCCGTCCGTAAGCGATCACGACTCGAAACGGACATCACGGAATCCGGCGAACTCCCGCCCATTCCGGGCGTGTTGATCGCGCCGGAGGCGTCGACTGCGCCATCATCGCCGCGAGATGCTGGACACCGAACAGAGCGACACCGCGCCGCCTCAGGACGAGCCGCGTGGATGCCTTTTCGCCCTCTCCCAGCCACCGCTGATGATCTTCCTTGCGGTGATCGGGTGTCTGCTGCTCATGGCTGCGCTGCACGACCTGCTGCTGCTCTGAGCCGTACCCGTGGGTCCCCGGCGCCACCCGCCGGGGACCACGTCGACCACCCCGCCAGGGCGCCGGCCCCGCCGCCGGGACCTCAGCCCGCGGCCTCCTTGCGGCGCGCCCGGTACGCGGCCACATGCAGACGGTTCCCGCAGGTCCGGCTGTCGCAGTAGCGCCGCGAGCGGTTGCGGGACAGGTCGACGAAGGCCCGTCGGCAGTCGGGCGCCTCACAGCGCCGGAGCCGCTCCTGCTCGCCGGCCACCACGAAGAACGCCAGTGCCATCCCGCAGTCGGCCGCCAGATGGTCGGCGACGGAGGCGCCCGGCGCGAAGTAGTGCACATGCCAGTCGTAGCCGTCGTGATCCGTGAGCTGGGGAGTGGTGCCCGCGGCGGCGACCAGATCGTTGATCAGCGCGGCGGCGGCCCGGGCGTCCGGGGCGGCGAAGACCGAGGCGAACCGGCCGCGGATCTTGCGCACGGCGGACAGATCGAACTCCGAGAGCACCCCGACATCACTGATCTCGTGGTTTTGTACGAAATCCTCGAGCGCCGCGACATCCGGCAGTCCGTCCGGCGCCGCGTCGTCCTCCGGTGCGGTGTTCACCAGATCGACCACGGTGTCGAGGGCGCACCGGGTGTCGTGGGTGATCAGCACGATTCGCTCCCTGGCCTGGGGGTCGGGCGAACGCCCGCCGATGCTGGCCGATGGTAGTGGCTCGCCGGGCCTCGGTGACGGGTAGCACGACAGGTGCCGTGGCTGCGGAGCGCTCCGCAGCCACGGCACCTGTCGTTCCCTATGCGGTTGTACCTGCCCGAGCCGTCTCCCCGAGTGGACGGCGCCGGGCGGCTCTGTGGGGCCTCACCCCTAGCTTTCCGCCAGGATGTGCGAGAGCTCCTGATCCAGGTCGAAGTGGCGGTGTTCCGTGCCGGGGGGCACGGCGGCGTCCGTTCGCTTCAGGAACGACTCCAGGGCCCGCGCCGGGGC
The DNA here is from genome assembly GCF_029894425.1 of Streptomyces sp. SAI-127. Lineage (NCBI taxonomy): Bacteria > Bacillati > Actinomycetota > Actinomycetes > Kitasatosporales > Streptomycetaceae > Streptomyces > Streptomyces sp. SAI-127. The sequence continues at coordinate 8,452,008 of NZ_JARXYJ010000001.1, forward strand.
CTCGAGCAATGCCTCGCCCTCAGGGGAGCTCAGGGCGATGCAGACGACGCCCTGACCGTGACTGCGCGACGGCCAGACTCGGACGTCGCCGGTTCCGGTGGGCCGGTGGAGGCCCTCCGCGAGAAGATCGCGGGCGAACACCCACTCGACGGTTTCCTCGGCTCCGGTGTGGAAGGTGGCGTGCACGGCGTAGGGGTCGGCCGTGTCGTACCGCAGGCCTGCGGGGACAGGCAGGGAGGACTCGCTCGACACAACGAGGCGCAGGTGCAGCTCGCAGCTGACCGTGGTGTTCATAAGCGCCAGGGCCTTTCGCTCAGTGTGCGCTCGGGGATTCGCACGTCGGCGAAATCGACATGCCACCTACGGTGCCGTTGTAAACCCCTCTGAGTGTTTTGCGTGCGTTTACGTAACTCTTCCGGCCGAGCGCCTCTTCGAGAGGTACGACCATTCCGGTGACTGGTTTCTCTCGGGTAGGGTTTGGCTGTATGAATACGGGGAGTGACGAGCCGGGCGAGGTTGCCGTGTCAGCGGACAAGGAGACCGGCGAGAAGACGGACGAGACGAAGGACGGGCAGGGGCTCGGCTCGCGGGCGCCGGATTTCATCAAGGCGCGTCGCCTGTTGCATCTGAGCTGGCAGGTCCTGATCTTCGTCATCGGCCTGGCGGTCGTGGTGGCGGGCATCATCATGCTGCCGCTGCCCGGACCCGGGTGGGTCGTGATCTTCGGCGGTATGGCGATCTGGGCGACCGAGTTCGTCTGGGCCCAGCTCGTGCTCCGCTGGACCAAGCGCAAGGTGACCGAGGCGGCGCAGCGCGCCCTCGATCCCAAGGTGCGGCGGCGCAACATCATCCTGACGGTGATCGGCCTCGTGATCGTGGCCGCGATCCTCGGGGTCTACCTCTGGAAGTTCGGCCTCGAGATGCCCTGGAACATCAAGAACCAGTGAGCCGCGCGGCGGTGCCCGGGCTGTCACCGCTGGTCACGGGCACCCCCTGACATGGGGTAATCTTCTTCCTGCGTCCGGGCGATTAGCTCAGTGGGAGAGCGCTTCGTTCACACCGAAGAGGTCACTGGTTCGAACCCAGTATCGCCCACCCGGACCGACGGCCCGTCTGTGAGAGCGCAGACGGGCCGTCGGCGTGTGCGGGGACCGATGTGAAGGCCGGGGTCGCCGGCTCGCCCGCGTGACCGTCCGCAGCGACGCCTCCCCGCCGCCCGTACTTTTTCGGCCGCCCGACGATCCCGTACGGCAGCCTGCGTTCCGTTCGACGGGTCGATCCCATGTCTCTCACCTGGGCAGTCGTCAGTTCCCTGGCGCCGCCCGGCTGTTGGAGGCGCGCCGACGTCTCACCAGACTCAGAAGAAATTCCTGTCCGAATCATTGACGCATTCCCGGGCCCTCCGTAGCTTGTGCCAGCAAGCGCTTACTTGAAACGATTCATGCAGGCGGCGACGCTGCGGGGAGGGGCTCGACTGTGGGAACCAGCAGGAATGTTGAGAGGCGAACGATCCTGAAGGCGGCCGGGGCTACGGCGGCGACGCTGGGGCTGGCCGCGACGACCGGGTGCGGAGGTGACAGCGGCAGTTCCGGAGACGGAACGGTGACACTGCGTTATGCGTGGTGGGGTGGCGAGCCGCGCACCATCGCCATCAAGAAGACCATCGCGCTCTTCGAGAAGAAGTATCCGAAGATCAAGATCAAGCCTGAATTCACCGACTACGAAGCGTTCTGGGAGAAGTTCCAGACCCAGGCCTCCGGTGGAAATCCGCCGGACGTTTTCCAGAACGCGGTCGGTTTCCTCCGCAAGTACGACAAGCGCGGTGTTCTGCTCGATCTCAAGTCGCAGGCGGACTCCGGGAATCTGAGCCTGGACAACTTCCGCAACGGCGTTCTGGCGAACGGTCAGGTCGACGGCAAGCAGCTCGGCATCCCCGTCGGCGCCAACACCATGGCACTCGTCATCGACCTCAAGGCCTTCGAGAAGGCCGGCGTAGAGGCGAAAATGGGCTGGACCTGGGACGAGTACTTCGCCGCGCTCCAGACCATCCAGGACAAGCTGAAGATCGCCGGCGACACCGGCTATTTCGGCATCATGTACCTCTACGACCTGTATCTGCGCCAGAACGGCAAGGCATTCTTCACCGACTCCGACCTCGGCTTCACCGAGGACGACCTGACGCAGTGGTGGACGGACGGCTACAAGCGCGTGAAGTCCGGGCTGGTCGCCGACCCGAAGAAGATCGAGCAGGTCAAGCCCAAGTCGGGTCTCTCGGCGGGCCTCGCCGCGTCCGAGTTCACCTGGGACAACTTCTCCATCCGCTACGAGGGCGAGGGCGAGTCGGACTACGGGCTCGCGCCGATCCCCACCACGGACGGCAAGGACACCGGCCAGTACCTCGGTTCGCTGATGCTCAGCGCCTTCGCCGGGACCAAGCACCCCAAGGAGGCGGCGCAGTTCATCTCCTTCATGGTCCACGACCCCGAGGTCGGCAAGATCATGGGCTACGACCGCGGGATCCTCGCCACCACCGAGCAGTACGACGCGTTCAAGCCCACCGACCCCAACAACAAGGGTGTCGCGGCTTATGAGGACGAGGTCGCCAAGGCCGGTGTGCTCGGGAAGATCACCCCGCACCCGTCCGGCGCCGACGTCATCGAGGCGGCGTTCCTGCGTCTGGGCGGTGAGGTGGCCCAGGGCAAGTCCAAGCCGGCCGACGCCGCCAAGTCGCTGTTCAGTGAGGCCAAGGCCGCGTTCGCGGGCTGAGGGGACGTACCACCATGACGCTCGTCAAGGAAGCGCCCGTGCGCCCGGCCGGGAAGCGGCCCGCCGCTCCCGCCGCCGGGCGGCGCGGGCGGCGCCGCGAGAACCTCGCCGGCTACCTCTTCATGTCGCCGTGGATCGCGGGATTCCTGTTGCTCACGGCGGGGCCGATGATCGCGTCGCTGTACTACGCGTTCACCCGGTACAACCTGTTCACACCGCCCGAATGGGTGGGCTTCGACAACTTCACGACGATGTTCCAGGACCCGCGCTGGCAGAAGTCGGTGGAGGTCACACTCAAGTACGTCGTCGTGGCCACTCCGCTCAAGCTGCTGCTCGCGCTCGGCGTCGCTCTGCTGCTCGCGCAGAGCCGGCGCGGGCAGGGCCTGTACCGGGCCGCGTTCTACATGCCCTCGCTCATCGGCGCCAGCGTCTCCGTCGGCTTCGTGTGGCGGGCGCTGTTCTCCGACGACGCGATCGTGGACCGTACCCAGAAGATCTTCGGCGTCGAGGTGGGCGGCTGGATCGGCAACCCGGACTACGTCCTCTACTCCCTGGTGGCCCTGAGCATCTGGCAGTTCGGTGCGCCGATGGTCATCTTCCTGGCCGGTCTCAAGCAGGTCCCGCGGGAGCTGTACGAGGCCGCCGAGGTGGACGGGGCCGGCCCCTTGCGCCGGTTCTGGAACATCACGCTGCCGATGATCTCCCCGGTGCTCTTCTTCAACGTGCTGCTGGAGTCCATCCACGCGTTCCAGGTGTTCGGCTCCGCCTATGTCGTCTCCGACACCCGGTGCGGGCCCGCCGACGCCACGCTCGTCTACACCTGCTACCTCTACCAGAAGGGCTTCAAGGAGGCCCAGATGGGCTTCGCCTCCGCGATGGCCTGGTCGCTGGTGGTCGCGGTGGCGCTGGTCACGGCGGTCCTGTTCTGGTCGCAGAAGAAGTGGGTGCACTACGAGGAGGCCGCCAAGTGACCACTGTCAGCACCCCCGTCGTGCGCACCGCGAACGAGCGGCGGCGCACCGGATCGATCGCCTGGCACGTGGGCGCGCTCGCCGTCCTCGCGGTCGTCCTGTACCCCGTGATCTGGGTGCTCGGCGCCTCGTTCAAGCCGAGCAAGGACATCATCGCCAGCATCGACCTGCTGCCGTCCAAGCCGGTCTGGGCGAACTTCTCCGGTCTCGCCGACGGCATCTCCGGCATCTCCATCGGCAGCTTCTTCACGAACTCGCTGATGTACGCGGGCCTGGCCGTGGCCGGTGTCGTGATCTCCAGCTCACTGACCGCGTACGCCTTCGCCAAGATCCGGTTCGCCGGGCGGAACCTGCTGTTCACGCTGATGATCGGCACGCTGCTGCTGCCGTATCACGTGCTGCTCATCCCGCAGTACGTGATGTTCCGCAAGCTGGAGCTCGTCGACACGCTGGTGCCGCTCGTGGCAGGCAAGTTCCTGGCGACGGAGGCCTTCTTCGTCTTCCTGATGGTGCAGTTCATGCGCGGACTGCCGCGCGAGCTGGACGAGGCCGCCAAGCTCGACGGCTGCGGGCACCTGAGGACCTACTGGTCGATCGTGCTGCCGCTGTGCCGCCCGGCCCTCATCACCAGCGCCATCTTCACCTTCATCAACGCGTGGAACGACTTCATGGGGCCCTTGATCTACCTCAACACCCCCGAAAAGTACACCGTCTCGCTCGGTCTGATGATGTTCCGCGACCAGGAGGGCATCTCCAACTACGGCAGCATGATCGCGATGTCCCTGGTGGCGCTGGTGCCGGTCATCGCCTTCTTCATGGCCTTCCAGCGCTACCTCATCGACGGCATGGCGACGTCCGGACTGAAGTGAGGCGGTCAGCATGGCGCAAGCGCGTGTGAAGGCGCGTCGCAGGGCATCCGTGTTCGGCGGCGAGCGCTTCGCTCTCTTCGCCGAGACCCTGCTCACCGGCGTGTGGATCGCGGTGGCCTGTCTCGGACTCGTCACCTACCCGGCGGCCTTCGCCGCCGGGGCACGGCATCTGCGGCGTCGTACGGGCCATGAGGGCGGTGGCTGGCGGGAGTTCGTCGCGGACTTCCGTACGGCGGTACGGCGCGGGTGGCTCGTCGGGGTCGCCGGGTGGGTCGCGGCGGCCGCGGTCTGGGTGGACGTCCAGGCCGCGCGGGCCGGCATCCCCGGTGGCCCTCTCGTCGGGGCAGTCGGACTGTTCGCGCTGATCGGCCTCGCGGTGGCCGGGCTGCGCGCGGCGGCGGTCTGGGCGCCGGGCGCCTCCTGGCGGGCGCTGCTGGCGGACGCCGTACGCCGGACCCTGCGCGACCCCGCCGGGTCCTTCCTGATCGTCGCCGGTCTGGCCGTCGTGGCCCTGTCCGCAGGGTTCGTCGCGCCGCTGGCGGTCCCGGTCCTGGGGGCCGTCGCGGCGGCGGCCGTCGCCGTGGAGGAGCGCTACCGGCGCCGCTGACGCGCGGTGCCCCCGATCCAGGTCGGCGCCCCGGGCGCCGTACCTCTCTCTGTCATGCCCCTGACCAGCCGCACATGGAAGGAATGGCCATGTCCCCCATCCCCCGCAGGTCCATCCTCAAAGCCGCCGCCGTCGCCGGTGCCGCCGCGCAGTTCAGCTGGGCGTTGGGAGCCAAGGACGCGCAGGCCGCGCCGAGAGCCGCCGAGGCCGACGACTCTCCCGTGACCCTGGACTGGCTGGAGGACGGCGGCCTCGGTGCCGCGCCCGGCTCCACCGTCGGTGTCCCCTGGCCGAAGGGTGTCTATCAGGAGGACCAGAAGTTCGCGGTCACGGACGCCGACGGCAAGGCCGTGCCGGTTCAGTCCTGGCCGATCGCCTACTGGCCCGACGGCTCGCTCAAGTGGACCGCCCACGCGGTCAGTTCGGGCAACGGCAAGCTGTCGTTGAGCGCCGGTGACGCCGCCGTACCCGACAAGAAGGTCACCGTCGACAAGAGCGGCGGCACGATCACCGTCTCCACCGGGGTCATCACCGCCAGGATCGGCAAGTCGGGCGCCACCCTCATCAAGTCGGTCACCCGCGGCTCGACGGAGATCGCCAGGAACGGGCGGCTCGTGCTGATCCGCCAGCCCGAGATCGAGGACGAGGACCAGGGCACGGTCAAGACCGAGCGCTTCGAGGGGGCCGTCTCCGAGGTCACCGTCGAGCAGTCGGGCCCGGTCCGCGCGGTCGTCAAGATCGACGGCAAGCACCGCAAGGGCAGCCGGAGCTGGCTGCCGTTCTCGATCCGGCTCTACTTCTACGCGGGCGCCGACTCCTTCCGCATGGTGCACACCATCACCTACGACGGCACCCAGGAACCCGGCAAGGCGAGCGGCGACTTCATCCGCGGCCTCGGCGTCCGCTTCACCGTGCCGATGCGCGACCAGTCCTACGACCGGCACATCCGCATCGGCGGTGAGGGCACCGGTCTGCTGCGCGAGGCCGTCAAGGGCATCACCGGTCTGCGCCGTGACCCCGGTGCCGCCGTCCAGGCCGCCCAGTACGCGGGCGAGAAGCTGCCTGACCCGGCGACCTGGGACCAGCGGGTCACCACCCGGCTCCAGTACATCCCGGAGTGGGGCGACTACACCCTCTCCCAGCTCTCCGCCGACGGCTTCACCCTGCGCAAGCGCACCAAGAAGGGACACGGCTGGGTCGGCGCCGGCGGCGGCAGGCGCGCCTCCGGCTTCGGATACGTCGGTGGCGTCAGCGGTGGACTCTCCTTCGGCCTCAGGGACTTCTGGGAGAAGCACCCCGCCCAGCTCGACATCCGCGACGCCCAGACCGACGAGGCCGAGGTCACCCTCTGGCTCTGGTCGCCCGAGGCGCAGCCCATGGACCTGCGCTTCTACCACGACGGCATGGGCCAGGACACCTTCGCGGAGCAGCTCGAAGGCCTCAACATCACCTACGAGGACTACGAGCCGGAGTTCGGCACGCCCTACGGCATCGCCCGCACGTCGGAACTGCTGTTCTGGGCCAACGAGTCGACGCCGTCGCCGCAGGCCCTGGCCCGACAGGTCGAGGCCGTCAGGGTGTTGCCCCAGCTCGCCGCACCGCCCAAGCAGCTCATCAAGGCGAAGGTCTTCGGGCCGGGCCTGTACTCCGAGCCCGACCGCTCGACCCCGGCCAAGGCGAAGATCGAGGACCACCTCGACTTCCTCTTCACCTACTACAAGGACCAGGTGGAGCAGCGCCGTTGGTACGGCTTCTGGGACTACGGCGACATCATGCACACCTATGACACCGTCAGGCACCAGTGGCGGTACGACATCGGTGGCTACGCCTGGGACAACTCCGAGCTGTCGCCGGACCTCTGGCTCTGGTTCGCGTACATCAGGTCGGGTCGCGCGGACATCTTCCGGTTCGCCGAGGCCATGACGCGGCACACCGGTGAAGTGGACGTGTACCACCTGGGGCAGTGGGCAGGACTCGGCACCCGGCACGGTGTGCAGCACTACGCCGACAGCGCCAAGCAGCAGCGCATCGCCAACACGACGTACCGGCGCTACTACTACTTCCTCACCGCGGACGAGCGCGTCGGCGACCTCATGCACGCCAACGTGGACTCCGACGAGACGTTCCTCGTGCTCGACCCGCTGCGCAAGGTCCGCACCGACCCCTACACGCCCGACCGGCACGCCCTGTCGGTCGGTTTCGGCACGGACTGGAGCGGGCTGGTCTCCGCCTGGCTCACCGAGTGGGAGCGCAAGGGCCCCAAGTGGGAGAAGGCCAAGGCCCGCGTGCTGTCGACGATGGAGGGCATCGCCGCCCAGCCCAACGGCTTTGTGCAGGGAAGCGGACTGTACGACCTCGACACGGGCAAGTTCGCGGTGGCCTCGGCGCCCGTCGTCGGCGTCTCGCACCTCTCCGCCGTGTTCGGGCTCAACGAGCTGTGCGCCGAGCTCATCGACCTCGTCGACATGCCGAAGTTCAACGAGGCGTACTTCGACTACTGCCGCTACTTCAACGCGACCAAGGCCGAGCAGGCGGCACGTTACGGGTCCAACTTCGGGTCACTGCTGCTGTTCCAGGGGCACTCGCGGCTGGACGCGTACGCGGCTGTGAAGACCGGGGACGCGAAGCTGGCCACGCGCGCGTGGGAGAAGTTCTACAACTCCGACGGGTACAAGGAGTCCGCGCCCTGGAAGACGGAGGCGTTGAGCGGTCCGGCCTCCCTGGTGTCGGGTAGTGAGGCGGCCTGGGTGTCGACGAATGACACCGCGTTGTACGGGCTCGCCGCCATCGAGAACCTGGCGTTGCTCGGGGACAGGATGCCGTAACGGTTCGTGGGGAACTGCGGGCCCGTTGTGGCTGGTCGCGCAGTTCCCCGCGCCCCTGAAGGGGCGCTTCAGTGCATCTTGGTCAGGATGCTCCGCACTCGTCGGGCATCCCTCAGGCGTTGTTCGTACGTCGCTCCCAGGGCCAGGAGTAGGAGGCCGGCCAGGGCCGGGGGCACCCAGCGGGGGAGGGCGTCGGTCACCTGGACGATGTACGGGGCCAGTTCGTGCAGGGCGTCCAGGAGCAGTACCGCGCCGCCCAGCAGGAGCGGGGCCTGGAGGTGGTGGCGGGCGCCTGCCAGGGTGACCAGCAGGGCCGCCACACCGAGCAGCAGAGGGCGCGTCCAGTGCGGGTCGCCCCAGGCCGCGAAGAGGCTCGGTACGAGAGTGGCGGCCAGACCTGGGGCGTACGCCGTCCAGGACGAGGTCTGCGGGTCGCGGCGGTGGCGCAGGGCACCGACCAGCAGCGCGGGAATCGTGACCGGGAGGGTGTAGGCCTCCGGGGTGTCCACCTCCCAGGCCGCCAGACGGACCCAGGTGGCCGCGAGGAACAGGGCCGCGGCCGCGTAGCCGACGGGGCGGCGGTCGCTACGGATCGCCGTGCCCGCGGTGATCACTCCGCACAGGGCCAGGACCGTGGCGAGCAGGGGCAGGTCCGTCGCCGCCAGTGCGATGGCGAGGACTCCCGCCGTTGCTCCGGCCGCCTCGGCCGGCACGGTGGCCTTCGAGTCGCCGAGGCGCCCGGTGAGGAGGGCCGCGGCCGCGGGGACCACCAGGACCAGCAGGGCGGTGTGCGGCGGCGACCAGTCCGCGGCGGATCCGATCGCGACGGCCAGCGCGGCACCGTAGGCGAGAGCGGTGGGGGCGGTGAAGGGCGCCAGGCGCCATGAGGCCGCCGTGAACAGCGCGACCAGGCCACTGAGCACAGTGAGCGTCGCCGTCTGGGAGGCGAGGGCGAGGCAGGCGAGGCTCGCGGAAGTGCCCAGTGCCAGGACCAGGGCGGTGAGGCGCTGCCGTGGGAACACGGCTGCCGTGAGGATTCCGGCCGTCGTGGCGCCTTCGATCAACAGGCCCGCGACGTAGGGGAGTTCGAGCACGGCAGGGAGGGTGATCGCGGTGGCCCAGGCCAGGCCCAGCGCGCCTGCCGTCGCCTTTGGCCGCCAGGCCGTGTCCCGTACCGCCAGGGCCAGTACGGCCGCGACGGCCGCCAGGACGAGCGGTGCCGCCTCCGCGTGCGGCGGCCAGGTCACGTCGACGGTCACCGCGCTGCGAGCGTCCGACGGGGCACCGGTCCACGCCCGCGAGGTCCAGGCGAGCGGGCCCAGCACGACGACGCCGACGGCCGGCAGGGCCCACAGCAGGGACAGCGCCTGTACGGCTCCGGCGGCCCAGGCCAGACCCCGCCGTACCGCGTCCGGCAGCCGGTCGAGCCTGAGCGCCGCCAACAGGGCGATTCCGAAGGCCAGATGGGCCGGAACGGTCCACAGTTCGGGCAGCAGGGACCGTGCCGTGCCGCCGAGCGCGACCACCGCGAGGAGCCCGGAAACGGTGGCGAGCCCGAGGGCCTGCCCGTTCGCCCGCGCTGCCGTGCGACCGCCCTGCCACGCGGCGGCCAGCGCGATCGCGCTCGCGAGGAGAAGGAGCGCCGCCGCACGGGCGGCGGCGCTCGGGCCGGAGGCTGTCCAGGTCAGCAAGCCGGCCGCCAGTGCGCCCCAGGCGCCCACTCCGTACGCGCCGATCGCGGCGACCACGCGTACGGAACGGGGCGTCGTCCGGAGCGCCACAACCGCGTCGAAACCGGCCGTCACCAGGAGCGCGGCCGTGAGACCGTAGGAGCCTGCGTCGGCCGCGATCGCCCAGAAGAACAGCGGGAGTTGGGCCGCGACCAGGGCGGCCGGGCGGGGCAGGCGCAGGTCCGTGGCGCCCGGCAGGAGGCCGTACGCCGTCCAGAGCGCCGCGAGGAGGGCCGAGGCGACCGCCGTGTACGGCGCCCCGGAGGTCTCCGGGAAGACGGCCCCGTGCAGCGCGACCGCGTCCAGGACCGTCAGTGCCAGCCCCAGGCCCGCCACGGACTCGGCCGTCGAGCGCAGCCCGCGCTTCAGCAGCGGGAGCGGTGCGGCGAGCGCGGCCATCGTGACCGCCCCGAGGACCAGGGTCCGGCCGGTGATCCCCAGGTGACCCCAGCTGACCAGGGTGAACACCATCGCGGCGATCGTGAGCAGGACACCGCCGAGCAGCAGGAGCACGTTCTGCACGCTCGGTGCGCTCGCCTCGGGGCGAGGGGATGCGGCGGGCCTCGGCCCGGTCGGCTGCGGCGCCTGCCAGTTCGGCTGGAGCGCCGCGACCAGCCAGGCCCGGCGGGCCAGCAACTGGGCCCGGCGAGCGTCCAGTTGCCACAGCTCGGCGTCGAGGAGGCGGAGCTCCTCGGCCGGGGGCGGGATGTGCGTCATGCCCTGAAGTGTGGGCTGGGTCACGCGGCGCGACATGAGTACGCGTACTCAAAACCTACTCGGATCCGATGCCAGACTCTCTCCATGGACTGGACCCGATACCGCTTCCGCAGCCAGTGGTCCCTGCCCGCGAAGCCCGCCGTCGTCTACGACGTGCTGGAGCGTGCCGAGGAGTATCCGCGCTGGTGGCCCCAGGTGCGCGAGGTGCGACGGCTCGACGACACCAGCGGCGTGATCACGATCCGGGCCGTGCTGCCGTACGACCTGGTCTTCACCGCGCGCGAGGTGCGCCGCGATCCTGAGGCCGGGGTGCTGGAGATCGCGATGGACGGCGATCTCGACGGCTGGGCGCGCTGGACGATCACCGCGGACGGGGACGGCAGCCTCGCCCACTACGACCAGGTCACCGAGGTGAACAAACCGCTGCTCCGGCGCTTCGCCGTGCCCGGACGGCCGGTCTTCCTGGCCAACCACCGATTGATGATGCGCGCCGGACGGCGGGGGCTCGTCGCCTACCTGGAAGCGGTTTGAAGGAAACCCGCGGGGACCTGTATTGTTCAGTGCGTTCCCGGGCGATTAGCTCAGTGGGAGAGCGCTTCGTTCACACCGAAGAGGTCACTGGTTCGAACCCAGTATCGCCCACCCGGAAAAGACCGGTCTGCATTCGCAGGCCGGTTTTTTGTGTCCAGTTGGGGGGCGGCATGAGTGGTGGGACAGTTAGACGGAGACCGCGGAAGGCGGTCTCGATACGACGGCGCAGGGTGCGGTCTCTGGTCGTCATGCTTGTCGTCCTGGCGGTGTTCGGTGGGGTCGCCGCTCTGGCGCAGACCCTCGCGAACAGGGAGCGGGTCAACTCCATGTGGGTCGGCGCCGAGATACGTGCCGACGGCAGTGCCCGGATCACCGAGGTCATCGACTACGACTTCGGGCACTCGGGGGACTCGCACGGCATCTACCGGGACGTGCCGGGTTCACCCTTCGAGGGGGACGACGTGAGCGTCAGCCTGGACGGTCACAAGGTCCCCTGGGAGGACACGTACGGCGACTACTACCGGGACGTGACGGGCGAGGAGCAACTCGCCGACCGGCTCAAGGTGGGCGACCCCGACCGCCTGGTCAGCGGCGTGCACCGCTACCGCATCCAGTACACGCTCCCCGAGGTGGTCAAGGGCGGCAGACTCGCGTGGGACGCGGTCGGCACGGGCTGGAAGGTCGACCGATCCCGGGTGGAGATCCACGTCGTGGACGCCCACGGGTTCAGCGGTCTGCGCTGCCGGCACGGCAGTTGGGACAAGGGCAGGCCCTGCACGGCACTGCAGAGTGAACCGGGGCACCTCGTCGTCCGGCTCGACGAACTCAAGGGCAGCGAGGGCCTCACCCTGTACGCCACCCCCGCGAAGACCAGGCTCACCGGTGCGGCTGCCCTGCCCGCGGCGCCTTCCGGCAAGGCCGTGGGCACGACCCTTCCGCATCCGATGCGCAACGGAGGTCTCTTCCTCGCCGTCGCGCTGGCCTGCGCCGCGCTGACCATCTGTGCGCTGCGGATCGTGGGGCGCGACCGTCTGGCGGAGGACGGCGGGCGAGTACGCCGGGTCGAGGTCGAACGGCTCGCCCGCACTGTCATCCCGTCCGCCACACCACCCGAGGAGCTGACTCCGGCGCAGGGCGGGCTCCTGCTCACCGAGAGCGTCGACAAACGGCACAAGGTGGCCTGGCTGCTCACCGCCGCGGCTGACGGGCACCTCACCATCCAGGGGGACGAGAAGCACCCGGTCCTGCGGCGGCGCGACTCCGGGGAGCGGATGGACCGGGAGGTGAAGGACGTCCTGAGCAAGATGTTCTCCGGCCGCAGCAGTCTGGCCCTCGGATCTCGCGACCACTGGTTCAGACAGGGCTGGGACGACCTCTCGGGAAAGCTGGAGAACTGGCGCACAGCGAGTGGCCTGTGGGACATGGCGGCCAAGAAGCGCGTCCTCGGATGGGGCGCGCTCGATGTGGTGGCGCTGCTCCTGGGCTTCGCCCTCGTGATCACCGGCGGCATCCTGAACGGCCGTCGGATCGCGGCCGGAACGCCCGTCCTGCTGGCGGGTGCCGTCGTCGCCGGCCTCGGCATCGCCGTCGCGGCACGCTCCTGGGAGCTGGACCGGCGCACCCCCCGCGGCACCGCCCTCTGGCTCCAGGTCGAGGCGTTCCGGCGCTACTTGGCCGACCCGAGCAGCTGCCCCGGCGAACTGCCCGTCGGAGAGCGGGCGGATCGCTACGCGGCCTGGGCGGTGGCGCTGGGCGTCGAGTCCGCCTGGGAACAGGCCGTCGACGCTGCCACGTCGAGACCGACCGCGGGGCGGCGCTTCTCGCTCGACCTCACCGACGTCCTGCTCGTCGCCGTCGTCCTGTCCGCGGCCAGCCCGCCCTCCAGCTCCGGTGGATCCAGCGGCTCGAGCGGCGGGGGTTCCTCCTCCGGAGACGTCGGCGGTGGCGCCGGCGGCGGAGGTGGCGGCTCCTGGTGAGTGCCTGGGTGCCCGGAGCGGGGCCCTGCCATGTCACGCAGGGTCCCGTGCCACGCCCCGCCTTGTTCCGCCGCCGGTTCCGTCACGCCGCCGCCGGCAGATCCGGGCGCAGCGGCCACGCCGGATCCACCGACTCCTCCGACCCGCTGCGCGCGAACCACGCCTGCAGGCCCCGCGCCTGGGCCGCGTGCCACACCGCCTGCAGGTTGTGCAGCTCCGGTGGTGCCAGCCGCTCCAGCCGGGCGGCGAAGCGGCGCCCCAGCGCCCGTACGACATCCAGCGAGGCCTGCGCGTCGGCCGCCGCGTCGTGCGCGCCCGCCAGTTCGACGCCGTAGTGCTCACACAGGTCCGTGAGGGTGCGGCGGCCCTTGCGGTAGCGGTCCAGATGCTTGTCGAGAACCCGCGGATCCAGCACCAGCAGCGGTGCGGAATCGAGCCAGCGGTCCAGGGACGAGGCGCGGTGGCGGCGCAACTCCCGGTCCAGCAGCGTCAGATCGAACGGAGCGTTCATCACCACCAGCGGACGGCCCGCCGCCGCCTGCTCGGCCAGCGTCTCGGCTATCTCGAACATCACCGGCGCCGGCCAACGGCCGTTGAGCTGGAGATGTTCGTCCGTCAGCCCGTGCACCGCCGTCGCCCCGGCGGGCACCGGCACACCCGGATTGACCAGCCACCGGCTCACCCGCGGCCGGGTGCCCGCCGCGTCCTGGACGACGACGGCGGCCGACACGATCCGGTCGGTCTCGACGTCCACGCCGGTGGTCTCGGTGTCGAAAGCGGCCAGGGGCCCTTCGTACCAGCACGTCATAGCTTCACAACCCCTCGTTCACCCACGGCAGCTGACGCCCCGTCTTCTGCCCGTTTGGTGATACCCGGGCTGTTTGCGCCGTACGCCGGAAGGACACAACAGGAGTACGGGTCTTTGCAGTTCAGCGGCTCGGCGCGGGATTCATGTGGCCCATGTGTGGGCATGTCACTTGGCTTGGAAGGCTGTTGGTCATGGCGATAGCGCAGCCCGAGCGGGGCGGGCTGCTGCCCGAACGCACGGGCCCTCTTCGCGGCACGCTCGCCACCACCGCCTGCATGGAGACACTGCAGGTGGGCTATCTGCACGCCGTCGCGGCGGCGGCCGGCTGCTCGTTGTCGCAACCCTTCCCGGACAACGGCATCGACTGGCACGTCAGCCACGGCTCGCCCGGACACACCGTCGACGACGAGGTCACCATCAAGGTGCAGCTCAAGTGCACCTACCAGGTCGCGCCCAACCCACCGGGCCGCTTCTTCTCCTTCACACTCGACAACGACCATCTGCGCAAACTCGCCCGCACGCCGGTGTCGGTCCACAAGATCCTGGTGGTCATGCTCGTGCCGCGCACCCAGGACGACTGGCTGCGCGCCGGCCACGACCGCCTGGACCTCAGACACTGCTGCTACTGGGTCAACCTGGCCGGCCACGCGATCACCGGCCGGACCCGGACCACCGTGCGGATCCCCACCAACCGCATCTTCGACGACCGGGCGCTGTGCGAGATCATGACGCGGGTCGGGACGGGAGGCAGACCATGACCCACCGCCCGCTGGAGGAACCACTGCGTGCGGTACGGCCCCACCCGGAGGCCCACTGGGACCGTTCGCCGACCCCCGAGGAAGTCGACCCGGCCGTCCTGAGCGCCCTGCTGCACCGGCACGGCTGGCAGCGGCGCGGCGGCGCCCCCGGCCGCTACGGCCGCTGGACACCACCAGGGCCGGGTGCGAGCGGGACCAGCCTGCTCGTGCCCGAGAGCCGCGCCTTCCCCGACAGCGAGGACCTCCTCGGCGAGGCCCTCGTCGCCCTCTCCCGCAGCGGCACGCCCTCCGCGCGCGAGGTGCTCGTCGGCCTCGCCGTGCCCAGCGACGAGATCCGCTGGTGGCGGGACGTCCCGACCGGCCCCGCCGACGCCACGTCCTGGACCGTCGAGGAGCAACTGCGCGCCGCCGCCCGCCAGACCCTGCTGGCCGGAGCGCTCGCCACACGCGCGCGTGCCGGCTACTACGGCGCCCGTTACCGCCGTACGGCAGCCGCGTCCTTGGAGAACGTCCTGGTCGGCTCGGCTGCCGGTGGCCGCCGACTCACCGCCTTCGTGCCCGTCGGCACCACCCGCCCCCTCGCCGTCCGCCTCCACCAGGCCCTCTACGCCACCCGCGAGGCCATCGACTACCAGCGGGCCGCCGGTGGCATGGACGCCTTCGACAGCGCCGTCGAGGCAGGCGTCAGCCGTGAGCTCACCGAGGCCCTGATCGCCCTGGTACGCGGCACGGAGGGCGCGCGGATCGCCGTCGAGTGGGCGCCCGCGGCCGGCGTCCCCGAAGGATGCGCGGCGTCCGGTGAGGCCGTGGAGTTCTCGCCCGGCGATCTGCCCGTGCTGCGCGAGGCCGGGGCCCGCTTCCTGCGCGAGGAGCCCTCCGTCCCGGTGCGGATCACCGGCACGGTGGTGCGGATGCAGAGGTCGGGGCCGCGCGGGGACGGGTCGGTACGGCTGCGGGTGATCGCCGGCGCCGAGATCCCGCACCTCAGGCTGACCCTGGACGAGGAGGCGTACCGGATCGCCGGGCACGCCCACCTCGTCGGGCTGCCGGTCAGGGTGCACGGCAGACTGGAGAGCCGCGGTGGCTTCCGCAGGCTCACCGGGGCCACCGGGGTCGTGCCCGTGCAGGTGGACGAGGCCGAGCGGGACCGGCTGATGAAGTCCCTCCAGGAGAATCTCGACTTCTTCGAGGAGGCCTGCGGAGGGGACTGAGACCGGGACTGATTTCGCGGAGGTGGGGGCGGGGTCGGTACGATCCCCTATTGCGCGCGCTCCCGGTATGGCGCCGCACCCACCTTCAGTCAGGAGAGACCGGTGTCAGACGTCCGTGTGATCATCCAACGCGATTCCGAGCGGGAAGAACGCGTGGTGACGACGGGCACTACGGCCGCCGAGCTCTTCGCCGGCGAGCGCTCGATCGTCGCCGCGCGCGTGGGAGGCGAGCTCAAGGACCTCGCGTACGTCCTGTCCGAGGGCGAGGAGGTCGAGGGCGTCGAGATCTCCTCCGAGGACGGGCTCAACATCCTGCGCCACTCCACCGCGCACGTGATGGCGCAGGCCGTGCAGGAGCTCTTCCCCGAGGCCAAGCTGGGCATCGGCCCGCCGGTCAAGGACGGCTTCTACTACGACTTCGACGTCGAGAAGCCGTTCACGCCCGAGGATCTCAAGGCCATCGAGAAGAAGATGCAGGAGATCCAGAAGCGGGGACAGAAGTTCTCCCGCAGGGTGGTGACCGACGAGTCCGCTCGCGAGGAACTGGCCGACGAGCCCTACAAGCTGGAGCTGATCGGCCTCAAGGGCTCCGCGTCCTCCGACGACGGCGCCGACGTCGAGGTCGGCGCCGGCGAGCTGACGATCTACGACAACCTGGACGCCAAGACCGGCGACCTGTGCTGGAAGGACCTGTGCCGCGGTCCCCACCTGCCCTCCACCCGGAACATTCCGGCGTTCAAACTGATGCGCAACGCGGCCGCCTACTGGCGCGGCAGCGAGAAGAACCCCATGCTCCAGCGCATCTACGGCACGGCCTGGCCGACCAAGGACGAGCTGAAGGCGCACCTCGACTTCCTCGCCGAGGCCGAGAAGCGCGACCACCGCAAGCTGGGCTCCGAGCTCGACCTGTTCTCCATCCCGGAGCAGATCGGCTCCGGCCTCGCCGTCTTCCACCCCAAGGGCGGCATCATCCGCCGGGTCATGGAGGACTACTCGCGCCGCCGCCACGAGGAGGAGGGCTACGAGTTCGTCTACACCCCGCACGCGACGAAGGGAAAGCTCTTCGAGCAGTCCGGGCACCTGGACTGGTACGCCGACGGCATGTACCCGCCCATGCAGCTCGACGAGGGCGTGGACTATTACCTCAAGCCCATGAACTGCCCGATGCACAACCTGATCTTCGACGCGCGCGGCCGCTCGTACCGCGAACTGCCGCTGCGCCTCTTCGAGTTCGGGACCGTGTACCGGTACGAGAAGTCGGGCGTCGTGCACGGCCTCACGCGTGCGCGTGGCTTCACGCAGGACGACGCGCACATCTACTGCACCCGTGAGCAGATGTCGGAGGAGCTCGACAAGACGCTCACCTTCGTCCTCGGCCTGCTGCGCGACTACGGCCTGACCGACTTCTACCTGGAGCTGTCCACCAAGGACCCGGAGAAGTTCGTCGGCTCGGACGAGGTCTGGGAAGAAGCCACGGAGACGCTGCGCCAGGTCGCCGAGAAGCAGGGCCTGCCCCTGGTCCCGGACCCGGGCGGCGCCGCCTTCTACGGCCCGAAGATCTCCGTCCAGACCAAGGACGCCATCGGCCGTACCTGGCAGATGTCGACCATCCAGCTGGACTTCAACCTGCCGGAGCGGTTCGAGCTGGAGTACACCTCGCCGGACGGCTCCAAGCAGCGTCCGGTCATGATCCACCGTGCGCTGTTCGGCTCCATCGAGCGGTTCTTCGCCGTGCTCCTGGAGCACTACGCGGGCGCCTTCCCGGCGTGGCTGGCCCCGGTCCAGGCGGTCGGCATCCCGATCGGCGACGCGCACGTCGAGTACCTGGAGAAGTTCGCCGCGGCCGCCAAGAAGCAGGGGCTGCGGGTCGACGTCGACTCCTCCTCGGACCGGATGCAGAAGAAGATCCGCAACGCCCAGAAGCAGAAGGTGCCCTTCATGGTCATCGCGGGCGACGAGGACATGTCGGGCGGCTCGGTGTCCTTCCGCTACCGCGACGGCTCGCAGGAGAACGGCATCCCGTTCGACGAGGCCATCGCGAAGATCGTCAAGGTCGTGGAGGAGCGGGCGCAGGTCTGACGCCCGTTTCGCGCGAGGCCCTCGGGAGGTTCAGCTTCCCGGGGGCCTTTCGTCGTCCTCCCGCGCGAACACCTGGAGCAGCCAGGAGGCGAAGGTCCCCGTCACCGCGCCGAGCAGGGCCAGCCCGATGGCCATCACACCGACCGCGATCAGGCGTCCGAGCGGGGTGACCGGGACCACGTCGCCGTAGCCGACGGTGGCGAGGGTGGCGCAGGTCCACCAGACGGAGTCCCCGAAGGTGCGGATGCTCGCACCGGGCGCGTCGTGCTCCTGCTGGTAGACGGCGAGGGCACCGGTGAAGCCCAGCAGCAGGGCCGCCAGACCGGCGTACGCGATCACCCGCGCGTGCAGCGCGAGCCGGGGCCGTCCGTGCCGGCGCTGCACGGTCTCGTACATCTTCACGACCCTGAGCGGGCGCAGCAGCGGCAGAATCAGGACCACGGTGTCCAGCACATGGGTCCGTACGAAGCGCAGGCGCTGCCCGCTCAGGCGCCAGCGCACCGCGTAGTCGACGGCGAACAGCGCCCAGGCGGCCAGAGTCACCGCCAGGCAGAGGTCTAGCGCGGTTGTCTGGAGGTGGGCCAGGACGCGGAGCGCGTACGCCGAGAGAAAGCCCAGTGAGGCGAGGGCGAGGGGGACCTCCATGCGGGCTTCCCAGCGGGCCTGGCGGGTGTCGGGGTCGTGGGGACTGCTGGGACCGGAGGGGTGGGTGGTGCGGGGATCGGCGTGGCGAGCCGAGCGGCGCTCGGTGCTGTCCGGCGCGCGGGTGTGGGCGCTGTCGGGGTCGTTGGCGTCGGTGCCGGTCCTGTTGGCGTCGGTGTCGGCCTGGTGGGCGTCGTGAGGCTCGCGGGGGGTCTTGTGCGCGTCGGGCGGGCGAGGCTCGCGGAGGCCGGCGCTGCGCGTCTCCTGAGCCTCGGTGCCGTCGGTGCCGTCGCTCCCGCCGGAGTCCGCGCTGCCGGCTCCGCGGCTTTCGTCGTCCACCCGTCCAGCTTGGCCCGGGCCGCTTTTCCCACAACCCCGCCGACACGGCGCGAACGGGCGAAGTCATATGCTGCACTGCATGACGAGTGAGCCGGAGCAGCAGTTGGGAGTCGGGACGCAGGACGCGTTCCAGCGACTGTGGACACCCCACCGGATGGCCTACATCCAGGGCGAGAACAAGCCGACCGGCCCGGGTGCCGACGACGGCTGCCCCTTCTGCTCGATTCCGGCCAAATCCGACGAGGACGGCCTGATCGTCCGGCGCGGTCGGCTGGTGTACGCGGTGCTCAACCTCTACCCCTACACCGGCGGCCACCTGATGGTCGTGCCCTACCGTCATGTGGCCGACTACACCGATCTCACCGAGCCGGAGACCGCTGAGCTGGCCGCGCTGACCAAGCAGGCGATGACGGCCCTGCGGACGGCCTCCGGGGCGCACGGCTTCAACATCGGCATGAACCAGGGGACGGTCGCCGGGGCCGGCATCGCCGCCCACCTCCACCAGCACATCGTCCCGCGCTGGGGCGGCGACACGAACTTCATGCCGGTCGTCGGCCACACGAAGGTGCTGCCGCAGCTGCTGGGCGACACCCGCAAGATGCTGGCGGAGGCCTGGCCCAGCGAGTGACGCACGGGGGGCCGGCGAACGCGCGGCCCCCGTCCTCGCACCTACGCGTCGTACACGTCCGCCTTTCGCGGTGACACGTCCTGGACCTGCGTGCTCAGGAAGCCCGCCCGCGTGCCGAACTTCTCCGTGTCCACGCCGTTGTCCGACAGGACCCGGAGCGCCGCGGAGTGCACGACCCTCAGTACCGGTGTCGCGGCGCGCAGCGCGTCGTCGGCCATGAAGCGGTGCCGCCACGGCCGGTCCGCCCAGGCGTGCCGCAGGCCGAAGGGCTCGGGAAGGGTGAGCGAGCCGCCGAGCCAGTTGAGCAGCGGGGGGTAGCGGGTCAGGGGCGCCCGGGCGGTGAGGCGGACCACCTCGTCCGCGTCGACCAGCGGGAGCTTGATCTTCTTGGTCTCCCAGAACCTGAGCTGCTTGGCGACTTCCTTCTCCTTGGCCGCCGGCTTCGAGGTGAACAGCCCGTGCACGGGCCCCAGGGCGTGTCCGGTGACCTCGATGCGCAGCGTCTCGTGCAGCACGGTCACCGTGATCAGCATGGTGAGGACCAGCTGCCCCTCCCAGAGCGTCCACTGGACCCCCAGGTAGTGCCGGTCGCCGCCGCCGAACTGCTGCTTGTTGCAGATGTCCTGTATCGCGTGGGTCTTGACCTGGTAGGCGTCCACGTCCGTGCCCCCGGGCCGGGACACCTCCTTCGCGCCCTCAGCGACAGGGGTGACGACCCAGTGGCGTACGGACGGCTTCGGGAAGCCTCCGGTGTTGATGGTGTTGCGTTCCAGCATGCGCAGTTGGTCGTGGATGGAGCGGATGACGTCCCAGCTGCGGAAGGGGTGGATCTCCCGGGTCGGGTCGGCGGACACCAGGTCCTCGGCCAGCTGCCAGCTGCCCCACCGGGTGCCCATGCCGAGTATTCCCTTGGGACCGGCGTAGAAGACGGAGTTGGACTGCTGCTCGGCGCTGAGCATCGCCAGGGACTGGCGCAGCTGCTCGGCCGCGGTCTCGCCGGGGTTGCTCGGCACCGCTTCGGGCACCTTGGCGCCGACGCTGCTGCCTGCCAGCAGACTGGCCCAGCGCTCCCGCAGATCCCTCGCGGTGCGCTCGCAGATCTGCTTGGCCCAGAACCAGCCGACCACGGGGAGGGCCACGCACGCGCGTGCGTACCAGCCCCAGAACCCTCCGAACGGCATCTTGATCAGGAAGAGCACGGCGAGCGCGCCCATCGCGACGAGCAGCGCGGTGCCGAGCGCTCCGGCCTGCTTGTCCTCGCGCTTGGCGATGGTGGTGCGCAGCGTGAAGACCAGCAGCCAGACGAGAAGCCCCGGCAGGAAGAGCACACCGCACAGCACCATCACTGCGGTCAGCCAGTTGTCCCGGTCCCGGCGGATGTTGTTCGCCGCGAGGCAGTGCTCGACCACGACCTGCGGCTCGGCGCCGAAGGACTGGATGAGGGGCTTGCGGCCCTTGCCGAGCATGCGGGTGATCACCGCCGTGGAGAAGGCCTCGCCCAGGTTGGGACGGAAGATCTTCGCCCAGCTGCGACCGCCCTTGACGGCCGACTCGTGCCATTCGTTGTTGGCTTTGAGGATCTCCTCCACCGGATTGTCCCGATAGGCCGCCGAGGCCAGGGCGAACGTCGCCGTCTGCGCCTCGTCGCCCGTGCGCGGCACCTGCGGACCGAAGAAGTCCGCGTAACCGCTGTCAACGGTCATTCCCGCCCCCGATCGCCGCTGGTGTCACCCACTGCGGCCTTCCCGACTTCCTTGCTTCGCACACCTGTTGATCAGGTCATCAGCGTATCTGTACGTGCTGACATCCGTCGGCGGACGGCCGAAGCCGCCCGCCGATTCGGAGGGGAGCGTTCCACAAACGTCACTTGTGGGGCGCGGAACGCCATGTGTGCGGCCCTGGAGGCCACTTGTGCGGCGCCGACGACCGCGTGTGCGGCGTGGACGGCCACTTGTCGTGGCCCGGTGCCAACTAGGAGGCGGCGCGCGCCTCTTCACGGATCCTCTCTGCGATCTGCGGCGGCATGGGCTCGTGCCGCGCGTAGGACCGGCTGAAGCGCGCGGTACCGTGCGACAGCGACCTGAGGTCCACCGCGTACCGCCCGATCTCGATCTCGGGCACCTCGGCCTTGATCAGCGTGCGCCCGCCGTTGGTCTGCTCGGTGCCGAGCACCCGGCCGCGCCGACCGGACAGGTCGCTCATCACGGGACCCACGTAGTCGTCGCCGACCAGGACGGACACCTCGGCGACCGGCTCCAGCAGATGGATCCTCGCGTCGGCCGCGGCCTCCCTGAGGGCCAGTGCCCCGGCCGTCTGGAACGCGGCGTCCGAGGAGTCCACGGAGTGCGCCTTGCCGTCCAGCAGCGTCACCCGTACGTCGATGAGCTGATGGCCGCTGGCGACCCCCTTGGCCGCCTGCGCCCGTACCCCCTTCTCCACGGACGGGATGAACTGCCGTGGCACCGCGCCACCGACGACCTTGTCCACGAACTCGATGCCCGAGCCGCCGGGCAGCGGCTCCACCTCGATCTCGCAGATGGCGAACTGCCCGTGCCCACCGGACTGCTTCACATGGCGCCCGCGCCCGCTCGACTTGTCGGCGAACGTCTCGCGCAGGGAGACCCGGTGCGGTACGACGTCCACCTGCACGCCGTAGCGGCTGCGCAGTCGCTCCAGTGCCACGTCGGCGTGCGCCTCGCCCAGGCACCACAGGACGACCTGGTGAGTGTCCTGGTTCTGTTCGAGACGCATGGTCGGGTCCTCGGCGACCAGCCGGGAGAGGCCCTGCGAGAGCTTGTCCTCGTCCGCCTTGCTGTGCGCCTGGATGGCGAGCGGCAACAGCGGGTCGGGCATCTCCCACGGCTCCATGAGCAGCGGGTCGTCCTTGGCCGAGAGGGTGTCGCCGGTCTCCGCGCGGCTCAGCTTCGCCACGCACGCCAGGTCGCCCGCGATGCAGTGCGAGAGGGAGCGCTGCTGTTTGCCGAAGGGGGCGGACAGCGCGCCGATGCGTTCGTCGACGTCGTGGTCCTCGTGCCCGCGGTCGGCCAGCCCATGGCCGGAGACATGGACCGTCGCGTCCGGGCGCAGGGTGCCGGAGAAGACCCGCACCAGCGAGATCCGGCCGACGTACGGATCGGACGCGGTCTTCACGACCTCCGCGACCAGCGGCCCCTCGGTGTCGCACGCCTTGATCTCGCGCGGCTTGCCGTCGATCGTCGTGACGCCCGGCGTGGGGTGCTCGAACGGCGTCGGGAAACCGCCGGTGACCAGCTCCAGGAGTTCGACCGTGCCGAGCCCCTGCCGGGCGCCCTCGGCAGCCGGAGCGGCGGCCAGGACAGGGTGGAACACCCCGCGCGCGACGGCCCGCTCCAGGTCCTCCACGAGCGTCTTGAAGTCGATCTCCTCGCCGCCGAGGTAGCGGTCCATGAGGGTCTCGTCCTCGCTCTCCGAGATGATCCCCTCGATCAGCCGGTTGCGGGCCTCCTCGATGCCCGGCAGCAGGTCCTCGCCCGGCTCTGTCTCCTTGCGTTCCCCGGACGAGTAGTCGAACACCTTCTGCGACAGCAGACCGGTCAGGCCGGTCACCGGCGCGTGCCCGTCGGGCCCCTGCGGGCCGTGCAACGGCAGATAGAGCGGGAGTACGGCGTCGGGGTCGTCGCCGCCGAAGGCCTCCGCGCAGATCCGCGTCATCTCCTCGAAGTCCGCCCGGGCGGCCTCCAGATGCGTGACGACGATCGCCCGGGGCATGCCGACTGCCGCGCACTCCTCCCACACCATGCGTGTGGAGCCGTCCACCCCGTCCGAGGCCGAGACGACGAAAAGGGCCGCGTCCGCCGCTCGCAGACCGGCCCTGAGTTCCCCGACGAAGTCGGCGTATCCGGGGGTGTCCAGAAGATTGATCTTGTACCCGTCCCAGTCGACGGGCACCAGGGAGAGCTGCACCGAGCGTTGCTGCCGGTGCTCGATCTCGTCGTAGTCGGAAACGGTGCCGCCGTCCTCCACGCGGCCCGCCCGGTTCACTGCTCCCGCCGTCAGTGCGAGAGCTTCCACCAATGTCGTCTTGCCCGAACCGGAGTGGCCGACCAGCACCACATTCCGTACGGACGCGGGGTGGTCGGCCGCTGTTGCCCTGCCGGCGGCTCCGGGGTGTGCGTTCGCCTTGTCGCCCATGGCCTTGCCTCCCGTGCACGGTGAGGTCTCTGTGGGCGCGGACATGCGGACCCGCGTGCGGTGCGGCTCCGGTGACGCCCGCGGTCCTTCGAGCTTTCCACTCCCGTCACGGTGCGTCCATACGAAGGACGCGATCGCGCCGCGCCCCGGATGCCGCGGGCCCGTGACACGGGCTCCGGGTGCCCGGCCGTCGCCCACACGCGCGCGTGGCTACGATGGGCCAGCCGGTGGCCAGCAGGGGCCGAGCCGGCCACACCGACCGTCGGGAAGGCCATGCTGAACAAGTACGCGCGTGCATTCTTCACGCGTGTTCTCACGCCGTTCGCCACATTTCTGATCAGAAGGGGCGTCAGCCCCGACACGGTCACGCTCCTCGGTACCGCCGGAGTGGTCGCGGGCGCGCTGGTCTTCTACCCCATGGGCGAGTTCTTCTGGGGCACGGTCGTGATCACGCTGTTCGTGTTCTCCGACCTCGTCGACGGCAACATGGCCCGCCAGCTCGGCCGCTCCAGCCGCTGGGGCGCCTTCCTCGACTCCACCCTCGACCGCGTCGCCGACGGCGCGATCTTCGGCGGCTTCGCCCTCTGGTACGCCGGGGGCGGCGACGACATCGCGCTGTGCGCGGTCTCCATCTTCTGCCTGGCCAGCGGCCAGGTGGTGTCGTACACGAAGGCCCGTGGCGAGTCGATCGGGCTGCCGGTCGCCGTCAACGGCCTCGTCGAGCGCGCCGAGCGGCTGGTCATCTCACTGGTCGCGGCCGGATTGGCGGGCCTGCACAAGTTCGGTGTGCCGGGAATCCAGTACCTGCTGCCGGTCGCGCTGTGGATCGTCGCCGTCGGCAGCCTGGTCACGCTGATCCAGCGGGTCGTCACGGTCCGCCGGGAGTCGGCGGAGGCCGAGGCCGCCGCCGACGAGCCGGGTGCCGTCGAGTCGGGAGCGGCGGAGTCGGACACCGCCGGGGGTGGCGTGGGTTCGGACGGAGTCGGTGCGGGGGGCGGAGAGCCGCCCGCCGTCGAGGAGAAGCAGAAGACGCAGGAGCAAGGGAGCGAGGCCGCGAAGTGAGCGCCCAGGAGCGGCTGACGGACTCGCTGTACGGCCTCGGCTGGGGCGTGGTCAAGAAACTCCCCGAGCCGGTCGCCGTGCGCCTCGGCCGGAGCATCGCCGACCTCGCCTGGAAACGGCGCGGCAAGGGCGTGCTCCGACTGGAGAGCAACTACGCGCGCGTGGTGCCCGACGCGAGCCCCGAGCGCCTCGCCGAGCTCTCGCGCGCGGGCATGCGCTCGTATCTGCGCTACTGGATGGAGTCCTTCCGGCTGCCCGCCTGGAGCAGGGAACGCATCAAGGGCGCCTTCGACGCGAAGGACCTCCATCATCTGACCGAGGGGCTCGCGGCCGGCAAGGGCGTCATTCTCGCGCTGCCGCACATGGCCAACTGGGACCTCGCCGGCGCCTGGGTCACCACCAAGCTGGAGACCCCGTTCACGACGGTCGCCGAGCGGCTCAAGCCGGAGACGCTGTACGACCGTTTCGTCGCCTACCGCGAGGGCCTCGGGATGGAGGTGCTCCCGCACAGCGGCGGCACCGCCTTCGGCACGCTGGCCCGGCGGCTGCGCGACGGCGGCCTGGTCTGTCTGGTCGCCGAGCGCGACCTGTCGTCGTCCGGAGTCGAGGTGCGGTTCTTCGGCGAGGCGACCCGCATCCCCGCGGGCCCGGCCCTGCTGGCCCAGCAGACGGGCGCGCTGCTGCTGCCGGTGACACTCTGGTACGACGACTCGCCCGTCATGCGGGGAAGGGTGCATCCCCCGGTCGAGGTGCCCGAGACAGGTACGCGAGCCGAAAAGACGTCTGTCATGGCACAGGCGCTGGCCGATGCCTTCGCCACAGGGATCGCCGATCACCCGGAGGACTGGCACATGCTGCAGCGCTTGTGGCTGAAGGACCTCGAGCCCCGACCGTCGGACGGGGCCCGACCGTGAGAATCGGCATCGTCTGCCCGTACTCCTGGGATGTGCCCGGTGGCGTCCAGTTCCACATCCGCGATCTCGCCGAGTACTTCATCCGTCTCGGCCACGAGGTGTCCGTCCTCGCCCCGGCCGACGACGAAACCCCGCTGCCGCCGTACGTCGTCTCGGCCGGCCGCGCGGTTCCGGTGCCGTACAACGGCTCGGTGGCCCGACTGAGCTTCGGCTTCCTGTCGGCGGCACGGGTGCGCCGCTGGCTGCACGACGGCGAGTTCGACGTGGTCCACATCCATGAGCCGTCCTCGCCGTCGCTCGGCCTGCTGACCTGCTGGGCCGCGCAGGGCCCGATCGTCGCCACCTTCCACACCTCGAACCCGCGCTCCCGGGTCATGGTCGCCGCGTACTCGATCCTCCAGGCCGCCCTGGAGAAGATCAGCGCCCGGATCGCCGTGAGCGAGTACGCCCGCCGCACGCTCGTCGAGCACCTCGGCGGCGACGCCGTGGTGATCCCGAACGGCGTCGACGTCGACTTCTTCGCCAAGGCCGAGCCGAAGCCCGAGTGGCAGGGCGAGACGATCGGCTTCATGGGGCGCATCGACGAGCCACGCAAGGGCCTGCCGGTGCTGATGAAGGCGCTGCCGAAGATCCTCGCCGAGCGTCCGGGGACCCGGCTGCTGGTGGCCGGGCGCGGCGACGAGGAGGAGGCGGTCGAGTCGCTGCCCGCCGAACTCCGCCCGCGCGTCGAGTTCCTCGGCATGATCAGCGACGAGGACAAGGCCCGCTTCCTGCGCAGCGTCGACCTGTACGTCGCCCCCAACACCGGCGGCGAGAGCTTCGGGATCATCCTCGTCGAGGCCATGTCGGCGGGCGCCCCGGTGCTCGCCTCCGACCTCGACGCCTTCACCCAGGTCCTCGACCAGGGCGCGGCGGGCGAACTCTTCGCCAACGAGGACGCGGACGCGCTGGCGGCGGCGGCGCTACGGCTCCTCGGGGATCCGGCGAGGCTGACCGAACTGCGAGAGCGCGGCCGCGCGCACGTCCGGCGCTTCGACTGGTCGACCGTCGGGGCGGACATCCTGTCGGTCTACGAGACGGTCACGTCGGGCGCCGCGGCGGTGGCCGCGGCGGACGTCGACCGGGGCCCGGGATTGCGGGCCCGACTCGGACTCGCCCGAGACTGACCGCCGCGCGGGCGTGTTGCGCGGCTGGGGTTGGCGGGGGCTTTAGGGGCGACGGTACGACCGACGCGGCGCGGCTGCCCGCGACCGGCGACTCGCCTGACGTGGACCGGTGGGGCACGGGGCGCGGGTTCGCCCGCGGTCGCCCGGCAAGGCCGCTGACGCGGGCAGGGCCGGCGTGCGGGACTGCCCGGTTCACCGACGACGACGCATGGGATTGCGGGCTCGGCCGGGGCCGTCGTGCGGGGCCGGAACGCCGATGACCGGATACGGGCAGGGGGCTGTTCTGGGAGGGTGGTCCGGTCTCGCCCGGTCGGTTGGTGCAGCGTCGGGGCCCTTCCGCCGAGACCGACCCCTCCCCGTGTCGGTCCCGTCCCGCCGCGGACGGCCTCGTGCCGTGCGGGGTCCCTATCGTCGGCCACGACGTCGTGGCCGACGACCCGGGCCGGGCTCGCCGACGACGGGTGCCGCGCCGGGCCCGGCGTGCCCGGCTCAGCCCGTGCCGCGCCGGGCCCCACCTCTCTGCCGACCGATCTCGCGCCGGTGAGGCATACCCTCCGGCGGGCCCTCATACCGGCCGGGTGTGTCCGTCCCGTGCCTGACCCGCATCGCCCGAACCCGCCCCGATAGCCTTGCTGCCCGTGACTCCCACCCTCATCTGGATTCTCGTCGCGCTCGTCGCGATCGGCCTGTATCTGAGCTGGACCGCAGGCCGTCTCGACCGGCTGCACGCCAGGATCGACGCCACGCGCGCGGGCCTGGACGCGCAGTTGCTCCGCCGCGCCTCCGTGGCCCAGGAACTGGCCACCGCGGGCGTGCTCGACCCGGCCGCGTCGATCGTCCTGTACGAGGCCGCGCACGCCGCCCGGCAGGCCGAGGAGGAGCAGCGGGAGGTCGCCGAGAGCGACCTGAGCCAGGCCTTGCGGGCCGTGTTCGCGGACCCGGCCCAGGTGGAGGCGGTCCGCGAGGCGCCCGGGGGAGAGGCGGCGGCCCACGAACTCACCGAGGCCGTACGACGGGTCCCGATGGCTCGCCGCTTCCACAACGACGCGGTCGGCGCCGCCCGCCGCCTTCGCCAGCACCGCAAGGTCCGCTGGTTCCGCCTGGCCGGTCACGCCCCCTTCCCGATGGCCTTCGAGATGGACGACGAGCCGCCCGCGGCCCTGGTCGACCGGGCAGCCTAGGACCAGGGCTGCACCAAAACGATCCACCGCCTCTCCATTGGCCCTTGCTGTGGCCTGGTCCGGTGACGTTTCCTCGGTGCTGCAGTAATCCCTTTCACTTCTGCGAGGTCAACCCGTGTCCAGCACCGAGAACCAGGCCCCCGAGACCGGCACCGCGCGCGTGAAGCGCGGCATGGCCGAACAGCTCAAGGGCGGCGTGATCATGGACGTCGTCAACGCCGAGCAGGCGAAGATCGCCGAGGACGCGGGCGCCGTGGCCGTCATGGCCCTGGAGCGGGTTCCGGCCGACATCCGCAAGGACGGCGGCGTGGCCCGTATGTCGGACCCGACAATGATCGAGGAGATCATCGAGGCCGTCTCGATCCCGGTCATGGCCAAGTCCCGCATCGGCCACTTCGTCGAGGCCCAGGTCCTGCAGTCCCTCGGTGTCGACTACATCGACGAGTCCGAGGTCCTCACCCCGGCCGACGAGGTCAACCACTCCGACAAGTGGTCCTTCACGACGCCCTTCGTCTGCGGCGCCACCAACCTGGGCGAGGCCCTGCGCCGCATCGCCGAGGGCGCGGCCATGATCCGCTCCAAGGGCGAGGCCGGCACCGGCAACGTCGTCGAGGCCGTCCGCCACCTGCGCCAGATCAAGAACGAGATCGCCCGCCTGCGCGGCTACGACAACCACGAGCTGTACGCCGCCGCCAAGGAGCTGCGCGCCCCGTACGAGCTCGTCAAGGAAGTCGCCGAACTCGGCAAGCTCCCGGTCGTGCTGTTCTCCGCCGGTGGCGTGGCCACCCCGGCCGACGCCGCACTGATGCGCCAGCTCGGCGCCGAGGGCGTCTTCGTCGGTTCCGGCATCTTCAAGTCCGGCGACCCGGCCAAGCGCGCGGCCGCCATCGTGAAGGCCACCACCTTCTACGACGACCCGAAGATCATCGCGGACGCGTCCCGCAACCTCGGCGAGGCCATGGTCGGCATCAACTGCGACACCCTCCCCGAGACCGAGCGCTACGCCAACCGCGGCTGGTAACCACTCATGAGCACTCCTGTCATAGGCGTCCTGGCCCTCCAGGGCGACGTCCGGGAGCACCTCGTGGCCCTGGCCGCGGCCGACGCCGTGGCCAGGCCGGTGCGGCGCCCCGACGAACTCGCCGAGGTCGACGGCCTCGTCCTCCCCGGCGGCGAGTCCACGACCATCTCCAAGCTGGCCGTCCTCTTCGGAGTGATGGAGCCGCTACGCGCGCGTGTGCGTGCCGGAATGCCTGTCTACGGCACCTGCGCGGGCCTGATCATGCTGGCCGACAAGATCCTCGACCCGCGCTCGGGCCAGGAGACGATCGGCGGCATCGACATGATCGTGCGCCGCAACGCCTTCGGACGTCAGAACGAGTCCTTCGAAGCGGCGGTCGACGTGAAGGGCGTCGAGGGCGATCCTGTAGAGGGCGTCTTCATCCGCGCCCCCTGGGTCGAGTCCGTCGGCGCCGAGACCGAAGTGCTCGCCGAGCACGAGGGCCACATCGTCGCGGTCCGCCAGGGCAACGCGCTCGCCACGTCGTTCCACCCGGAACTGACCGGCGACCACCGCGTGCACTCCCTGTTCGTCGACATGGTGCGCGCGAACCGGACGGCGGAGTCCTTGTAGGATCTCTGGCGTTCGTTGTGTGTATGGGTTACGCGAAGGAGACAGGCAGATGTCCGGCCACTCTAAATGGGCTACGACGAAGCACAAGAAGGCCGTGATCGATGCCAAGCGCGGCAAGCTCTTCGCGAAGTTGATCAAGAACATCGAGGTCGCGGCCCGGATGGGCGGCGTCGACATCGAGGGCAACCCGACTCTCTATGACGCCATCCAGAAGGCGAAGAAGTCGTCGGTCCCGAACAAGAACATCGACTCCGCGGTCAAGCGCGGCGGCGGTCTCGAGGCCGGCGGCGCCGACTACGAGACGATCATGTACGAGGGCTACGGCCCGAACGGTGTCGCGGTGCTCATCGAGTGCCTCACCGACAACCGCAACCGCGCCGCCTCCGACGTCCGCGTCGCCATGACCCGCAACGGCGGCTCCATGGCCGACCCGGGCTCGGTGTCGTACCTCTTCAACCGCAAGGGCGTCGTCATCGTCCCCAAGGGCGAGCTGGGCGAGGACGACGTGCTCGGCGCCGTCCTGGACGCGGGCGCCGAGGAGGTCAACGACCTCGGTGAGTCCTTCGAGGTCATCAGCGAGGCCACCGACCTGGTCGCGGTCCGCACCGCCCTTCAGGACGCCGGCATCGACTACGACTCCGCCGACGCCAACTTCGTCCCGACCATGCAGGTCGAGCTGGACGAGGAAGGCGCCAAGAAGATCTTCAAGCTGATCGACGCCCTCGAGGACAGCGACGACGTCCAGAACGTCTTCGCCAACTTCGACGTGAGCGACGAGGTCATGGAGAAGGTCGACGCCTGAGCCGACGCTCAGCTTCGAACGGGCCGACGGGACACCCCCGTCGGCCCGTCGCGTTGCCGGGCGTTGCCGGCACCCGTTGTCGGTGGCACCCGATAGCCTGCACAAACAGGAGATCGAAGGGCGGGGTGAGCGTGCGCGTACTCGGGGTGGACCCCGGACTGACGCGGTGCGGTGTCGGTGTGGTTGAAGGCGTTGCCGGCAGGCCGCTCACGATGATCGGCGTCGGGGTCGTACGCACGCCCGCCGACGCCGAGTTGGGGCAGCGCCTCGTCGCGATCGAGCAGGGCATCGAGCAGTGGCTGGACGAGCACCGGCCCGAATGCGTCGCCGTGGAGCGGGTGTTCAGCCAGCACAACGTCCGTACGGTGATGGGCACCGCTCAGGCCAGCGCCGTCGCGATGCTGTGCGCCGCCCGCCGCGGCATCCCCGTCGCCCTGCACACCCCGAGCGAGGTCAAGGCCGCCGTCACCGGCAGCGGACGCGCCGACAAGGCCCAGGTCGGCGCCATGGTCACCCGCCTGCTGCGGCTCGACGCGCCGCCCAAGCCGGCCGACGCCGCCGACGCCCTCGCGCTCGCCATCTGTCACATCTGGCGCGCGCCCGCCCAGAACCGACTCCAGCAGGCCGTCGCCCTGCACGCAGCCACAGCACGGAAAGGCCGTACGGCATGATCGCCTTTGTGAGCGGCACGGTCGCCGCACTCGCTCCCGACGCCGCGGTGGTCGAGGTCGGCGGTGTCGGCATGGCGGTGCAGTGCACGCCGAACACGCTCTCGACGCTCCGCCTCGGCAAGCCCGCCAAGCTCGCCACCTCCCTGGTCGTACGAGAGGACTCCCTCACTCTCTACGGCTTCGTCGACGACGACGAGCGCCAGGTCTTCGAACTGCTCCAGACCGCGAGCGGAGTCGGCCCGCGGCTGGCCCAGTCCATGCTGGCGGTGCACTCGCCCGACGCGCTGCGCCGAGCGGTGGCCACGGGCGATGAAAAGGCGCTCATCGCCGTGCCCGGCATCGGCAAGAAGGGCGCCCAGAAGCTGCTCCTTGAGCTGAAGGACCGGCTGGGCGAGCCGATCGGCGCGCCCGCGATCGGCGCTCCGGTCACCCAGGGCTGGCGCGACCAGCTGCACGCCGCCCTGATCGGCCTCGGATACGCCACGCGCGAGGCCGACGAGGCCGTCACCGCCGTCACCCCGCAGGCAGAGGCGGCCGAGGGCACACCGCAGGTCGGCCGGCTGCTGAAGGCGGCCCTCCAGACCCTGAACCGCGCCCGCTGACCCACCCGACACAGAGGCACACGACATGAACTGGGACGACACCACCGACGCGACCGCCTCCGAGCGGCTCGTCGGTGCGTCCGCCGACGGTGAGGACCAGGCGGTGGAGGCCGCCCTGCGCCCCAAGGACCTGGACGAGTTCATCGGCCAGGAGAAGGTGCGCGAACAGCTCGACCTGGTGCTCAGGGCGGCACGCGCGCGGGGGGCCACCGCCGACCACGTGCTGCTCTCCGGCGCCCCCGGCCTCGGCAAGACCACCCTGTCGATGATCATCGCGGCCGAGATGAACGCCCCGATCCGGATCACCAGCGGCCCCGCCATCCAGCACGCCGGCGACCTCGCGGCGATCCTCTCCTCCCTCCAGGAGGGCGAGGTCCTCTTCCTCGACGAGATCCACCGCATGTCGCGGCCCGCCGAGGAGATGCTCTACATGGCGATGGAGGACTTCCGCGTCGACGTCATCGTCGGCAAGGGCCCCGGCGCCACCGCCATCCCGCTGGAGCTGCCCCCGTTCACCCTGGTCGGCGCCACCACGCGCGCGGGCCTGCTGCCGCCTCCGCTGCGCGACCGCTTCGGCTTCACCGCGCACATGGAGTTCTACGAACCCGCCGAGCTGGAGCGCGTCATCCACCGTTCGGCCAACCTGCTCGACGTCGAGATCGGTTCCGACGGCGCCGCCGAGATCGCGGGCCGCTCCCGCGGCACGCCCCGTATCGCCAACCGTCTGCTGCGCCGCGTCCGGGACTACGCCCAGGTCAAGGCCGACGGAGTCATCACGCGCGACATCGCCGCGGCAGCGCTCAAGGTGTACGAGGTCGACGCCCGCGGCCTCGACCGCCTCGACCGCGGAGTCCTGGTGGCCCTGCTCAAGCTCTTCGGCGGCGGCCCGGTCGGCCTGTCCACCCTCGCGGTCGCGGTGGGGGAGGAGCGCGAGACCGTCGAGGAGGTCGCCGAACCCTTCCTCGTGCGCGAGGGGCTCCTCGCCCGCACGCCCCGCGGCCGGGTCGCCACTCCCGCCGCATGGGCACATCTCGGCCTCACCCCGCCTGGCTCGGCGTCCACAGGAAACGGACAACAGGACCTGTTCGGGACGTGACGCGATCGTGACAGCGAGGGCATTGGCCGGGTCAGGAACCCTGGTGCCATGCTGAGCGTTGTTCACTGCGCGCGGACTCGCTTAGACTCCGCCGATGCCGCCTTTGTCGGCGGCAGACATACCCCCAACCATCAGGCCGCTCACATCGCGGTCGCGTGAAGGAAGTACCGACCCGTGAGTCTCGTGACCCTCCTCCCGTTCATCGTGCTCATCGGGGCCATGTTCCTGATGACCCGCTCGGCCAAGAAGAAGCAGCAGCAGGCCGCGAGCATGCGGAACGACATGCAGCCCGGCAGCGGCGTCCGCACCATCGGGGGCATGTACGCCACGGTCAAGGAGGTCAACGAGGACACGGTCCTCCTCGACGCCGGTCCCGGCATCGATCTTCTCTTCGCGAAGAACGCCATCGGTGCCGTCCTGACCGACGACGAGTACAACCGCATCGTCCACGGCATCGAGCACGACCTGAAGTCCGACTCCGACGTCGTCCCGGACGACGCCTCCTCCCTCACCGAGACCGACGAGTCCGCCGACGAAGCTGCCGCCGCCTCCGACGAGAAGTCCGTCGACCTCGGTAAGAAGGACACGGCCGAGGAGCCCGCCGACGACGCGCCCGCCAAGGCCGACGCCGAGACCGAGGCAGTCGAGGCGAAGTCGGACGACGAGCCGAAGAAGACCGACGGCGACTCCGACGCGAAGTAGTCGCACTCCGGGGCGCGTGGACCAGCTCCGCGCGCCCCGGATCTGCGCGGCTCGCACGGGATCCCGACACCAGTCATGGCCGCCCGCCCGCCGATCCGGCGCGAGAGCGGCCCGAGAGGGAGTACGAGAAGGTGGCAGCACCCAAAAGGGGCCGGAGCGCGAGTGCCCAGAGCAAGCCAGGGCGCGCGCTGGCCCTGATCCTGATCGCCATCGTGGCGCTCACCGGTGGAATGTTCCTCTCCGGGCACACCACCCCGCGCCTCGGCATCGACCTTGCCGGTGGCACCAGCATCACGCTGGAGGCCAAGGCCGACCAGGGGTCCGCGATCAACAAGGCCAACATGGACACCGCGGTCGACATCATGAACCGTCGTGTCAACGGCCTGGGCGTCTCCGAGGCGGAGGTGCAGACCCAGGGTGATCGCAACATCATCGTGAACATCCCCAAGGGCACCAACTCCAAGGAGGCCCGCGACCAGGTCGGCACCACCGCCAAGCTGTACTTCCGTCCGGTCCTGGCCCAGGAGGCCACCGGCAGCGCCGCGGCCACCTCGCCGAGCCCGTCCGCGAGCGGCTCCTCGACCGCGTCGCCGAGCCCCTCCGCGAGCAAGTCCGGCTCCACGGGCGAGAAGGCGACCTCGTCGTCCTCCCCGTCGGCCTCCGCCACCTCGCAGGGCCGCGCCGTCACCGACGCGCTGAAGGCGGACTCCACGCCGTCGGCGTCCGCGAGCGCGTCGAGCTCCGCGTCCCCGTCGGCCCCCGCGAGCGGCGGCACCGACACCTCCTCCGCCGACGCCAAGCTCCAGGCCCAGTACACGGCTCTGGACTGCTCCAAGAAGGCGCAGCGAAACACCGCCGGCGACGGCGCCAAGCCCGCCGACACCACTGTGGGCTGCGGCGAGATCTCCGGCGTCTGGTACAAGTACCTGCTCGGCCCCGCCGCCGTCGACGGCACCGAGGTCAAGAAGGCCCAGGCGGTCTTCGACACCCAGACCGCCGCCGGCTGGCAGGTCACCATGACCTTCAACGGCAAGGGCTCCAAGAAGTTCGCGGACATCACGGCCCAGCTCGCGAAGAACACCCAGCCGCAGAACGAGTTCGGCATCGTCCTCGACGGCGAGGTCGTCTCCAGCCCCTACGTCAGCTCCTCGATCACCGGCGGCAACGCCCAGATCTCCGGCAGCTTCACGCAGGACGAGGCCCAGAACCTCGCCAACATGCTGTCGTACGGCGCCCTCCCGCTCTCCTTCCAGGAGCAGAGCGTGACCACGGTGACCGCGGCGCTCGGCGGTGACCAGCTGCACGCCGGTCTCCTCGCCGGTGCCATCGGCCTCCTCCTGGTCGTCATCTACCTGGTGGCCTACTACCGGGGCCTGTCCCTCGTCGCGATGGCCTCGCTGCTCGTCTCCGGCATCCTCACCTACGTGCTCATGGCGCTGCTCGGTCCGGCCATCGGCTTCGCACTGAACCTGCCGGCCGTGTGCGGTGCCATCGTCGCCATCGGTATCACCGCGGACTCGTTCATCGTGTACTTCGAACGCATAAGGGACGAGATCCGCGAGGGACGCTCGCTGCGCCCCGCCGTGGAGCGGGCCTGGCCGCGTGCCCGGCGCACCATCCTGGTCTCCGACTTCGTGTCGTTCCTCGCCGCCGCGGTGCTGTTCATCGTGACGGTCGGCAAGGTCCAGGGCTTCGCGTTCACGCTCGGTCTGACCACCGTGCTCGACGTCGTCGTGGTCTTCTTCTTCACCAAGCCGCTGATGACGCTGCTGGCCCGTCGGAAGTTCTTCGCGAGCGGCAGCAAGTGGTCCGGCCTCGACCCGAAGAGTCTGGGTGCCAAGCCGCCGCTGCGCCGCACCCGCCGTTCCGCCCCCGTTGAGACGAAGGAGGCGTGAGCATGTCGAAACTCGGCAACCTCGGCGCCCGACTGCACCGCGGCGAGATCAGCTACGACTTCATCGGTCACCGCAAGCTCTGGTACGGCATCTCGATCCTGATCACCATCACGGCGATCGTGGGCCTCGCGGTACGCGGCCTCAACATGGGCATCGACTTCCAGGGCGGCGCGGTCTTCACCACCGAGAAGACCAGCGTCTCGGTCTCCCAGGCCGAGGACTACGCGAAGGAGGCCTCCGGCCACGACGCCGTCGTGCAGAAGCTCGGCAACGGCACGCTGCGCATCCAGATCGCCGGCATGGACACCAAGCAGTCCGACCAGATCAAGAACGACCTCGCGAAGGACTTCAAGGTCGACCCGGAGACCATCGCCGCCGACCTGGTCGGACCCAGCTGGGGTGACCAGATCGCCAACAAGGCCTGGCAGGGTCTGGCGATCTTCATGGTCCTCGTCGTGATCTATCTGGCGATCGCCTTCGAATGGCGCATGGCCATCGCGGCGCTCGTCGCCCTGATCCACGACATCACCATCACCGTGGGCATCTACGCCCTCGTCGGCTTCGAGGTCACGCCGGGCACGGTGATCGGTCTGCTGACCATCCTCGGTTACTCGCTCTACGACACCGTGGTCGTCTTCGACTCCCTCAAGGAGCAGACGAAGGACATCACCAAGCAGAACCGCTGGACCTACAGCGACATCGCCAACCGCTCGATCAACAGCACCCTGGTCCGCTCGATCAACACCACGGTGGTCGCGCTGCTGCCGGTGGCGGGCCTGCTGTTCATCGGTGGCGGCTTCCTCGGCGCGGGCACGCTCAACGACATCTCGCTGTCGCTGTTCGTCGGTCTCGCCGCCGGTGCGTACTCCTCGATCTTCATCGCCACGCCGCTCGTCGCCGACCTCAAGGAGCGCGAGCCGGCGATGAAGGCCCTCAGGAAGCGGGTCCTGGCCAAGCGTGCCCAGGCGTCCGTCGAGGAGGAGATGGCCGACGCGCGTCCCGTCTCCGACGAGCCGGACGACGACGCCGCCCACGCGGTCGTCGGTCCGCGCACCCAGCCCGCGTCCCGGGGCCGGGGCCGTGGCCGTCCGTCGGGGAAGCGCCGATGACCGAACTCACCGACATCACGGCGCTGCTGCTCAGCCGTATCCGTGATGTGGCCGACTATCCGGAGCCGGGAGTGATGTTCAAGGACATCACCCCGCTCCTGGCGGACCCGGCGGCGTTCTCGGCGCTCACCGACGCGCTGGCGGCGGTCGCGGCGGACACCGGTGCCACGAAGGTCGTCGGCCTGGAGGCCCGGGGATTCATCCTCGGCGCCCCGGTCGCGATCCGCGCGGGCCTCGGCTTCATCCCCGTGCGGAAGGCGGGCAAGCTCCCCGGGGCGACCCTCAGCCAGGCGTACGACCTGGAGTACGGCTCGGCGGAGATCGAGGTGCACGCGGAGGACCTGTCCGCCGACGACCGCATCCTGATCGTCGACGACGTCCTGGCCACCGGCGGCACCGCCGAGGCCTCGATCGAGCTGATCCGCCGAGCGGGCGCCGAGGTCGCCGGCCTCGCGGTCCTGATGGAACTGGGCTTCCTGGGCGGCCGCGCCCGCCTGGAGCCCGCCCTGGCCGGAGCCCCGCTGGAGTCACTCCTCAAGGTCTGACCCACAGCGAGCCCCGCACGAACGGCCGTCCCTCTTCGGGGCGGCCGTTCGCATGTGAGCCGGGCACTGTCCGCCACGGCACCCGGGCCACCCTCAGGAATCATGCGAGAGCCCCTCTTGTTGCACGTGTAGACGTCTCTCACATCGGGCTGAAGGCGATCCCGGGGCGCAGGATCGCTACCATGGGGTCTCCGGAGCCTGACCGGGGGACCCGGATCGCGCACGAGGAGTCCTCTTGCCAGACGAGGCCCAGCCACTCACCGCCGCCAAGCCCGAGCCCGCCTCGGCGCCCGCGGCCAAGCCCGCGCTGGACGCGAAGAGCGCGACGAACGACGCCCGCGGGCCGGTCGAGCACGCCCAGTCGGCGCCCGTCGACAAGCCGGCCGAACCGCCCCGGCCCAAGCCCGCCACTCCCGAGCGCTCCACGTCGGCCACCCCCGCGGCCCGTCCGAACGCGGGCCAGCCCGCCCGTACCGGCTCCTCCAACCGCGTCCGTGCCCGTCTCGCCCGCCTCGGCGTCCAGCGTTCCAACCCGTACAACCCGGTTCTGGAGCCCCTGCTGCGGATAGTGCGCAGCAACGACCCGAAGATCGAGACGTCGACACTCCGCCAGATCGAGAAGGCCTACCAGGTCGCCGAGCGCTGGCACCGCGGCCAGAAGCGCAAGAGCGGCGACCCGTACATCACCCACCCCCTCGCGGTGACCACGATCCTCGCCGAGCTCGGCATGGACCCGGCCACCCTCATGGCGGGCCTGCTGCACGACACCGTCGAGGACACCGAGTACGGCCTCGACCAGCTCCGCCGCGACTTCGGCGACTCCGTGGCCCTGCTCGTCGACGGCGTCACCAAGCTGGACAAGGTCAAGTTCGGCGAGGCCGCGCAGGCCGAGACCGTGCGCAAGATGGTCGTGGCGATGGCCAAGGACCCCCGCGTCCTGGTCATCAAGCTCGCCGACCGCCTGCACAACATGCGCACCATGCGCTACCTCAAGCGCGAGAAGCAGGAGAAGAAGGCGCGCGAGACGCTGGAGATCTACGCTCCGCTCGCCCACCGCCTCGGCATGAACACCATCAAGTGGGAGCTGGAGGACCTCGCCTTCGCGATCCTCTACCCCAAGATGTACGACGAGATCGTACGGCTGGTGGCCGAGCGGGCACCCAAGCGCGACGAGTACCTGGCCATAGTGACCGACGAGGTGCAGTCCGACCTGCGCGCGGCCCGGATCAAGGCCACCGTCACCGGGCGACCGAAGCACTACTACAGCGTCTACCAGAAGATGATCGTCCGCGGCCGCGACTTCGCGGAGATCTACGACCTGGTCGGCATCCGAGTCCTCGTCGACACCGTCCGCGACTGCTACGCCGCCCTCGGCACCGTGCACGCGCGATGGAACCCGGTCCCCGGCCGGTTCAAGGACTACATCGCGATGCCCAAGTTCAACATGTACCAGTCGCTGCACACCACGGTCATCGGGCCCAACGGCAAGCCGGTCGAACTCCAGATCCGTACGTTCGACATGCACCGCCGCGCCGAGTACGGCATCGCCGCGCACTGGAAGTACAAGCAGGAGGCCGTCGCCGGTACCTCCAAGGTGCGCTCGGACCAGCCGCGGACCACCGGCAAGGACGACCACCTCAACGACATGGCGTGGCTGCGCCAGCTCCTCGACTGGCAGAAGGAGACCGAGGACCCCGGCGAGTTCCTGGAGTCCCTGCGCTTCGACCTGTCACGCAACGAGGTCTTCGTCTTCACCCCCAAGGGCGACGTCATAGCGCTGCCGGCCGGTGCCACACCGGTGGACTTCTCCTACGCGGTGCACACCGAGGTGGGCCACCGCACCATAGGGGCCCGGGTCAACGGCCGCCTCGTACCGCTGGAATCGACCCTGGACAACGGCGACCTCGTCGAGGTCTTCACGTCCAAGGCACCCGGGGCCGGTCCGTCCCGGGACTGGCTGAACTTCGTGAAGTCGCCGCGGGCGCGCAACAAGATCCGCGCCTGGTTCTCCAAGGAGCGCCGCGACGAGGCGATCGAGCAGGGCAAGGACGCCATCGTCCGGGCGATGCGCAAACAGAACCTGCCGATCCAGCGCATCCTCACCGGCGACTCGCTCGTCACGCTCGCGCACGAGATGCGGTACTCCGACATCTCCGCGCTGTACGCGGCGATCGGCGAGGGGCACGTCTCCGCGCAGAACATCGTGCAGAAACTCGTCTCCGCGCTCGGCGGCGAGGAAGCGGCCACCGAGGAGATCGACGAGGCGGTCCCGCCGAGCCGCGGCCGTCGCAAGCGGCGCTCCAACACCGACCCGGGCGTCGTCGTCAAGGGCGTCGAGGACGTGTGGGTCAAGCTGGCCCGCTGTTGCACCCCCGTCCCGGGCGACCCGATCATCGGCTTCGTCACCCGCGGTAGTGGCGTATCGGTTCACCGCAGCGACTGCGTCAACGTGGAGTCACTGTCCCGCGAGCCCGAGCGCATACTCGAGGTCGAGTGGGCGCCCACGCAGTCCTCGGTCTTCCTGGTCGCCATCCAGGTCGAGGCCCTGGACCGCTCCCGGCTCCTCTCCGACGTCACCCGCGTCCTGTCCGACCAGCACGTCAACATCCTCTCCGCGGCCGTCCAGACCTCCCGCGACCGCGTCGCCACCTCCCGCTTCACCTTCGAGATGGGCGACCCGAAGCACCTCGGGCACGTCCTGAAGGCGGTCAGGGGAGTCGAGGGCGTGTACGACGTGTACCGCGTGACCTCGGCGCGGAACCGGTCGTAGCAGACACGTGAAAGGGCCCCGCACCCAAGGTGCGGGGCCCTTTGCCGTACGGCCTCAGCCGCCGAACTCCTGGAGACCCTTGAGCGCCTGGTCCAGGAGCGCCTGGCGGCCCTCCAGCTCACGCTCCAGCTTGTCGGCCCTGGCGTTGTTGCCCTGGGCGCGTGCCTGGTCGATCTGACCCCTGAGCTTGTCCACGGCGGCCTGGAGCTGGCCGGTCAGACCCGCGGCACGTGCGCGTGCCTCCGGGTTGGTCCGGCGCCACTCGGTCTCCTCGGCCTCCTGGAGGGCGCGCTCGACGGCGTGCATCCGGCCTTCGACCTTCGGCCGGGCGTCCCGCGGTACGTGACCGATGGCCTCCCAGCGCTCGTTGATCGCGCGGAAGGCGGCGCGGGCGCTCTTCAGGTCGTCGATCGGCAGGAGCTTCTCGGCCTCCTCGGCCAGCTCCTCCTTCAGCTTGAGGTTCTCGGTCTGCTCCGCGTCCCGCTCGGCGAAGACCGAGCTGCGGGCCGCGAAGAACACGTCCTGGGCGCCGCGGAAGCGGTTCCACAGGTCGTCCTCGTGCTCGCGCTGGGCGCGGCCGGCCGCCTTCCACTCGGCCATCAGCTCGCGGTAGCGCGCCGCCGTCGGACCCCAGTCCGTCGACCCGGACAGTGCCTCGGCCTCGCCGACCAGGCGCTCCTTGGTCCTGCGGGCGTCCTCGCGCTGCGCGTCCAGCGACGCGAAGTGGGCCTTGCGGCGCTTGGAGAACGCCGAGCGCGCGTGCGAGAAGCGGTGCCACAGCTCGTCGTCCGACTTGCGGTCCAGGCGGGGCAGACCCTTCCAGGTGTCCACCAGCGCGCGCAGCCGCTCACCGGCGGCCCGCCACTGGTCGGACTGGGCCAGCTCCTCCGCCTCGACGACCAGCGCCTCCTTGGCGTGCCGGGCCTCGTCGGACTGCTTCGCGCGCTGCTGCTTGCGCTCCTCGCGGCGCTTGTCGACGGTCTCCACGAGCTTGTCCAACCGCACCTTGAGCGCGTCCAGGTCGCCGACCGCGTGATGCGCGTCGACCTGCTCGCGGATGTGGTCGATGGCCGCCTGAGCGTCCTTCGCCGACAGGTCGGTGGTCTTGACTCGCTTCTCGAGGAGGCCGATCTCGACAACCAGGCCCTCGTACTTGCGCTCGAAGTAGGCCAGGGCTTCCTCGGGGGAGCCGGCCTGCCAGGAACCGACGACCTGCTCGCCGTCGGCCGTACGCACGTACACGGTCCCCGTCTCGTCGACGCGGCCCCACGGGTCGCTGCTCACAGCGCCTCCTCCACATGATGCCTGCGAGAGGCTTCAGCGCCCCCGGGCATCGTCCACAGTTTCGTCACGGCCAACATAGGCGACCGGCGGGTTGCCTGTCCGCATCCCGCGCGACCGAAATTCCGCACTTGGCGGTCAGGATTTGGTGACCGTCGCCTTGTTGATCACGACGGTCGCGTTCGGCGCGCCGTCGCCCGCGCCGGTGCTCTCACCGGCCGCGGCGATCTTCTTCAGCACCTTCATACCGGATTCCGAGATGGTGCCGAACGGGGTGTAGCTCGGAGGGAGCTGGCTGTCCTGGTAGACGAGGAAGAACTGGCTCCCGCCGGTGTGCGCCTGCCCGGTGTTCGCCATCGCGACGGTGCCCGCCGGGTAGACGTTGCTCTTGAGGCTCTTGTCCTTCAGGTTCTCGTCCGGGATGGTGTAGCCCGGTCCGCCGCTGCCGGAGCCCGTCGGGTCGCCGCACTGCAGGACGTAGATGCCGTTGGTGGTGAGCCGGTGGCACTTGGTGTGGTCGAAGAAGCCCTTGTTCGCCAGGAAGTCGAACGAGTTCACGGTGTGCGGGGCCGCCGACGCCTTCAGCGCGATGTCTATCTCACCGCAGGTCGTCGCGAGGCCGAGGGTGTACTTCGCCGACTTGTCGATGGACATCGCCGGCTCCTTCTTCCAGGTCTGCGTCTCGACCTTGCCGGGGGCCGCCTTCTCGCACGGGTCCGGCGCCTTGCTGGTCGGCGCCGCGCTGGGAGTCGTCTCCGCGCTCGCGCTGGCCTTGTCGTCGTCCTTCATGACCCCGGACGTGTAGAGCGCCAGGCTGCCCACCAGGATCACGCCGAGCACCGACCCGATCACAGAGTTGCGTACACGGGCCTTGCGGCGCGCGGCCGTGCGCCGCTGCTGCTGCCGCAAGAACTTCTCCCGCGCGAGCTGCCGCTTCCGCTGTTCCTGGGTGACCACGGGGTTCTCTCCTCATGCGTCTCGTACGCCGACCGGTACGCACGCGTCCTGTCAACCGACCGCCTGCGTGTGCCCCGTACCGTATATGGGTTCGCTGAGGAATCGGCAGCGCCGGTAGGCTCTGACCAGTGGGGCAGCCGCCCGGAAGACCGCCCGTACCTAGACAAACCGAGGACGATCGTGCTCATTGCCGGGTTCCCCGCCGGGGCCTGGGGGACGAACTGTTATCTCGTCGCCCCCGCCGCCGGTGAGGAGTGCGTGATCATCGACCCGGGCCACCAGGCCGCCGAGGGAGTCGAGGAAGCGCTGACGAAGCATCGGCTCAAGCCCGTCGCCGTCGTCCTCACCCACGGCCACATCGACCATGTTGCCTCGGTCGTCCCCGTGTGCGGCGCGCACGGAGTGCCCGCGTGGATCCACCCCGAGGACCGCTACATGATGAAGGACCCGTCGATGGGTCTGGGGCGTTCCATCGGGATGCCGCTCATGGGCGAGATCACCGTGGGGGAGCCGGACGACGTCAAGGAACTGACCGACGGTGTGCGGCTGGAGCTCGCGGGCCTGGAGCTGTCCGTCGCGCACGCGCCGGGCCATACCAAGGGGTCGGTGACCTTCCGGATGCCCGAGACGGCCGAGATTCCCTCGGTCTTCTTCTCGGGGGATCTGCTCTTCGCCGGCTCCATCGGACGCACCGACCTGCCCGGCGGTGACATGGCCGAGATGCTCGACTCGCTGGCCCGCGTGTGCCTGCCGCTCGACGACTCGACCGTGGTGCTGTCCGGCCACGGCCCCCAGACGACCATCGGCCAGGAGCGCGCCACCAACCCGTATCTGCGGGAGGTGGCCGCCGGCCAGGGAGCCTCCTCCGAGGCTCCCCGACGAGGAATGTGACGAGAGACTTCGTGAGCACCTTTCAGGCCCCCAAGGGCACGTACGACCTGATCCCGCCGGACAGCGCCAAGTTCCTGGCGGTCCGTGAGGCGATCGCCGCGCCGCTGCGCTCGTCCGGTTACGGCTACATCGAGACGCCCGGCTTCGAGAGCGTCGAGCTGTTCGCGCGCGGGGTCGGTGAGTCCACCGACATCGTGACCAAGGAGATGTACGCCTTCGAGACCAAGGGCGGCGACAAGCTGGCCCTGCGCCCCGAGGGCACGGCCTCCGTGCTGCGCGCGGCGCTGGAGGCCAACCTGCACAAGACGGGCAACCTGCCGGTCAAGCTCTGGTACTCCGGCTCGTACTACCGCTACGAGCGTCCGCAGAAGGGCCGCTACCGGCACTTCTCGCAGGTCGGCGCCGAGGCGATCGGCGCGGAGGACCCGGCGCTCGACGCCGAGCTGATCATCCTGGCCGACCAGGCGTACCGCTCGCTGGGGCTGCGCAACTTCCGCATCCTGCTCAACAGCCTGGGCGACAAGGAGTGCCGTCCGGTGTACCGGGCCGCACTCCAGGACTTCCTGCGCGGCCTGGACCTCGACGAGGACACGCTCCGCCGCGCCGAGATCAACCCCCTGCGCGTCCTCGACGACAAGCGGGAGTCGGTCCAGAAGCAGCTCGGGGACGCCCCGCTGCTGCGCGACTACCTCTGCGACGCCTGCAAGGCGTACCACGAGGAGGTCCGTGAGCTGATCACGGCGGCGGGCGTGTCCTTCGAGGACGACCCGAAGCTGGTGCGCGGCCTCGACTACTACACCCGTACGACCTTCGAGTTCGTCCACGACGGTCTGGGCTCCCAGTCCGCGGTGGGCGGC
Organism: Streptomyces sp. SAI-127; assembly: GCF_029894425.1. Classification (NCBI taxonomy): domain Bacteria; kingdom Bacillati; phylum Actinomycetota; class Actinomycetes; order Kitasatosporales; family Streptomycetaceae; genus Streptomyces; species Streptomyces sp. SAI-127. The sequence continues at coordinate 8,495,769 of NZ_JARXYJ010000001.1, forward strand.
GGTGGCCGCTACGACGGCCTGTCGGAGATGATCGGCGGCCCGGCCCTGCCGTCCGTGGGCTGGGCGCTGGGCGTCGACCGCACGGTCCTCGCCCTGGAGGCGGAGGGCGTCGAGCTCGAACTCCCCTCGACGACCAGTGTGTTCGCGGTCCCGCTGGGGGAGGAAGCCCGGCGGATCCTGTTCGCCAAGGTCACCGAGCTCCGCAAGGTGGGCATCGCGGCGGACTTCTCCTACGGCGCCAAGGGCCTCAAGGGCGCCATGAAGAACGCCAACCGCAGCGGCGCCCGCTACACGATCGTCGCCGGTGAACGCGACCTCGCCGAGGGCGTCGTACAGCTCAAGGACATGGAGTCCGGGGAGCAGTCGGCGATCGGGGTCAACGAGATCGTGGCGGAGCTGGAGTCCAGGCTCGGTTGACAGGCCCACGGGAGAAGGGCGCCGGTCAAAAGGCCGGCGCCCTTCTCGTCTCGCCGCGCCCGCGACGCCTGCGGCTTACTGGTCGAGCAGCCCGTACCGCAGGGCGCTGGTGACCGCGGCGGTGCGGTCGTCGACTCCCAACTTGCCGAAGACGCGCAGGAGATGGGTCTTGACCGTCGACTCGCCGATGAACAGCCTGCGCCCGATCTCCGCGTTCGTGCAGCCCTCCGCCACCAGACGCAGCACCGCTGTCTCGCGCTCCGAGAGCCGGGGCCGTTCCGGCCTGGTGCGCAGCTGGTCGACCAGTCGGGCGGCGACGGTCGGCGCCAGGACCGTCTCGCCGCGGGCGGCGGCCCGTACGGACTCCGCCAGTTCGCCCCGCGGCAGGTCCTTGAGCAGATAGCCGGCCGCCCCCGCCTCAACGGCCCGCAGGATGTCCCGGTCCGTCTCGTACGTCGTCAGGACGATCACCCGGCAGGGCAGCCCCGCCTCCGTCATCCGTACGATCGACTCCACGCCCGGGCCGCCCGGCATCCGCAGGTCCATCAGCACGATGTCGGGCCGTAGTTCCGCCGCCAGCGCCTCCGCCTGCGGCCCGCTGGACGCGTCGGCGATCACCTCCAGGTCCGGTTCCGCGCTCAGCATCGCCCGCAGGCCCTCCCGGACGACCGGGTGGTCGTCGGCCAGGATGATCCGGATCATGAACAGCTCCTCGGGGGCGGTACGGGCAGACGAACGGTGACCGTGGTGCCGCCGCCGGGCGCGCTGCGCACCCGCACCGTCCCGCCGACCTCGGTGGTCCGGGCCCGGAGCCCCGCCAGACCGTAGCCGTCGCGGGCGGCCCCCGGGTCGAAGCCGTGACCGTCGTCCCTTACGGACAGGGTGAGGCTCTCGTCGGCATAGCCGAGGTCGATGGTCACGGTCGCCGAACTCCCCGCGTGTTTACGGCAGTTCGTGAGCGCCTCCTGGCAGGAGCGCAGGGCGACGACCTCGGCGCCCGCGGGCAGCGGACGGACCCGGCCGGTCACGGCGAGCTTCGCGGAGTGCCGGGCCGCCAGCCGGAACAGGGCGTCCGGCAGCGTCGCGCCGTCCAGGTCGGCGGGGGTGCCGTCGGCGACCAGGGCCCGCGCCTCGGCGAGGTTCTGCCGGGCCGTCTCGTCCATCAGGGCCAGATGACGGCGGGCCTGCGGCACGTCGTGGTCGAGCTCGGCCTCGACGGCCTGGATCAGCATCAGCAGGCTGGTGAAGCCCTGCGCGAGGGTGTCGTGGATCTCCCGGGCCATCCGCTGTCGCTCGGTCAGTGCCCCGTGCGCCGCGGACAGCCGCGAGACCTCGTGCCGGCTCGTGTCCAACTCGGCGATCAGAGCCGCTCGTTCCTGGCTCTGCTCGATGATCCGGATGACATAACTGCCGACGGCCACCGAGAAGACCAGGGTGACGACGGCGAACAGCCCGTTGAAGAAGACGTCCTGGTCGCTCGGCCACCACAGCAGCGCCCAGCCCGCCACGGGGGCGAGATTGATCACCGCCACGGCGGTCAGAGCCCACCGCGTGCGCAGCGTCATGAAGCACTGGGGGACGAGAGCGAAGGTCATCAGCCGGGTCTCGCCGACCAGGATCGCCGAGGGAAGGAACAGCGCCATCATCGCGCCGAGGTAGGTGAGGGCCTTGCGCGCGTCGGGCGGATCCTGCCGGAGCAGGGGGCGACCGACCCGTACGAAAATCGGGACCAGCGGCAACAGCAGCGCCGCCGCCGTGACGCGGACCGGCCACCCGGGGTGTCCCGCACCCAGCACGAACACCAGGGTGGCCAGCCAGATCAGCGCGAAGTAGGTGTCCCAGAGCCGGAAGGAACGCTCCCACGAGTACGCGCCCCCGGCGTCCGCCGGACCGTTCACCCGTCGCGCCGGTTCTTCCACCGGAAGGTCAGCAGACACAGCAGCAATCCTCCGACGCACCACGCCCCCAGCACCAGGGCGGTGCGCCCGAACTCCCAGCCGCCGGCCTGCTCCAGGACCTGCGCGGAGTCCGGCAGGAACACCCCGCGCAGCCCCTGGCACATCCACTTCAGGGGGAACAGCGCGCCGATGTTCAGCATCCAGTCGGGGATCGTGTCGATCGTGATGTACACCCCGGAGATGAACTGGAGGACCAGGAAGGGCAGGACGACCACCGAGCTCGCGCTCTTGCTGGAGTCGGGCACCGAACTGATCGCGATGCCGAGCAGCGCGCACCCCGTGAGGCCGAGCACGAAGATCCAGGCGAACGCGAACCATTTGCCGGCGTCCGACGGCAGATCGATGTCGTACAGCGTCGTGCCGACGAGCAGCAGGATCGCCGTCTCCAGGACGCCGGTGACCAGAACCAGCCAGATCTTGCCCAGGAAGTACGCCGCCGGCGGCATCGGGGTACCACGCAGCCTGCGCAGCACCTTCTCGTCCCGCTCGACGGCGATCGAGATGCCGAGCGACTGGAAGCTCGTCGACATGATGCCGGCGGCCATCATCGCCGGCACGTACAGCTGCGAGGCCTTGATGCCCGCCCCCTCCACGTCGTCGCTGAAGATCGACGCGAACAGGAACAGGAAGACCACCGGGAAGGCGAAGGTGAACACCACGTGGTCGCGCTGGCGGAAGAACTGCCTGATCTCCAGGGCGCCCCGCCGGAGCCCGAGCCCCCAGACTCCGGGCAGCCTCCCGGCACGAGCATGGGTCCGGGACCGTACGGCGGTCGTGGTCATCGCGCGTCCTCCTGTCCGGTGAGCCGGAGGTAGACGTCCTCCAGCGTGGGGCGGCTGACCTGGAGTCCCGGGATCTCGCCGTCGAAGCGGCGCATCAGCGCGGCGACCGTCCTGGTCGGGGTGTCGGTGTGCTCCGCGCGCGGAGCGCCGTCCGGCTCGGTCCACTCGACGGTGGCGCCGGTGCCGTACCGCTCCCGCAGAGCGGCGGGCTCGTCCTCGGCGACCACCTTGCCCCGGGAGATCACGGCCAGCCGGTCGGCGAGCGACTCGGCCTCCTCCAGGTAGTGCGTGGTGAGCAGGATCGTCGTGCCTTCGTCGGACAGTTTGCGGATCAGGTCCCAGAACTGGCGCCGGGCCGCCGGGTCGAAACCGGTCGTCGGCTCGTCCAGGAGCAGCAGTTCGGGGCCGCCGATCACACCCAGCGCCACGTCGAGCCGCCGCCGCTGCCCGCCCGACAGGGCCTTGATCCGGCTGCCGGCCTTGGCCTCCAGACCCACCAGACCGATGACCTCCTCCGGGTCCCGCGGCCGCGGGTAGTAGCGGGCGAAATGCCGGACGGTTTCCGCGACCGTCAACTCGGCGGGCGCGGATTCGTCCTGCCAGACGATTCCGACACGTGAACGCCACGCGCGCGTGCCGTGCGCCGGGTCCGAGCCGAGCACGGACACCTCACCCGCGTCCCGGTCCCGGTTGCCCTGGAGGATCTCCACCGTGGTGCTCTTGCCCGCGCCATTGGGCCCGAGCAGGCCGAACACCTCGCCCCTGCGGATGCCGAGATCGATCCCGTCGACCGCGGTCACGTCGCCGTACTGCTTGCGCAGCCCTCGAACGTCCACCGCGAGTTCGTTCGCGTGTGTGGTCATGCCGGTGAGCATCGGCCGGAACCGAACGCTCAGGGACGACCGTGCGTACTTCCTTATGTCCACCGAACGGTGGACAAGCCTCCAGGTGCGGCACAATGGCCCCTGCCCGAAGAAGGTCCAACTCTCAAGCAGACGGATCGGCGTGATGAGCAAGACCACAGTGAAAGACGTCTCCACGGAGCCCGAGCCCTCGTCGGCGAGCGCCGACGCCGCGCCCCGGACGGTGGGCGGCAGCCGCGCCTTCGCGCTGCTGCTGGTGATCACCGGCGCCGCCGGTCTGCTCGCCGCGTGGGTCATCACGATCGACAAGTTCAAGATCCTCGAGGGCAAGGTCAGCGGCAAGACGTTCACGCCGAGCTGCTCCCTCAACCCGATCGTCTCCTGCGGCAGCGTGATGGAGAGCAAGCAGGCCGCCGCCTTCGGGTTCCCCAACCCGATGCTCGGCCTCGTCTGCTACGGCATCGTCATCTGTGTCGGCATGAGCCTGCTCACCCGCGCCACCTTCCCGCGCTGGTACTGGCTCACCTTCAACTTCGGCACGCTCTTCGGCGTGGTCTTCTGCACCTGGCTGCAGTTCCAGTCGCTGTACCGCATCAACGCGCTGTGCCTGTGGTGCTCGCTGGCCTGGGTCGCGACGATCACGATGTTCTGGTACGTGACCTCGTTCAACATCCGCAACGACCTGCTGCCGTCCCCGGGCTGGCTCAAGCGCTTCCTGGCCGAGTTCACCTGGGTCCTGCCGGTCACCCACTGCGGCATCATCGCCATGCTGATCCTGACCCGCTGGGGCGACAGGCTCTGGGCCTGACCGACGGCCGACGGCGTTGTCAGTGGCGTGACATAGGGTTTTGAACGTGGAGCCCGATCTGTTCACCGCCGCGGCAGAAGAACGCCAGGAGAAGGACCCGGCCGGCAGCCCCCTGGCGGTCCGGATGCGCCCGCGCACCCTCGATGAGGTGGTGGGCCAGCAGCACCTGCTCAAGCCGGGTTCGCCGCTGCGCCGACTGGTCGGCGAGGGCAGTGGCGGTCCCGCCGGACCGTCCTCGGTGATCCTCTGGGGCCCGCCCGGCACCGGCAAGACGACCTTGGCGTACGTCGTCTCCAAGGCCACCAACAAGCGCTTCGTGGAGCTCTCCGCGATCACCGCCGGCGTCAAGGAGGTCCGCGCGGTCATCGAGGGCGCCCGCCGGGCCACCGGCGGCTTCGGCAAGGAGACCGTCCTCTTCCTCGACGAGATCCACCGCTTCAGCAAGGCCCAGCAGGACTCCCTGCTCCCCGCGGTCGAGAACCGCTGGGTGACCCTGATCGCGGCGACCACCGAGAACCCGTACTTCTCGATCATCTCCCCGCTGCTGTCCAGGTCCCTGCTGCTGACCCTCGAACCCCTCACCGACGACGACGTCAGAGGACTGCTGAAGCGGGCGCTGAGCGCCGAGCGGGGTCTGAAGGACGCCGTCACCCTTCCCGAGGACACCGAGGATCACCTCCTGCGGATCGCCGGCGGCGACGCCCGGCGTGCCCTGACCGCCCTGGAGGCCGCGGCCGGGGCCGCCCTCGACAAGGGCGAGCCGGAGATCACCCTCACCACGCTGGAGGAGACGGTCGACCGCGCGGCCGTGAAGTACGACCGCGACGGCGACCAGCACTACGACGTGGCCAGCGCCCTCATCAAGTCCATCAGGGGCTCCGACGTCGACGCGGCGCTGCACTATCTGGCCCGCATGATCGAGGCCGGTGAGGACCCCCGCTTCATCGCCCGCCGGCTGATGATCTCCGCCAGCGAGGACATCGGCCTCGCCGACCCGAACGCCCTGCCCATAGCGGTCGCCGCAGCTCAGGCCGTCGCCATGATCGGCTTCCCCGAGGCCGCGCTGACCTTGAGCCACGCCACCATCGCCCTCGCCCTGGCCCCGAAGTCCAACGCCGCGACGACGGCGATCGGCGCGGCCATGGAGGACGTACGCAAGGGGCTGGCCGGGCCGGTGCCGCCGCATCTGCGCGACGGGCACTACAAGGGCGCCGCCAAGCTCGGGCACGCGCAGGGGTACGTCTACCCGCACGACCTGCCCGAGGGGATCGCCGAGCAGCAGTACGCCCCGGACGCCATCAAGGACCGCGAGTACTACGAACCCACCCGGCACGGCGCCGAGGCCCGGTACGCGGACGCCGTGGAGTGGACCCGCAAGCACCTCGGTCGCAAGCGGCCGTGAGCACCCTGTAGAATCCTCGAAGCGCTGTGTCCCGTGCAGTCAGAACGGGACGGTCAGCCGGAACCCCCAGCGGGTTCCAGGAGCGTCGCGCACCGTTCGAATGGTGTCGCGGGCAGCCCACCACCGCCAGCGGTAGGTGGGCCACTCGCGTGCTGCACGTTTGTGCCCAGACCAGGGAGCGGCTGCCCACCAGGTTCTTCCAGGACCCGGCGGGTTTCCCCGGCTGCGGATGCGACCTCCCTCAACCCTGACAAGCCGAAAACCAGGAAATGAGAGACAGTGGCGAACCAGCCCCGCCCCAAGGTCAAGAAGTCGCGTGCCCTCGGCATCGCGCTGACCCCGAAGGCCGTCAAGTACTTCGAGGCCCGCCCCTACCCGCCGGGTGAGCACGGCCGTGGCCGCAAGCAGAACTCGGACTACAAGGTCCGTCTGCTCGAGAAGCAGCGTCTGCGCGCGCAGTACGACGTGTCCGAGCGTCAGCTCGTCCGCGCCTACGAGCGTGCCGCCAAGACCCAGGGCAAGACCGGTGAGGCCCTGGTCATCGAGCTCGAGCGCCGTCTCGACGCGCTGGTCCTGCGTTCGGGCATCGCCCGCACGATCTACCAGGCCCGCCAGATGGTCGTTCACGGCCACATCGAGGTCAACGGTCAGAAGGTCGACAAGCCGTCCTTCCGTGTCCGTCCCGACGACGTCGTGATGGTTCGCGAGCGCAGCCGCGAGAAGACCCTCTTCTCGATCGCCCGTGAGGGCGGCTTCGCCCCCGACGGCGAGACCCCGCGCTACCTCCAGGTGAACCTCCGCGCCCTGGCCTTCCGCCTGGACCGTGAGCCGAACCGCAAGGAGATCCCGGTGATCTGCGACGAGCAGCTCGTCGTCGAGTACTACGCCCGCTGATCACCGGCAGGCCGTAGGACACGCACCACTTCAGCCCGCCGTCTCCCCGCCCTTCCGGGTGGGCGAGGCGGCGGGTTGCTGCATGTCGAGGGCCGCTCGCGCGTGCGGCACGGAACCCCGCGGCGCCGGCAGTCCCCCGAGCGGGCGGGCGCGGCCCAGCGCCCGGGACACTACGGCGTCCCGGCCGAGCGCCCGGCCCTGTCGTACGCACTCCTCGTACCGTTCGTCGCCCAGCCGCTCCCGCGCCGTCGTCTCGCACAGCCCGTGCGGGGCGTTGTAGTAGGCCGAGCCGAACAGGGGCAGGCCCACCGACGGCCACAGCGAGGCCGCCGCGCCCTGCAGCACCGCGGCCTCGGCCGGATCGCCCTCGGTCACGGTGACCAGAGCGAGCAGCTCGATGGACAGGACCGAGCCGAGCAGGTCGTGGAAGGCGTGCGCGCAGGCCAGGCAGTCGGTGAGCAGCTCACGCGCGCGTGCCGCATCCCCCTCGCTCCAGGCCGCGTACGCCAGGACGTACAGCGCGTACGACCGGGCCCACCGCTCGCCGTGGTCCTCGCACACCTGACGGACGTCCTCGCACAGCCGCACCGCGTCCGGCAGATCGCCCAGGAAGGCGCGCGCCATCGCCAGCTCGACCTGCGCCATCAGCACATTGCTGTTGAGCTCGCCGAGCTCCTGGTAGTGCTCCAGCGACGAGCGCAGCAGCCCGTCCGCGCGGGGCATGTCGTCCGAGACGAGCGCCAGACAGCCGGTGCGGTGTTCGGCGTACGCCGCCGCCGTCGCACTCGCGGAGAGCTCCGCCTCCTCCCGGCACTCCTGGAGCGCCGCCAGCGCCGGCACGGTGTCGCCCTGGAGGATCGCCACATGGCCGAGGACCCACAGGGCCTTCAGGCGGGCGGGCTCATGGCCGGGCTCCAGTTCGACGCTGCGCTCCAGCCAGTGCCGCCCCTCGGACATCCGGCCGCAGCCGACCCAGCAGAACCAGAGGGAGCCCGCGAGATGCCGGCTCAGCTCCGCCCCGTCCGGCTCGGTCAGGCAGTACTCAAGGGCGCAGCGAAGGTTCGGCAGTTCCGCCTCGATCCGTGCGGCCACCTCGTTCTGCCGCGGGGAGAACCACTCCAGCTCGCACCAGGTCGCCAGGCCCACGTACCAGTCGCGGTGCCGCCTGCGCAGCCGGACCGCGTCACCCATCGCCTCCAGCCACTCGGCGCCGTACGCACGAACCGTGTCGAACATGCGGTAGCGCACGCCGGTCGCGGTCTCCTCACGGGCCACCACCGACTGGGCGAGCAGCGCGGACAGGACGTCGAGGACGTCGTCGGAGTGCAGACCGTCGCCGCTGCACACGTACTCGGCGGCCTCCAGATCGAACTGCCCGGCGAACACCGAGAGCCGCGACCACAGCAACCGCTCCTCGGGCGTGCACAGTTCATGGCTCCAGCCGATCGCCGTGCGCAGTGTCCGATGGCGGGGGAGGGCGTCCCGGCCACCGCCCGTCAGCAGCCGGAACCGGTCGTCGAGCCGCTCCAGCAACTGCTCAGGGGACAGCGCTCCCAGCCGGCCCGCGGCCAGCTCGATCGCCAGCGGGATGCCGTCCAGACGCCGGCACAGCTGCCGTACGTGCGGATCGTCGCCGGTCGTCGCCCCCTGCCGCCCGGCCCGCTCCCCGAACAGCTCCACGGCCTCGTCCTCGCTCAGCGGTCCCAGCGCGAACACCTGCTCGCCGGCCACGGCCAGCGGTCGGCGTCCCACGGCGAGGACGGCCAGGCCCGGCACCTGCCCCAGAAGGTCGACCACCAGAGCCGCGCACGCGTCCACCAGATGCTCGAAACCGTCGAGGACCAGCAGGAGCCGACGCCCGGCGAGGTGCTCGAGGAGCGTCTCGCGCGGCAGCCTCGTGGTGTGGTCCGTCAGACCCAGCGTCTCCACGACGGCGTAGTCGACGAACTCCGGATCGCGTACGGCGGCCAGCTCGACGCGCCACACCCCGTCGGGCGGCGCGCACCGCCCGCCCGCCACCCGCGCCGCGAGCCGGGACTTGCCGATACCGCCGGGGCCCGTCACCGTCACCAGCCGCGAGGTGTCGAGCGCCCGTGCCAGCGCCGGGAGTTCCGCGCGCCGGCCGACGAAGGCGTCGAGCTCCAGGGGGAGATTGCCGTTCACCTCGGTGCCGTCCGGCTGATGACTGCGCATGGAACACGGAGCGTACTCAAGCGTGTTCACTCCGTACAACCACCGTGGACGGCCCGCGTGCGGGCGAGGGGTGATCCGGTGCGGAGCGCCGTCCCCGGCGCGATAGGCTCGGCGGAGACTTTTTTCATAGACAGCACGTTTCAGGGAGCGGGTGCACACAGTGTCCGGTGGAGAGGTTGCCGGGATCCTGGTGGCCGTCTTCTGGGCGATTCTGGTCTCCTTCCTCGCCGTCGCGCTGGCGAGGCTGGCCCAGACGCTCAAGGCGACCACCAAGCTCGTGGCGGACGTGACCGACCAGGCCGTCCCGTTGCTGGCCGATGCCTCCACCGCGGTGCGCTCCGCGCAGACCCAGATCGAGCGGGTCGACGCGATCGCCTCCGACGTCCAGGAGGTCACGTCGAACGCCTCCGCGCTGTCCACCACCGTCGCCTCCACCTTCGGCGGCCCCCTGGTCAAGGTCGCGGCCTTCGGCTACGGCGTGCGCCGCGCGATCAGCGGCCGCAAGGACGACGACATGCCCGCCAAGACGCCCCGGCGTACCGTGATCGTGGGCCGGGCGGTTTCCCGGGGCCGCGGGAAGAAGGACTGAGGCTCAAGAGATGTTCCGCCGTACTTTCTGGTTCTCCACGGGCGTGGCCACCGGTGTCTGGGCCACCACCAAGGTGAATCGCAAGCTGAAGCATCTGACCCCCGAGAACCTTGCCGTGACAGCGGCCAACAAGGCGATCGAGACGGGTGCCCGTCTCAAGGACCGCGCGGTCGGCTTCGCGCTCGACGTCCGGGACAACATGGCCCAGCGGGAGGCCGAGCTGACGGATGCCCTCGGTATCCGCGACAGTCCCGAACTCCCGGCACCCAGGCGGGTCGCCGCCATCGAGAACTCGACGTACACAACGCATTCGTACAACCGGAATGAGGACCACTGATGGAGTCGGCCGAGATTCGCCGCCGCTGGCTGAGCTTCTACGAGGAGCGCGGGCACACCGTCGTCCCTTCGGCGTCGCTCATCGCGGACGACCCGACTCTGCTCCTGGTCCCGGCCGGCATGGTGCCCTTCAAGCCGTACTTCCTCGGTGAGGTCAAGCCGCCGTGGGCGCGCGCCACCAGTGTGCAGAAGTGCGTGCGCACGCCCGACATCGAAGAGGTCGGCAAGACCACCCGGCACGGCACGTTCTTCCAGATGTGCGGCAACTTCTCCTTCGGCGACTACTTCAAGGAAGGCGCCATCAAGTACGCCTGGGAGCTCCTCACCAGCCCCCAGGACAAGGGTGGTTACGGCCTGGAGCCGGAGAGGCTCTGGATCACCGTCTACAAGGACGACGACGAGGCCGAGCGCATCTGGCACGAGCTCATCGGCGTGCCCAAGGAGCGCATCCAGCGCCTCGGCATGAAGGACAACTACTGGTCCATGGGCGTCCCCGGACCCTGCGGCCCCTGTTCCGAGATCAACTACGACCGCGGCCCCGAGTTCGGCGTCGAGGGCGGCCCCGCCGTCAACGACGAGCGGTACGTGGAGATCTGGAACCTCGTCTTCATGCAGTACGAGCGCGGCGAGGGCATCGGCAAGGACAACTTCGAGATCCTCGGCGAGCTCCCCAGCAAGAACATCGACACCGGCCTCGGACTCGAGCGCCTCGCGATGATCCTGCAGGGCGTGCAGAACATGTACGAGATCGACACCTCCATGGCCGTCATCAAGAAGGCCACCGAGCTGACCGGCGTGGCCTACGGCGACGCCCACGACTCGGACGTCTCCCTGCGCGTGGTCACCGACCACATGCGCACGTCCGTGATGCTCATCGGAGACGGTGTCACCCCCGGCAACGAGGGCCGCGGTTACGTCCTGCGCCGCATCATGCGCCGCGCCATCCGCAACATGCGTCTGCTCGGTGCCACCGGCCCGGTCGTGCTCGACCTGATCGACACCGTGATCGCCATGATGGGCCAGCAGTACCCCGAGCTCGTCACCGACCGCGAGCGGATCGAGAAGGTCGCCGTCGCCGAGGAGAACGCGTTCCTCAAGGCCCTCAAGGGCGGCACGAACATCCTCGACACCGCCGTCACCGAGACCAAGCAGGCCGGTGGCACGGTCCTGTCCGGCGACAAGGCGTTCCTGCTCCACGACACCTGGGGCTTCCCGATCGACCTCACCCTGGAGATGGCCGCCGAGCAGGGCCTGTCCGTGGACGAGGACGGCTTCCGCCGCCTGATGAAGGAGCAGCGGGAGCGCGCCAAGGCCGACGCCCAGGCCAAGAAGACCGGTCACGCCGGCGCGGGCGCCTACCGCGAGATCGCGGACAAGGTCGGCGAGACCGACTTCATCGGCTACAGCGACACCGAGGGCGAGTCCACCATCGTCGGCATCCTCGTCGACGGAACCTCCTCCCCGGCCGCCACCGAGGGCGACGAGGTCGAGATCGTCCTGGACCGCACCCCGTTCTACGCCGAGGGCGGCGGCCAGATCGGCGACACCGGCAAGATCAAGGTCGACTCCGGCGCCGTCATCGAGATCCGCGACTGCCAGAAGCCCGTTCCGGGCGTCTACGTCCACAAGGGCGTCGTGCAGTTCGGTGAGGTGACCGTCGGGGCCAAGGCCCACGCCTCGATCGACAACCGCCGCCGTACGGCCATCGCCCGCGCCCACTCGGCCACCCACCTCACCCACCAGGCCCTGCGCGACGCGCTCGGCCCGACGGCCGCCCAGGCCGGTTCCGAGAACCAGCCCGGCCGCTTCCGCTTCGACTTCGGTTCCCCGTCCGCCGTTCCGACGGCTGTGATGACCGACGTCGAGCAGAAGATCAACGAGGTGCTCGCCCGCGAGCTCGACGTCCGCGCCGACGTGATGGGCATCGACGAGGCCAAGAAGCAGGGGGCCATCGCCGAGTTCGGCGAGAAGTACGGCGAGCGGGTCCGCGTGGTGACCATCGGCGACTTCTCCAAGGAACTGTGCGGCGGCACCCACGTGCACAACACCGCCCAGCTGGGCCTGGTGAAGCTGCTCGGCGAGTCGTCCATCGGTTCCGGGGTACGCCGTATCGAGGCGCTCGTCGGTGTCGACGCGTACAACTTCCTCGCCCGTGAACACACCGTCGTCGCCCAGCTCCAGGAGCTGATCAAGGGCCGTCCGGAGGAGCTCCCGGAGAAGGTCTCCGCCATGCTCGGCAAGCTGAAGGACGCCGAGAAGGAGATCGAGAAGTTCCGCGCGGAGAAGGTGCTCCAGGCCGCCGCCGGACTCGCCGAATCCGCCAAGGACGTCCGCGGGATCGCCGTCGTCACCGGTCAGCTCCCCGACGGCACGACCCCCGACGACCTGCGCAAGCTGGTCCTCGACGTGCGTGGGCGCATCCAGGGCGGCCGGGCCGCGGTGGTCGCCCTCTTCACGGTGAACAACGGCAAGCCGCTCACGGTCATCGCCACCAACGAGGCCGCCCGTGAGCGCGGGCTCAAGGCCGGTGACCTGGTCCGGACGGCCGCCAAGACCCTCGGCGGCGGTGGTGGCGGCAAGCCGGACGTCGCCCAGGGCGGTGGCCAGAACCCGGCCGCGATCGGTGAGGCCGTGGACGCCGTGGAGCGCATGGTCGGGGAGTCGGCCAAGTAATGCGCACGGGCCGCAGACTCGCGATCGACGTCGGGGACGCCCGCGTCGGGGTCGCCTCGTGCGACCCCGACGGGATCCTCGCCACTCCGGTGGAGACGGTCCCGGGCCGGGACGTCCCGGCAGCTCATCGTCGGCTGAAGCAGCTGGTCGAGGAGTACGAACCGATCGAGGTGGTCGTCGGCCTCCCTCGCTCCCTCAAGGGGGGCGAGGGCCCGGCCGCGGTCAAGGTCCGCGGCTTCGTCCAGGAGCTCGCCCGGGGGATCGCGCCCGTCCCGGTCAGGCTCGTCGACGAGCGGATGACCACGGTGACGGCCAGTCAGGGACTGCGCGCATCCGGAGTGAAATCCAAAAAGGGCAGATCGGTCATCGACCAGGCAGCAGCCGTGATCATCCTTCAGCAGGCGCTGGAATCCGAACGGGTGTCAGGTAAAGCACCCGGCGAGGGCGTCGAAGTGGTCATCTGATCGCGGTACGGTAACGTTCCGCGCGATGCGGCGACATTCGAACAGTCACCGCACAGAAAGAGGCGAAACGGTAGCCGGATGGTGAGAGAAGGAGACCGCCGCCTCGCGGCTCTAGGGGATCGATGACTGAGTATGGCCGGGGCGAAGGCTCCGAACCGTGGCATCCCGAGGACCCGTTGAACGGGGACGGTGGATGGGAAGGGCAGCAGACCCATGCGGGTCAGCAGTCCCCCTACGGCGGCCAGCCGCAGCACTATCCGCAGCAGCAGCCGCAGTACGACAACGGTGGCTGGGGCGACGGCCGGCAGCCCGCCTATGGTCAGGCGCAGCAGCAGTACCCGCAGCAGCACGACGGCCAGTACGACCAGCACCAGCAGTACAACCAGCAGTACGGCCAACAGCAGCAGTACGGCCAGCAGCAGTACGACCAGCAGGCGTACCAGGGCGGGCCGCAGCAGTCGTACGACCAGAACGGCAACGGCTGGGCGACCGGCACGCAGGCGCAGGTGCCGTACCCCGCCGATCCCTCGGACCCGTACGGACAGCAGGCCGCCGCCGCGTACGGCGCTGAGCAGCAGGACTACTACGGCAGCCCGGACGCGTATCCGCCGCCGGAGCCGCCGAGCCGTCGGCGGGCCGAGCCGGAGCCGCAGATCGACTGGGATCCGGGCCCGGACCAGGGAGAACACGCCTTCTTCGCGGGCGACGACGACAGCGCGGACGACTCCGACGACCCGAAGGACGGCCGCGGCGACCGGCGCGGGCGCGGCGGCAAGGGCGGCAAGAAGCGCAAGAGCGGGTGCGCCTGTCTGGTGGTCCTGCTGGTGTTCGGCGGCGGCACGGCAGGCGTCGGCTACTTCGGGTACCAATTCTACCAAAATCGTTTCGGCGCGGCCCCGGACTACGCCGGGGACGGGACGAGCGAGATGGTCACCGTCCAGGTCCCCAAGGGCGCGGGCGGGTACGCGATCGGCCGACTGCTGAAGGACGCGGGTGTCGTGAAGAGCGTCGACGCCTTCGTGTCCGCCCAGGAGCAGAACCCCAAGGGGAAGGCGATCCAGGCCGGCGCCTATCTGCTGAAGAAGGAGATGTCCGCCGAGAGCGCCGTCGTGATGATGCTCGACCGGAAGAGCCAGAACAACGTGCTGGTCGCTCCGGGACTGCGCAACCTCACCGTCTACACGAGGATCGACGAGAAACTCGATCTTGCTTCCGGCACCACGAAGAAGATCGCCGAAAAGAAATACAAGAGCCTCGGGCTGCCGAGCTGGGCGAACGACAACGAGGACATCAAGGACCCGCTGGAGGGCTTCCTCTATCCGGGTACCTATCCCGCCGCGAAGGGCATGAAGCCCGAGACGGTGCTGAAGGAAATGGTCACCCAGGCCGCCGAGACATACGGCAAGTACGACCTGGAGGCGAAGGCCAAGGCGCTCAAGCTGGACAATCCCCTGCAGGTCATCACGGTCGCGAGCCTCGTCCAGGCCGAGGGAAAGACGGAGGACGACTACCGCAAGATGGCGGAAGTGGTCTACAACCGGCTCAACCTCGCGAACCCCGAGACCTACGGTCTGTTGCAGTTCGACTCGACCTTCAATTACCTGAAGAACGAGAGCGACATCCGCATCTCCGAGTCGGAGATCAAGAGCAACAAGGACCCGTACAACACGTACACGAACAAGGGTCTGCCGCCCGGCCCGATCGACAATCCGGGCGACGTCGCGCTGAAGGCCGCGCTGAATCCGACCGACGACGGCTGGTACTACTTCGTCGCGACCGACGGCTTGAAGACCACCGAATTCGCCAAGACCCACGCTGAATTCCTGAGGCTCAAGGACAAGTTCGATGCAAGCACGGGCAGTTGACGCCCGCCGGGCCGCCGTCCTCGGAAAGCCCATCGCCCACTCCCTCTCGCCGGTCCTGCACCGGGCCGCCTACGAGGAGCTGGGGCTCACGGGCTGGTCGTACGACCGGTTCGAACTCGACGAGGCCGCACTGCCCGGGTTCGTCGAGCAGCTCGGGCCCGAGTGGGCCGGGCTGTCGGTGACCATGCCGCTCAAGCGGGCGGTCATTCCGCTGCTCGACGAGATCAGTGAGACCGCCGCCTCGGTGGAGGCGGTCAACACCGTCGTGTTCACCGAGGACGGCCGCCGCCTCGGCGACAACACCGACATCCCGGGGATGGTCGCCGCCCTGCGCGAGCGGGGCATCGAACAGGTCGAATCGGCGGCGATCCTCGGCGCCGGCGCCACCGCCTCCTCCGCGCTCGCCGCGCTCGCCCGGATCTGCACCGGCCAGGTCGTGGCCTATGTCCGCAGCGAGGCCCGGGCCGCCGAGATGCGGCAGTGGGGCGAGCGTCTCGACGTCGACGTGCGCACGGCGGACTGGGCGGACGCGGCCGAGGCCCTGGACGCTCCCCTGGTGATCGCGACCACCCCCGCCGGGGCGACGGACGCTCTCGCCCACGCCGTACCGGAGCGCCCCGCGGCCCTCTTCGACGTGCTCTACGACCCGTGGCCGACCGAGCTGGCGGCCCGCTGGTCGATGATCGGCGGGGCCGTGGTCAGCGGCCTCGACCTGCTCGTGCACCAGGCGGTGCTCCAGGTCGAGCAGATGACGGGTCTCAGGCCCGCGCCGGTGGAGGCCATGCGCAAGGCGGGCGAACATGCGTCGGCGGCTCGCTGAGCTCCTTCGGTGCAGCTGTACGTGTGTCCACGTCCGTCTGCTGGACCTGTGACCGGCTCCCGGCGCCGAACGTGGGAGGATCGGAGGTGGCGGGCCGGGGCCGCGCACCTGGTCGCGCCGTTGCCGTACGCGAGGACGCGCGTAAGCAGAGCAGTACCAGGGCGCGAGCACTGAGGAGCACCGTTGAGCAGGTTGCGCTGGCTGACCGCGGGGGAGTCCCACGGTCCCGCACTCGTCGCGACGCTGGAGGGCCTTCCCGCCGGCGTGCCGATCACCACGGAGATGGTGGCGGACCACCTGGCGAGGCGGCGGCTGGGCTATGGCCGCGGTGCCCGGATGAAGTTCGAGCGTGACGAGGTCACCTTCCTCGGCGGTGTCCGGCACGGCCTCAGCCTCGGTTCCCCGGTCGCGATCATGGTGGGCAACACCGAGTGGCCCAAGTGGGAGCAGGTCATGTCGGCCGACCCCATCGACCCGGAGATCCTGGCGGGCCTCGCGCGCAACGCGCCGCTGACCCGCCCGCGGCCCGGCCACGCCGACCTCGCGGGCATGCAGAAGTACGGCTTCGACGAGGCCCGGCCGATCCTGGAGCGGGCCTCCGCCCGGGAGACGGCGGCCCGGGTGGCGCTGGGCGCGGTGGCCCGGTCGTACCTGAAGGAGACGGCCGGCATCGAGATCGTCAGCCATGTCGTGGAGCTGGCCTCGGCCAGGGCCCCGCAGGGCGTGTACCCCACCCCGGCCGACGTGGAGAAGCTCGACGCGGACCCGGTGCGCTGCCTGGACGCGGACGCGTCGAAGGCGATGGTCGCGGAGATCGACCAGGCCCACAAGGACGGCGACACCCTCGGCGGAGTCGTCGAGATCCTGGCGTACGGCGTCCCCGTGGGCCTCGGCTCGCACGTGCACTGGGACCGCAAGCTGGACGCCCGCCTGGCGGGTGCGCTGATGGGCATCCAGGCGATCAAGGGTGTCGAGCTCGGCGACGGCTTCGAGCTGGCGCGGGTGCCGGGCTCGAAGGCGCACGACGAGATCGTGAACTCGCCCGAGGGCATCCGGCGCGTCTCCGGCCGCTCGGGCGGGACCGAGGGCGGACTGAGCACGGGTGAGCTGCTGCGGGTGCGGGCCGCGATGAAGCCGATCGCCACCGTGCCGCGCGCCCTGCAGACCGTCGACGTGACCACCGGCGAGGCCGCGCAGGCCCACCACCAGCGCTCCGACGTGTCCGCGGTCCCGGCCGCCGGCATCGTCGCCGAGGCCATGGTCGCCCTGGTCCTGGCGGACGCGGTGGCGGAGAAGTTCGGCGGCGACAGCGTGCCCGAGACCCGCCGCAATGTGCGGTCCTACCTCGAGAACCTGGCCATCCGATGACCGGTCCCCAGGTGGTGCTCGTCGGTCCGATGGGCGTGGGCAAGTCCACCGTCGGGCAGCTGCTGGCCGAGCGGCTCGGCGTCGGCTACCGGGACACCGACGACGACATCGTCGCCGAGCAGGGCCGCACGATCGCGGAGATCTTCGTCGACGAGGGCGAGCCGGCTTTCCGGGCGATCGAGAAGGCCGCCGTGCGGCGGGCGCTCGCCGAGCACGACGGTGTCCTCGCGCTGGGCGGCGGCTCGATCCTGGACGCCGACACGCGCGCGCTGCTGGCCGGGCAGCAAGTGGTGTATCTCTCGATGGACGTCGAGGAGGCGGTCAAGCGCACCGGCCTGAACGCCGCGCGTCCGCTGCTCGCGGTCAACCCGCGCAAGCAGTGGCGCGAGCTGATGGAGGCGCGCCGTCACCTGTACGAGTCGATCGCCACGGCGGTCGTGGCCACCGACGGCCGCAGCCCCGAAGAAGTCACCCAAAACGCGCTGGACGCACTGGAGTTGAAGGAAGCATGAGCGAGGCAGTGACGCGCATCCAGGTCGGCGGCACCGCGGGCAGCGAGCCGTACGAGGTCCTGGTGGGACGTCAACTCCTGGGTGAACTCGGCGCGTTGATCGGGGAGAAGGCGCAGCGGGTCGCGATCGTCCACCCCGAGGCGCTCGCCGACACCGGTGACGCGCTGCGCGCCGACCTCGCCGGACAGGGGTTCGAGGCCGTCGCCATCCAGGTCCCGAACGCGGAGGAGGCCAAGACCGCCGAGGTCGCCGCCTACTGCTGGAAGGCGCTCGGACAGTCCGGCTTCACCCGCACCGACGTCGTGGTCGGCGTCGGCGGCGGCGCCACCACCGACCTCGCCGGGTTCGTGGCCGCGACCTGGCTGCGCGGGGTGCGCTGGATCGCCATCCCGACCACCGTGCTCGCCATGGTCGACGCGGCCGTCGGCGGCAAGACCGGCATCAACACCGCCGAGGGCAAGAACCTCGTCGGCGCCTTCCACCCGCCCGCCGGCGTCCTGTGCGACCTGGCCGCGCTGGACTCCCTGCCCGTCAACGACTACGTCTCCGGACTCGCCGAGATCATCAAGGCGGGTTTCATCGCCGACCCGGTGATCCTGGAGCTCATCGAGTCCGACCCGCAGGCCGCGCGCACCCCGGCCGGCCCGCACACCGCCGAGCTCATCCAGCGCTCGATCCGGGTCAAGGCCGAGGTCGTCTCCTCCGACCTCAAGGAGTCGGGCCTCCGGGAGATCCTCAACTACGGCCACACGCTCGCCCACGCCATCGAGAAGAACGAGCGGTACAAGTGGCGGCACGGCGCCGCGGTCGCCGTAGGCATGCACTTCGCCGCCGAACTGGGCCGTCTGGCGGGCCGGTTGGACGACGCGACGGCCGACCGCCACCGCACGGTGCTCGAATCGGTCGGCCTGCCGCTGCACTACCGCTACGACCAGTGGCCCAAGTTGCTGGAGACCATGAAGGTCGACAAGAAGTCCCGCGGCAATCTGCTGCGGTTCATCGTCCTCGACGGACTGGGCAAGCCCACGGTCCTGGAGGGCCCCGACCCGGCGGTCCTGCTCGCCGCGTACGGCGAGGTCGGCCAGTAAGTCCCGCGACGGGCGTTCCGCCTGATTCGCCTTGCGACAGGGGCACTTCGGGGCGCCCCCGGCCGTTTCACCAAACGAGGGCCGGGGGCGGTACCGTTCGGTGACGAGCGGGGTATGTACCACCCCGTAACCAGCGCCGATCAGCCTGCCGCGAGTGAGCCGGAGGGGCGCGTCGGAGACGAGAGGACGAGCGAGCACAGGCCTTCGGGCCGAGCACGGTCGGGCTCCCGGCACCGACGCGAGCGCCCCGGAGGCGAGCAAGCCGAAAAGACGAGACGGAGTGGCACCGGATGCAGCACGCAGTGGGTTCTCCGCTGCCGCCGCCCCATCAGCCGGGGCACGGACCCGCCGCCGGCTGGTCGCCGGCCGCACACCACCCGGGACCGCATCACCCGGGTACGCACCAGGGTTCCGCCCCGGTGCCCCCACCGCCCCCGGCACCCGGCTTCAGCCCGGCCCCGGTTCCGCCGACGCCGCAGCACTCTCCGGTCCCGCCCGCACCGCAGCACTCACCCGCGCCGGTTCCGGACACCACCGGCCATGTGCCGCTGCCTCCCGGCGCCCCCGTGGGCGCCCCCAGCACCTCGCCCGCCGCCGTGCCCGATCCCGCGGGCACCACCCTCGCCGTGCTGCTCATCGGCCCGGCGGGCGCCGGCAAGACGAGCGTCGCCAAGTACTGGGCCGACCATCGCAGGGTCCCCACCGCCCACATCAGCCTCGACGACGTGCGCGAGTGGGTCCGCTCGGGCTTCGCCGACCCCCAGTCCGGCTGGAACGACCACTCCGAGGCCCAGTACCGCCTAGCCCGCCGCACCTGCGGCTTCGCCGCCCGCAACTTCCTGGCCAACGGCATCTCCTGCATCCTCGACGACGCCGTCTTCCCCGACCGTCCGGTGGTCGGCCTCGGCGGCTGGAAGCGGCACGTCGGTCCGGGGCTGCTGCCGGTGGTCCTGCTGCCCGGCCTGGAGATCGTCCTGGAGCGCAACGCCGAACGGTCGGGCAACCGCCGCCTGACCGACGAAGAGGTCGCCCGGATCCACGGCCGGATGGCCGGGTGGTACGGCTCGGGCCTGCCGATCATCGACAACAGTCAGATGGACGTGGCCCAGACGGCGAGGGTCCTGGACGACGTGCTGGCGCGGTCGATCGCGAGCCCACCGAGCTGGTGATCGCAGGAGCCGGCGACGAACCCCCACTCGGCCTCTCCCGAACGGCGCCGCACTCGTATGACTCCTACGCTCGTGTCATGTCAGAGGTGTACGTCACCCGCAGAACGAAGCTCAGGGCCCGCTGCCAAGCCAGCGGCAGCGCCACCGCGCTGATCTCCCGCCCCGCCAACGTCCGCTACCTCGCGGGCACCGCCCCCCGCGGCGCCGTCCTCCTGCTCGGCGCCGGTGAGGACGTCCTGCTCTGCCCCGGTCCGCTGGACGACCGCATGGACGGCCGTCCCGACGAGGCCCTGCGGATCCACACCCTCCCCGGCGCCGCCGGCGACCCGGCCGTCGCCGCGGCCGACCTCGCGGCGGGGCAGCACGCCGGCTCCCTCGCCGTCGAGGAACACCACCTCACCGTCGGCCGCCACCGAGCCATCCGCTCGGTCGTCCCGCGATTGCGCCTCGCAGACCTCGCGGGCGCGGTCGAACAGCTCCGCGTCATCAAGGACGAGGAGGAGATCTCCTGCCTGCGTATCGGCGCCGAGATCGCCGACCAGGCACTGGGAGAACTCCTGGAGTCCATCCTCGTCGGCCGCACCGAGCGGCACCTCGCCCTCGAACTGGAGCGCCGTCTGGTCGATCACGGCGCCGACGGCCCGGCCTTCGCCACGTCCGTGGGTACCGGCCCGAACGCCGGCCGCCCCGGCCACCGTCCCACCGACCGCCGTGTCGAGGAGGGCGATTTCCTCTCCGTCTGCCTGGGCGCGAACTACCGCGGATACCGCTGCGAGATCGGCCGTACCTTCGTCATCGGTACGTCCCCCGCCGACTGGCAGATCGAGCTGTACGACCTCGTCTTCGCCGCTCAGCGGGCCGGACGCGAGTCGCTGGCACCCGGTGCGGCCTACCGCGACGTGGACCGTGCGGCCCGTCAGGTACTGGAGTCCGGGGGCCACCACGAAGGCATCCCGACCCTCACCGGACACGGTGTGGGACTGGAAATCGACGAGGACCCGCAGCTGGGCCCCGCGGCCATGGGTAAACTGGACGCTTGCGTGCCGGTCACCGTCGAACCGGGAGTCCACCTCCTGGGACGGGGCGGCGTCCGGATCGATGACACGCTCGTCGTACGCCCCGAGGCGGACGGCGGACCCGAGCTACTCACCATCACGACCAAGGAGCTGCTCGCGCTGTAGGAGTGCGTGCGCCGGGGTCGTCCACGTCAGTCCAGGAGATTCCGCAACCGTGGCTTCCACGAACGACCTCAAGAACGGCCTGGTGCTCAAGCTCGAAGGCGGCCAGCTCTGGTCCGTCGTCGAGTTCCAGCACGTCAAGCCCGGCAAGGGCCCCGCATTCGTGCGCACCAAGCTCAAGAACGTGCTGTCCGGCAAGGTCGTCGACAAGACGTTCAACGCCGGCGTCAAGGTCGAGACGGCCACTGTCGACAAGCGCGACATGCAGTTCTCGTACATGGACGGCGAGTACTTCGTCTTCATGGACATGGAGACCTACGACCAGCTGATGATCGACCGCAAGGCCGTCGGCGACGCCGCCAACTTCCTGATCGAGGGCTTCACCGCCACCGTCGCGCAGCACGAGGGCGAGGTGCTCTTCGTCGAGCTGCCGGCCGCCGTCGAGCTCGTCGTCCAGGAGACCGAGCCGGGCCTGCAGGGCGACCGTTCCACCGGCGGCACCAAGCCCGCCACCCTGGAGACCGGTCACCAGATCCAGGTCCCGCTCTTCATCACCACCGGTGAGAAGATCAAGGTCGACACCCGCACGAGCGACTACCTCGGCCGGGTGAACAGCTAACCGTGGCTGCCCGCAACACGGCCCGCAAGCGCGCCTTCCAGATCCTCTTCGAGGGCGACCAGCGCGGAGTCGACGTCCTGACGGTCCTCGCGGACTGGATCCGGCTTTCCCGGGAAGACACCCGGCAGCCGCCGGTGAGCGAGTACACGATGCAGCTGGTCGAGGGCTACGCGGAGCACGCGAAGCGCATCGACGAGCTGATCGCGCAGTACTCGGTCGGCTGGACGCTGGACCGGATGCCGGTCGTCGACCGCAACATCCTGCGTCTGGGCGCCCATGAGCTGATCTGGGCCGACGAGACTCCGGACGCGGTGGTGCTCGACGAGATGGTGCAGCTGGCGAAGGAGTTCTCCACGGACGAGTCGCCCTCGTTCGTGAACGGCCTGCTGGGCCGGCTCAAGGACCTGAAGCCCTCGCTGCGCCGGGACGAGGCGTAGAACTGCGTCGGAACGAGGCGTAAGAGGCGCGATACGCCTGAGGGCCCGCAGCGAGACCGCTGCGGGCCCTCAGGCGTATCCGTGCGCGCAGAGCCCACCAGGCGCGCAGAAAGCCGCCGGGGTGGCCGGAACCGTGAAGTTCCGGCCACCCCGGCGGCACGTTTCTGCTGAGGCTGGGAGCGGCTCAGCTGTCCTCGTGGGACACCGCGCGACGCGCGTCCGCGTCCAGCACGCCCCAGCTGATCAGCTGCTCGGTGAGGACCGAGGGGGACTGGTCGTAGATGACGGCGAGTGTGCGCAGGTCGTCCTGGCGGATCGAGAGCACCTTGCCGTTGTAGTCACCGCGCTGGGACTGGATGGTCGCCGCATACCGCTGGAGGGGGCCGGCCTTCTCGGCCGGGACGTGGGCCAGCCGCTCCAGGTCCAGGACCAGCTTCGGCGGCGGCTCGGCGGCCCCGCCCGGAGTGGTGCCGGGCAGCAGCTCCTGCACCGGAACGCCGTAGAAATCCGCCAACTCGGCAAGACGCTGGACCGTCACCGCGCGGTCGCCGCGCTCGTACGAACCGACCACGACCGCCTTCCAGCGTCCCTGGGACTTCTCCTCGACACCGTGGAGGGAAAGGCCCTGCTGGGTGCGGATGGCCCGAAGCTTGGCCCCGAGCTGTTTGGCGTATTCGCTGGACATATGGCTCCCCGGACACTGGATCGACGCGGCCGCAGTGGTTTCGAGCCGCGCGTCTGGTAACTCACTGTGAGGTTACGCAGCGTGACTCTTCTGCGTCAAGCCGAATGGTCCACACCGACTCTTCCGGGAGAGTGGTGGCTGATTGGGCCAAGGGGGTGATCAGGGAGGTCGTTCCGGCCTGCTACCGTGGATGGCGCAAATCCGACGTCCTTTAAGGTCCGTCCCGTGAGGCGGAGAAGGAGGTCCGTTTCTTATGGACAAGCAGGACACTTCCGACCACCAGGCGTCCGATGCCCGGCCCGTTCTCGAAGGCCCCGACATCGCGCGCGTGCTGACCCGTATCGCCCACGAGATCGTCGAACGCGCCAAGGGCGCCGACGACGTGGTGCTCCTCGGTATCCCCACCCGAGGCGTCTTCCTCGCCCAGCGGCTCGCCGTCAAGCTCGAGGAGATCACCGACCGCAGGATTCCGGTCGGTTCGCTCGACATCACCATGTACCGCGACGATCTGCGCATGCACCCGCCGCGTGCGCTGGCCCGCACCGAGATTCCCGGTGACGGCATCGACGGCCGCCTGGTCGTCCTCGTCGACGACGTGCTCTTCTCCGGCCGCACCATCCGCGCCGCCCTGGACGCCCTGAACGACATCGGGCGCCCACGCGCGGTGCAGCTCGCGGTCCTCGTCGACAGAGGCCACCGCGAACTGCCCATCCGCGCCGACTACGTCGGCAAGAACCTCCCCACGTCGCTGCGGGAGACGGTCAAGGTCCAGCTCGCCGAGGAGGACGGTCGCGACACCGTGCTGCTCGGTGTGAAGCAGACCTAGCAGCAGACGGACCGGGTACGCCCCTTCCGGCGTGCCCTCGCCTGCCCGGAATCTCCCGATCCTGAACTGCCTTACGGAGCCTGAAAGATGCAGCGTCATCTCATCTCGGCCGCCGACCTCACCCGCGACGACGCCGTCCTGATCCTCGACACCGCCGAGGAGATGGCCCGGGTCGCCGACCGGCCGATCAAGAAGCTGCCGACCCTGCGCGGCCGCACGATCGTCAACCTCTTCTTCGAGGACTCCACACGCACGCGTATCTCCTTCGAAGCCGCCGAGAAGCGTCTCTCGGCGGACGTCATCAACTTCACCGCCAAGGGCTCCAGCGTGTCCAAGGGCGAGTCCCTCAAGGACACCGCCCAGACCCTGGAGGCCATGGGTGTCGACGCCGTCGTCATCCGCCACGGCGCCTCGGGGGCGCCGTACCGCCTTGCCACCTCCGGCTGGATCGACGCGGCCGTCATCAACGCCGGTGACGGCACCCACCAGCACCCCACCCAGGCCCTGCTGGACGCGTTCACCATGCGCCGGCGGCTCGTCGGACGGGACGCGGGGATCGGCCAGGACCTCTCCGGCAAGCGCATCACGATCGTCGGCGACATCCTGCACAGCCGGGTCGCCCGATCCAACGTCGACCTGCTGCACACCCTCGGCGCCGAGGTCACCCTCGTCGCCCCGCCCACCCTGGTGCCGGTCGGTGTCGAGACCTGGCCGTGCGAGGTCGCGTACGACCTCGACAGCACCCTCGCCAAGTCCGACGCGGTGATGATGCTGCGCGTGCAGCGCGAGCGGATGAACGCCGCCTTCTTCCCCACCGAGCGCGAGTACTCGCGGCGCTACGGCCTGGACGGCGACCGCATGGCGCGGATGCCGGAGCACGCCATCGTGATGCACCCCGGCCCCATGGTCCGCGGCATGGAGATCACCGCCGAGGTCGCCGACTCCGACCGCTGCACCGTCGTCGAGCAGGTCGCAAACGGAGTCTCCATCCGGATGGCAGTTCTGTATCTGCTGCTCGGTGGCAATGAGCCCGCCGTCTCCCACACCCGTATCGAGGAGAAGTAAGTCACATGAGCAAGATCCTGATCCGTGGTGCGAAGGTCCTCGGCGGCGAGCCGCAGGACGTGCTGATCGACGGCGATGTCATCGAGGCGGTCGGCACGGGGCTTTCGGACGAGGGCGCCGAGGTCGTCGACGCGGCCGGGAAGGTGCTCCTGCCGGGCCTCGTCGACCTGCACACCCATCTGCGCGAACCGGGCCGCGAGGACTCCGAGACCGTGCTGACGGGCACGCGCGCGGCGGCCTCCGGCGGTTACACCGCCGTGTTCGCCATGGCCAACACCTTCCCGGTCGCCGACACCGCCGGTGTGGTCGAGCAGGTCTACCGGCTCGGCCAGCAGCACGGCTACTGCGACGTGCAGCCCATCGGCGCCGTCACCGTCGGCCTGGAGGGCCGCAAGCTCGCCGAGCTCGGTGCCATGCACGAGTCGGCCGCCGGTGTGACCGTCTTCTCCGACGACGGCAAGTGCGTCGACGACGCCGTGATCATGCGGCGCGCGCTGGAGTACGTGAAGGCCTTCGGCGGGGTCGTCGCCCAGCACGCCCAGGAGCCGCGGCTGACCGAGGGCGCCCAGATGAACGAGGGCGTCGTCTCCGCCGAGCTGGGGCTCGGGGGCTGGCCCGCGGTGGCCGAAGAATCGATCATCGCCCGGGACGTCCTGCTCGCCGAGCACGTCGGCTCCCGCGTCCACATCTGCCACCTCTCGACCGCCGGGTCCGTCGAGATCGTCCGCTGGGCCAAGTCCCGCGGCATCGACGTCACCGCCGAGGTCACCCCGCACCACCTGCTCCTCACCGACGAGCTGGTCCGGTCGTACAACCCGGTCTACAAGGTGAACCCGCCGCTGCGCACCGAGCGGGACGTGCTCGCCCTGCGCGAGGCCCTGGCCGACGGCACCATCGACATCGTCGCCACCGACCACGCCCCGCACCCGCACGAGGACAAGGACTGCGAGTGGGCCGCGGCCGCCATGGGCATGGTCGGCCTGGAGACCGCGTTGTCAGTGGTGCAGGAGACCATGGTGGACACCGGGCTCCTCGACTGGGCCGGGGTCGCCGAGCGCATGTCCTTCAAGCCCGCCGAGATCGGTCAGGCGAAGGGGCACGGGCGTCCCGTCTCGGCTGGTGAGCCCGCCAACCTCATGCTCGTCGACACGGAATACCGTGGGTCCGTGGACCCCGCGGGCTTCGCCTCGCGCAGCCGCAACACTCCGTACGAGGGGCGTGAGCTGCCGGGCCGTGTCACGCACACGTGGCTCCGGGGCAAGGCCACGCTCGTCGACGGGAAGCTCACGTGACACCTGCAACTCTGCTCGCCACCGGACTCGCCACCGGCCTTGCCGCCGAGAAGAAGTCGGCCGAGGTCACCGACTGGGCGGCCCGCGTCGGCTGGCTCGTCGGCCTGGCCCTCTTCGTCGCGCTCGTCTACTGGCTGATGCGCGAGGGCTGGAAGTGGCGCGGCACGCTCCAGGGCGACCTCCCCGAACTCCCCACCGCGCCGGACGACCCCGGCCCGGCGAGACTGGGCATGAGCGGCCGCTACCACGGCTCCACCACCGCGGGGCAGTGGCTCGACCGGATCGTGGCGCACGGCCTGGGCGCCCGCAGCCGGGTCGAGCTCACGCTGACGGACGCGGGACTGGACGTCGTGCGCCCCGGCGCGACCGACTTCTTCATCCCGCGCGAGGCCCTGCGGGAGGCGGTGCTCGGCAAGGGCATCGCGGGCAAGGTCCTGACCGAGGGCGGGCTCCTCGTGGTGACCTGGGCCCACGGCGAGCGTCTGATCGACTCGGGGTTCCGCTCCGACCACGCGGCCGAGCACACCGACTGGGTCGACGCCATTAACTCCATGATCAACAAGACGGAAACGGAAGGCGCACGATGACCACCTCCACAAGGGGGGCCTCGAAGGCTCCCGCGGTACTCGTCCTGGAGGACGGCCGGATCTTCCGCGGCCGCTCCTACGGGGCCGTGGGGGAGACCTTCGGCGAGGCCGTCTTCTCCACCGGCATGACCGGCTACCAGGAGACCCTGACCGACCCGTCGTACGACCGCCAGATCGTCGTCGCGACCGCCCCGCAGATCGGCAACACCGGCTGGAACGACGAGGACGACGAGTCGAGCCGCATCTGGGTCTCCGGCTACGTCGTGCGCGACCCCGCGCGCGTGCCGTCCAACTGGCGCGCCAAGCGCTCCCTGGACGACGAACTGGTCGCGCAGGACATCGTCGGGATCTCCGGCATCGACACCCGCGCGCTCACCCGCCACCTGCGCGAGCGCGGCTCGATGCGCGCCGGGATCTTCTCCGGCGAGGCGATCGCCGCCGAACCCGAGCTCGTCGCCCGCGTTCAGGCCCAGCCGCACATGAAGGGCGCCTCGCTCTACGAGGAGGTCGCCACCAAGGAGGCGTACGTCGTCCCCGCGGTCGGTGAGAAGAAGTTCACGGTCGCCGCGATCGACCTCGGCATCAAGGGCATGACCCCGCACCGCATGGCCGAGCGCGGCATCGAGGTGCACGTCCTGCCGGCCACGGCCACCGCGGAGGACGTCTACGCCGTCGCCCCCGACGGAGTCTTCTTCTCCAACGGGCCCGGCGACCCGGCCACGGCCGACGGCCCGGTCGCGCTGATGACCGCCGTCCTGGAGCGCAGGACGCCCCTGTTCGGCATCTGCTTCGGCAACCAGATCCTCGGCCGCGCGCTCGGCTTCGGCACCTACAAGCTGAAGTACGGCCACCGGGGCATCAACCAGCCCGTGCAGGACCGGACCACCGGCAAGGTCGAGGTCACCGCGCACAACCACGGATTCGCCGTGGACGCGCCGCTCGACAAGGTCAGCGAGACCACGTTCGGCCGTGCCGAGGTCTCCCACGTCTGCCTGAACGACGACGTCGTGGAGGGGCTCCAGCTGCTCGACCAGCCGGCCTTCTCCGTCCAGTACCACCCCGAAGCGGCAGCGGGCCCGCACGACGCCGCCTACCTGTTCGACCGGTTCGTATCATTGATGGAGGGCCAGCGTGCCTAAGCGCACCGATATCCAGTCCGTCCTGGTCATCGGCTCCGGCCCGATCGTCATCGGCCAGGCCGCCGAGTTCGACTACTCCGGCACGCAGGCGTGCCGGGTCCTCAAGGCCGAGGGCCTCAGGGTGATCCTGGTCAACTCCAACCCGGCGACGATCATGACCGACCCGGAGATCGCCGACGCCACCTACGTCGAGCCGATCACCCCGGAGTTCGTCGAGAAGATCATCGCCAAGGAGCGCCCCGACGCCCTGCTGCCCACCCTGGGCGGCCAGACGGCCCTCAACACGGCGATCTCGCTGCATGACGCCGGGACCCTCGACAAGTACGGCGTCGAGCTGATCGGCGCCAACGTCGAGGCGATCAACAAGGGCGAGGACCGCGACCTGTTCAAGGACGTCGTGGAGGAGGTCCGCAAGAAGATCGGGCACGGCGAGTCCGCTCGCTCGGTCATCTGCCACTCCATGGACGACGTCCTGCAGGGTGTCGAGACGCTCGGCGGCTACCCCGTCGTCGTCCGGCCGTCCTTCACCATGGGCGGTGCCGGTTCCGGCTTCGCGCACAACGAGGAGGAGCTGCGCCGCATCGCCGGACAGGGCCTCACGCTCTCGCCGACCACCGAGGTGCTCCTGGAGGAGTCCATCCTCGGCTGGAAGGAGTACGAACTGGAGCTGATGCGCGACAAGCACGACAACGTCGTGGTCGTCTGCTCCATCGAGAACTTCGACCCCATGGGCGTGCACACCGGCGACTCGATCACGGTGGCCCCCGCGATGACGCTGACCGACCGCGAGTACCAGGTGCTGCGCGACGTCGGCATCGCGATCATCCGCGAGGTCGGCGTCGACACCGGCGGCTGCAACATCCAGTTCGCGGTGGACCCCGAGGACGGCCGCGTCATCGTCATCGAGATGAACCCGCGCGTGTCCCGCTCCTCGGCGCTCGCGTCCAAGGCGACCGGCTTCCCGATCGCCAAGATCGCCGCGAAGCTCGCCGTCGGCTACACGCTGGACGAGATCCCGAACGACATCACCGAGCAGACCCCGGCCTCCTTCGAGCCGACGCTCGACTACGTGGTGGTCAAGGCCCCCCGGTTCGCCTTCGAGAAGTTCCCGTCCGCGGATTCGACGCTGACGACCACCATGAAGTCGGTCGGCGAGGCCATGGCGATCGGCCGCAACTTCACCGAGGCCTTCCAGAAGGCACTGCGCTCGCTGGAGAAGAAGGGCAGCCAGTTCACCTTCGTGGGCGAGCCCGGCGACAAGACCGCCCTCCTGGAGGAGTCCGTACGGCCCACCGACGGCCGGGTCAACACCGTCATGCAGGCCATCCGCGCGGGTGCCACGCCGGAGGAGGTCTTCGAGTACACGAAGATCGACCCCTGGTTCGTGGACCAGCTGTTCCTGATCAAGGAGACCGCGGACGAGCTGGCCTCCGCTGAGCGTCTGGACGCCGATCTTCTCGCCGAGGCCAAGCGGCACGGCTTCTCCGACCAGCAGATCGGCGAGATCCGGGGCCTGCGCGAGGACGTGGTGCGCGAGGTGCGGCACGCACTCGGTGTGCGCCCGGTGTACAAGACCGTCGACACCTGCGCGGCCGAGTTCGCCGCCAAAACGCCGTACTTCTACTCCTCCTACGACGAGGAGAGCGAGGTCGCGTCCCGGACCAAGCCCGCGGTGATCATCCTGGGCTCCGGCCCGAACCGCATCGGCCAGGGCATCGAGTTCGACTACTCCTGCGTGCACGCCTCCTTCGCGCTGTCCGACGCCGGGTACGAGACGGTGATGGTCAACTGCAACCCCGAGACCGTCTCCACCGACTACGACACCTCCGACCGGCTGTACTTCGAGCCGCTCACGCTCGAGGACGTCCTGGAGATCGTCCACGCGGAGCAGCAGGCCGGCCCGGTCGCGGGCGTGATCGTGCAGCTGGGCGGGCAGACCCCGCTGGGTCTGGCGCAGGCGCTCAAGGACAACGGCGTGCCCATCGTGGGCACCCCGCCCGAGGCGATCCACGCAGCGGAGGACCGCGGCGCCTTCGGCCGTGTCCTCGCAGAGGCGGGCCTGCCGGCCCCCAAGCACGGCACCGCCACCACCTTCACCGGCGCCAAGGCCATCGCGGACGAGATCGGCTACCCGGTCCTCGTACGGCCCTCCTACGTCCTCGGCGGCCGCGGCATGGAGATCGTCTACGACGAGACCCGCCTCGAGGCCTACATCGCCGAGTCGACCGAGATCAGCCCCTCGCGCCCGGTCCTGGTCGACCGCTTCCTCGACGACGCCATCGAGATCGATGTCGACGCCCTCTACGACGGCCAGGAGCTCTACCTGGGCGGCGTGATGGAGCACATCGAGGAGGCCGGCATCCACTCCGGCGACTCGGCGTGCGCACTGCCGCCGATCACGCTGGGCGGCTTCGACATCAAGCGCCTGCGGGCCTCCACGGAGGCCATCGCGCGCGGGGTGGGCGTCCGGGGCCTGATCAACATCCAGTTCGCCATGGCCGGTGACATCCTCTACGTCCTTGAGGCCAACCCGCGCGCGTCCCGCACCGTCCCCTTCACCTCGAAGGCGACCGCCGTGCCGCTCGCCAAGGCCGCCGCCCGGATCTCGCTGGGTGCGACCGTCGCCGAACTGCGCGCCGAGGGCCTGCTGCCGGCCCACGGCGACGGCGGCGAACTCCCCCTGGACGCGCCGATCTCCGTGAAGGAGGCCGTCATGCCGTGGTCGCGCTTCCGTGACATCCACGGCCGCGGCGTCGACACGGTCCTCGGCCCGGAGATGCGCTCCACCGGCGAAGTCATGGGTATCGACTCCGTCTTCGGCACGGCGTACGCCAAGTCGCAGGCGGGCGCCTATGGTCCGCTGCCGACCAAGGGGCGTGCGTTCATCTCGGTCGCCAACCGCGACAAGCGCTCGATGATCTTCCCGGCGCGCGAGCTGGTCGCCCACGGCTTCGAACTGCTCGCCACCTCCGGCACCGCCGAGGTCCTCAAGCGCAACGGCATCAACGCCACCGTCGTGCGCAAGCAGTCCGAGGGCACCGGCCCGAACGGCGAGAAGACCATCGTCCAGCTCATCCACGACGGCGAGGTCGACCTGATCGTCAACACCCCGTACGGCACCGGCGGCCGCCTCGACGGCTACGAGATCCGTACGGCGGCCGTGGCGCGCTCGGTCCCGTGTCTGACGACGGTTCAGGCGCTCGCCGCCGCCGTTCAGGGCATCGACGCCCTCAACCACGGTGATGTGGGCGTCCGTTCGCTCCAGGAACACGCGCAACACCTGACCGCGGCCCGCGACTAGCAGCCCTGAGGGGGACACCGGAAACGGTGTCCCCCTCTTGGTGAGGACACCATGTACAAGATCTTCTTCAACCTCGTCTTCAAACGCCTGGACCCCGAGAAGGCCCATCACCTGGCCTTCCGGTGGATCCGCCTCGCCGCCCGCGTCCCCGTCCTGCGCACGTTCGTCGCGGCCGCCCTCGCACCCCGCTACAAGGAGCTGCGCACCGAGGCCTTCGGGCTGCGCATGCACGGACCCTTCGGCCTCGCAGCGGGCTTCGACAAGAACGCGGTCGCCATCGACGGCATGGCGATGCTGGGCTTCGACCACATCGAGATCGGCACGGTGACGGGGGAGGCCCAGCCGGGCAATCCCAAGAAGCGGCTGTTCCGCCTCGTGCAGGACCGCGCGCTCATCAACCGCATGGGCTTCAACAACGAGGGCTCGCTGGCCGTGGCGGCCCGCCTGGCCTCCCGTGAGCCTGTTTTCAAGACCGTGGTGGGCGTCAACATCGGCAAGACCAAGGCCGTCCCGGAGACCGAGGCGATCGGCGACTACGTGAAGTCGGCGGAGCGGCTGGCGCCGTACGCCGACTACCTGGTCGTGAACGTGTCGTCACCCAACACGCCCGGCCTGCGCAACCTCCAGGCGGTCGACCATCTGCGGCCGCTCCTGACCGCTGTCCGTGAGGCCGCCGACCGCAGGGTGGCCTCCCGTCGCGTCCCGCTCCTGGTGAAGATCGCGCCCGACCTCGCGGACGAGGACGTCGACGCGGTCGCCGACCTGGCCGTCGAACTCGGCCTGGACGGCATCATCGCCACCAACACGACCATCGCCCGCGAGGGACTCGGCCTGAAATCCGGACCCGCCCTGGTGAAGGAGACGGGCGGCCTCTCCGGAGCACCCCTCAAGGCGCGCTCCCTGGAGGTCCTGAGGCGCCTGTACGCGCGCGTGGGCGACCGGATCACCCTGGTGGGCGTCGGTGGCGTCCAGGACGCCGAGGACGCCTGGCAGCGCATCCTGGCGGGTGCCACGCTGGTCCAGGGCTACAGCGCGTTCATCTACGAGGGTCCGTTTTACGCTCGCGGCCTCCACAAGGGGCTCGCCGCGCGCCTGCGCACGAGCCCGTACGCCACCCTCGCCGACGCGGTCGGCGCCGACGTGAGGAAGACCACGGTATGACCGAGCCCTTCGGCGCCCGCCTGCGCCGAGCCATGGACGAGCGCGGCCCGCTGTGCGTGGGGATCGACCCGCACGCCTCCCTGCTCACCGAGTGGGGTCTGAAGGACGACGTGGCCGGTCTGGAGCGGTTCAGCCGCACGGTCGTGGAGGCGCTGTCCGACCGGGTCGCCGTGTTCAAGCCCCAGAGCGCGTTCTTCGAGCGCTTCGGCTCACGCGGCGTCGCCGTACTGGAGAAGACCGTCCAGGAGGCCCGCGCGGCCGGCGCGCTGGTCCTGATGGACGCCAAGCGCGGTGACATCGGCTCGACCATGGCCGCGTACGCCGAGGCCTTCCTGCGCAAGGACTCCCCGCTGTTCTCGGACGCGCTGACCGTGTCGCCGTACCTCGGTTACGGCTCGCTCTCGCCGGCCATCGTGCTGGCGCGCGAGAGCGGCGCGGGACTGTTCGTGCTCGCGCTGACGTCCAATCCGGAGGGCGCCGAGGTCCAGCACGCCGTCCGCGCGGACGGCCGGAACGTCGGCGCGACCATGCTGGCCCATCTGGCCGCCGAGAACACGGGGGAGGAGCCCCTGGGGTCCTTCGGCGCCGTCGTCGGAGCCACGCTCGGCGATCTGTCGTCCTACGACCTGGACATCAACGGTCCGCTCCTCGCTCCCGGCGTCGGGGCCCAGGGGGCCACTCCGGCCGATCTCCCCGGGGTCTTCGGGACGGCGATCCGCAATGTCGTCCCGAACGTCAGCAGGGGCGTGCTGAGGCACGGTCCCGACGTCAGTGCGCTGCGCGCGTCCGCCGAGCGGTTCGCGGACGAGATCAGGTCCGCGTTGCCGACGGGTTGAGGCGTCCGTCGAGGACCGGATGCGGCGTACGCGACGGTCGTCGCGGATGTTCGACACCCCCGTTCGAGTACGTCGACGCGTGGTGCGAGGCCCGCTTGAGTCTGAATACATCCTCAAATCCGGGGCATTATGTCAGAAATGTCCGACCTGACGGAGGCTGACCAGGACTTTTCCGCTGTTCTCGCTGACTCTGGCGGACTTGCCCGCTAGTCTCCGACGCAGAGTGAACGGGCAAGCGTGTTGCTCGTGGCTCCCCAGGTGTGGGGCGACTAGGTTCCTCACCGGTCCGTATCCGACAAGTTCGACATCCGAGGTGACGTAGGCGTGGCTCTTCCGCCCCTTACCCCTGAACAGCGCGCAGCCGCGCTCGAAAAGGCCGCCGCGGCTCGCCGGGAGCGGGCCGAGGTCAAGAATCGACTCAAGCACTCCGGCGCCTCCCTTCACGAGGTCATCAAGCAGGGCCAGGAGAACGACGTCATCGGCAAGATGAAGGTCTCCGCCCTGCTCGAGTCCCTGCCCGGCGTGGGCAAGGTCCGCGCCAAGCAGATCATGGAGCGACTCGGCATCTCCGAGAGCCGTCGTGTACGCGGCCTCGGCTCCAACCAGATCGCTTCGCTGGAGCGTGAGTTCGGCAGCACCGGTTCCTGAACCGGGTCACTCCGGGAAGGGAGTCCCGGGCACTCCGGGATTGCTGGAATAATCGCTGCATGAGTGAACGTCCGCGGCTGACCGTGCTCTCCGGCCCCTCAGGGGTCGGCAAGAGCACGGTCGTCGCCCATATGCGCAAGGAACACCCCGAGGTCTGGCTCTCGGTGTCGGCGACGACCCGCAAGCCCCGCCCCGGCGAGAAGCACGGCGTCCAGTACTTCTTCGTCACCGACGAGGAGATGGACAAGCTGATCGCCAACGGTGAGCTGCTGGAGTGGGCGGAGTTCGCCGGCAACCGCTACGGCACGCCGCGTGCGGCCGTGCTGGAGCGGCTGGAGGCGGGTGAGCCCGTCCTGCTGGAGATCGACCTCCAGGGTGCCCGGCAGGTCCGTGAGTCCATGCCGGACGCCCAGCTGGTGTTCCTGGCTCCTCCCTCCTGGGAGGAGCTCGTGCGCAGACTCACCGGACGTGGCACCGAGCCGCCCGAGGTGATCGAACGCCGCCTTGAGGCGGCGAAGGTCGAACTGGCGGCTGAACCCGAGTTCGATGTGACCTTGGTCAACACCTCCGTCGAGGAAGTGGCGCGCGAGCTGCTAGCCTTGATGGATGTGGTGTGATCCCGCCTGTTCATCGAGGCTTGATCCTTCGCACTGAATCTTTCCCATCCATCGGAAGGTAGAGCGTGTCCTCTTCCATCTCCGCGCCCGAGGGCATCATCAACCCGCCGATCGACGAGCTCCTCGAGGCCACGGACTCGAAGTACAGCCTCGTGATCTACGCGGCCAAGCGGGCCCGCCAGATCAACGCGTACTACTCGCAGCTCGGTGAGGGCCTGCTTGAGTACGTCGGTCCGCTGGTGGACACCCATGTCCACGAGAAGCCGCTCTCGATCGCCCTGCGTGAGATCAACGCGGGTCTGCTGACGTCCGAGGCCGTCGAAGGCCCGGCGCAGTAGTAGTACTTTCAGCTTTTCGCTGACTTATCCACAGGCCCGGCAGCGCGACTGTCGGGCCTGTGGTGTGTGATGGACCCGTACGTCGCACTCGTACGTTGCCGAGCCGGGGAGAGACGGTGGACAAGCCGAAGGTCGTGCTGGGGGTCAGTGGCGGCATCGCCGCGTACAAGGCCTGTGAGCTGCTGAGAAGGCTCACGGAGTCCGGCCACGACGTCCGCGTCGTCCCCACCGCCTCCGCACTGCACTTCGTGGGCGTCGCCACCTGGTCCGCCCTCTCCGGCAAACCGGTCTCGACCGAGGTCTGGGACGACGTCCACGAGGTCCCGCACGTCCGCATCGGGCAGCACGCCGACCTTGTGGTCGTGGCCCCGGCGACCGCGGACACCCTCGCCAGGGCGGCGCACGGCCTGGCGGACGATCTCCTCACCAACACCCTCCTGACGGCCCGCTGCCCGGTCGTCTTCGCACCCGCCATGCACACCGAGATGTGGGAGCACCCGGCCACCCAGGAGAACGTGCAGACACTGCGCCGACGCGGTGCGATCGTGATCGAGCCGGCCGTCGGCCGGCTGACCGGCGTCGACACCGGCAAGGGCCGGCTGCCGGAACCCGCCGAGATCTTCGAGGTCTGCCGCCGGGTGCTGGCCCGGGGCGTCACCGAGCCCGACCTCAAGGGCCGGCACGTGGTCGTGAGCGCCGGCGGCACGCGCGAGCCCCTCGACCCCGTCCGGTTCCTCGGCAACCGCTCCTCCGGCAAGCAGGGCTACGCCCTCGCCCGCACCGCGGCCGCGCGCGGCGCCCGGGTCACCCTGGTCGCGGCGAACACCGGTATGCCGGACCCGGCGGGCGTGGATGTCGTCCCCGTGGGGACGGCCGTGCAGCTGCGCGAGGCGGTCCTGAAGGCGGCGGCCGACGCCGACGCGGTCGTCATGGCGGCGGCGGTCGCGGACTTCCGCCCGCAGACGTACGCGGCCGGAAAGATCAAGAAGAAGGACGGTCAGGACCCCGACCCGATCGTCCTGGTGCGGAATCCGGACATCCTCGCCGAGATCTCGGCCGAGCGCGCCCGTCCCGGTCAGGTGATAGTCGGCTTCGCCGCCGAGACCGACGACGTCCTGGCCAACGGTCGTACGAAGCTGCGGCGCAAGGGCTGCGACCTCCTCGTCGTCAACGAGGTGGGCGAGCGCAAGACCTTCGGGTCGGAGGAGAACGAGGCGGTGGTGCTGGGTGCCGACGGCAGCGAGACCCCGGTACCGCACGGTCCGAAGGAGTTCCTGGCCGAAACCGTGTGGGACCTGGTGGCACAGCGCCTCGTGTGAATGTTTCATTCGCTTCTCGGTCCCCTCAAACCTCTGCGACAGGGGTGTGGCGCCCCTGGTCAAGCCCGCTCGGAATTGGGCACAATGCCCGTGCCGCAGGTCACGGCACTCCCGAGTGGCGAGACGGGGGAGCCGGTGGCCGAGCACGACCGATAAACTGTTCTCGGACGATGCCGGGCGCAGCCCCCGAGCCCGTCCGCCAATGATCAGCCAGCAGCCGCTGCAACCCCAGGGAGCGTTGTGTCCCGTCGTCTGTTCACCTCGGAGTCAGTGACCGAGGGCCACCCCGACAAGATCGCTGACCAGATCAGTGACACCATCCTCGACGCGCTCCTCAAGGAGGACCCGTCGTCCCGGGTCGCGGTCGAGACCCTGATCACGACCGGCCTGGTGCACGTGGCCGGTGAGGTCACCACCAAGACCTACGCGCCGATCGCCCAGCTGGTGCGCGACAAGATCCTGGAGATCGGTTACGACTCCTCGAAGAAGGGCTTCGACGGCGCCTCCTGCGGTGTCTCGGTGTCGATCGGCGCGCAGTCCCCGGACATCGCGCAGGGCGTCGACACGGCGTACGAGAACCGGGTCGAGGGCGACGAGGACGAGCTCGACCGCCAGGGCGCGGGCGACCAGGGTCTGATGTTCGGCTACGCGACGGACGAGACCCCCACCCTGATGCCGCTGCCGATCTTCCTGGCGCACCGCCTGGCGAAGCGCCTCTCCGAGGTCCGCAAGAACGGCACCATCCCCTACCTGCGGCCCGACGGCAAGACGCAGGTCACCATCGAGTACGACGGCGACAAGGCCGTCCGTCTCGACACGGTCGTCGTCTCCTCGCAGCATGCCTCCGACATCGACCTGGACTCCCTGCTCGCCCCGGACATCCGCGAGTTCGTCGTGGAGCCGGAGCTGAAGGCGCTCCTGGACGACGGCATCAAGCTGGACACGGAGAGCTACCGTCTCCTGGTCAACCCCACCGGTCGCTTCGAGATCGGCGGCCCGATGGGTGACGCCGGCCTGACCGGCCGCAAGATCATCATCGACACGTACGGCGGCATGGCCCGCCACGGCGGCGGCGCCTTCTCCGGCAAGGACCCGTCCAAGGTGGACCGCTCGGCCGCGTACGCCATGCGCTGGGTCGCCAAGAACGTCGTCGCCGCGGGTCTCGCCTCCCGCTGCGAGGTCCAGGTCGCCTACGCCATCGGCAAGGCCGAGCCCGTGGGCCTGTTCGTGGAGACCTTCGGCACCGCGACGATCGACACCGAGAAGATCGAGAAGGCCATCGACGAGGTCTTCGACCTCCGCCCGGCCGCCATCATCCGCGACCTGGACCTGCTGCGCCCGATCTACTCCCTGACGGCGGCGTACGGCCACTTCGGCCGCGAGCTGCCCGAGTTCACGTGGGAGAAGACGGACCGCGTGGAGGCGCTGAAGAAGGCCGCGGGCCTGTAAGTCCACAAGTAAGCCCCTGCGGTTTGCCGCGAGGCCCGGTGTCCCCTTGGGGTGCCGGGCCTCGGCGCGTCACCGGCCGGACGCGCGCGCCCGCGGAAACGGGCCCCTCCGGGTTCGGGCGGCGTCAGTTGTCAGTGCAGTTTGGTAAGAATGCAAGCGTGAGCAGCGAGAACGGGTCCGTGGACGGTGGCGCCGAAGGAGCGCAGCCCGAGCAGCTTGCCTTGATTCGGGAGAGTGTGAGGAACGCCAAGGTGCCGCGGGCCAAGCCGCGGACGTGGCGGGGGGCCGCGTTGGCCAAGGAGCTGCCGGTCGCGCGGGTGCTGGTGGACAAGGGGGTGCTGCATCTTGACCGGTACTTCGACTACGCCGTGCCCGAGGAGCTCGACGCGGATGCACAGCCGGGGGTGCGGGTGCGGGTGCGGTTCGGGGCCGGACGTGGGCGGGTCCGGGACGGGCGGCGTGAGGGCGGGGGGCTGATCGACGGGTTTCTCGTCGAGCGGCTTGCCGAGTCGGACTACTCCGGGCCGCTGGCGGCGCTCGCTCAGGTCGTCTCGCCGGAGCCGGTACTCAGTGAGGAGCTTCTGGGGCTCACTCGGGCCGTCGCCGACCGGTATGCGGGGAGTCTGGCGGATGTGCTGCAGCTTGCCGTCCCGCCGCGTAGCGCCCGGGCGGAGCAACGGCCTTCGCCCGAGCCGTTGCCGCCGCCCGCGGCGCCCGAGGTGGGGACCTGGGGGCGCTACGAGCGTGGGGACGCGTTTCTGGAGTCGCTGGCCTCGGGGGGTGCACCGCGCGCGGTGTGGAACGCCCTGCCCGGGCCGCAGTGGAGTGAGGAGCTGGCGCGGGCCGTTGCCGCGGCCTTGGCCTCGGGGCGGGGCGCACTGGTCGTCGTGCCGGACGGGCGAGCCGTCGCGCGGGTCGACGCCGCTCTGACCTCGGTGCTGGGGGAGGGGCGGCATGCGGTCCTGACCGCCGACGCCGGGCCCGAGAAGCGGTACCGGGAGTGGCTGGCCGTGCGGCGAGGGTCCGTGCGGGCCGTGGTCGGGACACGGGCCGCCATGTTCGCCCCGGTGCGGGACCTGGGGCTCGTCGTTCTCTGGGACGACGGCGACGACAGTCACAGCGAGCCGCATGCCCCGCAGCCGCATGCGCGTGAGGTGTTGCTGTTGCGGGCCGCCCAGGACAAGTGCGGCTTTCTGCTGGGGAGTTGGAGCTGCACGGTGGAGGCCGCGCAGCTCGTGGAGAGCGGGTGGGCGCGGCCGCTCGTCGCCTCG
Organism: Streptomyces sp. SAI-127; assembly: GCF_029894425.1. Classification (NCBI taxonomy): domain Bacteria; kingdom Bacillati; phylum Actinomycetota; class Actinomycetes; order Kitasatosporales; family Streptomycetaceae; genus Streptomyces; species Streptomyces sp. SAI-127. Next base: position 8,534,738 of record NZ_JARXYJ010000001.1, read on the forward strand.
CGGGAGCAGGTGCGGGCCGTCGCTCCGCTGGTGCGGACCGTGGGGGACCAGGATCTCGCGCGGGACGAGGCGGCTCGGGCGGCCCGGCTGCCGACGCTCGCCTGGCAGGCCGTCAGGGAGGGCTTGCGGCACGGGCCGGTGCTCGTGCAGGTGCCGCGCCGGGGCTACGTGCCGCGGATGGCCTGCGCCAACTGCAGGGAGCCCGCGCGGTGTCGGCACTGTGCCGGGCCGTTGGAGGGGCAGGAGTCCGGGGCGGCGCTGCGGTGCGGGTGGTGTGGGCGCGAGGAGGGGGCCTGGCACTGTCCGGAGTGCGGGGGCTTCCGGTTGCGGGCGCAGGTGGTGGGGGCACGGCGTACCGCGGAGGAGTTGGGGCGGGCGTTTCCGGCTGTTCCGGTGCGGACGTCCGGGCGTGAGCATGTGCTGGACACCGTGCCGGGGGCACCGGCGCTGGTGGTGAGCACGCCGGGGGCGGAGCCGGTCGCCGAGGGCGGGTATGCGGCAGCCCTGTTGCTGGACGGGTGGGCCATGCTCGGGCGGCCGGATCTGCGAGCCGGGGAGGACGCGCTACGGCGGTGGATCGGGGCGTCGGCGCTGGTGCGGCCGCAGGAGGCCGGGGGCACGGTGGTGGTAGTCGCCGAGCCCACGCAGCGGCCTGTGCAGGCGTTGGTGCGGTGGGACCCCGTGGGGCATGCGGTCCGGGAGTTGGGGGAGCGGGCCGAGTTGGGGTTTCCGCCGGTGTCGCGGATGGCTGCGGTGTCCGGGACGGGGGACGCGCTTTCCGAGTTCCTGGCGGCCGTGGAACTGCCTGGTGAGGCTGAGGTGTTGGGGCCCGTGCCGTTGCCGGTGACGGTGGCGGGAGGACCTCGGAGGGTGGGGGCGCCACCGGTCGGGGAGCGGTGGGAGCGGGTGCTGGTGCGGGTGCCGCCGGGAAGGGGGGCGGCATTGGCGTCCGCACTCAAGTCGGCGCAGGCCACGCGGATGGCTCGGGGCGGGAATGGAGCTGAGGGGGCGGTGTGGGTGCGGATTGATCCGCCCGACATCGGGTGACGGTCGGGGGCGGGTGCGGAGACGGACCGGACGATGTGCACACGAGGGCAGGGGCCCACGCGATCGTGTGGTCGCAGCCGCAAGGCCTCGGCGATCCGCGGTGGACGCTGGGCGCGCGTGCGTCGGGGGCGTGAGGACATGCGTCTGCCCTCCCTGTCGTGGGGTGGGAGGGCAGAGAAGGGGAGCGGGTCAGCCGTTGCGCGGGCCGGGGAAGGCGGTGGGTCTTGCCTCTTCGCGGAGGGTGGGGCTGCCCGCGGTGGGCTGGGTCGGCATCGAGCGGGCCGCGGGGACCGTCGGAACCGCAGGCACCGTGGGGATACCGGTGTTGACACTGACCGTGCGGGTCGCCGACGTCTCCGTGGCCCGCTCGGCCTCGGCTGTCGCCTGGGCCGCGGCGCGGCGGGCGCCGTAACGACGGTGGACCGCCTGCTTGGTGACGCCGAGGGCGGAGCCCACCGCGTCCCACGAGAAGCCGAGCGAGCGGTCGAAGTCGACCGCGGCCGTCACCAGGGTCTCGACGCTGTCCCGCAGTTCCTGCGCGAGACGGACCGTGGGGGCGGGGGCGCGTCCGTAGACGACGAAGCCCGTAGAGGGGCCGGAGCGGCGCGGGCGGTAGACGTTGCCCAACTGGGCAGTCAGGGTGCGCAGTGCGTCCACCTGCCGGCGGACCCGCTCGATGTCCCGCACCAGCAAGTGCAGGCTGGCCCGAGCCTGGGCGTCGTGGGTTGCGTGGTCGGCCATGAACAAGCCTCTCGAACCGGCGTTGAAAAGGATGGGGCCGCGATCGCGGCCCGTTGTGGTCAACTCTTTCTTGACCAACGCGTTTACGCTCCGCTGGTCACGCAGTGGGGGCGTACCGGCATATGCGTGCGCCGGGGGTGGGGAGTTCGCGCCTTGATCGGGAACACGGGCCTCGCCTGTGGGGTCCCTCTCCGGCCGTGCGGCGGCCGGAGCTCGCCATAGACTTGTGTGTTGCCGTCGTCACCCGTCCGAGTCACCCGTCCGAGAGGCCCTGTCCACCCATGAAGCTCGTCTTCGCCGGTACCCCCGAGGTCGCCGTTCCCGCTCTGGACGCTCTCATCGCCTCCGGGCGGCATGAGGTCGCCGCCGTCGTCACACGACCGGACGCGCCGGCCGGGCGGGGGCGCAGGCTGGTCGCGAGCCCGGTCGCGGAGCGGGCCGAGGAGGCGGGGATCGAGGTGCTGAAGCCCGTCAAGCCGCGGGATCCGGAATTCCTCGAGCGGCTTCGTGAGATCGCCCCGGACTGCTGCCCCGTCGTCGCCTACGGCGCCCTTCTGCCCCGAGTCGCCCTCGACATCCCCGCCCACGGCTGGGTCAACCTGCACTTCTCGCTGCTGCCCGCCTGGCGTGGGGCCGCTCCTGTGCAGCACTCCATCATGGCGGGGGACGAGATCACGGGCGCCTCGACGTTCCTCATCGAGGAAGGGCTCGACTCCGGGCCCGTCTACGGCACCGTCACCGAGGAGATCCGGCACACCGACACCAGCGGTGACCTGCTGACCCGGCTCGCCTTCGCCGGTGCCGGGCTGCTCGCCGCGACCATGGACGGTATCGCCGAGGGCACGCTGAAGGCGGTGCCGCAGCCGTCGGAGGGCATCACCGTCGCCCCGAAGATCACCGTCGAGGACGCGCGGGTCGACTGGGCCGCGCCTGCCCTGCGGGTGGACCGGCTCGTGCGGGGATGTCACCCCTCGCCCGGTGCCTGGACGACCTTCCGCGGCGAGCGGCTCAAGCTCATCCAGGTCCAGCCGGTGCCCGAACGGACGGATCTGGCCGCCGGGTCGCTAGCCGTCGGCAAGAACAGCGTCCACGTCGGTACCGGGTCGTACGGCGTCGAGCTGCTGTGGGTGCAGGCACAGGGGAAGAAGCCGATGAAGGCCGCGGACTGGGCACGGGGCGTCAGGATCTCGGACGGGGAGACCGTCGGCGGGTGACGCGTCGACGACAGCGTGGCCGGCTGGCCTGATCGGCGACGGCCCGGCCGCAGGGCGCCGGTCTCCAGCACGGTCCGATGGCGCCGGACCAGGCTGCCGACGGTGGTCAGGACGGCGAGCGTGAAGGAGGCCTGCCGAAGGCGCGCCTGCGGGTCGGGTGGCGTCGGTTGTCGGGGTGCCGAGGGCCGGGCTCCGGTCGTACGGCGGTGGTTGGCGGTTCGGGGTGGGTGCGTCGGTGGCCGGTGGCGTGGGTCCCAGGGGTGCCTGTGTCATTGGCGGGTCGTGCGGGCAGGTGGCGGGAGTCGCGATGGGTGGCGTCGGTGGTCGGAGTGTCGGGGGCCGAGCTCCCGTCGTGCGGCGGTGGTCGGCGGATTTCGTGGCTGGGTCGGTGGCCGGTGGCGTGAGTCCTCGGGGCGCCTGATGGGGTTGCAACAGCGGTGGCGTCGGAGTGTCGGGGGCCGAGCTCCCGTCGTGCGGCGGTGGTCGGCGGATTTCGTGGTTGGGTCGGTGGCCGGTGGCGTGAGTCCTCGGGGCGCCTGATGGGGTTGCAACAGCTCAGGCCGGTGGCGTCGGATGCCCGGGGCCATGCTCCGTCGCGTGGTGGTGGTCGGTGGGATCGGGCGGGAACTCGGCTCCGGCATGTGACGTCCCGCCTCGCGGTCACCCGGGCCCTCGAAGGGTGACGTCGCCTCCCGCGGACGTACGCTTGGGGCGTCACCAGACCTTGAACCCGGAGCACCTTTTTCGTGAGCGACCAGCCCCGTCGGCCCGCCAAGGCCGGCAAGCCCTACCGTCGGCCCCAGAAGGACCCCGTCCGCATCCTCGCCTTCGAGGCGCTGCGGGCCGTGGACGAGCGGGACGCGTACGCCAACCTCGTCCTGCCGCCGCTGTTGCGGAAGGCGCGGGAGAAGGGCAGCTTCGAGACGCGGGACGCGGCGCTCGCCACCGAGCTCGTGTACGGGACACTGCGCCGGCAGGGGACGTACGACGCGATCATCGCCGAGTGTGTCGACCGGCCGCTCCGCGAGGTCGATCCGCCGGTGCTCGACGTGCTGAGCCTCGGGGCGCACCAGCTGCTCGGGACGCGCATCCCGACGCACGCCGCCGTGTCCGCCTCCGTCGAGCTCGCGCGGGTCGTGCTCGGGGACGGACGGGCCAAGTTCGTCAACGCCGTGCTGCGCAAGGTCGCGCAGCACGACCTCGACGGGTGGGTCGCCAAAGTGGCTCCGCCCTACGAGGACGATCCCGAGGACCATCTCGCCGTCGTCCACTCCCACCCCCGCTGGGTCGTCTCCGCGCTGTGGGACTCCCTCGGCGGCGGGCGGGCCGGCATCGAGCGGCTGCTGGAGGCCGACAACGAGCGGCCCGAGGTGACCCTCGTCGCCCGGCCGGGGCGGTCCACCGCCGAGGAACTGCTTCGCGAGGAGTCAGCCGTGGCAGGGCGCTGGTCGCCGTATGCCGTACGGCTGTCCGAGGGCGGTGAGCCCGGTGCCGTCGACGCCGTGCGGGAAGGCCGGGCCGGGGTGCAGGACGAGGGGAGTCAGCTCGTCGCGCTGGCCCTCGCGAACGTGCCTGTCGAGGGGCGGGACGAGAAGTGGCTCGACGGGTGCGCGGGGCCGGGCGGCAAGGCCGCGCTGCTGGCCGCACTGGCCGCCGAGCGGGGGGCCATGCTGCTCGCCTCCGAGAAGCAGCCGCACCGGGCCGGGCTCGTCGCCAAGGCGCTCGCCGGGAATCCCGGGCCGTACCAGGTCATCGCCGCGGACGGGACCCGGCCGCCGTGGCGGCCGGGGAGTTTCGACCGGGTGCTGATGGATGTGCCGTGTACGGGACTCGGGGCGTTGCGGCGGCGGCCGGAGGCTCGGTGGCGGCGTCGGCCCGAGGATCTGGAGGGGTTCGGGCCGTTGCAGCGGGGGTTGTTGAGCACCGCGCTGGACTCCGTCAGGGTCGGCGGGGTCGTCGGGTACGCCACTTGTTCGCCCCACCTCGCGGAGACTCGGGCCGTGGTGGATGACGTGCTCAAGCAGTGGCCGTCCGCCGAGCTCGTCGATGCGCGGCCGTTGTTCCCCGGTGTGCCGGAGCTGGGGGAGGGCCCGGACGTTCAGTTGTGGCCGCATGTGCACGGGACCGATGCGATGTATCTGGCGGTCATCCGTAGGACGGGGTGATCTAGTCGGGTGTCCGCGGCGCCGTCGTGGCCGGTCGCTCGGTTCCCCGCGCCCCTGGGTCGGCCGGCTCCTCCTTGCTCAGGCTGTGCGGCCACCACACCTTTGCCCCCACGTCCAGGAACAACGACGTCACCAGCACCGACCGCACGATGAACGTGTCCAGCAGGACGCCCAGCGCCACCGTGAAGCCGATCTCCGCGAAGGCGACCATCGGCAGGGTGCCGAGGGCGGCGAAGGTGCCGGCCAGGACCAGACCGGCGGAGGTGATGACCGCGCCGGTCGCGGCCAGACCCGTGATCACGCCCGCGCGGGTGCCCCCGTGGGCCGCCTCCTCGCGGATGCGGGTGGTCAGGAAGATGTTGTAGTCGATGCCGAGGGCCACCAGGAAGACGAAGACGAACAGCGGGAAGTCCGTGGACTCGCCCGCGTAGTCGAAGAGATGGCGGAAGGCCAGGGCGCTGATGCCCAGGGCCGCCGCGAAGGAAAGGATCACCGTTCCGATCAGCAGCAGCGGGGCGATCAGGGCACGCAGCAGGGCGCACAGGATCAGCATCACCACGACGAGCACCAGCGGGATGATCAGGATGTTGTCGTGCGTGGTCGCCTTGTCCATGTCGAGCAGGGCGGCCGTACCGCCGCCGACCTGGGCGTCGGCGTCCGGGACCGCGTGGACGGCGTCCCGGACCCGCTCCACCGTCTGTTTCGCGGCCTCGCTGTCGGCCGGGGCGGTCATCGTCGCCTCGAAGAGGACCTTGCCTTCGAACGACGGTTTCGTGCCCGGTGGCAGGCCGAGGGACGTGGGCACGACTCCCCGGGTTCCCGCGACCGCCTCGCCGACCTGTTGGGCCTGGGCCTGGTTGCTGACGACGACCAGGGGATCGCCGCTGCCCGCCGGGAAGTACTTCGCGGACACCTCCTGGCCGGAGATCGAGTCCGGTTTCCCGGTGAACGCGTCGGCGTTGCTGATGCCTTCGGCGCGCAGCTGGATCAGGCCCAGCGAGCAGATCACGAGGGCCGCTGCCGTGGCGCTCCAGACCATCCGGGGGCGGAGGGCCATACGGCGGCCGGCGCGGGCCCAGAGGCCGGTCTCGATGCGGTCGGGGTCGCCGAAGTGCGGGATGGCCGGCCAGAAGATCCAGCGGCTGAAGATCACCAGCAGGGCCGGGAACAGGGTCATCATCGCCAGCAGGGCGACCGCGACACCGATCGCGGCGACCGGGCCGAGACCCCGGGTCGAGTTCATCTCGGCGGTCAGCAGGACCAGCATGCTCAGGACGACGGTCGCGCCAGAGGCGAGCACGGCCGGGCCCGCGCGGTGCAGGGCGAGGGCCATCGCCTCGTGGCGGTCCTCGTGGTGGTGCAGTTCCTCCCGGTAGCGGGCGACCAGCAACAGGGCATAGTCGGTCCCCGCGCCGAAGACGAGCACGGTCAGAATGCCGGCGCTCTGGCCGTTGACCGTCAGACCCGCGTGCTCGGCGAGCAGGTAGATGAAGGCCTGCGCGGTGAACAGCGCGGCGACCACGGAGAGCAGCGGGACCAGGAGCAGGGTGGGGCTGCGGAAGGTGATGAGCAGCATGACGATGACGACGGCCATCGCCGACAGCAGCAGAGTCGAGTCGATGCCCTCGAAGGCCTCGGAGAAGTCCGCGGACGTGCCGCCGGGGCCGGTGATGTGCACGGCGAGGCCGTCACCGCCCTCGCCCACGACGTCACGGATGGAGTCGACCGCGGGCGCGATCTCCTCCCAGCCCTTCTCGTCCATGGTGATCGGGACGAGGATCTGGGCCGCGCGCGGGTCGCTCTGCCGGTCGTAGATCGGGCCACGGGTCTCCGAGCCGCGGATGCCGTGTGCCGTGAGCTGTTTGATCTCGGCCGTGTCCTTGGCGATCGCGGCCCGCTCCTGCGGCGTGAGGCCGCTGTCGCGCGCGTAGACGACGACCGCGGGGATCTGTTCCGGCCTGAAGTCCTCGGAGATCTGGAGGACCTGGGTCGACTCCGCGGAGCCGGGCAGCCAGGAGGCCGCGTCGTTGTCCTGGGCGTCGGTGAGCTTGGAGGCCAGGGGCGCCGTCAGGAACAGCACCACCAACCACAGCGCCAGTACCGCCCACTTGGCACGCCGTCCGCAGACGAAGTGCGCGATGCCCCGATTCCCGGTCATGGCCACCCCCGGCGCCACCTGTCGAGCCGATCAGCCGCCCAGCATGGCACGCACAGGTCGTCCACAACATCCGATGAACGGCTTAGGTCTGGACCGGCGCGCTCCTTCGCGCCCCGGCATGGGAGGCTTGGGGCATGGCCGCGCAGATCAATCCCAGCATCCTGTCCGCCGACTTCGCCCGCCTTGCGGACGAGGCGAAGGCGGTCGAGGGAGCCGACTGGCTCCACGTCGACGTCATGGACAACCATTTCGTCCCGAACCTCACGCTCGGTGTGCCGGTCGTAGAGTCTCTGGCCCGTGCGACGGACACCCCGCTGGACTGCCATCTGATGATCGAGGCCCCCGATCGCTGGGCGCCCCAGTACGTAGAGGCGGGGGCTTCCTCCGTCACCTTCCATGTGGAGGCGGCCGCCGCTCCGGTCAGGCTCGCCCGGGAGATCCGGGCCAAGGGTGCCCGCGCCTCCATGGCGCTGAAGCCCGCGACGCCCATCGAGCCGTACGAGGACCTGCTCCCCGAGCTCGACATGCTGCTGATCATGACGGTCGAACCCGGTTTCGGGGGACAGGCCTTCCTCGACATCATGCTCCCCAAGATTCGCCGCACCCGCGAGTTGATCAGCAAGCACGGGCTTGAGCTGTGGCTCCAGGTCGACGGTGGCGTCTCGGCGTCCACGATCGAGCGCTGCGCGGACGCGGGCGCCGATGTCTTCGTCGCCGGGTCCGCGGTGTACGGGGCGTCCGACCCGGCCGAGGCGGTACGTGTATTGCGCAATCAGGCCGAGGGGGCGACCGCTAAGGCTTCGTGGGCGTGCGACCACTGAGCCAAGGGAACGTGAACGGCTTCGATCAGGGCTGATCAAGTGCGCCGGATCTGCAAGGATGAACGGCGAATCCAGAGTGTGAACAGCAGTGAGGAGATCGCCGTGTCGGGTATGTCGGCTGGCCGGTCAGCCATGCGGATGGGACCCGCTGAGCTGGTGCAGGCGGCGGCCATGGCCCGCCGCTTCTACCTCGAGGGCAAGTCCAAGATCCAGATCGCGGAGGAGTTCGGCGTCAGCCGCTTCAAGGTGGCCCGGGTCCTGGAGACCGCCCTCGAACGGGATCTCGTACGCATCGAGATCCGCGTGCCGGCCGAGCTGGACGCCGAGCGCTCCGACGCGCTCCGCGCCCGCTACGGCCTCAGGCACGCCGTCGTGGTGGAGTCCCCGGCCGAGGCCCAGGACTCGCCGGACCCCGAGAACCTGGGAGAAGTGGCCGCCGACCTGCTCGGCGAACTGGTCGACGAGGGCGACATCCTGGGCCTGGCCTGGGGTCGTTCCACCATCCACATGGCGGCCGCCCTCGACCGGCTGCCACCGTGCACGGTGGTGCAGTTGACGGGTGTGTACGACGCCGGGACCGCCGAGCGCGGTTCGGTGGAGGCGGTGCGGCGGGCCGCCCAGGTGTCCGGCGGGGACGCCCACCCCATCTACGCGCCGATGCTGCTGCCGGACGCGGCCACCGCGGCCGCGTTGCGCAACCAGACCGGCATCGCCCGGGCCTTCGAGTACTTCGACAAGGTCACGGTCGCCTGTGTCTCCATCGGCTCCTGGGAGCCGGGCATCTCGACGGTGCACGACATGCTCAGCGACGAGGAGCGCGGCCACTACGCCTCGCTCGGGGTCGCCGCCGAGATGTCCGCGCACCTCTTCGACTCCGAAGGGCGCCGGGTCGGGCGTGACCTGGGCGAGCGGTGCATCACCGTCAAGGCCGACCAGCTCCGCCGTATCCCCGAGGTCGTCGCGATCGCCGGGGGACAGCGCAAGGCGGCCGCGATCGACGCGGTGCTGCGGTCGGGACTCGTCACCAGCCTGGTGACGGACACCTCCGCCGCGGACTACCTGATGACGGCGGGGACGACGCCTAAGCCGGCGCTCAACAGGTCGGATCCGGACGGACCCTGACGGAAGGTCATGAGGGGACGGGCCGTGGCAGCATCGAGCGCATGCTGCTGCGGTTCGTCTCCCGAATGCTTCTGTGCGTACTGGTCCTGACGGGGTGTTCGGCCACCGAGAATGATTCCCCGCGGGGCGGCGGCCCGGCCACCGTCCAGGAGTCGAAGCTCCCGGCCGAGGCCCGGCAGACCCTCGAACTCATCGACAGGGGCGGCCCGTTCCCGTACGCCAAGGACGGCTCCGTCTTCGGGAACTTCGAGCGGCTGCTGCCCGCGCACCAGCGCGGTTACTACCACGAATACACCGTCCCGACGCCGGGCTCGCGCGATCGTGGGGCCCGGCGCATCGTCACCGGGCAGGGTGGGGAGATCTACTACACCGATGATCACTACGACTCGTTCAGGGCGGTACTGAGATGACGGCACGCGTGGTCACGCTGGACCTCGACGGGGTCGCGGACAAGGCGGGCCTGATGGACCGCTGCGTCCGGGACCTGCGGCTGCCGGACTGGTTCGGTCGCAACTGGGACGCGCTGGCCGACGTCCTCTCCGACCCGGGCCTGTGGTCCGAGGACGGCTCCGACGACGCTGCCGAAGAGGAGATCGTCGTCGTCGTACGGAACTGGGACCGGTACGCCGGGGCGCGGCCGGACGAGTGGGCGACCGCGCGCGAGGTGTTCTCGCAGGCGTCCGCGCTCACCGTGGCACTCGCCCTTGGAGGTTCGTCCTAAGGCCCCTCCGTCTGGTCTGGACGATTCGCCCGTGGGTGGCGATCCGCCCGGCATGGGAGAATGAAGTACGTGCTCTTTCCCCCTGGCTGACCTGTCCGGGGGCCACCTCTGATCGACTGGGATGTGCAGCACGTGCGTTTCCTCAACGACATCCAGCCCCCGTACGACCTGACGTACGACGACGTCTTCATGGTCCCGAGCCGCAGCGCCGTCGGCTCGCGGCAGGGGGTGGATCTCAGCTCCCCGGACGGCACGGGCACCACGATCCCGCTGGTCGTCGCCAACATGACCGCCATCGCCGGGCGTCGCATGGCGGAGACCATGGCCCGCCGCGGTGGCCTCGTGGTCATCCCGCAGGACATCCCGATCGAGGTCGTCACCGAGGTCGTCTCCTGGGTGAAGAGCCGCCACCACGTCCTGGACACCCCGATCGTGCTGGCCCCGCACCAGACCGTCGCCGACGCGCTGGCCCTGCTGCCCAAGCGCGCGCACAACGCCGGTGTGGTCGTCGACCAGGACGGCCGGCCCGTCGGTGTCGTCACCGACCAGGACCTGACCGGGGTCGACCGTTTCACGCAGCTCGAGGTCGTCATGTCCCGGGATCTGCTGCTCCTGGACGCCGACATCGACCCGCGTGAGGCCTTCAACCGCCTCGACGCGGCCAACCGCCGCTACGCCCCCGCCGTCGACCAGGGCGGCCGCCTCGCCGGCATCCTCACCCGCAAGGGCGCCCTGCGGGCCACGCTGTACACCCCTGCCGTGGACGCGAACGGCAAGCTGCGCATCGCCGCCGCCGTCGGCATCAACGGCGACGCACCGGCCAAGGCCAAGCAGCTGCTGGACGCGGGCGTCGACACCCTCGTCATCGACACGGCGCACGGCCACCAGGAGTCGATGATCAACACGATCAGGCTGGTGCGCGGTCTCGACCCGCAGGTCCCGATCGTCGCGGGCAACATCGTGGCCGCGGAGGGTGTGCGCGACCTCGTCGAGGCGGGCGCGGACATCATCAAGGTGGGTGTGGGCCCCGGCGCCATGTGCACCACCCGCATGATGACCGGCGTGGGCCGGCCGCAGTTCTCCGCGGTCATGGAGTGCGCCGCCGAGGCGAAGAAGTACGGCAAGCACGTGTGGGCCGACGGCGGGGTCCGCCACCCGCGCGACGTCGCCATGGCCCTGGCCGCCGGTGCGTCCAACGTGATGATCGGGTCCTGGTTCGCCGGCACCTACGAGTCCCCGGGCGACCTCCAGCAGGACGCGAACGGCCGCCTCTACAAGGAGTCGTTCGGCATGGCGTCCGCGCGTGCCGTGGCCAACCGCACGTCGGAGGAGTCGGCCTACGACCGCGCCCGCAAGGCGCTGTTCGAGGAGGGCATCTCCACCTCCCGGATGTTCCTCGACCCGTCCCGCCCGGGTGTCGAGGACCTGATCGACTCGATCATCGCGGGCGTCCGCTCCTCCTGCACCTACGCCGGTGCGGGCTCCCTCGAGGAGTTCGCCGAGAAGGCGGTCGTCGGTATCCAGAGCGCGGCCGGCTACGCCGAGGGCAAGCCGCTGCACGCCAGCTGGAGCTGAGTCCGTCCGTCGCGCAGGGCCCCCGTGGAAAATCGGGGGCCGTTCGCCTTCCCGGTCCCTACGGTCGTCGTAGGGAGATCAGTGTCTGCCGGAGCGGCGATGTCGCGCTGCTCGACCGGTGGGGTCGCCCGGAGGCCACGTCCTTCCACGCCGGGCGGCCCAGCTCGCGCGCGATCGCCGACGCCGTGCGGATGCCGTCGCCGCCCCCGAGGTCACCCTGGACTGCCCCGAGATCGGCGGTCTCGCGGTCCGGCCCGAGGAGCTGCGCTCACGGGGGATCGGCACCGAGCTGGTCCGGGCCGCCGAGGAACTGGCCCGGACGCGGGGTCTGACGACCGTGGGCATCGGGGTCGGGCAGGACAACCCGCGCGCGGCGGGCCTGTACGCGCGGCTCGGCTACCGGCCGGTGACCGACTACCTGGACCGCTGGTCGTACCAGGACCACGGCGGCACGACCCGTGAGTGTGTGGACGCCTGCACGTTTCTCGTCCGAGACCTTTCGTCAGGCCACCTTGACGTCAAGCCTGCCTGACGCGAATCTGGGAGCATGACGACACCCGAGAGCATCGAGCCGCAGTACACCCTGCTGACCGCCGTCTCCCGGCTCGACGAGCTGCGCATGCGGGAGGCGCTGGGCGGGGCCACGGACGCCCCCGACCGGGCCGAACTGCTCGAACTCCTCGCGCTGAGCGAGGTCGTGGCCCGCAAGGCCTCCTACGGCCGTCAGCTGACCGTGCGCTCGGCCCGCGAGGCCGGCGCCTCCTGGTCGCAGATCGGGGCCGCGCTGGGCACCAGCAAACAAGCCGCGTGGGAGGCCCACACCCGCTGGATCGACGCCCAGCGGGAGGCATACGGCAAGCCCGGCCAGATGGGGTTCGACGAGGCGGATGTGGCTGAGGCGCGGGCCGTGGCGGGGGAGCCGGAGGACCGCTGACGAGGGCTGACGGGCACCGGTCGGGGGCACGCGCAACGAACGCCCGCCCATCGGCCCGGAACGCAACGATCTTGCGAGTGCGTGCAAGGTTGCTGCATTACGACTGTGACGTCCGGGCTCGTAGGGTGCTGCGCTGTACTCACCTGCAGCGACGAAGGAGTCAGCGCGTGCTCGACCAAGGTGCACCCACGCACCACCGCACCCAAGAAGCCCCCACCCCGGGGCTCGGCGCGCGCGTCATGCGGCGCAAACCCGTGGAACGCCTGGTCGCGGAGGGCGGCCAGGGCGAGGGAGGGGCCCTCAGGCGCTCCCTCGGACTCTGGCAGCTGACGATGATCAGCATCGGCGCCACCCTGGGCACCGGCATTTTCGTCGTGCTGGGCGAGGCCGTGCCGAAGGCAGGTCCCGCCGTCACGCTCTCCTTCGTGATCGCCGGCCTCACCGCCCTCTTCTCGGCCCTCTCCTATGCCGAACTCGCGGGCACCATCCCGGTCGCCGGGTCCTCGTACTCGTACGCGTACGCAACCATGGGCGAACTGGTCGCCTGGATCTGCGGCTGGTGCCTGGTCCTGGAGTACGGCGTCTCGGTCGCCGCCGTGGCCGTCGGCTGGGGCGAATACCTGAACGAGCTCCTCGACGGGACCATCGGCGTCACCATCCCGGACGCGCTGTCCGCCCCGCCCGGCGACGGCGGTGTCTTCAACCTCCCCGCGCTGATCGTCGTCCTCGTCGCCATGGCCTTCCTGCTCGGCGGGGCCCGCGAGTCGGCCCGTGCCAACACCGTGATGGTCGTCGTGAAGATCGCCGCGCTGGCGCTGTTCTGCGCGATCGGAATCCAGGGCTTCCGCTCCGGCAACTACGAGCACTTCATGCCGCTCGGGATGGCCGGGGTCAGTGCGGCAGGTGCCACGCTCTTCTTCTCGTACATCGGCTTCGACGCCGCCTCCACGGCCGGTGAGGAGGCGAAGAACGCCCAGCGCGACCTGCCCCGCGCGATCATGCTGTCGCTGGTCATCGTGACCGCGCTGTACGTGCTGGTCGCCGCCGTCGCGGTCGGCGCGAAGCCCTGGCAGCACTTCAACGACTCCGAGGCCGCCCTCGCCCAGATCATGCGGGAGGTCACCGGGCAGAGCTTCTGGGGCACCCTGCTGGCGTTCTGCGCGGTCATCGCCATCGCGAGCGTCGTCCTGACCGTGCTCTACGGCCAGACCCGCATCCTCTTCGCGATGTCCAGGGACGGACTCGTACCGAAGGTGTTCGGCCGGGTCCACCCGAAGACCGGCGCGCCCCGGGCGAACACGGTGATCGTGTCCCTGTTCTGCGGGGTGCTGGCGGCGGCCATCCCGCTCGGCCAGCTCGCGGACGCCACCAGTATCGGCACGCTCTTCGCCTTCGCCCTGGTCAACATCGCCGTCGTGGTGCTGCGCCGGACCCGGCCCGACATGCCCCGCACCTTCCGCGTCCCGCTCTCGCCGGTCTTCCCGGCCCTCGGCTTCGGCTTCTGCGTCTGGATGATGGGCAGCCTGTCCACCGTCACCTGGGTGGTCTTCGGGGTCTGGATGGCCGCCGGGCTCGTGTTCTACTTCGGATACGGCCACCGCCGTTCCCGACTCGCAACACCCGAAGGCTGATCCACCCACCGTGCTGAACGAACTCGACGAACGCATCGTGCACGCCCTCGCCGAGGACGCCCGCCGCTCCTACGCGGACATCGGGCAGATCGTCGGCCTGTCCGCGCCCGCCGTGAAGCGCCGCGTGGACCGGCTGCGCGCCACCGGGGCCATCACCGGATTCACCGTACGGGTGGACCCGGCGGCCCTCGGCTGGGAGACCGAGGGGTTCGTCGAGGTCTACTGCCGGCGCAACACCTCCCCGGAGACCATCCAGCGCGGTCTGGAGCGCTACCAGGAGGTGGTGGCCGCCTCCACCGTCACCGGAGAGGCCGACGCGGTCGTCCAGGTCTTCGCATCCGACATGCGGCACTTCGAACGGGTCCTGGAGCGGATCGCGGGGGAGCCGTTCGTGGAGCGCACCAAGTCGGTCCTGGTCCTCTCCCCGTTGCTGCGCCGCTTCTCCTCGGGCTCGCCTACCTGACCGGCTCGGCACGGCGCCGGACCGCCGCCAGCAGCCGCCCGGTGAGCAGGGCGTGCGCACCGGAGGAGATGACCAGCAGCCGGTAGAGGGCACCGCCGGGTCCGGGAAACCGGGCCCGGGTCTCGGCCCGCAGTCGGGTGCGTCCCGGGGTGGTCTCCTCCAGGCGGAAGACCAGGGCGTACGTCGAGAAGTGGTGCCGCCCGACGAGGACCAGCTCCTGTCCCGGGACCGCGTGGGCCACCCGGAACCCGGGGAAGGCCGACGCCTCGACGAGGGGCCGGGGTCCGGACGCCGTACGGTCGACGACTCCGACGAGACGGGCGTAGCGGGCGGAGCGCGGTCGGCCGAAGGACTGTTCCAGGGTCTCGCCGAGCGCGTGCCAGACCTCGACGGCCGTCGCCGAGACGATCACCGCATGCTCGTCGACCGCAGGCAACATACCGATGTCCAACGGAACCTCCTGTCGGGCGGGAACCCTACTCCGCGGTCTTCCGCGCCAGCGCGTTGTTGCCGATCGAGTTGTGCACGCTGAAGCTCACCGCGTCCGAACGGTAGCGGTCGTCCGACCACTCGACCGGGCGTCCTTCACGGGTGGTGGTCACCCGCCGGACCCTCAGGAGCGGGCTCGTGCGGCGGACTTCCAGCAGCTCCGCGTCCTGCGCTCCCGCCGCCACCGCGTCGATGACGTGTTCCCCGTAGGCGAAGACCAGACCCGTGTCGTCGTACAGGCGTTGGGTGACGGAGGGGCACTCGGGCTCGATGGACTCGACGGTCGGGGAGATCCAGTCGGCGTACACCGTCCGCTCCAGCAACACCGGTTCGCCATCGAGTCCGCGCACCCGCAGGACATGCAACACCGGTGTGCCCATGGCCAGTTGGAGGCGCACCGAGTCCTCCTTCGTGGCCGGACGGTACTCCTGTGCCACCACCCGGCCGGTCGCCGCACGGCCCATCGCCCGGGCCCATTCGGCGAAACTCCTGAGTTCCGCGAAGCTCTGGCTGCGGCGGCTGGCCAGGACCACGCGGCGGGCACCCTGCCGGGAGCCGATCAGGCCCTCGGTGGTCAGCGCCGCGACCGCCTGGCGGACCGTCCCGCGCGAGACGCCGTAGTGCGCCGCGAGCTCCGTCTCGGCGGGCAGCAGACTGCCGACGGTGTACTCCTCGCGGTCGATCGCCCGACGCAGTTCGTCGGCGATCTCCTCGTGACGCGCCCCCATGCTTCCCCTCTGAGTCGGTCTCTGTGCACAGCGTGACCAGGGTAGTCGACATCCCGAAGGGTATGGAGAGGGCTCAGATTGTGCGGGAATTCGGGGTCAGCGTTTCGCCAGTGTTTACCGGCGCGACACCAGCGGCAGCCTTACTGAGGCCAACTTGTTCAGACAAGTTATCTCCCTTTGGCTCCTGCACCCTCGCGCGTCCCCTGGAGAAGCCGTGACCGTGTCCCTGCCGAGAACAGCCGCCCTCGGCGTCCTCGCCGCCCTCGCCCTGAGCGCGTGCGGCGCCGCCCCCGACAACGCGTCCACCACCGCCGACGGCAAGAACGCCGCCACCGCCACCTCAGCCGCCGACTTCGGCGGTATGGACAAGCTGGTCGCCGCGGCGAAGAAGGAGGGCACGCTCAACGCCATCGCGCTGCCCCGCGACTGGGCCAACTACGGGGCCCTCATCGACGGCTTCCAGAAGAAGTACGGCATCAAGATCTCCGTCGAGAACCCCGACGGCTCCAGCCAGGACGAGATCAACGCCGTGACCTCGCGCAAGGGGCAGACCCGGGCGCCCGACGTCCTCGACCTCGGCAGCTCCTTCGCCCTCAGCGCCGCCCAGCAGGGCCTGCTCGCGCCGTACAAGGTGGCGTCGTACGGGGACATCCCCACCGGGCAGAAGGACCCGCAGGCCCGCTGGTACAACGACTACGGCGGCTACATCTCCATCGGCTGCGACGCGAAGCGGGTCAAGACCTGCCCCACCACCTTCGCCGACCTGCTCAAGCCGCAGTACAAGGGCCAGGTCGCCCTCAACGGCAACCCCACCAAGTCCGGTTCGGCCTTCGGCGGCGTCTACGCGGCCTCGCTCGCCAGCGGTGGCTCCTTCGACGACATCCAGCCCGGCCTCGACTTCTTCGCCAAGATCAAGAAGAACGGCAACTACACGCCCGTCGAGTCGACCCCGGCCACCGTCGAGAAGGGCGAGACACCGATCAGCATCGACTGGGACTACCTGAACGCCGGGTACGCCGACGAGTTCAAGTCCAAGGGCGTCGACTGGAAGGTGTCGGTGCCGAGAGACGGCCAGTTCTCGCAGTACTACTCCCAGGCCGTCAACAAGGACGCCCCGCACCCCGCGGCCGCCCGCCTGTGGCAGGAGTACCTCTACAGCACCGAGGGCCAGAACCTGTGGCTCAAGGGATACGCCCGCCCGGCCCTGATGACCGCAATGGAGAAGGCCGGCACCCTCGACAAGACGGCCGCCGCCAAGCTGCCCCAGGTCTCCGGCACCCCGTCCTTCCCGACCGAGGCCCAGCAGGACAAGGCCAAGACGGTCCTCGGACAGGGCTGGGCGAAGGCCGTCTCCGGATGACGGCCACCGCCGTACGGGTGGACACGGCGCCCGCCGCTCAGGTGAAGCGGCGGCGCCGGTCCCTCGGCTGGATCGCCGTCGTCCCGCTGCTCGCGTTCGTCGCGGTCGCCTTCGGGCTGCCCGCCATCGCCATGCTGGACGGCGCGTTCACCGCCAAGGACCCGGCCACCGGGGCGACTTCGTACACCGTCGACAACCTGACGGCCTCACTCAAGGGCGCGTATCTCACCGCGCTGCTCGGCAGCGTGAAGCTGTCGGCCGTGTCCGCCGCCCTGGCGACTCTTTTCGGTCTGCCGCTGGCCCAGGCCGTGGTGTCCTCCCGCTTCCGCGGGCTGCGCGAGGCGGTGCTCACCGCGTCCGGAGTGCTCGCCAACTTCGGCGGAGTCCCACTGGCCTTCGCCTTCGTCGCCACGCTCGGCAACGCCGGCGTGCTGACCCGGCAGCT
This sequence comes from Streptomyces sp. SAI-127, assembly GCF_029894425.1. Taxonomy (NCBI): domain Bacteria; kingdom Bacillati; phylum Actinomycetota; class Actinomycetes; order Kitasatosporales; family Streptomycetaceae; genus Streptomyces; species Streptomyces sp. SAI-127. Next base: position 8,552,352 of record NZ_JARXYJ010000001.1, read on the forward strand.
GGGCCTCACCGACAAGGGCTGGGACCTCTACAGCTTCTGGGGCCTCGTCATCGTCTACCTGTACTTCCTGATCCCCCTCATGGTGCTCACGATCACGCCCGCCCTGGACGGGCTGCGCAGCCAGTGGCGCGAGGCGGCGCAGAACAACGGGGCAACGGGCGTGCAGTACTGGCGTTTCGTCGCCCTGCCCGTCCTGCTGCCCACGCTTCTCGGCGGGTTCGTGCTGCTCTTCGGCAGCGCCTTCGCCGCGTACGCCACCGCCGCCGCGATGGTGGGCAGCTCCATCCCGCTGGTCACCCTCCAGATCGCCGACGCGATCTCCGGCAACGTGCTCGTCGGCCAGGAGAACGTGGCGCTCGCCCTCAGCCTCGACATGGTCCTGGTCGCGGGCCTGGTCATGGCCGTGTACCTGCCCCTGCAGCGGAGGAGTGCGCGATGGCTCGCCTGAACCTGTGGCGGTGGGGCGTGCTCGGCCTCGCCGGACTGTACTTCCTGGTGCCGCTCGCCGCGTCCGTCGTCTTCACCGTCGACGTACCCGGCCAGGGGATCACCTTCGACGCGTACACACAGATCTTCTCCACCGACGGTTTCGTCTCCAGCCTGCTGCTCTCGCTGGAGCTGGCCCTCGCCACCATCGCCGTCGTCCTGCTGCTGATGGTGCCCGCGATGGTCGCGCTGCGGCTCGGCGCGCCCCGGCTCAGGCCGCTCGTCGAGGTGGTGTGCTCACTGCCGCTCGTCGTCCCGCCGATCGCGTTCGTCGCCGGCCTCGGCACGGTCCTCAAGTGGGGGCCCGACCACCTCTCCCGCACCCCCCTGTTCGAGACCTTCGTGGCGATCCAGAATCCCGACTTCCCCTTCGTCCTGGTCCTGGCCTACGTCGTGATGGCGCTGCCGTTCGTCTACCGGGCACTGGACGCCGGGCTCCGCGCCGTCGACGTCCGCACCCTCGTGGAGGCCGCCCGCAGCTGCGGTGCCGGCTGGCCGCAGGCCCTCGTCCGGGCCGTACTGCCCAATCTGCGCGGCGCCCTGCTCAACGCCTCCTTCCTCACGCTGGCCCTGGTGCTCGGCGAGTTCACCGTGGCCCAGCTCCTGGGCTTCAGGCCCTTCGCCGTGTGGATCGTCAACGTCAGCGGCTCGCAGGCCCAGTTGTCCGTCGCCGTGTCCGTGCTCAGCCTGCTCGTGACGTGGGTGCTGCTCCTCGTCCTGGCCGGCTTCGGCGGCCGTACCCGTACTACTTCCCGGGGATGATCCATGCTTGATACAGCGGCAACCGTCGAATTCCGTGGGATCAGGCGGGAGTTCGGCCCGACCGTCGCCCTCGACGGCCTCGACCTGACCGTCCAGCCCGGTGAGCTCGTCGCCCTGCTCGGCCCGTCCGGCTGCGGCAAGACCACCGCGCTCAGGATGCTGGCCGGCTTCGAACACCCCGACTCGGGCGAAGTGCTCGTGGACGGCGAGGACGTCACCCGGGTCCCGGCCCACCGCCGGGACGCCGGGATGGTCTTCCAGTCGTACAGCCTCTTCCCGCATCTCGACGCGCTCGACAACGTGGCCTTCGGACTGCGGATGCGCAAGGTCCGGACGGCCGAACGGCGCTCCAGGGCCGCCGAGTTGCTGGACCTGGTCGGTCTCGCCGAGAAGGGCGGGCAATATCCGCACCAGCTCTCCGGCGGTCAGCAGCAGCGGGTCGCGCTCGCCCGGGCGCTCGCGCTGCGCCCTCGCGTGCTGCTGCTCGACGAGCCGTTGTCGGCGCTGGACGCCAAGGTGCGGCTCACCCTGCGCGAGGAGATCCGGCGGCTCCAGCAGGAGCTCGGCATCACCACACTGTTCGTCACCCACGACCAGGAGGAGGCCCTGTCCATGGCGGACCGGGTCGCCGTGATGCACGCCGGGAAGCTCGAACAGTGCGCGACGCCGAGCGAGTTGTACGGCCGCCCCGCCACCGCCTTCGTCGCGGAGTTCGTCGGCACGATGAGCCGGATCCCGGGACGGCTCGCCGACGGCACGGTCGACGTGCTCGGGCAGCGGCTGCCGGTCGACGGCCCGGTGCCGTCCGCGACCGAGATCGACGTGCTGGTGCGGCCGGAGGCCGTGCGGGTACGGGCCGAGGCCGACGGGAAGTCCCGCGTGGTCGCGACCTCCTTCCTGGGCGCGGCCGTCCGCGTCACCGTCCGGCTCGCCGACGGCTCCGCCGTGAAGGCCGATCTGCCCGCGCACGAGGCCGCCGAGCTCACAGCCGGTGCCGCGGTGAGCGTGTCGCTGCCGGAACGGCCGGTGCTCGTGGCCGAACGTACGTCCTGATCTTCCAGAAAGAGGCACCCGTGAACCGACTCCCGCTCCAGGCCGTCCTGTTCGACATGGACGGCACGCTCGTCGACACCGAGCGGCTGTGGTGGGAGGCGGTGGAGCAGGTCGCCGGACGGGCCTTGACCGAGGCCGACCGGCCCGAGGTGCTCGGCCGCCCGGTCGAGTACACGGCCGCCTGGCTGGCCGCGATCACGGGCGCAGTCGCCGCGGACCTCGCCGAGACCCTCCACCGGGAGTTCGCGGACCGCGTCCGCACCGGCATCGTGCCCCGCCCCGGCGCCCTCGCCCTGCTCGACGCCCTGGCCCGCGAGGGCGTCCCCACGGCTCTGGTGACCGCGTCCCCCCGGGCCGTCGCCGACACCGTGCTCGACGCGCTCGGCGCCGATCGCTTCGCGGTCTCCGTCACCGCCGACGACACGGCCCACACCAAGCCCGCGCCCGACCCCTACCTTGCCGCGTGCGACGCGCTCGGCGTCGATCCGGCACTCTGCGTGGCGGTGGAGGACACGGAGACCGGCGTCGCCTCGGCGGAAGCGGCGGGCTGCGCGGTGCTCGCGGTGCCCTCGCTCGCCCCCATAGAGGCCGCGCCCGGCCGGACCGTCCTGGCCAGCCTGGAGGGCGTCACCGTCGACGGGCTCCGCTCCCTGTTGCCGTACCGGCTCCGCGTGATGACCTGGAACCTCTGGTACGGCGGCACGAAGGTCCGCGACCACCGGGCCAAGCAGCTCAAGGTCATCGCGGAGACCGACGTGGACGTGGTCGGGCTCCAGGAGACGTACGGCGGCGCCGCCGGGGAACTCGCCGAGGCGCTCGGCTGGCACCACCACAGCGCGGGACCGAACCTCGGCATCATCAGCCGGCTCCCGATCACGGCCGTGCTGGGCGACCCGGACGTCGGTTTCTACGGCGCCGCCGGGGCCCGGATCGCCGTAGGAGACCGGGAGGTCGAGGTCTGGACGGCCCACCTCGACGCCGACCACTACGGGCCCTACGAGTCCGAGCCGCTCGCCCATGAGCAGGTGCGGACCGGGCAGATGAGGGACACCCTGCGCCGGATCTCGGGCGCGGCGCCCGTCGTCCTCGTCGGCGACTTCAACAGCCCCTCGCACCTGGACCGGCCGGACGTCGCGTGGCCGGTGACCAGGGCGGCGGCGGAGGCGGGCTTCGGGGACTCCTTCCGGCAGGCCCGTCCCGATGCCGCACGGGACCCGGGCCACACCTGGTCGCCGGTGCACGCTCACCCGGAGCCGCAGGACCGGATCGACTACGTCCTCCACCGCGGCCTGCGGGTTCTCCACTCCCGGACGTACGTCAGCGGCACCCCGCGGACCTGGCCGGACGTCGAGGACAACGACTGGCCGTCCGACCACGCCGCGGTGATCACCACATTTTCGCTGGGCAGCGGGCCCGGGACTGTCTAACATCGGTGCCATGACCTGGCGACATTGATCCACCAGCCGTGCCTCCCGAGGGCCGCCTCGGACACCGTTCCGACGACGTCCGAACCGCCCTTCCGGGAAGGCCTCATGACACTCTCACCCGCACGTGTGCCCGCGACCGGCGCCCGCCGGCTGACGACCACGCTGTACGGCTACGCGTTCCTCGACGACCTCGTCCTGCTCTACCCGGTGTACGCGCTGCTGTTCGCCGACACCGGCCTGCCCCTCTGGCAGATCTCCTCGCTGTTCGCCCTGTGGTCGCTCACGGCCGTCGTCCTCGAGGTGCCCTCCGGCGCCTGGGCCGACACCGTCTCGCGCCGCAGGCTGCTGTGGATCGGCCCGCTGCTCACGGCCCTCGGCTTCACGCTGTGGGTGAGCGTCCCGTCGTACGGGGCCTTCGCGGTGGGCTTCATTCTGTGGGGCGCCGGAGGCGCGCTCGGGTCCGGTGCGCTGGAAGCCCTCGTGTACGACGAGCTGGAGCGGCTCGGGGCCGCCGAGCGGTACGCGCGCGTGATGGGGCGGGCCCGGGCGGCCCGGCTGCTGGCCACGGTCGTGGCGATGGGTCTCGCCGGACCGGTCCTCGCGCTGGGCGGTTACGAGGCCGTGGGCGCCGCGAGCGTCCTGGCCTGTCTGCTGGCCGCGGTGACGGCGACCCGGCTGCCGGAACACCGGGTGCCGGCCGAGAAGGGGAGCACGCGCTGGGCGGCGACCCTGCGGGCCGGGGTTGCCGAGGCCCGTGGGGACCGGGCCGTCCAGGGCGCCCTGCTGCTCGTCCCGGCCGTCGCCGCGGTGTGGGGCGCGCTCGACGAGTACGTCTCGCTGCTGATCCGCGACCTCGGTGTGGCCGACGCGACCGTGCCCTATCTGGTCCTGCTGGTCTGGGCGCTCGTCACGGTCGGCAGCCTGTTCGCCGGACCGGCCGAACGCCTGGGCACCCGGGGCCTCGGCGCCCTGATCGCGGGCGCCGCACTCGCCCTGGCCGTGGGCGCCGGGGTCCGCACCCCCGCCGGCATCGTCCTCGTGGGCCTCGCCTTCGCGGGCTTCCAGCTGGCCGAGGTGCTCGCCGACGTCAGGCTCCAGCACCGCATCGACGACGCCCGCCGGGCCACGCTGACCTCGGTGGCGAGCCTGGGCACGGAACTGGTCACGGTCGCCGTGTTCGGTGTGTACACCCTGCTCGGGGCGTCCCTGGCACACAGCACGGTGTTCGTGATCCTCTCGGTGCCGTACCTCGTGACGGCGCTGGTGCTGGGCCGGGGCGGCGGCGCACGCAACGAATCGCCGGGGGACCGCCCACGCACGCAATGAAACGCTTACCGGCGCGCAACGGCTCCTCCTTGTCCGCCCTGGTGAGCCGCCCGTACCGTCTAGGTGGCCCCTCTCTGCGGCCCCCATGACCACCTTCCGCCCGGTGAGGATCACGCATGCGCACCGCCCTGCTCCAGAGCTCCGGCCGCCCCGGCTCCGTCGAGGGGAACCTCAAGGTCCTCGACGAGGCCGCGGGCCGGGCCGCCGCCTCGGGCGCCGCGCTGCTGGCCGCGCCGGAGATGTTCCTCACCGGATACGCGATCGGCGACGACATCGCCCGCCTCGCCGAACCGGCCGACGGCGACTCGGCGGACACGGTCGCGGAGATCGCCGAGCGGCACGGGGTCGCGATCGCGTACGGCTATCCCGAACGCGTCGCCGACGCGGTCCACAACTCCGCCCAGCTGATCTCCGCCGACGGTGTCCGTCTCGCGAACTACCGCAAGACCCACCTCTTCGGCTGCTTCGAGCGCGACCACTTCGAGCCCGGTGAACAGCCGGTGATCCAGGCGGAGCTGGGCGGACTCACCGTCGGCCTCATGATCTGCTACGACGTCGAGTTCCCGGAGAACGTCCGCGCCCACGCCCTCGCCGGCACCGACCTGCTCCTCGTGCCGACGGCCCAGATGCACCCGTTCGAGTTCGTCGCCGAGTCCCTCGTGCCGGTGCGGGCCTGGGAGAGCCAGATGTACGTCGCCTACGTCAACCGGGTCGGCCAGGAAGGGGAGTTCGAGTTCGTCGGGCTCTCCACGCTGGCCGGCCCCGACGGGGTGGCCCGTGCCCGCGCCGGACGCGGCGAGGAGCTGGTGTTCGCCGACGCCGACCCCGCCCTGCTGGCCGCCTCCCGAGCGGCGAACCCGTATCTGACGGACCGCCGCCCCGACCTCTACGGGTCCCTCGTCTGACGTCCGAACCACCCTCATCGCTTCAAGGAGTCCGTACCCCATGACGTCCACCGTGCCCAACGCCGTCGAGCACGCAGACGAGCAGCAGCCGCCGATCACCATGTTCGGGCCGGACTTCCCGTACGCCTACGACGACTTCCTCGCCCACCCGGCGGGCCTCGGTCAGATACCGGCGACCGAGCACGGCACCGAGGTCGCGGTGATCGGCGGCGGTCTTTCCGGCATCGTGGCCGCGTACGAGCTGATGAAGATGGGCCTCAAGCCGGTGGTGTACGAGGCCGACCGGATCGGCGGGCGGCTGCGGACCGTGGGCTTCGAGGGCCAGGGCACCCAGGGACTCACCGCCGAGATGGGCGCGATGCGCTTCCCGCCCTCCTCGACGGCGCTCCAGCACTACATCGACCTCGTCGGCCTGGAGACCCGCCCCTTCCCCAACCCCCTCGCGGAGGCGACCCCTTCGACGGTCGTCGACCTCAAGGGCGAGTCCCACTACGCCGAGACGATTGCCGATCTCCCGCAGGTCTACCGCGATGTCGCCGAGGCCTGGAACAGGTGCCTCGAAGAGGGCGCCGACTTCACCGACATGAACCGGGCGCTGCGCGAGCGGGACGTGCCGCGCATCCGCGAGATCTGGGCACGGCTGGTCGAGAAGCTCGACAACCAGACCTTCTACGGCTTCCTCTGCGACTCGGAGGCGTTCAGGTCCTTCCGGCACCGGGAGATCTTCGGCCAGGTCGGCTTCGGCACCGGCGGCTGGGACACCGACTTCCCCAACTCCATCCTGGAGATCCTGCGCGTCGTCTACACCGAGGCCGACGACCACCACCGGGGGATCGTGGGGGGTTCGCAGCAGCTGCCGCTCAGGCTGTGGGAGCGCGAGCCGGAGAAGATCGTGCACTGGGCGCAGGGCACCTCGCTCGCGACACTGCACCAGGGCGGCGAGCCCCGACCGGCGGTCACCCGCCTGCACCGCACGGCCGGCAACCGGATCACCGTGACGGACGCTCGAGGAGACATCCGCACCTATGCGGCGGCGATCTTCACCGCCCAGTCCTGGATGCTGCTCTCCAAGATCGCCTGCGACGACTCGCTCTTCCCGATCGACCACTGGACGGCGATCGAGCGCACCCACTACATGGAGTCCTCCAAGCTCTTCGTCCCGGTCGACCGGCCGTTCTGGCTCGACAAGGCCGTCGACGACAGGGGAAACCCGACCGGCCGGGACGTCATGTCGATGACCCTCACCGACCGTATGACGCGCGGGACCTACCTCCTCGACGACGGCCCGGACCGGCCCGCCGTCATCTGCCTCTCCTACACCTGGTGCGACGACAGCCTGAAGTGGCTCCCGCTGTCCGCCAACGAGCGGATGGAGGTCATGCTGAAGTCGCTCGGCGAGATCTATCCCAAGGTCGACATCAGGAAGCACGTCATCGGCAACCCGGTCACCGTCTCCTGGGAGAACGAGCCCTACTTCATGGGCGCGTTCAAGGCCAACCTGCCCGGCCACTACCGCTACCAGCGGCGCCTGTTCACGCACTTCATGCAGGACGGCCTGCCCGAGGACAAGCGGGGCATCTTCCTCGCCGGCGACGACATCTCCTGGACGGCCGGCTGGGCCGAGGGCGCGATCCAGACCGCGCTGAACGCGGTCTGGGGCGTCATGCACCACTTCGGCGGCGGGACCGACGCGACCAACCCGGGCCCGGGGGACGTGTACGAGGAGATCGCGCCGGTCGAACTCCCCGACGACTAGAACCCGGCGGCGCGCGCCTTCTTGTACGGCTCGGCTGCGACGTCCCTGGGTTCCTGGGCGTCCTGCGTCCAGCCCCGGAGTCGGCGCTGCCACAAGGACCAGACGGGCGGCGGCCGAGGCGGCGTGCGTGTCTGGCGGTCCTCGTACCGCACCGGGTCCGGGCACCACACAGCCCGGCAGACGTCGATGATCTCGGCCGGGACCCGGCCGCCGCCCGCCGTGTCCAACGTGGCGAGGGGCTCGGCCCATTGAGACGGGCTGGGCGGCGGGGCCACCAGGACGCCGGTGCCGAGTTCGGCCCGCCCGGTCGCCGCGAGTCGTTCAGTCCCGCAGCGGAGTGAGCAGCATGCGGCCCGCGAATCCCACCGCCGTGTCCAGGCGCTCGGTGAACTCCTCGGCCACGTCGGGCAGTCCGCGCAGCGCCCACAGGGCCCGTGCCGCGGTCCAGGTGGCCTCGCGGGCGCGCTCCAGGCTCCAGGCGCCGAGCAGATGGGTGAGCGGGTCGGCGATCTGCAGGAGGTCGGGGCCCGGCATCAGATCTTCGCGGATGCGCTCCTCCAGCGAGACGAGGAGATCACCCACGCGGTCGAACTCGTCCTCCACGTCGGCCGGTTCGCAGTCGAGGCTACGACAGGTGTCCACGACGGCGAGCGCGAGGTCGTGGCCGATATGCGCGTTGATGCCCGCCAGCGCGAACTGCAGTGGTCGTACGCCGGGATGGCGGCGGAACTGGAACAGGGGCCGCCAGCAGGCCGGCGGACGGCGTTCGCGGGCGACCGCGTCCACCGCCGCGAGATAACGCTCGGCGAACCGCACGTCCAGCGTGATCGCGGCCCGGGCGTCCGCGAACCTGCCGCCGTCGACGCACCGGTCGACCGCCTCGGTGACGGCGAGGTAGACGCGGTTGAAGACCGCTACGCCGTCCCGGTCCGGAAGGTCCTCCTCCAGGGCGCGCATACGGGAGACGACCGCGTCGAGGGAAGTGGTGAACTGTTCCATTTGCGCCATAGCGGCAGGGTCCCAGTCCTAGGCTGGCCGGGGTACCGGCGGGCCCGACGCTTCCCCAGAACGGGGGAACGTTCCCGCCGCGAGGGGGGGGCGACAGGGTGTCAGGCCTACGTGCCCAGCGGCTGGCCGCGCGCCGGGCCGCGCGCAGGCGCGCCATGGGTCGCGGCGCGATGGTCGCGGCGGCCTCCGTGGTGGTCGCCGTCGGCACCGCGACCGGGATGCTCTCCGCGCTCGACGACCGCGGGGGCTCCGACGAGGCGCGGCCGGGGCTCGTCAGCGGCTCCCCGGGCCCGGACTCGCTGCCCGTCGTACCGCCGGCGTCCGAGCCGGCCGCTCACTCCGCCTCCGCGTCCGCCTCGCCTTCGGCGAAGGTGAGCGCGTCCCCGTCCCCCAGGAAGGCGAGCCCCGGTTCCACGAAGGCCCGGACCACCGCCGCCACCCGCCTCTACCGCCACCCCTCCTCCCAGGTGCTCGACTGGGTGCAGGACAACCCGCGCGACCGGCGTGCCGCTGTCATAGAGTCCCGCATCGCCGACCGGCCGGCCGCGGTCTGGTTCGCCGACTACGCCCCGGCGACCATCACGTCCAGGGTCCGCGCGGTCACTTCGGGCGGTGCCGCGCAGGGCCGGGTCCCGGTGCTCGTGGCGTACGCGATCCCGGACCGTGACTGCGGCGGCGCCTCCCAGGGCGGGGCGCCGGACCTCGGGGCGTACGACGCCTGGATCGACAGGTTCGCCGCCGGACTCGGCTCAGGCGAGGTCGTCGTGGTCCTGGAGCCCGACTCGATCGCCCAGTCGGAGTGCCTCCCGGCCGCTCGAAGGGCTGACCGCTTCGCCTCGCTGGCCCGCGCGGGCCGGGTCCTGAAGGCCGCGAACCCCGAGGCACGCGTCTACTACGACGCCGGTCACTCCGGCTGGCGTCCGGCGGCCCAGCAGGCGGCCCTGCTGAAGCAGGCGGGCGCCGCCTCGGCCGCCTCCTCCGACGGGATCTTCAGCAATGTCTCCAACTTCCACACCACGGCTGCCGAGATCGCCTACGACCGGCAGATCCTCGACGCCCTGGACGGACCGCCCGGCCTGGGCGCCGTCATCGACACCAGCCGCAACGGCAACGGTGCCCCGCCCGACGGCGAGTGGTGCGACCCGGCCGGCCGGAAGATCGGCCGGGCACCGACCCTGAACACCGGTGAGCCGAGGATCGACGCCTACCTGTGGGTGAAGCTTCCGGGGGAATCGGACGGTTGCAAGGGGACACCGGGCACGTTCAGCCCGTCGTACGCCTATGACCTGGCCTCGCCCTAGAGCGACGGCTTCAGGACCGTCGGTCGGGAACTGCCGCCGCCGTGGGGCTCAGCTTCGGGCGGTCGCGGTCTCCGGCGCGCAGCACGCCCGCGAAGGAGACGAGGCCGCCGGCCAGGACGGTCACCAGGACGAAGGAGATCGTCAGGTTGGTGGCCTGGGCCACCCCGCCCAGCAGGCTCGGCGCGATGAGCCCCGAGGTGTAGGTGATGGTCGCGACGCCCGCGATCGCCTGGCTCGGATTGGGCCCGCTGCGCCCCGCCGCCGCGAAGCACAGCGGCACGACCACCGCGATGCCGAGACCCATCAGGGCGAAGCCGGTCATCGCCACCGCCGGATGGTCCGCGACGACGATGAGCAGCCCGCCGCCCGCGGCCAGGACACCGCCCAGGCGGACCGTGCGGACCGACCCGAAGCGGTTGACCACGGCGTCGCCCGCGATCCGGGCCACCGCCATGGTGAGCATGAAGCCGGTCGTGCAGGCGGCGGCCAGTCCCGCCGAGGTGTCCAGCCGGTCCTTGAGATAGACCGCCGACCAGTCCAGGCTCGCCCCCTCCGCGAACACCGCGCAGAAACCGACCGTACCGATCAACAGGGCCGACTTCGGGGGCAGCGCGAACCGGGGCGGCGGCTCCTCGTCCGCACCGGCCTGCACGTCGAGGACCCACCGGCAGGCCAGCACACCGAGCACGGTGAGGCAGGCCGTCGCCAGCGCGAAGTGCACACGTGCGTCAGCGCCCAGATGCGCGGCGAGCGTGCCGCCCGCCGAGCCGAGCAGCGCGCCCGCGCTCCACATGCCGTGCAACCCGGACATGATCGACTTGCCCAGCAGGTTCTCCACCTCGACGCCCAGCGCGTTCATGACCACGTCGGCCATACCGGCGCTCGCGCCGTACACGAACATCGCCAGGCACAACGTGTAGAGGTTGGGCGCGAGCGCGGGCAGAACCAGGGACAGCGTCCACAACACGATCAGGCCGCGCAGGGCCGCCCGGCTGCCGAAGCGGTGGCTGACCCGGGCGGCCAGCGGCATCGCGCAGGACGCGCCGAACGCAGTGAAGGCCAGGGCGAAGCCCAGTTGACCCGCGCCCACCGAGGCATGGTCCTGGATCCACGGCACCCGCGTCGCGAACGAACCGGTCACCGCCCCGTGCACGGCGAACACGGCGGCCACGGCGTACCGGGCCCGCCGTACCTCTGCCGACGCGTGCACCACATCGCTCATTGTCGGGCCCCTCCCCGGATCCTCGTCGTCCCGTGCCGCCGCCGTAAACTATCAGGAACCCTGCCTGATAGATAGCGCACTTTCGGCACTGCGGATCTGAGAGGATTCCCGGCATGCCCGCATCCCCGAGCACCGCCCGGGCCATCAACGACCGGCTCGCCCTGCGTCTGCTCCAGCAGGAGGGCCCGTTGACGGCAGGGCAGTTGAAGCAGCTCACCGGACTGTCCCGGCCGAGCGTCGCCGACCTCGTCGAGCGCCTCGCCGCCGCCGGACTGATCCACGTGGTCGGGGAGTCGGGGGAGCAACGCCGCGGCCCCAACGCCAGGCTGTACGGCATCGTCGCCGACCAGGCCCACCTCGCGGCTCTCGACGTCCGCACCGAGGGTGTCTCCGTCGTCGTCTCCGACCTGCTGGGCCGGGTGCTGGCCGAGGCGTCGGTGCCCATCGGAGGGGACACGGGGACCGGGCCCGCGGTCGAGCGGGCGGTCACGCTGGTCGAACGCGCGGCCAAGGAGGCGGGGGTGCAGGAGCTCCACACCGTCGCCATCGGCGCCCCCGGCCTCATCGACCCGGCCACCGGCGAACTCCGCGACTCCGGCGGCCTGCCCGAATGGCACCGGCGACTGGTGCTGGCGTTGCAGGAGCGGCTCCCGAAGACGCGCATCCACGTCGAGAACGAGACCAACCTCGCGGCGCTGGCGGAACAGCGGGACGGGGCTGCCCGGGACCGGGACACCTTCGTCCTGCTGTGGCTCGGCCACGGCACGGGCGCGGCGGTCGTCCTGGACGGCACCCTGCGCCGGGGAGCATCGGGCGGCACCGGGGAGATCGGTTTCCTGCCGGTGCCGGGGACCGTGGGACTGCCGTCCGCGGTGGACTGCGAGGGGGGCTTCCACTCCCTCGCGGGGTCGGCGGCGATCGTGCGACTGGCGGAGCGGCACGGGCCGGCGGTCGGGGCGGACGGGCATGAGCCGCCGGCCGCGCGGGTGGTGCGGGAGGCGGTGACCGGGGGCTCGGCGGACTTCCTCGACGCCCTCGCGGACCGCCTGGCCATAGGAGTCGCGTCGGTCGTGGCCATTCTCGACCCGGGCTGCCTGGTCCTGGGCGGCGAGGTGGGCCAGGCCGGCGGGGCGGACCTCGCGGCACGGGTGGAGAGCCGGGTCCGCCGTATGTCGCCTCTGGCCACGGAGGTGAGAGCGAGCAGGCTGGGCGGGGAAGCGGTCCTGCGAGGAGCCCTGCTCACGGCGAGAGACAGGGCTCAGGACGAGTTGTTCGCACCCCGCTGAAGAAGACCCGGCGGCGGGCAAGGGCCGTCGTCACCGCCGCCGGGCCCGTCTCTACGGGTGTCCACGCAGGACGACCCTAAAAAGGACTAGACCAATTAGTCAATGGATCTGCGCCATCCGCCACTTGGGAGTCCGGGCCCGAGATGTCCATCGGTACTGTCTGTGAGCCACCCCACACTCTTCGCCCATATGGACGTCGATCAGGCGTGGCACACTGGCTCTGTACCAGAAGCAGCGCACTCCGGGGTCGGTGAAAGTCCGAACCGGCGGTTACAGTCCGCGACCCGGCCGCTTCCAGCGGCCGGTTGACCAGGTGAAATTCCTGGACCGACGGTTAAAGTCCGGATGGGAGGCAGTGCGCGGCGGGCGGGCATTCGTGCGCGCCGCCGTATCGGTCCGTCCTTCGGGACGGGTGCGTCCGGCGTCGCCCCCGGTGCCTCGGCTCGTTCATTCTGTCGTCATCGACAGCCCCGGAGTCCGTGCCCCATGAGGCAGGGAGGACCCGGGAAGTGTTCACCGGAATCGTCGAAGAGCTGGGCGAGATCACCGCCGTCGAGAACCTCGGCGACGCCTGTCGCTTCCGACTGCGCGGCCCCGTCGTCACCGAGGGCGCGAAACACGGAGACTCCATCGCCGTCAACGGCGTCTGCCTCACCGTCGTCGACCACGAGGGCGACGAGTTCACCGCCGACGTCATGGCCGAGACCCTCGACCGATCGAGCCTCGGCGCCCTGGGCGTCGGCTCCCGCGTCAACCTCGAGCGTCCCACCGCCGTGGGCGCGCGCCTCGGCGGGCACATCGTGCAGGGGCACGTGGACGGCACCGGCGAGGTCCTGGAGCGCAAGCCCTCCGAGCACTGGGAGATCATCAAGATCTCCCTGCCCGCGGACCTCACGCGCTATGTCGTGGAGAAGGGCTCCATCACGGTCGACGGCATCAGCCTCACCGTCGTGGACGCCGGTCCGGACTACTTCACCGTCAGTCTCATCCCCACCACCCTCGCCCTGACCACGCTCGGCCTCAAGCAGCCCGGCGCCCCGGTCAACCTCGAGGTCGACGTCGTCGCCAAGTACGTCGAGCGCCTGCTCGCGAGCAGTCAGGGGGCCGGGAAGTGAACTCCCTCAACACCGAGGCCTTCACCCTGTTCGGCCAGCACATCCTCTGGTCGGACATGATCGGCAACATCCTCGGCCTGATCGCCCTCGCCCTCGGCTGGCGGCGCAACCTGTGGAGCTGGCCGGTGCAGTTCGCCTCCGGCCTCATCCTCTTCGGCGCCTTCTACGGGCACCTCACCGGCAGCGCCGGCAAGCAGGCCGTCGTCATGGTCGTCGCGCTGTACGGCTGGTGGCAGTGGAACCGCCACAGGGGCCGGTCCGCGGACGGTCACATCGCCCCCCGGTTCGCCACCTGGACCGAGCGCGGGGCGATGATCGGCGCCGCCGCCGTCGGCACCGTCGCGGTCGCCCTGCTCTTCAAGGCCTACCCGACCCTGTCCTGGGACCCCTGGCCGGATGCCTACATCTTCGTCGGCACCGTCGTCGCCATGTACGCCCAGGCTCGCGGCATGGTCGAGTTCTGGTTCGCCTGGCTCCTCGTCGACCTCGTCGGCGTCCCGCTGAACTTCGCCAACGGCTACGCCTTCTCCGGCTTCGTCTACGTCATCTACGGCGCGCTCGTCCTGTGGGGCATGCGCGACTGGTGGCTGCGCTCCCGTGAGTCCGCAAAGCCCGCCCTGGAAGGAGCGCCCGCATGACCGCCGCACCCGTCCTGTACAGCACCGACGGCTTCGAGGACTTCGCGCTGGACCCGGTCGAGCAGGCCATCGCCGACATCGCGGCCGGCCGCCCCATCGTGGTCGTCGACGACGAGGACCGCGAGAACGAGGGCGACCTGGTCGTCGCCGCCGAGAAGGTCACCCCCGAGATCGTCGCCTTCATGATGAGCGAGTGCCGCGGCCTGATCTGCGCCCCCATGGAGGGCGACGAACTGGACCGGCTCAAGCTGCCGCAGATGGTCGACGACAACACCGAGTCGATGAAGACCGCGTTCACCGTCTCCGTGGACGCCTCCGGCACTCACGGTGTCACCACGGGCATCTCGGCCTCCGACCGCGCGACCACGCTCCAGCTCCTCGCGAGCGGCGCCGCCGAGCCCACCGACTTCGTCCGGCCCGGCCACATCTTCCCGCTGCGCGCCAAGGACGGCGGCGTCCTCACCCGCAACGGCCACACCGAGGCCGCCGTCGACCTCGCCCGGCTCGCGGGACTGCGCCCGGCCGGAGCGATCGTCGAGATCGCCGGCGAGGACGGCCGCATGCTCCGGCTGCCCGAGCTGATCCCCTTCGCCCGCAAGCACGGCCTGACGATCATCTCCATCGAGGACCTGATCGCCTACCGCCGGACCAGCGAGCCCACGGTCCGCCGCGAGGCCGAGACCCGGCTGCCCACCGCCCACGGCACCTTCAGGGCGTACGGCTACCGCTCCACCGTCGACGGCGTCGAGCACGTCGCCCTGGTGCACGGCGAGATCGGCGACGGCGAGGACGTCCTGGTCCGCGTCCACTCCGAGTGCCTCACCGGCGACATCTTCGGCTCCCTGCGCTGCGACTGCGGTCCCCAGCTCGACGCCTCCCTGGAGCGCATCCAGGCCGAGGGCAGGGGAGTGGTGGTCTACCTGCGCGGCCACGAGGGGCGCGGCATCGGCCTGCTCTCCAAGCTCCGGGCGTACGAACTCCAGGAACAGGGCCACGACACCCTCGACGCAAACCTGGAACTCGGCCTGCCCGCCGACGCCCGCGACTACGGGGCCGGCGCGCAGATCCTGGAGGACCTCGGCGTCCACAGCCTGCGCCTGATGACCAACAACCCGGACAAGTCCGATGCCCTCCTGCGGCACGGACTCAAGGTCACGGGACGGGAGCCGATGCCCGTACAGGCGGGCGAGCACAACCTCCGCTACCTGCGCACCAAGCGGGACCGGATGGGCCACGACCTGCCCTGGCTGGACACCACCCCCGTGTCCACCTGCAGCAACCAGTAGCACCAGCACTTCGAGGAGACTGAAGAACGTGAGCGGCAAGGGCGCACCGGAGCTGTCCGTACGCAACGTGGGTGACCTGCGGGTCGCCGTCATCGCGGCGCAGTGGCACGAGAAGGTGATGGACGGACTGGTGGACGGCGCCCTGCGCGCCCTGCACGACCTGGGCATCGACGAGCCGACCCTGCTCCGGGTCCCCGGCAGCTGGGAGCTCCCGGTCGTCGCCAAGGTCCTCGCGGGCCGCGGCTACGACGCGATCGTCGCCCTCGGCGTCGTCATCCGCGGCGGCACCCCGCACTTCGAGTACGTGTGCCAGGGCGTCACCCAGGGCCTCACCCAGGTCTCGGTGGACACCGGCGTCCCCGTCGGCATGGGCGTCCTCACCTGCGACACCGAGGAGCAGGCCCTGGACCGCGCGGGCATCGAGGGCTCCAACGAGGACAAGGGGCACGAGGCGGTGACCGCCGCGGTGGCCACGGCGGCCACCCTCCGCTCAGTATCTGAACCGTGGCGTTAGGTGGTGCGGGCTTACGCGTAAAGTGGGCGCCACCATGTCCAATAAGACGTTCGAGGAGCTCTTCACCGAGCTCCAGCACAAGGCCGCCAACGGCGATCCCGCCACTTCCCGCACCGCAGAACTGGTCGGCAAGGGCGTCCATGCCATCGGCAAGAAGGTCGTCGAAGAGGCCGCCGAGGTCTGGATGGCCGCCGAGTACGAGGGCAAGGAGGCGGCCGCCGAGGAGATCTCGCAGCTGCTGTACCACGTCCAGGTGATGATGGTCGCGCGCGGGATCTCCCTCGACGACGTCTACGCCCACCTGTAAGCCACTCGCCGAATCAACCCCTCAGAGCAAAGGAAGCCGACCTCATGCTGCGCATCGCCGTCCCCAACAAGGGTTCCCTGTCAGGCCCCGCGGGGGAGATGCTGCATGAGGCCGGCTACCAGCAGCGCCGCGAGTCCAAGGAACTGCGGATCGTCGACCCGGTCAACGACGTGGAGTTCTTCTACCTCCGCCCCCGGGACATCGCGATCTACGTCTCCTCCGGCCAGCTCGACATCGGCATCACCGGCCGCGACCTGCTGATCGACTCCGGGGCCGACGCCGAGGAGATCCTCCCGCTCGGCTTCGCCCGCTCCACCTTCCGGTTCGCGTCCAAGCCCGGTGAGGCGAACGGCGTCGAGGACCTGAAGGGCAAGACGGTCGCCACCTCGTACGAGGGGATCGTCGCGGGACACCTCGCCGACAACGGCATCGACGCCTCCGTCGTCCACCTCGACGGCGCCGTCGAGACCGCCATCGAGCTCGGGGTCGCCGAGGTCATCGCCGACGTCGTCGAGACCGGCACCAGCCTGCGCAACGCGGGCCTGGAGGTCTTCGGCGAGCCCATCATGAAGTCCGAGGCCGTCGTCATCCGCCGCACCGGCGCCGACGGCGAGGAGGCTGCCGAGTCGAAGGTTCAGCAGTTCCTGCGCCGCCTCCAGGGCGTCCTGGTGGCCCGGACGTACGTGATGATGGACTACGACTGCCGCGTCGAGCAGCTCGAGAAGGCCGTCGCGCTCACGCCGGGCCTCGAGTCCCCGACCGTCTCCCCGCTGCACAACGAGGGCTGGGTCGCCGTCCGCGCGATGGTCCCCGCCAAGGAGGCGCAGCGGATCATGGACGACCTGTACGACATCGGCGCGCGGGCCATCCTGACGACGGCCATCCACGCCTGCCGTCTCTGAGGGGCGCACCGCAGATGTCCTCCGAACTGCCCACCCTTCCCGTCACGTTCCGGCCGAGCCGCACGCGCGCGGTGCTGCTCGCCGCGGGCGTCGCGATCTTCGTGACGATCACGGTGATCGCGCTGCTTCTCGAGCAGCTGGGACCCGGCGAGCGCCTGAGCTTCATCTTCACGGCGGCCCTGCTCGCCGGTGTGCTGTTCCTGCTGGCCAGGGTCAAGGTCGTCGCCGACGAGTCCGGTGTCACCGTCCAGAACATCGCCGGCAGGCGGCGTCTGGAATGGGCCGAGATCATCCAGGTGAACCTCCGACCGGGCGACCCGTGGGTGTTCCTCAACCTCAGCGACGGCACCAGCCTGCCCGCCCTCGGCATCCAGCCGGGCATCGCGAAGCAGCAGGCCATCGCCGACGCGAAGGCCCTGCGAGCGCTCGCCGAAGCCCGCTCCACAGCCCGCTCCGACGAAGATCAGGGCTGACTCGAGGGCTTTCACCCTGCCGCAGTCGGCCATGTCTTGATTAATCTGTTGGCGGAGGCGTTTTCCTTGCGCCTCCGCCTCTCGTTGTTCCTGCTACCCGAGGAGTGACTCCCTCCAGCGATGGACGGATCGTCCTGTAGTACCTGCGCCGCCCCCTCCCGGCATATCGAGGCGGCGGCATGACCATCCCCTTGCTGCTCCTCGGAGCGGCGTTTCTGCTGATTCTCGCCAACGGCTTCTTCGTGGCGGCCGAGTTCGGCCTCGTCACCGTCGAGGCCACGGACGCCGAAAGGGCCGCCGCGGAAGGCGACCGGCGGGCCCGTCGGGTCGCCGACTCGCTCAAGGAGCTGTCCTTCCAGCTCTCCGGCACCCAGCTCGGCATCACCATCACCTCGCTCGTCGTCGGCATGCTCGCCGAACCGGCGCTCGCGGAACTGCTGCACGGCCCGTTCACGGCCATCGGCATCCCCGAGGGCGCGGTCTCCGGCGTGGCCGTCGTCGTCGGCATGCTGCTGGCCTCCGCCGTGCAGATGGTGATCGGCGAACTCGTGCCCAAGAACTGGGCGGTGTCCAAGCCGATGCAGGTCGCCCGCTTCGTCGCCGGCCCGCAGCATGCCTTCGCCCGGCTGTTCCGGCCGGTGATCGCCGGCCTGAACGCGGTCGCCAACCGCCTCGTCCGCGCGCTCGGCATCGAGCCCGCCGAGGGACTGGCCTCCGCCCGCACCCCCGGCGAGCTCGTCTCCCTGGCCCGGCACTCGGCCCAGGCCGGCGCCCTGGAACAGGACACCGCGGACCTCTTCGTCCGCACGCTGTCGCTCGCCGAGCTGACCGCCCAGCACGTCATGACCCCGCGCGTGAAGGTCAGCTCGCTCCAGGACTCGGCCACCGCCGAGGACGTCGTCAACCTCACCCGCGCCACCGGCCTGTCCCGCTTCCCGGTCTACCGCGAGAAGATCGACGAGATCGTCGGCATGGCCCACCTCAAGGACGCCCTGGCGGTCCCCGTCCAGGACCGTCTGCGCACCCCCGTCTCCCGCATCGCCCGCCCGGCGCTGCTGGTGCCCGAGACACTCCCGGTCCAGCCGCTCCTCGCCCAGCTGCGCAGTGAGCAGCCCATCGCCGTCGTCGTCGACGAGTACGGCGGCACGGCCGGCGTGGTCACCCTGGAGGACATCGTCGAGGAGATCGTCGGCGAGGTCCGCGACGAGCACGACGACGTGTCCAAGGAAGGCCCCGAACTGGCCCCCGCCCCGCCGGAGGACGGCCGCCTCACCTGGGACGCGGACGGCAGCTGCCGGGTCGACATCCTCCAGCGCATAGGCCTCGACGTGCCCGAGGGGCCGTACGAGACCGTCGCCGGGCTGGTCGCCGACCTGCTCGGCCGCATCCCCGCCGTCGGCGACCGGGCCGAGCTGCCCGGCTGGCGGCTCACCGTCCGCCAGGTCGGGCACTACCGCGCCGAGCGGGTCCGCCTGGTCCGTCTGGTCCCCGCGGTCAACGTCATGGAGGCCGCCCGATGAGCGTGCTCCAACTCCTCTTCGCGGCGCTGCTCGTGCTCGCCAACGGGTTCTTCGTCGGCGCCGAGTTCGCCCTCGTCTCCGTGCGCCGCAGCCAGATCGAGCCGCTCGGCACGGCGCGGGCCCGACAGGTGCTGTACGGCCTCGAGCGGCTCCCGCAGATGATGGCGGCGGCCCAGTTCGGCATCACGGTGTGCTCGCTGACCCTCGGCGCGGTCGCCGAACCGACGGTCGCGAGTCTGCTGGAGCCGGTCTTCGAGTGGATCCACCTTCCGCACGGCGTGATCCACCCGCTGGGGTACGTCATCGCCCTGGCCGCGGTGGTCTTCTTCCACCTCGTCATCGGCGAGATGGTCCCCAAGAACCTCGCGATGGCGGCCCCGGAGAAGGTCGCGTTGTGGCTCAGCCCCGGCCTGGTCTACTTCGCCCGCCTCTGCAGGCCGATCACCATCGCCCTCGGCGCCTGCGCCCGGGCCATCCTGCGGCTCTTCCACGTCGAGCCCAAGGACGAGGTCGAGGCCGTCTTCACGAGCGAACAGCTGAACCGGCTGGTCGAGGACTCCGGCCAGGCGGGCCTGCTGGACCCCGAGGAGCAGGAGCGCCTGGAGGACGCGCTGGAACTGGGCTCCCGCCCGGTGACGGATGTCCTGCTGAAGCGCGAGTCCCTGGTGACGGTGCGTCCCTCGGTGACCCCGGGCGAGATCATCGAACTCACCGGCCGTACCGGGTACTCACGCTTCCCGGTCGCCGCGGAGAACGGCGCGTTCATGGGGTATCTGCATGTGAAGGACGTACTGGATCTGGAGGACTCGCAGCGGGCGGTGCCCCAGCAGATCTGGCGGCCGATGACGAAGCTCCGCTCCGACCTGCCGCTGGATGACGCCCTCACGGTGATGCGGCGCGCGGCCACGCACCTGGCCCAGGTGGCGGACGGGTCCGGGAAGGTGCTGGGTCTGGTGGCGCTGGAGGACGTACTGGAACTGCTGGTCGGTGAGGTACGGGACCCTGCGCACCGGGAGGTGCCGGAGGTGCGGGTGACCGAGCCCCGTAGCAGCGAGGAGGCTTTGGCGTCGTAGTTCTTCGGCTGCGACCAGCCCCCACCGGCCCGCAGCCGCACAACTCACATCGCCGACGGATCCTGCGGCCCTCGCCCCGACAGAACCTCCCCGTACGCCTGCATCAAGTCCGGCAACCGCAACGTCGACAAGTCGTCCCGGCTCAGCATCCCCGGATACGTCGACAACCGAAGATCCCGATACGCGCAGCTCTTCTCGTACAGCGTGCGCAGGAACCGCCCGTTGCCCAGTTCGTCGATCCACCCCTGGTCCACCACATGCCCGGCGATGGAGCGCAGCTCGTCCAGCGCCTCCTCGTCCCAGATGTCGCCGTTCTCCGCCGCCAGCACCTCGCCGATGGAGGTGAGTTCGAGGGGACGGTACGAGGGGAAGTCGACGCGGGTCGTGAAGCGGGACGACAGTCCGGGGTTCGCGGCCAGCAGGCGGTCCATGCCCTCCGGATAGCCCGCCAGGATCACGACCAGGTGGTCCCGGTTGTCCTCGGCCCGCTTCAGCAGCACCTGGAGCGCCTCGTCGCCGTACGCGTCCCCCTTGCCGTAACCGGAGTTGGAGAGCGAGTACGCCTCGTCGACGAAGAGCACCCCGCCGAGGGCCGAGTCGATGAGTTCGTTGGCCTTCACCGCCGTCTGGCCGAGGTACTCCCCGACCAGATCCGCCCGCTGCGCCTCGACGAGATGATCACCGCCGAGCAGTCCGAGGGCGTAGAAGACGCGGCCCAGGATGCGGGCCACCGTCGTCTTGCCCGTTCCGGAGGGGCCGGAGAAGACGAAGTGACGCTTGGGCGGCTGGACGGGCAGGCCCTGCCCGGTGCGCAGCCGGGCCATGTTCAACTGGGCGGAGAGCGCCTTGACTTGGCGCTTCACCGGTTCGAGCCCCACCATGCGCTCGAGTTCGGTGAGGGCCTCCTCCAGTAAGACGGGATCGGTGGGCCCGGCGGGCAGCGGCCCCACGGGTGGGCCGGACCTCTCGCGTCCGGCCGGGTCGGTCATCGAGGGCAGGGGACCGGTCGGCGGCTCCGGATCGGAGAGCTTCAGCTCCCGCCCCTCGATGCCGAACAGCGGATCCATCCCGTCGGGCCCCTCCAGCATGTCCTGCCCGAACCCGGTGAGCGTGATCGCCGCGAGGTCGGCGGAGTCGTCGTACCCGTCGCCCTCGGCGATCGCGGCGAGCCGGGCCGAGGTGTCCATGAAGGCGGGGTCGACGCGGTGCACGGCCCGGTACAGGGGGAGGGCGGCCGCGGACCGGCCCGTGCCCTCGTGCGCCCTGGCCAGCCAGTACCGCAGTTCCTTGCGCTGGGGCTGTTCGCTGCGGCAGCGCATCAGGGCCGCCGAGAGCAGCGGTTCGGCCTGGCCGTACATCTCCAGGCGGACCCGGGCCATGCCGCCGAACAGTCCGGCCTCGATGCCGAGCATGGCGTCGTCGATCAGCGGGTCGGTGTGCCGGACCAGTTGTTCCCAGTCCTTGACGAGATAGGCACGGCAGGCGTGCAGGAAGCGGACCTGGTGGTCGGTGTCCACCGGGGGCAGGCCCGCGAGGGCCCGGTCCAGTTCGGGGACATGGCGGCCGTCCAGCCAGTGCGAGGCGTGCGCGAGAAGCAGGTCGCGCGGGCTCTCCAGCACCGGTTGCACCCACCAGCCCAGCCAGTACCAGGAGTTGAGCGTGCGCCGGTGCCGGGCGCGCTGTTCGCCGAAACGCTCGCGGTGCCGGAACATCCGCAGCAGCGCGGTCGTCGTGTCGACGCGCAGCGCGTGCAGTCCGAGCCAGCCGTCGGCCATCCCCGGATCGATTCGCACCGCGGCCCGGAACTCCTCCTCGGCCTGCGGATAGGCGCCCATCGTGTAGGCGTCCACCCCTCGCAGCCAGGCGAGGTCGGCCGGGGCCTCGGGGCCCTGCGTGCCGAAATCCATCACGTCCCCCACAAACCGTGCCCCCGTGGTTTCACCACCGGGCCGACGCCCGGTGGCCGCCTTCGTTCAACCGCTGTGCCGCGGACCGGAGTTGCAACGGTGCGCAGAGCAGTCGTCCGTAGGTCGCACCGAGGGCATCGTACCTGCGGTGGTGTCGCCCGCCGTAGGGTGCCGCACAGGCCGTTTGACGAGGTGGGAGCAGATGAGGCGCACGGCGGATGGTGACCGAGGGTGAGCGAATCGCGCCTCACGGCGTCCGGAAATCCGTGTGAGGGCAGAACGAAGCCCCCGATCACGGGGGAACAACCGGGGGCTTCGCGACTGCGGGCGGCCTCGAACGGCCGCACATTCAGAACGTAAGACCTGTACGGCCCCTCGGTCAAGCGGAGTTGGGCGACTCAGGCAAGTTCCTGCCAAGGGGTCTTCACGGCTTCAACACATCGCCGATGGGTCGTCACCGTGTGTGATCCCGCGGTCCGGTCCAACGGTCCCCGCAGGCCCTTTGGTGATGGCATATCCCTTCTGGCGCTGCCGTACCAGGAGGTCGGCGAAGGGCCGGGAGGGGTCTTCGGCGAAATGCCGTTGTTCCGCCGCGACCCATCCCTCCCAGAACTCCCGCAGCTCCGCCCCGTCCCGGGAGCGGCCGCGTGCCCAGGACTCCTCGCGGGGCAGCTCCATCCACAGCAGCCGCGCCAGGTACGGCCGCAGCGCGCGCCGGCCCGCGCCGACCCCTTCCAGGAGGATCACCGGCGCGGGCGGCAGGGCGCGGGACGGTCCGAAGCGGCGGGCGTGCCAGTCGTAGATGGCGTAGTGCGCGGTCTCGCCGCGGCCGAGCGGCATGATCACCTCGCTCATCAGCCGTCCGGTCCAGTCGAACAGTTCGTCGTGACTGGCGATGTCGTCGAGGCGGAGCACCGGCGCACCGCCGAGGGCGTCGGCCAGCTGTCCGGCGAACGTGGTCTTTCCGGAGCCGGCGTGCCCGTCGACGGCGATCAGGCGGACCGGACCGCAGGACGGGGACAGTCGGCGGAGCCGGGAGGCGAGGTCGTGGATGACGGTTCCTGGTGGCGGGCGAAGGGACGGGCCAAGGGACGGACGAAGGCGCGGGCGAAGGGGCGGATGGCTGGGCGCGGCCAGTCTAATGACGGCGCGACCCCGGCGGCGGAACCACAGGTTCCCAGGTCATGCCAGTGGACGAGACCAATATTCGTGGGCGTGGCATGGGCCGAAGTGCTGGCAGGAGCATGCCGCCTCATCCATAGTTGGCGCACAACCGTGCATTGGACCCGCCCCGACTCGGACACCCTGGGGGTCTTCCCACCCATGAGCAGAGCCGAACAGCCGTCCCGCAGAACCGTTCTGGCCGTCGCGGTCGCCGCCGCGGTGGCCGGCAGCGCGGGCCCCGCGGCCGCCGCCGGCAGCGCGGCCGACGCGGCGCCCGACGAGACTGCCGCCCGCCTGGTCGACAACCACGCCTGGACCACGTACAGCGACTGGCGCAGTGGCACCGCGAAGGGCACCCGTGCCGTCGCCGGCAGCCGCCCCGGCGTCGTGATCGGCGCCCCCGCGGGCACCACCGAGTACACCGACCCGCACACCGGGACCACCGCCACCTGGGAGTACGCGACCTGGACCTCCCCGGTCCACGAGCTCGCCGTGCCCTCGACCGAGGTGATCGCCTCCTGGAACGCCCGCACCCCGGCCGGCAGCTGGATCCAGATCGAGCTCGAGGGGACGTACTCCGACGGCACGGCCACCCCCTGGTACGTGATGGGGCGCTGGGCGGCCGGCGACGGGGACATCAAGCGCACCTCGGTCGACGACCAGACCGACGACAAGAGCACGGTCTGGACGGACACCTTCGCCATCGACGACCCGTCGACGGGGCTGCGCCTGTCGTCGTACCGGCTGCGGCTGACCCTGTACCGCAAGCCCGGCACGAAGACCACGCCGACCGTCTGGCGGCTGGGCGCGATGGGCTCGGACGTCCCCGACCGCTTCACCGTCCCGGCCTCCGCGCCCGGTCTCGCCCGTGAGCTGATCGTCCCGCGCTACTCGCAGGAGATCCACGCGGGTCAGTACCCGGAGTACGACAACGGCGGCGAGGCCTGGTGCAGCCCCACCTCCTCGCAGATGATCATCGAGTACTGGGGCGGCCGGCTCAGCGAGGAGCAACTGGCCTGGGTCGACCCGTCGTACGCGGACCCGCAGGTCTGCCACGCGGCCCGGTACACCTACGACTACCAGTACGCGGGCTGCGGCAACTGGCCCTTCAACGCGGCCTACGCGGCCACCTTCAAGGACCTGCAGGGCGTGGTGACCCGGCTCGGCTCACTCACCGACCTGGAGACGCTGATCGCTGCCGGCATTCCGGCCATAACGTCCCAGTCGTTCCTCAAGGAGGAGCTCACGGGGGCGGGTTACGGCACCTCCGGCCATCTGATGACCGTGATCGGCTTCACCGCCGAGGGCGATGTGATCGCCAACGACCCGGCCTCGCCCAGTGACGCGGCGGTGCGGCGCGTCTACAAGCGGCGCGAGTGGGAGAACATCTGGCTGCGCACCAAGCGGTACAACGCCAGTGGCAAGGTCGTCTCCGGGACCGGAGGCGTCTGCTATCTGTACTTCCCGGCCCGTCCGACCGCGCGCCAGCGCAAGGCGCTCGCGGCGGTGGGTGTGCGCTGAGCTGCCTCGGCACGGCCCCCGGCACCTGTCGGGGGCCGTTCGCTGTGACCAAGCTCTCGGCCGCAAAAGCGACCGGAAATGGCAAGGTGGACGAATCGGCGGGGGATTCCGACCAGTACATCCGAGATCAGCGAGACGCCATGACCGCACACTCAGCCACAGCCGCCCGCGCCCGTACCGGCGGCCCCAAGGACGACGGTCCGAAGATCCTCGAGCATGTCGCGGGCTGGACCCTCGTCGCGGTGATCGCGATGCTGGTCACGCAGCTCGGTCTGCTGTGACCGGATCCGCAGTTGACTGACATACTGCGGATGTCCCGCCGCCAGCCCGAGACCAGGGTCGAAATTTGAATATCAGTGATCAGCGTGAAGCCCGGCCGCGGGCCCGCGGCACCGAGCGCTCGGTCGCTCGCCGCGCCGAACTCATCGCCATCGGGCGCAAGTTGTTCGCGGACACGTCCTACGACGCGCTCTCCATGGACGACATCGCCCGCCAGGCGCATGTCGCCAAGGGGCTGATCTACTACTACTTCCAGTCCAAGCGGGGCTACTACCTGGCGATCATCCAGGACTCCGTCGCCGACCTGGTCACCTATGCGGCGAGCGGCCTCGAAATGGAGCAGGTGGATCGCGTCCAGCGCACTCTGGACAGCTATCTGCGCTACGCCGAGCACAACCAGGCGGCCTACCGCACCGTCGTCAGCGGCGGTGTCGGTTTCGACACCGAGGTGCACGCCATCCGGGACGGGGTGCGCGACGCGATCGTCGCGACCATCGCCGACGGGGCGTACGGCCGTACCGACATCTCTCCGCTGGCCCGCATGGGCCTGCTCGCCTGGGTGTGCAGCGTCGAGGGCGCCACCCTCGACTGGATCGACGGTCCGCCCCAGCTCTCCCGCGACACCATGCGCGACCTCCTGGTGAAGACGCTCGGCGCCTCGATGCGCGCCATCGAGGAGATGGATCCGACCCATCCGGCTCCGGCACCGGCTCGCCGCGACGGCTGACGTCCGACGACCGGTTGGGGCGGAGGCTCGTGGTCCCCCGCCCCAAGTCCTGCACGGATTTGGCTAGTTGATCGCCCGGATCAGCTCGCCGCCCGAGGTGTCCCCGCTCAGCTCCCAGAAGAACGTGCCGCCCAGGCCCTGCTGGTTCTTGTACGTCATCTTCGTCGCGATGGTCGCGGGGGTGTCGTAACTCCACCAGTTGTTGCCGCACTTGGCGTACGCAGTGCCGGCCACCGTTCCCGTCGCCGGGCACTTGGACTTCAGCACCTTGTAGTCGTCTATGCCCTGTTCGTAGGTGCCGGCCGCCGGGCCCGTCGCGGTGCCGCCCGGCGCCGACTGGGTCACGCCGGTCCACCCGCGGCCGTAGAAGCCGATGCCGAGCAGCAGCTTCGAGGCCGGGATGCCGAGCCCCTTGAGCTTGGCGATGGTGGCCGAGGTGTAGTAACCCGCCCGCGGGATGCCGGAGTAGGAGTTCAGCGGGGAGTGCGGAGCCGTCGGGCCGGTCGCGTCCCAGGCGCCGAAGTAGTCGTACGTCATCGGGTTGTACCAATTGACGTACTGTGCCGCGCCCGCGTAGTTCGCCGCGTCTATCTTGCCGCCGGCCGTGGCGTCCGCAGTGATCGCGGCGGTGACCAGCGCCCCGCTCCCGAACTTCGAACGCAGCGCCGCCATCAGGTTCTTGAACGCCTCCCTGCCGCTGGTGTCACAGGTGTTGCCGCAGGCGTTCGGGTACTCCCAGTCGATGTCGATGCCGTCGAAGACGTCGGCCCACTTGGAGTTCTCGACCAGGTCGTAGCAGGACTGCGCGAACGCGGCCGGGTTGCGGGCGGCCTCGCCGAAGCCGCTCGACCAGGTCCAACCGCCGAACGACCAGAGGACCTTGAGGCCGGGGTGTTTCTTCTTCAGCTCGCGCAACTGGTTGAAGTTGCCCCGCAGCGGCTGGTCCCAGGTGTCGGCCACGCCGTCCACGGACTCGGCCGCGGTGTACGTCCGGTCGGTCGCCGCGTAGGCGTCGCCCATCGCGCACTTGCCTGCGGTGACGTTGCCGAAGGCGTAGTTGATGTGGGTCAGCTTCGCCGCCGAGCCGGAGGTCTCGATGTTCTTGACGAAGTACTTCCGGTCGTAGGTACCCCATTCCGTGAAGTACCCGACGACCTTGGAGCCGGCGGCCTTCGGGCTCGCCTGGGGCGCGGCGGCGGTGGCGCTGCCCGCGCCCGCCAGCAGGCCCGCGCCGAGGACCGCGCAACACGCGGCGGAGATCAGCGCCCGGAAACGGGCGCGGTGGGGAAAGTGCATCGGTGTCTCCTCGTGGGGGAGAGGGGAACGCCAGCCGATTGGCATGAACGCGGAAAGCGTTGCCGGAACAGTAGGAGGACTAGACCACCGCGTCAATGGTTCGGACCAATTCGGGGCCGATTCCTCGCCGACTGTCGGCGCCCTGGGCTATCTTGAAGTAAGCGGTCGTTAACCAGTGACCGGGTGTCTCCGATCGGGCATACTCACAGGACGCAGCCGCTGGTCAGCAGCTTCCGTGACCCGGGAGACGCGAGCAGCGACCGGCGTCCAGTGAGACCGGCGGAGCCGCCCCACCCCACGGCGTGCGTCCGTCAGCGCCCTACAGGGAGGAGAGCGTCGCCATGCCCGACCGCGCCCCGCAGCCGGTGGACCGGCAACTGCCCACGGACGAGGCCCGGGATCTGATCTCGCTCGTCCGCGACATCGCGCAGCACGAGATCGCCCCGAAGGCGGCCGAGGAGGAAGGCGCCGGGCACTTCCCGCGCGAGGTCTTCACCCTGCTCTCCCGGGCCGGCCTGCTCGGTCTGCCCTACGACTCCGAACACGGCGGCGCCGACCAGCCGTACGAGGTCTACCTCCAGGTCCTCGAAGAACTCGCCGCCGCCCGCCTCACCGTCGGCCTCGGTGTCAGCGTGCACACCCTCGCCTCCTACGCGCTCGCCACCTACGGCACCAAGGAGCAGCAGGTCGAGCACCTGCCCGCGATGCTCGGCGGCGGACTGCTCGGCGCCTACTGCCTCTCCGAGCCCTCGTCCGGTTCGGACGCGGCCTCGCTGCGCACCCGAGCGGTCCGGGACGGCGAGGACTGGGTGATCACCGGCACCAAGGCGTGGATCACGCACGGCGGCGTCGCCGACTTCTACACCGTCATGGCGCGCACCGGCGAGGAAGGACCGCGCGGGATCACCGCCTTCCTGGTGCCCGCCGACGCGGAGGGCGTGAGCGCCGCGGCGCCGGAGAAGAAGATGGGCATGAAGGGCTCGCCCACCGCCCAGGTCCACTTCGACGGTGTGCGCGTCCCGGACGGCCGGCGCATCGGCGACGAGGGGCAGGGCTTCGCGATCGCGCTGTCCGCCCTCGACTCGGGTCGGCTCGGCATCGCGGCCTGCGCGATCGGAGTGGCTCAGGCGGCCCTCGACGAGGCGGTGGGCTATGCCACCGGGCGTCAGCAGTTCGGGCGGCCGATCGCCGACTTCCAGGGTCTGCGCTTCATGCTCGCCGACATGGCGACCCAGATCGAGGCGGGCCGGGCGCTGTACCTCGCGGCGGCGCGGCTGCGCGACGCCGGACGGCCCTTCGCCAAACAGGCCGCCATGGCCAAACTGCACTGCACCGACACCGCGATGAAGGTCACCATCGACGCCGTCCAGGTCCTCGGCGGCTATGGCTACACCGCGGACTTCCCGGCCGAGCGGTACATGCGCGAGGCCAAGGTCCTGCAGATCGTCGAGGGCACCAACCAGATCCAGCGGATGGTCATCGCCCGTCACCTAGCGGGTCCGGAGACCCGCTGAACTGACCCGTTCTGACCTGCGGCGCCGCGAGCCGGACCCACTCGGGGTCGTGGCGTCCCGGAAGGGTGCGGCCGCGTTTGGCCCAGGCGCGGATCAGGTCTCGGTAGATGGGCGGGTCCTGGGGCGGCGGCGGGGCCGGGCGGAAGGCGGACGGAGCCGACGGAACCGATTCTGCGACCGGTGCATACGTACGGGTCATACCGGGGCAACGCGGAAGCCGGTGGCAGGGTCACCCCTCCCCGCAATCGAGAGTGAGTTCGCGGACGTCCGGCCGGACATCTGGCCAGTCACAGCGGTCTGACATACCGTCAGCCAACTGCCGACAGGGAGGTTGGCCATGGCCGACGACCGCCCCGTACCGCTGGACGAGTACCCCGTGCACCAGGTACCCCTGTCCATGAAGTACGTCGCGACGGGGGACCGCAACGCCTACGACCGCTGCATCTTCCACGTCCTCGACCACGACGGACGCGCCCTGCTGATCCTCGGACTCGGTGTGTACCCCAATCTCGGGGTGATCGACGCCTACGCCACCCTGCGCCTCGGCGAGGCCTTGCACGCGGTGCGCGCCTCGGACGCCCTGCGGGACGACTCGCGGACGGACCTGGCCGTCGGCCCGCTGCGCATCCTCGTCGAACGCCCACTGCGCGACTTCGTGTTGAGCTGCGAGGCGGCCCCCGACGACCCGGACGGGCTGTCGTACGAGATCAACTGGAGTGCCGACTTCCCGGCGCTCTGGGAACCGCACCACCTCCAGCGGCGGGGCGGCCGGCTCACTCTGGAGGGAAGGCGTTTCGTGCAGGCCGGTCACTGCGACGGCTGGATCCGGGTGGGCGGGCGCGAGCTGCGCGTGCGGGGCTGGACCGGGACCCGGGACCGCAGCTGGGGTGTGCGGCCGGTGCCGGGGGAGGAGGGCGGCCGGTTCGCCGAGGAGCATCCGACCGCGGGCTTTCACTGGATCTGGTGTCCGGTCCGCTTCGAGGACCGCTTCCTCATGGTGATCGTCCAGGAGGACGCCGACGGCCACCGCTCGCTCAACGACGCGACCCTGGTCCGCCCGGGTCACCGCGACCGCCAACTCGGCTGGCCCCAGCCCGAGATCACCTACCGCCCCGGCACCCGCCACCCGGAACGCGCCCTGGTCCACCTCGGTGACATCCGCAAACCCATGGAGCTGGAGGTGGAGGTCCTCACCTCCTCACCGCTCGCGCTCGGCGCCGGCTACCCGCCTGCCGAGGACTGGCAGCACGGCACCTGGCAGGGCCGCGACTGGACCGACCGCCGCACCTACGACCTCGCCGAGCCGCACCCCCTGGCCGCGTTCGGCGTCACCGACCACGCGGCCCGCTTCCGGCTGGACGGCCGGACCGGCCACGGCATCTTCGAGCACGGATCATTCGGACGGCACGACCCGAGCGGCTTCACCGGCTTCGACTCGGTGGCTCCGTGAGGCAGTCCCGGACACCAGGGAGTTGACGACGTGGCCACGGCACCCCGTCCCCGCACCACCACCCGCGATCCGCAGGAGCTCGCCCACCGACTCACCGCCTGGCTCGGCACCCGCCTGCCCGGCGCGAAGGCCGTCGGCGTGACGGTGCCCGCCTCGAACGGCCTGTCCAGCGAGACCCTGCTCTTCGACATCGAGCACCCCGAAACACCCCTGCGTTCCTGCGCGTTGCGGCTCGCCGCGGATCCGTCGGCGTACACGGTCTTCCCGGTCTACGACATGGTCCGCCAGTACCGCACGATGGAAGTGGTGGCCCGCTTCTCTGACCTTCCCGTCCCGAAGGTGCAGTGGCTGGAGGAAGATCCGGGCCCGCTCGGGGCACCGTTCTTCGTCATGGAGCGCGTGCAGGGGCGCGTACCGCCGGATGTCATGCCCTACACCTACGAGGGCAACTGGCTGCACGTCGCGAGCGACACCGAGCGCGAACACCTCGAGGCCGCCACGGTCGGGCTGTTGGCACGCCTCCACGATCAAGTCCCCGTGCACGAAGCGGCGTTCCTGGAACTGCCCGGCGAGGGCGACGCACTGCGCCGCCATGTCACCGCCCAACGCGCGTACTACGACTGGGTGGTGGACGGACTCGCCCGCTCACCTCTCATCGAGCAGGCCTTCGACCGGCTGGAGCAGCTCTGGCCGCCCGACCCGGGCCCGCCCGTCCTCACCTGGGGCGACGCACGCATCGGGAACGTGATCTACGACGGCTTCGACCCCGTCGCCGTCCTGGACTGGGAGATGGCGGCCCTGGCCCCGCGCGAGGTCGACCTCGGCTGGACCGTCTATCTGCACCGCTTCTTCCAGGACCTGACGGTCGCCTTCGGCCAGCGCGGACTGCCCGGCTTCCTGCGCCGCGACCAGGTCGAGGCCCGCTATGCCCGACTCACCGGCCACGCACCGCGCGACATGGACTTCTTCACGCTGTACGCCGCGCTGCGGCACGCGATCGTCATGCTGCGCATCGCCCACCGCCAGGTGTTCTTCGGTGAGGTGGACCTCCCCGCGGACCCGGACACACTGATCCTGCACCACGGCAGCCTGCGAGCCATGGTGCAGGGCAGCTACTGGGACTGAGCGAGAGCGCTCAGGCGGCCTGACGGCGCATCACCGGCACGCGCATGGGGCGCGAAGCCGGGCCGCCGACGTGCGAGAACGGCTGGGTCCGCCAGTCGAGTCCCTGAGGGAGCGTCAACAGGAGGGCGGTGTCCTGCTCCTGGGGTTCCGCCGACTCGTCCGCCGACCGGGCCTCGGAGGCCTTGCGGCCCGTACCGGTGCAGACCGTGAGGCCGAAGGGGTTCCACGGCGAGGCGCAGAGCGCGTGCTCGGGCAGTACCTCCTCGTCCGCCAGCAGGGCGATGGGCTGCGCGCAGTCCGGGCAGATCACCCGGTACATCTCGAAGGTGTCGTACGCGTCGAAGTCGTCGTCGAGAGCGTCGGGTTCGACGCCCTCCGGCTCGGACTGGACAACCGCCTGGAGGCGCTTGGGCGCGGCGCGACCAGGACGCTGAAGACTCTGCATTGGGTTCTCCCCCTCGGACTGGGCCGTGAAGGCACTGCGGCCTCGACCACAGCAAGCACTTCCCGTCCCGTCATCGCGGTAATCACGAGAACATCACGGAGGCCGTTCGGTGGGTGTGGCCTTCGTCACATGCCGCTCGCAGATGCCCGTGGCGGTCGTTTTGTCCCTCAGGCGACTCACAGGCGCCCCTCGGTCACATCACGAACCGGGCATGACCTGGGGCGCTCAGGTATCGGAGGAGATCAGGCGCACTGTAGGTTCTTGCGCCATGGAGGAGCTGGACCGACAAATCGTGCAGCTGCTCGTCAAGGACGGGCGGATGAGTTACACGGACCTGGGCAAGGCCACGGGCCTGTCCACCTCGGCCGTGCACCAGCGGGTGCGGCGGCTGGAGCAGCGTGGTGTCATCCGCGGGTACGCCGCGGTGGTCGACCCAGAGGCGGTGGGCCTGCCCATGACCGCCTTCATCTCGGTGAAACCGTTCGACCCCAGCGCCCCCGACGACATCGCGGACCGCCTCGCCGACGTCCCCGAGATCGAGGCGTGCCACAGCGTGGCGGGCGACGAGAACTACATCCTGAAGGTTCGCGTGGCGACCCCGCACGAACTGGAGGAGCTGCTGGCGAGGCTGAGGAGCCTGGCGGGGGTCTCGACGCGTACGACGGTGGTCCTGTCGACCCCGTACGAGGCGCGCCCGCCGCGCATCTGAACGAAGGTGTACCGCGTCCACCCGCACTCCGACGGCGCGCGGCCCCCTGCGAAACTGTCCCCATGAGTGAACCGAAGACCGTCCTCCTCCGCCGTGGCGAGGTCCACAGCCCCGCCGACCCGTTCGCGACAGCGATGGTCGTGGAGCGGGGGCAGGTCGCCTGGGTGGGTTCGGAAGGGGCCGCGGACGCCTTCGCGGACGGCGTCGACGAGATCGTCGACCTGGACGGCGCCCTGGTCACCCCCGCGTTCACCGACGCCCACGTCCACATCACGGCCACGGGCCTCGCCCTGACCGGCCTCGACCTCACCGGCGCCGCGTCCCTGGACGCGGCCCTGACGCTCGTACGGGACTTCGCGGCCGCCCGCCCGAACGACCGCGTCCTGCTCGGTCACGGCTGGGACGCCGCCCGCTGGCCCGGCGGACGCCCGCCCACGCGCGCGGAGCTCGACGAGGCGACAGATGGCCGCCCGCTGTATCTGAGCCGCATCGACGTCCACTCGGCGGTCGTGACGACGGCACTCCTCGACATGACGTCCCTGGGGCTCCTGGACGGCCCTCTCACGGCCGACGCCCACCACGCCGTGCGCGCCACGGCACTCGGCTCCGTCACGCCCGCCCAGCGCACCGCGGCGCAGCGCGCCGCCCTCGCCCACGCCGCTTCCCTCGGCATCGGCACGCTTCACGAATGCGCAGGCCCCGAGATCTCCTCCGAGGACGACTTCACCGGGCTGCTGCGGCTCGCGAGCCAGGAGCCGGGCCCGCGGGTGGTCGGCTACTGGGCCGAGCGGGCCGAGGAAGGCGTTGCCAAGGCACGGCAGCTCGGTGCGCTCGGCGCCGCCGGAGACCTCTTCGTCGACGGCGCCCTCGGTTCCCACACGGCCTGCCTGCACGAGCCGTACACCGACGCCGACCACACCGGAATCGCCTACCTGGACGCCGCCGCCGTGGCCGACCATGTCACCGCCTGCACCGAGGCGGGCCTGCAGGCCGGCTTCCACGCGATCGGCGACGCGGCGGTGGGCGCCGTGGTCGAGGGCGTCCGCGCCGTCGCGGAGAAGCTCGGCCTCGCCCGCGTCCGTGCCGCCCGGCACCGCGTCGAGCACGTCGAGATGCTCACCCCCGAGGCCGTCGCCGCCTTCGCCGAGCTCGGTCTCACCGCCTCCGTCCAGCCCGCCTTCGACGCCCTGTGGGGCGGCGAGGACGGCATGTACGCCCGACGCCTGGGCCGGGAGCGGGCGAGCCGTCTGAACCCCTTCGCGGCCCTCCTGCGCGCCGGTGTCCCGCTCGCCTTCGGCTCCGACAGCCCTGTCACCCCCCTCGACCCGTGGGGCACCCTCCGCGCGGCCGCCTTCCACCACACCCCCGAGCACCGCGTCTCCGTACGCGCCGCCTTCACCGCGCACACCCGCGGCGGCTGGCGGGCGATCGGCCGGGACGACGCGGGGGTCCTGGTGCCCGGTGCCCCCGCGGACTACGCCGTGTGGCGCACCGACGAACTGGTCGTGCAGGCCCCCGACGACCGGGTCTCCCGCTGGTCCACCGACCCTCGCTCCGGCACCCCCGGCCTGCCCGACCTGACGCCGGGCCGTGACCTCCCCGTCTGCCTGCGGACCGTGGTCGGCGGACGGACGGTCTTCGTACGGCCGGGCGAGTGATCTCCGGGGGTGGCGCGGTACGGATCGCCCGCCGCAGCGCTGTCGCGCGACCTGCGCATCCTCCGCTCTGACCAGGGCGTTGGCGACAGACCTGCAGGTCAAACGACTGTTGACAGCCGACGGCAGGGGGCCGGTAGGTTCGGCCGGGTCCACCACCGGACGCCCGACCGGGGAATCTCCGCCCAGTCGTCGCAGCGCCGCTGGGTCAGGGACGGTGTACCGCACCGGAACACCGTCACTGGGAGCCAGGCCCAGCGCTCGCGCCACGGCGAGGGGACGTTCCGTCCGGCCGGGGAGGTGTGACCCGGGTGGGGCCCGGGCGCTCAGTAGACAACGGCTTTCGGTCGACCCGCAGCCAGCGGGCCCCAGGTCGGCCCGAAGAGCGCCGGGCCCCCATCCGCAGCGAGGGCTGCGATCCCGCCATAATGGCCGAAACTATTAGCCTTACCCCACTCTTGAGAAAACGACACCAGCATACGAACGCCTTGTCACGTCATCGCAGGCCGTGCGCACTATGGTGGACGCCTGCGGAATGACTCGAAGGGGCAGCAGTGAACGACGGCGACGGGACCCTCACGGGCCAGGAGAGGCGATTCGGCCCGCTCGGCACGGCGTTGGTGATCATTCCGACCTTCAACGAGGCGGAGAACATCAAGGCCATCGTCGGCCGGGTGCGCAAGGCCGTCCCGGAGGCGCACGTCCTCGTGGCCGACGACAACAGCCCTGACGGCACCGGCAAGCTCGCCGACGAACTGGCCGTCGAGGACGACCAGGTCCAGGTGCTGCACCGCAAGGGCAAGGAGGGCCTCGGCGCGGCCTATCTCGCGGGCTTCCACTGGGGCCTGGAGCACGGCTACGGCGTCCTGGTCGAGATGGACGCCGACGGCTCCCACCAGCCCGAGGAACTGCCCCGCCTGCTGACCGCCCTCAAGAACGCCGACCTGGTCCTCGGCTCCCGCTGGGTGCCCGGCGGCCGGGTCGTGAACTGGCCCAAGTCCCGCGAGTTCATCTCCCGCGGCGGCAGCCTCTACTCACGCGTGGCCCTCGACCTTCCGCTCCGTGACATCACCGGCGGCTACCGCGCCTTCCGCCGCGAGACCCTCGAGGGCCTCGGCCTCGACGACGTCGCCTCCCAGGGCTACTGCTTCCAGGTCGACCTCGCCCGCCGCGCGGTCAGGGCCGGTTACCACGTCGTCGAGGTGCCGATCACCTTCGTGGAGCGCGAACTCGGCGACTCCAAGATGAGCCGCGACATCCTCGTGGAGGCCCTGTGGCGGGTCACCACCTGGGGTGTGGGGGAGCGGGTCGGCCGGATCACGGCGCGGGGAAAGCGCGCACAGCCGTAGTGCCACGGCCTCACAGCCGCGGCTGATCGTCCCCTTATCCCGTGCTGAGCCGCACCCAGGCACACTGGACGTATGACGACAGGCGCTCCGACTCCCACGTACCCCGCCCGGCCCCGCCGCTCCCGAATGCGCACCTTCCTGCCGCTGGGCCTCGCCGCCTGGCTGGTGCTGGAGATCTGGCTGCTGACCGTGGTCGCGGGCGCGGCGAGCGGATTCGCGGTGTTCCTGCTGCTGGTCGCGGGCTTCGTGGTCGGCTCGGTGGTGATCAAGCGGGCCGGCCGCCGCGCCTTCCAGAACCTGAACGAGGCGCTCCAGCGGGGCGGGGCCCCCTCGAGCTCCGGCAGCAGTGGCAACGGCCTGATGATGCTGGGCGGCCTGCTCCTGATGATCCCCGGCCTGATCTCCGACGCCGTGGGCCTGCTCCTGCTGATCCCGCCGGTCCAGAAGGCCATCGGCCGGTACGCCGAGCGCACCTTCGACCGCAAGCTGCGCGAGGCCGGTCCGGGCACTCTGGGTGGTGCCTTCCAGCAGGCCCGTATGCAGCGCCCGGACGGCAAGGTGGTCCAGGGCGAGGTCATCGTCCGGGAGGAGCCGGGCGACGACACCCCGCAGGAGCCACGACCGCCGCTCACGCGCTGAGCGGTCGCGGGCAGCCGAGGGCAGCACAAACCGCGGGCGCGGTACGTGAATCACGTACCGCGCCCGCGGTTACTTGTATGCGCTGTGTTCCCGCTCAGGCCGACTTGCGGCTGTCCCGGGGATGAACAGCGATGTTCATCGCGCCGGAACGCAGAACCGCCAGACGCTCCTCGAGGACCTCTTCGAGTTCCTCTCGTGTGCGTCGTTCCATCAGCATGTCCCAGTGCGTACGCGCGGGCTTGGCCTTCTTCTCTTCAGGGCCGTCGCCGTCCACGAGGAGTGCCTGGGCCCCGCAGACCTTGCACTCCCACTCCGGCGGGATCTCCGCCTCGACCGAGAAGGGCATCTCAAACCGATGGCCCTTCTCGCATGCGTACTCCACGGCCTGGCGCGGGGCCAGGTCGATGCCGCGGTCCGTCTCGTAGCTGGTCACCACGAGGCGCGTGCCGCGAAGAGCTCGCTCACTCATGAATCGTGCCTCCCGGGCTTGTCGCCCACAGGACAGGTGTCGCTGTCGTCGTCATCCGGTCAACGTCCGGTCGGCGGTAAAGATTCCCGTTCCGGGTCCCGTCCCGGGCAATGCATCGCCGTCGTAGCCGCCCCTTGTTGTACCCACCAGTGCCCGGTTTGTCACATCTGCTGGCAGATGTGACCCAGCGTTTCAGCATCTTTGACGCGCAGTAACGGTACGCCTGGCAGGCCAAACGCGTACACTACAGCGCTTTGGTGTTGAACGCTAAATCCTTTCGGGTACGGGATTGCCCGCGTCGCTGATCGCCCGCCGCACCGGAACCCGTGCGAGCAGGGCGAATCCGATGACGAAGAAGGCCACCAGCGAGATGATCGCGTCCCGATAACTTCCGGTCAGCTGGTAGGTGATCCCGAACAGGAGCGGGCCCAGCCAGCTCATGCCGCGGTCGCTCATCTCGTACGCCGAGAAGTATTCGGCCTCTTTGCCGGGCGGGACGAGATGCGAGAACAGCGAGCGGGACAGGGCCTGGCTGCCGCCGAGGACGAGTCCGATACCGGAAGCCAGGACGAAGAACCACACGGGTGCGCCGGCGGGCAGGAAGTATCCCGCGCCCAGGATCACCGCCCAGGCGACCAGGGATCCGAGGATCGTGCGCTTGGCCCCGTACACCCGGGCGAGCCGGCCGAGCGCCAGCGCCCCCGCCACGGCGAGCACCTGGACCAGGAGCACGGCCGCGATGAGCGTCGACTGCCCGAGACCCAGCTCTTCCGAGCCGTAGATCGACGCCTGGGAGATCACGGTCTGGATGCCGTCGTTGTAGACGAGGTACGCGAGCAGGAAGGCGAGGGTGAGCGGGTGGCGGCGCATGCCGCGGACGGTGGCCGCCAGCTGCCGGAAGCCGGGTGCGGTCGCTTCCGCCGGTCCTTCTTCGAGGGAGCGGCGATCCCGCAGCCGTCGTAGCGGGATCAACGCGAAGGCGCCCCACCACAGCCCGGCCGAGGCCAGACAGATGCGGACCGCGGCGCTCTCGGAGAGGCCGAAGGAGTCGTGGCCCGTGTAGAGAACGAGGTTCGCGACCAGGACCAGGGCGCCCGCCGCGTAGCCGAAGGCCCAGCCCTTGGAGGAGACGGCGTCGCGTTCCTCGGGCGGGGCGATCTGCGGGAGGTAGGAGTTGTAGAGCATGGTGCCGACCGCCGCCGCGGCGTTCGCGACGACCAGCAGGACCCCGCCGAGGAGATACCGGTCGCCGCCGAGGAAGAACATGCCCGTCGTCGCGGCGGCCCCGGTGTAGGCGGCGGCCGCCAGGAGCGGCTTCTTACGGCCGCTGCGGTCGGCGGCGGCCCCCACCAGGGGCATCACCAGCACGGCCACGATCACCGACAGGGACACCGAGTAGGCGAAGAAGGAGCCGGCCCGCACCGGGACGCCCAGCGGATGGACGTAGCCGTCCGGATCCGCCGCGTTCTTGGCGACCGACGTCAGATAGGGGCCGAGGAACACGGTGAGTACGCTCGTCGAGTAGACGGAGCACGCCCAGTCGTAGAAGTACCAGCCGCGCTGCTCGCGCCGCCGGTCGGCGGCCTCGTCCGCCGAGCCCGCCCGCACGGTGTCGGTGCCCACCCGTGCCCTCGCTTCCCCGTGAAGGTGCCGTACGCGGCCCGGGGACGGGACGGGTCAGACCCAGACGCCCCGCTCCTCCATGACCTTGCGCAGTGTGTCGATGTGATCGGTCATGATGCCATCGACGCCCAGGTCCAGAAGCCGGTGCATGCGATCCGGTTCGTTGATGGTCCACACGTGCACCTGCAGCCCGCGCGCGTGGGCGGCGCGCACGAAGCGGTGGTCGACCACCTGGATGCCGGACTGGGTCTCGGGCACCTGCGCGGCGACGGCCGAGCGGCGCAGTGCCGCCGGAACTCCCCACGAGCGCAGCCGCAGGTTCAGCACACCCCGGGTGCCGTACGACGTCGCCAGGCGCGGTCCGGCCAGCCGCTGGGCGCGCATCACCCGCGCCTCGGAGAAGGAGCCGACGCAGACGCGGTCCCAGGTGCCGGTGCGCTCGATGAGGTCCAGAAGCGGCTGGAGGGCGGGCCCGGCCTTGATGTCGATGTTCCAGCGGGCCTCGGGGAAGGTCTCCAGGAGCTCCTCGAACAGCGGCACCGGTTCCTTGCCCGCCACACGCGCGTGCCGTACGTCCGCCCAGGGCAGGTCGGCTATCCGGCCCGCCCCGTCGGTCACCCGGTCCAGGGTCGCGTCGTGGAAGGCGACCAGCTTGCCGTCCGCGGTGGAGTGGACGTCGGTCTCCAGATACCGGTAGCCCGCCTCGACCGCCCGCCGGAACTGGAACGCGGTGTTCTCCAGACCGTCCGCCGCCCCGCCCCGGTGGGCGAAGGGGATGGGGCCGGGATGGTCGAGGTAGGGGTGCCGTATCCGCGAGGTCACGGACGCAGTATCGCTCCCCGCGGTTGCCCTGTGGCAACGACCGTGCTGCCGTCGGATGCCGGGGGGACGGCGAATATGCGGAGGAAGAGCTGGGCGAGTGGGCCGATGGACACCGCGTAGAGGACGGTCCCGATGCCGATGGTGCCGCCGAGGACGAATCCCGTGACCACGACAGCCACTTCGATCGCGGTCCGCATCAGCCGGATCGAGCGTCCCGTCCGCCGGTGCAGCCCGGTCATGAGACCGTCCCTGGGGCCCGGACCGAAGCGGGCGGCGATATAGAGGCCGGTGGCCACGCCGTTGAGGACGATGCCGGCCAGCAGGAGAGGAATCCGTACGGCGAGACCGTGCGCCTCGGGGACCGCGGCGAGGGTGGCGTCCATGGCGATGCCGACCACGAAGACGTTGGAGACCGTGCCGAGGCCCGGCCGCTGACGCAGCGGGATCCACAGGAGCAGTACCGCCGCGCCCACGATGATCGAGACGACACCGATGGACAGGCCCGTCAGCTCGGCGAGGCCCTGGTGCAGCACGCCCCAGGGCTCCAGGCCCAGGCCCGCCTCGACGAGCAGCGCCGAGCTGGCCCCGTAGAGGGCGAGTCCGACGTACAGCTGGATCAACCGTCGTCCGAGACGGCTCTGCGTGGACAAGGCGGGTCCCCCTGTGGTGGTAGTGGCCTGATGCATGACACCCTGTGGCTTGGGATGACACACCATCCATGGCCAATTCGGGGAAGGTGGACTGATTTCAGTGGCGCAGTGGACCTCGGCGGTGGGTGCGGCGCAGCTCGCCCGGCTGCTCAACTCCCAGCAGGACCGTCCGGCGGGCCCCGGCACGCGCCGCCCGCCGGCCTACCGCGCGCTCGCCGACGGCATCCGCCTGCTGGTCCTGGAGGGCCGTGTCCCGGTGGCCGCCCGCCTGCCCGCGGAACGCGAACTGGCCCTCTCCCTGTCCGTCAGCCGTACGACCGTGGCGGCGGCCTACGAGGCGCTGCGGGCCGAGGGTTTCCTGGAGTCCCGGCGCGGCGCGGGCAGCTGGACGGCGGTCCCGGCCGGCAATCCCCTCCCGGCGCGCGGCCTCGAGCCCCTCCCGCCCGAGGCCCTCGGCTCGATGATCGACCTTGGCTGCGCGGCACTGCCCGCGCCGGAGCCGTGGCTGACGCGGGCGGTGCAGGGTGCCCTGGAGGAACTGCCGCCGTACGCCCATACGCACGGCGACTACCCGGCGGGCCTTCCGGCCCTGCGGACGATGATCGCCGAGCGGTACACCGCGCGCGGAATCCCGACGATGCCCGAGCAGATCATGGTCACGACCGGGGCGATGGGCGCGATCGACGCCATCTGCCATCTGTTCGGCGGCCGGGGTGAGCGCATCGCGGTGGAGTCCCCCTCCTACGCGAACATCCTTCAGCTGATGCGGGAGGCGGGCGCCCGGCTCGTGCCCGTCGCGATGGCGGAGGGGCTGACCGGCTGGGACGTGGACCGCTGGCGGCAGGTGCTGCGGGACGCGGCGCCGCGGATCGCCTACGTCGTCGCCGACTTCCACAATCCGACCGGTGCGCTGGCCGACGAGGACCAGCGGCGGCGGCTGGTGGAGGCGGCAAGGTCCGCCGGGACCGTGCTGGTGGCCGACGAGACGATGACCGAGCTGTGGCTGGACGAGGACGTCTCGATGCCGCGGCAGGTGTGCGCGTTCGACCCGGCCGGCTCGACCGTGGTCACCGTCGGCTCGGCCAGCAAGGCGTTCTGGGCGGGGATGCGGATCGGGTGGGTGCGGGCGGCGCCGGACGTGATCCGCAGCCTGGTCGCCGCGCGCGCCTATGCCGACCTGGGCACGCCGGTGCTGGAGCAGCTGGCCGTGAACTGGCTGTTCAGCACCGGGGGGTGGGAGCAGGCCGTGGAACTGCGGCGCGGACAGGCCCGGGAGAACCGGGACGCGCTGGTGGCGGCGATGCGCAGGGAGCTGCCGTCATGGGAGTTCGAGGTGCCGCAGGGTGGCCTGACGCTGTGGGTGCGGGCCGGGGGGCTGTCCGGCTCGCGCCTGGCGGAGGTGGGCGAGCGGGTGGGCGTAAGGGTGCCGTCAGGACCGCGGTTCGGGGTCGACGGGGCCTTCGAGGGCTATGTGCGGCTGCCGTTCACCGTCGGGGGAGCGGTGGCCGACGAGGCCGCGGCGCGGCTGGCTGCGGCGGCGCGGGTCGTGGAGAGCGGCGGGTCCGGGGGCGGGGAGGCGCCGCGTACGTTCGTTGCGTGAACGGAGCGGGCGGCTGGTCGCGGTGGTCGCAGCCTCGGCACTGTGCGAGTGACGGTAACCGCACCTGCCCAGGGGCGCGGGGAACTGCGCGATCAGCCCCCACGCACCCGCAGCCGCCCGACAACCGCTGAGAGCCAGGGCAACCGCTGAGGGTCACGGTGCTTCCGCGGCCACCGCT
The DNA here is from genome assembly GCF_029894425.1 of Streptomyces sp. SAI-127. Classification (NCBI taxonomy): domain Bacteria; kingdom Bacillati; phylum Actinomycetota; class Actinomycetes; order Kitasatosporales; family Streptomycetaceae; genus Streptomyces; species Streptomyces sp. SAI-127. Next base: position 8,593,834 of record NZ_JARXYJ010000001.1, read on the forward strand.
TCCGGCTCAGCTTTCGAGAGGACCGGCGCTGCTTCCGATGGGGCGACTTCAGGCTCCGCTTCCGAGGGGACCGGCTCGCCTTCCAAGGGGACCGTCTCCGCATCGGCCGGAGTCGTCCGCGCCGGCAACAACGCCAGCACCGCCTGCCGGTCCGCCTCGCTCGTCGCGTCGTCGTACGGGTCCGGAGTCGCCGGCACCTGGAGACGATGGACCGGTCCCGTCCCCAGCCGGGCGTACCCGCGGCCGGGCGGGACCTGCGCCGCCGGGGTCGTGTGCGGGGGCGCCCCCAGGAACGCCTCCAACTGGTCCGGCGTCGCCGGGCCCAGCACGACACGCGCGCGCGTGTGCTGCCGTACCGGATCGCTCAACGCCTCCGCGCCGTCGAACTGATCGGCCACCACCACCGTGACATTCGCCGCACGGCCGTGCCGAAGGGGGACCTGGAGCAGGGACTGCGGATCCTTGCGGCCGTCCGCGGCGGCCAGGTGGGCGAAGGCGCTCGGGCGGTCGAGGAGGATCCACAGCGGGCGCTTGGTGTCGTCCGGCGACGGCCGGCCGGCCTGACGGGCTCGGTTGGTCGCGATGAGACGGCGCTCCGTCTCGGTCGCCGCCCACTCCAGGCTCGCCAGTGCTCCCGCCAGTCCGCACTCGACCGCGAGGACCCCGTCCCGCCCGGTCAGGCACGCGTACTCGCCGGTGGCGCCGCCGTCGACGATGACGACATCGCCGTACTGAAGGGCCTGGAGCGCGATCGAGCGCAGCAGGGTCGAGGTGCCGCTGCCCGGCTGGCCCATGACCAGCAGGTGCGGCTCGGTGGAGCGGATGCCGGTGCGCCAGACGACGGGCGGGACGTCGCGCTGTCCGTCGCCGTAGCCGAGCGGCAGGGTGCGCTGGACCTGGGTGGGGTCGGTGAAGCCGAGGACCGTCTCACCCGGGGCGGTGACGAAACGCTGGGCGGCGATGTCGGTGGGCAGCGGGGCGAGGACGTTGACCGTGAGCTGGTTGCCCTCCTCGTCCCAGGTGAAGTGGTACTCGCGGCCGCGGCCCGACTTGGCGTGCAGCAGCTGCTCGACGCGGGCCCGGGCCTCGGCCTCGCCGTCGGCGAAGTACGCCGGGTAGCTGATCAGCAGGTGGGTGATGCGACCGGTGCCGTCGAAGTCGTACGCGGGAAAGGCCTTCTCCCACTCGCCGCCGTGCGCGTACAGCGGGGCCGGGTCCTCGGCCGCCGAGAAGTACGGGACGAGCGCTTCGTACAGCGACTGCAGGCGCTGTGTCTGCGACTCGTCGGGTCCTTCCGGTTCCCGCGGCTCGCGGTCCCGGCCCTGCCAGGCCGCCGCCGCCATCAGGCTGATGACGGCGAGCAGCGGACCGTACGGAACGAGCGCCACCACCAGGACCACCGAGGCCACCAGGAAAAGCAGCGGCCCGCGCTTGTCCTTGGGGGCTTCGGCCCACTTGCGCCGCCCGGCGGAGGCCAGCCGGCGCAGACCGCGTGTCATCGTGATCAGTGGGTGGAGGACATCGGTGGCGCTGTCGGCCGCCGTCCGGGCCAGCTCCCGGCTCCGGGCGATCTGCGCGCTGCCTGTGCTCAGGATGCGGGGGAGGGGGCGGCGGGCCACTGCTGTCTCCTGGAGGTGCGTACGGACGGGAGGGGCGGCGTCAGAACTTGATGCCGCCGAGGAGGCTCGCCAGGCTCTCGCCGCCGGCCTTGATGCTCGGGGCGATGGCGGTGCTGGCCAGGTAGAAGCCGAACAACGCCGAGATCAGGGCGTGCGAGGCCTTGAGCCCGTCCTTGCGGAAGAAGATGAAGACGACGATGCCGAGCAGTACGACGCCCGAGATGGAGAGGATCATTTGGTGCTCCTGGTTCGTGGGGACAGTCACCATGAGTACTTCCAGGATCACAGCATGTATCCATACGACAAAAGGTGCAAACGGATGAATTTCCTGAGATTTCACTTGGTTGGCAGAGTCGTGTGATCCTTACCTCCGGCACTTCGGGTCATGTGCCCCGCGAGCCAGTACCCTTGCGATTCACCTGAACGGTTGCATGAGAGGCGGATCGGCCGATGACTGAAGCCCCCGACCCCGAGGTCGTGGAGCTGGCGACCAAGATCTTCGATCTGGCCCGGCAGGGACAGACCGAGGCTCTCGTGGCCGTATGTCGACGCGGGTGTTCCGGCAGGCCTCACCAACGACCGCGGGGACTCACTCGTGATGCTCGCCGCCTACCACGGTCACGCGGACGCGGTGCGTGCGCTAGTCGCCCGGGGGGCGGCGGCCGGCGGCGTCAACGACCGGGGGCAGACGCCCCTCGCCGGGGCTGTCTTCAAGGGCTCCACGGACGTCATCAAGGCCCTGTTGGAGGGCGGCGCCGATCCGGCCGAGGGCACCCCCTCGGCCCTGGACACGGCCCGGATGTTCGGCAGGGCGGAACTGCTCGAATTGTTCGGCGCACACTGATCCGTATGTTCTGACCAGCGAAAACACTAATAACGGGGGAGGCGGTACAGGGCCGCCGAAATTTCGGTCGCGGCAGATGGAAGTGCCGAGTCATCATGACGTCGTGGTTCACGGACGTGATGGCAGGGCAGGTGATGCCGCACCGCGCGGACCGTGATGCGGGTCCGCATGGGCCACCGACGAGAGGCAGAGGAAGATGGCTTACAGCAAGCAGGAAACGGCGGGCGCCCCGACGTGTTGTCACGCGGCCAGGTAATGCACGTCCCCCGGTTGCGTCGACGCTTGATGTGAGGCTGTTTCCCATGTTCGATCCGGTCATAGCGCCCAGCGGTACGCTGCTCGGCCTGCTCCAGCGGGGCCGCGGCGACGGCACACTGCACGCGCTCACCGCCCCGCGCGCCGAGGCGCTCGCGGCCCTGAACCACTGCGTGCTGCGCGATCCCCGCCACGACTGGCAGGTGGAGAACCGCTCGCTGTACTACGCCCGTCTTTTCCTCGACCTCAATGGCGAGCTGGACGAGATCGAGGCACACCTCTTCGAGGTGGACGACGTCTTCGACACCGAGGAGTCACGCACCGGCCTCGCCCTGGCCGTCCTCGGCCACCTCGCCTCCTACGGCAGGCGCGACGCGCTCGAACTGCTGCGCAGGTACGCCGCCTCGGGCTCCAACTGGGCCTGGGCACTGGACGAACTGGCGCTGCGGGACGACGACGCCGGTCTGCGTGCCCTCGCCGCGCCCGTGCTCGCGCGCTTCGCCACCGATCCCGAGGGCGAGGCCGAGCTGGCCGCCGTCGTCCGCGACGCCTTCGAGCCGAGGCCGTGGCGGCTGTGGGCCGACGATCCCCGCGAATCCGTCTCCACGCGTGTGCGTGCCGCTCAGGAGGCCGGCTGTTTCGACCGCTGGCAACGCCAGATGCGACCCGCCGGGCCCCGCCCGGGGTGGAGCGTGCAGGCCGTCTTCGAGTGGGCCCAGCAGGGCGTCGAGCGGGGCGCCGCGCTGCATGTGCCCGCCGCCCGCTGTCTGTCCGCCGTCGCGGGCCCCGAGGACCGGCCCGAGATCCTCGCGGCAGCCAAGGACGGCAGCGACGGCGCCCGGTCCACCGCTCTGCGCCATCTCGCCGACAGCAATGATCCCGACGCCTTCGATCTGATCGAGTTGGCCGTCGTCACCGGCTCACCGGTCGTCGTGGAGGCCGCCCTCGACTCGTTCGAACGCATGCGCAGCATCGCCGCCGTCGACCGCGCCCGTGGCTGGGCCCGACGGCCCGATCCGCTGGGCGCCGCCGCCGGACGCATGCTCGCCTGCCTGGGCGGCGCCCAGGACCGGGACCTGGTGCTCGCGGCCCTCCGGGAGGCCGTACGGGGCGAGGGCCCCGACGCCCCCACCCTGTGGACCCTCGTCGACGGCACCGGACGCCTCGGCATCGCCTGCGCCGCGCCCGTGCTGCGCCACATCTACCGGGAGACGGCCTCCTCCCATCTCCGTGGCCGCGCCGCGCGCGCGCTCGCAGCCACCGACCCCTCCTTCGCCACCGGCTTCGCCGTCGAATGCCTCTGGGACTGCGAGGAGACCACCCGCGAGATCGCCGCCCGGCACGCCGAGACCGGAGACGCCCGGGTCGTCGAGCGGCTGCGCCGGCTGGCCGCCGACCCGGCCGAGGAGGCCGAGGTCCAGACGGCCGTCCGCAGCCGTATCGGACCGGACACCGCGGCCATGTGAAACCACCCTCGGGTGTGCACCTCCGGGCCCTGTCACACCCGCATGGTGAACTCGGGGTGGCCCGCGGGTCAGGTCGGCATGGACGCCGCCTGACCTGCTCGGGTGTGCAGCGGAACGCTCACGGGACGTTCATCGCTCGCAAAGATCCACGTTGACGCGGCCACGTCCAGTGCGGCGAGAACACCCGTATGCGTGTCGTCATAGTGACCGAATCCTTTCCCCCCGATGTGAACGGCGTGGCCCACTGCGCGCTCCAGACCGCCCGGCACCTCGTAGATCGCGGTCACCTTCCGCTCGTCGTCGCGCCGGCCACCGCGTCCGGCCCCGGGAACGGCGGGGACGCCCTCGCGCCGTGCCCCGTCGTCCGTGTCCCCTCCCTCCCCCTCCCGGGCTATCCCCAGGTCCGCGTCGCCCTCCCCAGCCGGCGCGTGGCCGCGGCGATCGTCGAGCACCGTGCCGATGTCGTCCACCTGGCCAGCCCCTTCGTCCTCGGCGTCCGCGGCATGGCCGCCGCCGCCCGGCTCAGCATCCCCGCCGTGGCCGTCTACCAGACCGACCTCGCCGGATACGCCCGCACTTACGTGCACGCGGGAGAAGCCGCCGCCTGGCGCCGTATCCGCTCCGTCCACGCCGCCGCCGACCTCACCCTCGCCCCGTCCAGCGCGTCCCTGCACGACCTCGAGGCGCACGGCGTGCCCCGGGTCAAGCTGTGGCCGCGGGGCGTGGACACCGTCCGCTTCCGCCCCGACCTGCGTGACGAGGCGCTGCGTCGGCAGCTTGCCCCGAACGGCGAGATGATCGTCGGCTACGTCGGACGGCTGGCGCCCGAGAAACACATCGAGCTGCTGGCCGACGCGTGCCGTCTCGAGGGCGTCAAGGTCGTCGTGGTCGGCGACGGGCCGACCCGGCCGAACCTGGAGCACGCCCTGCCCGGCGCGGTCTTCCTGGGCCGCCGTATGGGTGACGAACTGGCCCGGATCTTCGCCTCCTTCGACGTCTTCGCACACACCGGCCCCTTCGAGACCTTCTGCCAGACCGTGCAGGAGGCCATGGCGAGCGGTGTGCCCGTCGTCGCGCCCGCCGCCGGCGGCCCGCTGGACCTGGTCGCCCACGGGCGCACCGGGTTCCTCGTCCCGCCGCGCGACCCGGCCGCCGTACGGGACGCGGTGTGCTCCCTGGCCGCCGACCCCGAGATGCGCGCCTCGTTCGGAGTCGCCGCGCGGGCCATGGTCGAGGGGCGCACCTGGGCGGCCGTCGGCGACCAGCTGATCGGCCACTACGCCGCCGTGCTCACCGGCCGGAAGACGGCGGTGGCGGCATGAGCGGACAGTCGCTGCGGATCGTCCGCCTCGCCAACTTCGTCGCTCCCGCCTCGGGCGGTCTGCGCACCGCCCTGCGCGAGCTCGGCAAGGGCTACCGGGCGGCGGGACATGAGTCCGTGCTCATCGTGCCGGGCGACCGCGCGAGCGACCGCCGTACCGAGCAGGGACGGATCATCACCCTGCCCGGCCCGCTGCTGCCCGGTACCGGCGGTTACCGCGTCCTCGCCGACAAGCGGCGCGTGGCCCGGCTCCTGGAGGAGCTCGCCCCCGACCGCCTGGAGGTCTGCGACCGTACGACCCTCAGGTGGACCGGCAAATGGGCCAGGCGCGCCCGGGTCCCCGCCGTGATGGTCTCCCACGAGACCGCCGACGGCGTGCTCCGTACCTGGGGCCTGTCGGAGGGAGCGGCCCGGCGTGCCGCCGACGCCCTCAATGTCCGTACGGCGCACACGTACGCGCGCGTGGTGTGCACCACGGAGTTCGCCGAGCGGGAGTTCGTGCGGATCGGCGCGCGCAATGTCGTACGGGCCCCCCTGGGCGTCGATCTGGTCGAGCGGCGCCCGGCGCTGCACGACGCGGGACTGCGGGCCCGCTACGCGCGCGTGGACGAGACGCTCCTGGTGACCTGCACCCGGCTGTCCGTGGAGAAGCGGCCCGGCACCGCGCTGGACGCCGTGGAGGCGCTCGTACGGCGCGGTCGGCGGGCGGTGCTCGTGGTGGCCGGGGACGGGCCGCTGCGGTCGCGCCTGGAGCAGCGGGCCCGGGAGCGCGGGCTGCCGGTCACCTTCCTCGGGCACGTCTCCGACCCCGGACTGCTCGGCGCGCTCCAGGCCTCCGCCGACGTGTGCCTGGCCCCCGGACCGGCCGAGACCTTCGGGCTCGCCGCGCTGGAGGCCATGGCGTGCGGTACGCCGGTGGTGGTGAGCGCCTCCTCCGCGTTGCCGGAGGTCGTCGGATCGGCCGGGGCCGTCGCCGCCGACCGCGGGGAGGCCTTCGCGGACGCCGTGGACATGCTGCTCGAACGTTCCGAGGCCGAACGCCGCGGGGTCGCACGCGCGCGTGCGGAGTGCTTCAGCTGGGACACGGCGGTGCGGGCGTTCCTCGCCGCGCACGACGCGGAGGTCCTCGTACGGCGCTCCGTGCCCGGAGGCGTGGCATGAACGGGGGCGCGTCATGAGAGGCCTGCGCTTCGTCGCCCTCGGTGACTCGCTCACCGAGGGCGTGGGGGACCCGGTCGGGGAGGCGTGGCGCGGCTGGGCCGCGCTGCTCGCCGACGGGCTCTCCCAGGCGGACGTGGACTTCACCAACCTCGCGGTGAGCGGAGCGCAGACCCGGGACGTGCTGGAACGGCAACTGCCCGCGGGGCTCGCCCTGCGGCCGGACGTCGTGTCCGTGGTCGTCGGCGTCAACGACACGCTGCGCTGCACCTTCGACATCCACGCGGTGGCCGCCCGGCTCGACACGATCTACGCGGCCTTTCGCGCACAGGGTGCGGTGCTGCTCACGGCGTGTCTGCCGGACCCGGGCACGATGCTGGGTCTGCCCGGGGCGTTGGCGCGGCCGCTGGCGCGGCGCCAGCGGGCGGTGAACGCCGTGGTCCACGCCCTGTCCGAGCGGTACGGAGCCCTGCACCTGCACGCCGCTGAGGGGGCCTGGACCACCGAGCGTGCGATGTGGAGCGCGGACCGGTTGCACCCCAGCGAGCGAGGGCACCGGCAACTGGCCGTGCGGTTCCATGAATTGCTGGTGGAGCGGGCGGTCGCGTCCGGAGTGGCGCCCTCGGCCGAGCAGGAGTTTCCCGTGCCCACCAAGTCGGCGAGTCTGTGGTGGCTGGCCACGGCGGGGACCGGGTGGGTGGTGCGGCGGTGCACGGATCTGCTGCCGCAGTTGGTGACGTTGGCCGCGGACGAGCTGCGGCACCGCGCGCGGGGGACGAGCGGGCGGCTCGACCTGCGGGCCGCGCACGCGGTCTCCATGGCGTTGGCCGCGTTGTCGGTGGCGTCGGGCGAGCAGCAGGTGGAGGCGGCTTGAGCGGTCCGGTGGGTGCGCGCGCGTCGTGGCCGGTCGCGCAGCTTCCCTCCTGAGGGTCAATACATCTGGCGCCTACGTACCTCTATGAAGCGCACCGGAGTCCCCGGTACCGCCTGAGCCACCGCCGGCAGGTCTGTCTCGCGGACCACTCCGATCACCGGGTAGCCGCCGGTGGTCGGGTGGTCGGCCAGGAAGACCACCGGTCTGCCGTCGGGTGGGACCTGGACAGCGCCCAGGACCATGCCCTCGCTGGGGAGTTCGCCATTGAGCCTCCGCTCCAGGGCGGGCCCCTCCGTGCGCAGGCCGATGCGGTTGCTCGCCGAGGACACCTGGAACGTGCGGGAGGTGAAGGCCCGTACCGCTTCCGGGGGGAACCAGTCGTCCCGCGGGCCCAGCGTGACGCGCAGGACCAGTTCCGCGGGGGGTGCAGGCTGCGGCGCCGTGTCCACGCGCGCGTGGAGGGAGTTCGGGGTGCCCAGGGGCAGTACCGCGCCGTCCGTGAGGGGGGCCGGGCCCAGGCCCGACAGGAGGTCCGTGGAGCGGCTGCCCAGGACCGGCTCCACGGTGATTCCACCGGAGACGGCCACATAGCTGCGCAGCCCCGAGACGGCCGTTCCGACGGTCAGCAGCGCTCCGGCCGGCACGCGTATGGCTGCGCCCCAGGCTGCCGGGCGGCCGTCCACCGATACCCGGCACGGGGCGCCCGTGACGGCCACGGTGACCGTCGAACGGGGGCGTACCGCACAGCCGTTGAGGGTGGTCTCCAGGACGGCTGCCTCAGGGCGGTTGCCGACCAGACGGTTGGCGAGCGCCGCGGCGGGGCCGTCGAGGGCGCCCGAGCGGGGCACGCCGAGGTGGGCGTGGCCCGGGCGGCCCCGGTCCTGGACCGTGGTCAGGGCTCCGGACCGGACGACGGAGAGGGCGCGGTCCGTCATGCCGCACCCACGAAGCGCACCCGCGTACCCGGCGACAGCAGCGCGGCCGGCACGCGCGCGTGGTCCCACAGCACGGCGTCCGTGGTCCCGATGAGCTGCCAGCCACCCGGCGACGACCGCGGGTAGACGCCGGTGTACGGGCCCGCGAGCGCCACCGAGCCCGCCGGGACGGCCGTACGAGGGGTGGCCCGGCGTGGGACGTCGTAGCGGGCGGGCAGGCCGGTCAGGTAGCCGAAACCGGGAGCGAATCCGCAGAAGGCGACGGTGAATTCGGTGCCGGCGTGGATGCGGGCCACCTCCTCGGGGGACACACCCCAGTGCGCGGCCACGTCGGCCAGGTCGGGGCCGTCGTAGCGCACGGGGAGTTCGACGACTTCACGCGCGCGCGGGGGAGCGGGCGGTACCTCGGAGGCGGTGAGTTCGGCGGCCAGGCGGGCCGGGTCGGTGAGGCCGTCGAGGAGGACCGTGCGGGCCGCGGGGACGATCTCGCGGACGGACAGCGAGCCCTCCGCGCGGCGCCGCACCAGCTCCGCGTGCAGCGCCTGGGCCTCGTCGCCCGAGGACACCTCGACGAGCAGGGCGGCGTCTCCGACTGGGAGTGCCCTCATACGAAGGCCTCCACCCGCACGCCCGACGTCTCCAGCCGCTCCCGGACCCGGCGGGCCAGCTCCACCGCGCCCGGCGTGTCCCCGTGCAGGCACAGGGAACGGGCTTCGACCTCGATGCGGGCGCCGGAGCGGGTGGTGACCATGCGATCCCGGGCCAGGCCGAGCGAGCGTGCCACGACCGTCTCCGGATCGGTGACCACCGCGCCCTCCTGGCCGCGCGGGACCAGCGTGCCCTCCTCGGTGTACGCGCGGTCCGCGAAGGCCTCCGTGACGCCCTCCAGGCCCGCCTTGGCGGCTGCCTCCAACAGGCGCGAGCCGGGCAGGCCGAGCACGGGCAGCGTGGCGTCCGCGAGGAGCACGCCGTCGACGACCGCGGCGGCCTGCTCCTCGTCGTGGACGACCCGGTTGTAGAGCGCGCCGTGCGGCTTGACGTACGACACGCGCGTGCCCGCCGCCCGGGCGAAGACCTCCAGGGCGCCGATCTGGTAGGCCACTTCGGCCGTCAGTTCGGCGGACGGCACGTCCATCGCGCGCCGCCCGAACCCTGCCAGGTCCCGGTAGGAGACCTGGGCGCCGATCCGGACCCCCCGCGCGGCCGCCAGCTCGCACACCCGTCGCATGGTGACCGCGTCCCCGGCGTGGAACCCGCAGGCCACGTTGGCGCTGGTGACGACGGACAGCAGTTGCTCGTCGTCGGTCAGCCGCCAGCGGCCGAAGCCCTCGCCGAGGTCGGCGTTGAGATCGATCGTCGTCATGGAAGCTTCGCGTCTCCTACTCAGGCCACTCGGTACTGCTCGTCGCGGGCGTCCGTCAGGAACATCTGCCCGGGTGCGTGGGTGAGGGCGAACGGCGGGCGCGAGGCCATCACCGCGGCCTGCGGGGTCACTCCGCAGGCCCAGAACACCGGGATGTCGTCCGGTTCGGCCTCCACCGGATCGCCGAAGTCGGGGCGGTCGAGGTCGTCGATGCCGAGCGCCGAGGGATCGCCGCAGTGCACGGGGCTTCCGTGCACCGCCGGGAGCAGACTGCTCTCCCTCAGCGCGGCCGCCAGGTGCTGCGGCGGCACCGGACGCATGGACACCACCATGGGTCCGTGCAGCCGCCCCGCGGGACGGCACTGTCGACTGGTCACGTACATGGGAACGTTCCGGCCCTGCTCGATGTGCCGGATCGGGACGCCCGCCTCGGAAAGTGCCCACTCGAAGGTGAAACTGCACCCGATCAGGAACGAGACCAGGTCGTCGCGCCAGTGCGCGCGCACGTCCGTCGGCTCGTCCACCAACTCGCCGTTCTCCCACACCCGGTAGCGCGGGAGATCGGTGCGCAGATCGGCGCCGTCCGCGAGGACGGTGGTCCAGTCGCCGGCGTCCGTGACGTCGAGGACCGGGCACGGCTTGGGGTTGCGCTGGCAGAACAGCAGCATGTCGTACGCCCAGTCGGCGGGTACCGAGATCAGGTTGACCTGGGTGTGTCCGGCCGCGACTCCGGCGGTGGGGCCCGTCAGGCCCGCACGGAAGCGGGTCCGCGCCTGGGCCGGGCTCCACGCGTGCGCGTGCTCGTCCACGAGGGTCAGGGGGCGGTCTTCCGTACGGTTCACGCGAGTTCCTTTCCACGGGTCTCCGGCAGCCCGAGCAGGGCCAGTGCCGCGATGCCGTAGCCGATGGCGCCGAAGACCAGCGCCCCGCCCACGCCCCAGCTGTCGGCGAGGAAGCCGACGGTGGTGGGGAAGACCGCGCCGACCGCGCGGCCCGCGTTGTACGTGAAGCCCTGTCCCGAACCGCGCACCGCCGTCGGGTACAGCTCGCTCAGATAGGACCCGAAGCCGCTGAAGATCGCCGACATGCAGAACCCGAGGGGGAACCCGAGGACCAGGAGCCAGGTGTCGGCTCCGCTGGGGATGTTGCCGTACGCCACGATGCAGACGGCCGACAGCAGGGCGAAGAGCCAGATGTTGCGCCGCCGGCCCAGGCGGTCGGTGAGGTAGCCGCCGGTCAGATAGCCGAGGAAGGCGCCGGAGATCAGGAACGTGAGATAGCCGCCGGTGCCGACGACCGACAGTCCGCGGTCGCTCTTGAGGTACGTCGGTACCCAGGTGGCGAGCGTGTAGTAGCCGCCCTGGACTCCGGTGGACAGCAGCCCCGCGAAGATCGTCGTACGCAGCAGGTCCGGTTTGAAGATCGCTGCGAACGAGCCCTTCCCGGCGCTCTTCTCGCGCACCGCGATCGCCTCGGGGGCGTCCTGGACCTGGCGCCGCATCCAGACGACCAGCAGCGCGGGCAGCGCGCCGGTCCAGAACATCACGCGCCAGGCCGTGTCGGCGTCGAAGACCGAGAAGACCAGCGTGTACACGATCGCGGCCAGTGCCCAGCCCACGGCCCAGGAGCTCTGGATCGCGCCCAGGGTGCGGCCCCGGTGCTTGGCGCTCGCGTACTCGGCGACCAGGATCGCCCCTACCGCCCATTCGCCGCCGAACCCGAGGCCCTGGAGGGCGCGGAAGACCAGCAGTGACTCGAAGTTGGGCGCGAAACCGCAGGCCACGGTGAAGATCGCGTACGTGATCACCGTGATCATCAGTGCCCGGACCCGGCCGGCCCGGTCGGCAAGCACCCCTGCCAGGGCTCCGCCGATGCCGGAGGCCAGCAGGGTGACGGTGGTGAACAGACCGGTCTGGCCGCTGTCCAGGCCGAAGTAGGCGGCCAGCGCGACCATGCTCAGCGGGAGCGTGAAGTAGTCGTAGGAGTCGAGGGCGTAGCCGCCGAACGCGCCGGCGAAGGCGCGGCGGCCGCGCGGACCGAGAGCGCGGAACCAGCCCAACGCCCCGTCTTCCGCGGGGCGTTCGGTCGCTGTGGGGTCATCGGTCAGGGTCTGTGGGGGCGGGGTCGTGCTCATGGGCACCTCGCAGGAGGGGGGACGGAGGATGCGGAGCTGAGCCGTGCGGTGTAGAGCACCGTAGAGGATCGTTCAACGATCCTTCAATACCCGTGTTGTTTCGTTCTCGTGACTGCGATTGAATTCCGGGCATGGCAGAACAGCTGAGCGGACTGGCCGACGACCGTGCCCTCCTGGGCCGCACCAGCACGGCCGAGCGGGTCTCGGACATCCTCAGAAGTCGCATCGCCGAGGGGTATTTCCCGCCAGGGACCCGGCTGTCGGAGGACAGCATCGGAGGGGCTCTGGGTGTGTCCCGCAACACACTGCGCGAGGCGTTCCGCCTGCTCACCCATGAGCGCCTGCTCGTCCACGAGTTGAACCGAGGCGTGTTCGTCCGGGTCCTGGCCGTCGAGGACGTGGAGGACATCTACCGGACCCGCGCCCTCGTGGAGTGCGCCGTCGTCCGCGGGCTGGGCGAGCCTCCGTATGCCCTGGACGCGCTCGCCGAGGCTGTCGTGGAGGGGCAGCGAGCGGTACGCGAAGGTGACTGGAAAGCGCTGGGCACGGCCAACATCCACTTCCACCGGGAACTCGTCGCCCTCGCGGGCAGCGACCGCACCGACGAACTGATGCGCAGTGTCTTCGCCGAACTGCGGCTCGCCTTCCACGTCGCGGACGACCCCAAGGCCCTCCACGAGCCGTACCTGGCCCGCAACCAGCAGATCCTCGGGGCACTTCAGACGGGCGACAAGGGTGAGGCCGAAAAGCTGCTGGCGGTGTATCTGCGCGACTCGCTGGAACGAGTGGTCGATGTCTACCTGCGCAGAGTGAGCGCCCCGTAGGGGCGCGGGGCTGTATCGATATGCGGCTCCGCCGCGCGGGCGCGACAAGCCCCCATCGGCCTGCCGACGCAACACAACCGGTAGTCCCCCGTCCAACCGCCGGAGGCGATCCGCACGGTTTGGGGAGTTGTCAGACCGAGGACCTAGTCTGTGCACCGTGACTTCGCCTGCGACGACGGACAGCGTTCCGCCCCAGTTCAGCGCGGGGCCGCGCCCCGCACCGGGCCCGGCCGCCGACGAGGGACTGGCGCGACGGCTGCGCGCGCTCGCCTGCACCGCGCCGCTCCACGACCTCGACACCCGCAAGGCCAATCTCGCGGGGGAGTACTCGGTGTACGGCATGGCGGAGGTGGCCCTCTCCGCCATCGACCTGGTCACCCTGAACATGGACTTCGACACCGGCGCCGACCACGACCAGATAGTCGCCCGCCTCATCCCTCGCATCGCCGCCCAGGCCCCGCAGCGTCCCGTCGCCGAGCATGAGCGCGTGGCCCGCTGGGTCCTGGAGAACCTGATCAACGTCGGCAGCGTCGACCGCGGTTTTCGCGCGGTCTACGGCACTTTCGCACCGGACGGGACCTATGTCCGGCGTGACTACGACTTCAAGCTGATCGAGGAGGTGCCGGGGCCCGGCGGCTCGGTGTACCTCCGGACCACGGACGAAGCGGTCAACGTCCTCGTCGGTGCCCTCGACACCGACGTCACCAGCGCCCAGATCGCCGCCGAGGTCAAGCTGGAGGTGCTGATCAGCCGCGGCCGCCTCGCCGACGCCCAGCTCGCCGCCGAGCAGGCCCGGTACCGGACCGTGCAGTACTCCGAGACCCTGCGCAGGGCACTGGACGCCACCCGCCGCAATGTCCGGGCCGTCGACTGGCTCAACTCCGTGCCCGACATGATCGCCGAGGCCCTCGACCACGTCGCCGACCGGTACCGCCACGAGAACGCGATCCTGACCAACATCCGCAAGGCGCGGGACGAGTCCGAGGACGCCGAGCAGAAGCGGCGGGCCGCCGAGCTCGTGGACATCGTCAAGGACTGCATCCGGCGCCACACCCAGCTCCAGTCCCGGCTCCTCGAAGCGGGGCCACTGTTCCGTGCCGAACAGGACCGGCAGGCCTTCGCCACGCCGATGACGACGGCGGGGATCGATCTGTACGGCCATCTCGTCGCGCCGGTGCTGCCGCTGCCGTTGGAGCAGGCCACCCGGGTCACCGACGCGTTCTTCGCGCGCGGGACCGGCCTGCGCACGCCGGTGTCGGTCCGGGTGGGTGATCTCGTCGACATACTGCTGACGCCGCCGATGGAGCGGGAGCACCTGGGCGCGGAGATGCCGGAGCCGGACCTCATCGCCACGCCGGACGACAGCCGGTTCAGCGAGGAGCAACTGGCGTCCGCGAAGGAGCTGCTGGACCTGCCGGCCGACGCCCCGCGACGCCTCTCGGGACTACTCGCGGAGGCCCGCCGGACCGGCGGCTTCGATCTGGCCTACCTGGTGGCCCTGTTGGCGGTCCACGCGGCGAGCCCCGCCGTCGGCACCGCCTACCGCCAGGGCGAGGAGAAGCTGCTCTTCGCGGTGGACGACGGGACGGAACTGGACGATCCGGACTTCGGTGGCGCCGACCTCATCGTCGGCACAGCCCTGCTGGACGCCGTGGGGATGGCGGCGGACCGGACGGAGGCAGCATGAGTGAGCAAGAGCGTGACAAGGAGCCCAAGTCGTGAGTGAGCATGTCGAGTGGAGCGACACGGAGGCCCCGATCCCGTCGGCGCCCGCCGCCGTCACCCCCGCCGACGCCGCCGACGCCGCTCGGCTCGTCGCCTTCGGCCTGCAGCCCAAACTGCAGCCCGCGCGGGATCAGGAGTACGCCGAACTGCTGCGTCGCTACCGGGAGGACCCCCCGTTCGCACGGCTCGCCGACGCCGTCGCCGCCGGACTCGGGCTGGTCGTCCTCGAGGTGTCCCCACGCGCGGGCATGGCCGTGACCGCCGCCGAGGACTCCGTGTTCGCCGTCCGGATGGGGGACTACGCGCGTCGTACGTCCGCCGACGGCGGGGACCGGTTCCTGCACGGCCTCGCCCATCTCGCCGTGGCCGCCATGGCGTTCCCCCGGCCCGAGGACCTCGCCGACGACGGATACATCGGGCGCGTCTCGGTCAACGGCGTCGACGCCTTCGTACGGCAGGCCTGCCGTCGGCTGGAGGAGCGGGCCGAGGAGATCGGCGAGAACACCGACCCGGCCACGGACGCGCCGGGCCTCGAGGCGGCCTGGCGGATCTGGGCCAGACGCAGCGCTGCCGGCGCGACCAAGGACGCGCGCCGGCTCGCCGGGTCCACGACCGGCATCGTGGGCAAGGCCGCCGCCTTCCTCACCGACTCCGGGTTCCTGCAGCGCACCGGGGACGACAACGGCGGTACCTACCGGACCACGGCTCGTTACCAGCTCCAGGTGCGGGACATGGCCGGAAGCGCCGCCATGGCCGAGCTCCTGGAGCTGGGTGTCGTCCCGGTCACCGACGGCACGCCGACCCTGCTGCCCGCCGAGGACCGCGACGACCTGGAGCTGGTGGCCGATGCCGGGCTGCCGTTCCACTCCTGAACGTCCCTGACCTGCCGAAGACTTACGAGAGTCCGCCATGTACGAGCTGTCCCGGGTCCGCCTCTACTCCATCGGTCCTGCCGGTGCGCGCTACGCCGACACCGTGCTTGACCTGCGCGGCGTCGGCGCGGAAGTGCCCGACCCCGCGCCCACCCAGGCGGAGTTCTTCGAGGAGGAGCCCGTCGGCCCGCCCCGCCGGCCCGCCCCGGCCGGGGTGCTCTTCCTGGAGAACGGCGGCGGTAAGTCGGTGCTGCTCAAGCTGATCTTCTCGGTGATGCTGCCGGGCCACCGGAACACGCTCGGCGGTGCCAGCTCCGGTGTCCTGCGGAAGTTCCTGCTGGCGGACGACTGCGGGCATGTGGCCCTGGAGTGGCAGCACACCCTCACCGGCGAGTGTGTCGTCGTCGGCAAGGTGAGCGAGTGGCGGGGGCGCCAGGTCTCCAACGACCCGCGGAAGTTCGCCGAGGCCTGGTACTCGTTCCGGCCCGGACCGGGGCTCAGCCTCGACAACCTGCCCGTCGCCGAGTCCACCGCCGTACGGCCGCCCGCCGAGGGCCAGTCGGCCGCACAGGGCCGTCGCCGGACCATGAAGGGCTTCCGGGACGCCATCACCGAGGCGGGCAAGGCGTATCCGCATCTGGAGGTGCACTGGGAGGAGATCCACGACCGGTGGATCGAGCACCTGGGAGACCTCGGCCTGGACCCCGAACTCTTCCGGTACCAGCGGGAGATGAACGCCGACGAGGGCGAGGCCGCCGGCCTCTTCGCCGTGAAGAAGGACTCCGACTTCACCGACCTGCTGCTGCGTGCCGTGACCGACACCCGCGACACCGACGGGCTCGCCGACCTGGTCGGCGGATTCGGCAACAAGCTCGGGCGACGCGCCGAACTGATCGCCGAACGGGACTTCACCGCAGGGTCCGTGGACCTGCTGGGCCGGATCGTCGAGGCCGCCGAGGCGCGCTCACGCGCGCGCGACATCCACGCGGGCGCCGAACGCCGCACCCGGACACTGGCCCGACGGCTGTCCGCACGAGGCGTCCAGGAGCGGGTGCGGGCCGCCGACCTCGCCCAGCGGGTCACCGCCGCCGCGTACGCCGTCACACACGCCGAGGCGGGCCGGGAGCGCAGTGCGCTGATCGCCGCCGAACTCGCCTACCGGCACGCCTCCCTGGCGCTCGCCGCCGCCGAGAAGTCGGCCGCCGCCCAGAAGCGCGAACTCGCCGAAGCGCGCACGCTGCACTCCGCCTGGCAGGCCGCGGAAGCCGTCCTGCGCCACCGTGCCGCAGCCGACCGGATCGCGCGCGTGGCCGCCGCCATCCAGGAGGCCGAGCGGGACGCGGCCCCCGCGCTCGCCGCCCGGGCCAAGGCCGCAGTCGATCTCGTCCGGGCCCTGCACGCGGCCGCCGAGAGTGCCGAGGCCCTCGCCAACGAGGAGGAGGAGCGGTCCGCCGCCCTCCAGGAGGTCGGCGAGTCCGCGTACCGGGACTCCACCTCGGCCGCGACCGAGGCGCAGCGTGCCCGCAGCGAGATCGGGCATCTGCGCCAGCGGCTGAGCGAGGTCGAGCAGGAGACCGCCGAGGCGGTCCGCGCGGGCTGGCTCGACGACAGCGCGCCCGACGCCGACCCCGCGCGCGCGGCCCTCGCCGCGAGCGACGCCGAGAAGACCGCGGTCGCCGCCTGGGACACCGCCCGCGAGGCCTCACACCGAGCCGCCGAGCACGCGCGCGAGGCAGCCTCCGCCGAATCCCGCGCGGAGCTCACGGCCGCCCGCGCGGAGGACGCGGCCACCGCGGCCGCGCGGTCCTACGAGGCCGAGCGGCGGCTCGCCGAGGGGCTGGCCGGCGAGGAGCGGCTGGCGGAGATCCTGAGCCTGACCGGAGCCTTCGGGAGAGTGCCCGGCCCGCGGACGGCGGCCGAGGGCACGAAGGCCAACGGAGCGGCCGGGCGCGAGGGTGCCGGTGCCGGACAGAGCACCGACCCGCACGCCGGCTCCCCGGGTGCTTTCGCCGACGACGGTCTGAACCCCGAGGACCTCGACCGTTTCGCCGACGAACTGCGTGAACTGCTCGACGACTCCGTCTCCTCCGCCGAACGCCAGCTCTTCGAGCTGCGTACGGCCGCCGCCGACGATGCACGGATCCTCGGCGCGCTCGGTGACGGCGGGCTGCTGCCGCCGGGACCGGACGTGCTGGCCACGGTCGAGTTCCTCGGTGAGAACGGCATCCCCGCCCTGCCCGGCTGGCGCTATCTCGCCCAGGCCGTCGACCCCGCCGACCACGCGCGCGTGCTGGCCGCCAGGCCCGAACTGGTCGACGGCGTGATCATCACCGACCCCGAAACGCACGCACGCGCCCGCGAGGTCCTGAACGACGCGGCACTGCTTCCCCGGTCCGCCGTCGCCGTGGGTACGGCGGCTGCCCTCCTCGCACCCACTCCGGCCCCCGAGTCGGACAGCGGGAACGTCTTCCTCGTACCGCCGAACCCGGCCATGCACGACGAGCACGCCGCCGACGAGGAGCGCCAGACGCTGCGCGCGCGGGCCGGCGAGCGGGACGAGGAGATCCGCTCGCTCGCGGCCCGCCTCGCCAAGGACCGCGAGCTGTCCGCCCGGCTCGCCTCCTGGCGTACCGGCTGTCCGGCCGGCCGCCTCGTCGAGCTGGCGCAGGCCGCCCGGGACACACGCGCGTTCGCCGAGGAGTCGGAGGCCGAACTCGCCGAGGCGCGCACCGTGCGGGCCGAGGCCGACGAAGCCGCCGCCGAGGCCGCGCAGACGCGCGACGAGCGGCAGGAGGCCGCACAGAAGGCGCGGCGCGCCGCCGACGCCCTCGCCGGGCTGGCCTACCGCCTGCGCGAGCGGGCCGGCTGGCAGGTCAAGCTGCGCGAACTGGCCGACGAGGCCACCGAGTCGGAGGCCCGCGCCCAGACCTGTCTGGAGCGCGCCCGCGCCGCCGACGAGGACCGGCGCGGCGCCCAGCGGGCCGCCGACGACGCCCGTCGCACCGCCCGTGCGCTGCGCGCCGAGCGCGCCGAGATCGCGGGTGCCCCCGACGACGTACCGGACAGTGACCCGGACGCCGCCAAGGCGTCCCTGCCCGCGCTCCGCGAGGCCTATCGGGCCGCCTCCCAGCTGTACGAGAAGGTGGGTGTGGGTGCCGACCTGCGGGCCGAACAGGCGCGGGCGGAGAGCGACGAGAGCGCGGCCCTGGCCGAACTGGACCGGCTGAGCAACAAGGTCCGCACGCGCGCGGCGCAGTTGCTCCAGTCGCCCGACGGATCCGACGGGCCCTCCCGGCAGGCCGCCGCCGCCCGTGCGGAGGAGCTGGTGCAGCTCCTGGAGACCCGTGTGTCGACCGCGAGCGAGCAACTCGGGCGGCTGCGCGGCGAGGCCGAGCGGCACGCTCCCGAGGACGGTGAAGCGCACACCGGGCTGTCGCCGGAGCTGGAGCCGCGCGACGCCGAGCACGCTCAGGCGCTGTTGCGCACGGCCACCGCCGAACTCGCCTCCCGCACCGAGGCGTTGGCGCAGGCCCGGGAGGCACACGCGGAACTGCTCGGCTCCCACCGGGCCGCCGAGGACGCGGCGGGCGGCTTCGACGAGATCGCCGCGATGCTCCGTGACCTGCTGCGCGAGCACCCCATGGAGGACGAGCAGGAGGAGCCGGAGGCGTACCCGGGCAGCCCCGAGGAGGCCCGTCAGGCCGCCGCCGAGGCCCGCCGGTCGCTGCGTGGCTGCGCCGCCGACCTCTCCGCGGCCGAGGCCGCCGTGCGCGAGGCAAGCGACGTACTCGTCCGGCACGCCAACTCCACGCGCTACGAGCAGGTCCGCACCCCCGCGCGGCAGCAGATCCGCGAGCTGCCCGCGTCCGCGCTGCCCGAGCACGCACAGAAGTGGGCGGACGCCTTCGCGCCCCGACTCCGGGTATTGACCGACGAGTTGGCCCAGCTGGAGCGGAACCGGGACTCGATCGTGGACCGGTTGCGCGGTCTCGT
Organism: Streptomyces sp. SAI-127; assembly: GCF_029894425.1. Taxonomy (NCBI): domain Bacteria; kingdom Bacillati; phylum Actinomycetota; class Actinomycetes; order Kitasatosporales; family Streptomycetaceae; genus Streptomyces; species Streptomyces sp. SAI-127. Next base: position 8,613,217 of record NZ_JARXYJ010000001.1, read on the forward strand.
GGAGTCCGCCCTGGCCACCCTCAGGTCGGCCCAGCGGCTGTCCCGGCTGCCCGAGGGGCTCGGCGAGTGGTCCGGGCAGGAGTTCCTGCGGATCCGCTTCGAGGAGCCCGACCAGGCGACACTGACCGAGCGGCTCGGCGAGGTCATCGACGAGGCGACCCGGGCCGCGGTGAAGAAGAACTCCGACCTGCGGCGGGACGGAATGTCCCTGCTGCTGCGGGGAGTTGCCGCGGCGTTGCAGCCCAAGGGCGTGGCCGTGGAGATCCTCAAGCCGGACGCCGTGCTGCGCGCCGAGCGCGTGCCCGTCGGGCAGATGGGCGACGTGTTCTCCGGCGGGCAGCTCCTCACCGCGGCCATCGCGCTGTACTGCACAATGGCGGCCCTGCGCTCCAACGACCGGGGCCGGGACAAGCACCGGCACGCCGGCACGCTGTTCCTGGACAACCCGATCGGTCGCGCCAACGCGACGTATCTGCTGGAGCTCCAGCGGGCGGTGTCGGACGCGCTGGGTGTCCAACTCCTGTACACCACAGGCCTGTTCGACACGACGGCACTCGCAGAGTTCCCGCTGGTCATCCGCTTGCGCAACGACGCGGACCTCAGGGCCGGCCTGAAGTACATCAGCGTCGAGGAACACCTCCGTCCGGGCCTGCCTCAGCAGCCTCAGGCGGGCGAGGCGGTACGCAGCGAGATCACGGCGACCCGGATGTTCAAGCGTCCGGCGCCGGTCACTCCGTGAGGAGGCAACCGCTCAGGGGTGGGACAGCCGCCCTGTGCCGCCTTGTCGCCGTATCCGCTCCTGCGCCCGCTCGGCAAGGCGCGCCTGCCGGCGGGCCTTGCGCCGCTCACGCCGCAGTGCGCGCGCCGTGCTGCTCGGGGTCGACACCACGCCGTTGCGCTGGCTCCACACCTGGCGCGTCACCCAGACGTCCAGGGCGCCCCAGGTGGCCACCACGGTGCTGGCCACACTGCTGAGCACCATCGGGAACGCCAGCCAGGAACCGGCCAGGGTGCACAGGAAGGCCACCATCGCCTGAAGCAGGGTCACGGCGATGATGAGCACCGCCCGCACCGCGGAGGTCCGCACCGGATCCGGCAGCCGACGCCTGCGCGCGGGTTCCTCGACCCACAATGGCTGGTACGGCTCCTCCCGGGCGGCGCCGCGCCCGCTCGGCATGTCCGACCCCGCCGGTATGTCGTGAAGCCGCGCATCCCGGCGCCGGGGCGCCGTCGGACCCGCCGTCTCCACGCCGCTTCCCGGCGCCTCCTGCCGTTCCGCCGTGCCCATCACCGTGTCACTCCCCACCGCCGGCAGACCTCTCGTCCCGGTGTCTGTGGACCGGGCTTCAAGGTGGCTGCCCGGCTTGCGCTGCTTTACGCCGCCCAGTTGCAGATGCGGCTCCTGTGGCCGAATCCACCGCCATTTCCCGAAGAGAATGACGAACAAGACCTCTTCAAGATTCCCGCACCACGTCAAAGAAACGAAAAAATCCAGCCAACCACCCGTCCTGGCCGATCGGTTCCGGTCGGACGTGTACCACCTGAACGCAGGAGGCAATCTCCCGCAATGGGAGGACAACTCCACATGTCGCCATACCGGAGCGGAAGTTCGGGTTCCGGATGCAACTTCGAGTTACGTGTGCGTCGGTAGTAGGCTCGCGCCGTTTGTTGACGTACATATGTACCCCCGGCCGGCGGGGGTCGAGCTGGGGGAGGCCATGCGCTTTCGCGGGAAGTCGATCCGCCGGAAGATCGTGGCACTGCTTCTCGTGCCGCTGGTGTCCCTGATCGCGGTGTGGGGCTTCGCCACGGTGCTGACGGGACGTGAGGTCGCCCAGCTCTTCCAGGTGTCGACCGTCACGGAGAAGCTCGGTTATCCCATCGAGGACACCGTGCGCGTGCTCCAGCAGGAACGCCGCCAGACGCTTGTCTATCTGGCTGATCCGCGCGCGTCGGACGCCCTGTCCGCGCTGCGCAGCACGAGGAACGCCTCCGATGACGCCATCGCCAAGTTCCGGCAGAACTCGCGCGACCCCGATGTCCGCGACGGACTGGACCAGGACGACGACGAACGCCTCACCGCTGTCCTGGACGAGTTCGACGGCATCGACTCACTGCGCCGCAGCGTCGAGGAGGGCACGGTCACCCGTCTCCAGGCCTTCTACCAGTACAACCGCCTCGTCGACCCCGCCTACGACCTGCTCGCCACCCTCGACGGCGTCGACAGCGTCGAGTTGGACAAGCAGGCACGGGCTCTGGTCAACATCACCCGGGCCCGCGAACTGCTCTCCCGCGAGGACGCCCTGCTCGGCTCCGCCCTGGTGGTGGGCAAGCTCACTCACGACGAGATCCGTGACGTCTCCGACCTCGTCGCCCAGCGGACCCTGCTGTACGAGATCAACCTGGGAGTGCTGCCGACGTCGGAACGCGAGCGGTACGAGCGTTTCTGGAAGAACGCCGGCACCGCCCCGCTGCGCTCCGCCGAGCAGTCCGTCGCCGGTGCCGATCCCGGCAGCGACGGCAACGTCAGCGCCAAGAGCTGGGACGCCGCCGCGGGCAGTGTGCTCGACGAACTCGCCAAGCTCGACGACCAGGCGGGCGACCGCCTCCAGGACCGCGTCCGGCCGGACGCGATGGGCGTGATCATCAAGGCGGCCGTCGTCGGCGTCCTCGGCCTGGTCGCCCTGCTCTTCTCGCTCGTGCTGTCCGTGCGCGTCGGCCGCACACTCATCCGCGACCTGAGGCAACTGCGCCTGGAGGCCCACGAGGCCTCCGGCGTACGGCTGCCCAGCGTGATGCGCCGTCTCTCCGTGGGCGAACAGGTCGACGTCGAGACCGAGGTCCCGCGCCTGGAGTACGACAAGAACGAGATGGGTGAGGTCGGCCAGGCCCTCAACACCCTGCAGCGCGCAGCCGTCGAAGCCGCCGTCAAGCAGGCGGAGTTGCGCGCCGGGGTCTCCGAGGTCTTCGTCAACCTCGCCCGCCGCAGCCAGGTCCTGCTGCACAAGCAGCTCACGCTGCTCGACACCATGGAGCGCCGCACCGAGGACACCGACGAACTCGCCGACCTCTTCCGCCTCGACCACCTGACCACCCGTATGCGCCGGCACGCCGAGGGCCTGGTGATCCTCTCCGGCGCGGCGCCCTCCCGGCAGTGGCGCAAACCCGTCCAGCTCATGGACGTCGTCCGCGCCGCCGTCGCAGAGGTCGAGGACTACGAGCGCATCGAGGTCCGCAGGCTGCCCCGGGTGGCCGTGACCGGCCCGGCCGTCGCGGACCTCACGCATCTCGTGGCCGAACTCCTGGAGAACGCCACGGTGTTCTCCCCGCCGCACACCGCCGTCCAGGTCCTGGGCGAGCGCGTCGCCAACGGCTTCACCCTGGAGATCCACGACCGCGGACTCGGCATGGCCGCCGACGCACTGCTCGACGCCAACCTCCGGCTCGCCGAGACACCGGAGTTCGAGCTCTCCGACACCGACCGGCTCGGTCTGTTCGTGGTCAGCCGGCTCGCCCAGCGGCAGAACGTCAGGGTCTCGCTGCAGCCTTCGCCGTACGGCGGCACGACGGCCGTCGTCTTCATTCCCGACGCGCTGCTGACCGACGACGTCCCGGACACCAACGGCATCGGCTTCCGTCTCGACCGCCCCCGGCCGTCGAAGGAGGCCGAACTGGAGGAGGCCCAGCGCGTCTCGCTCACCCGGGGACCGGCCCAACTGGAGGGCAGGCCGCCCGCGATCCTGGACGGCCCGGTCGAACTGGAAGCCCCTGTCGACCTGGACGCCCTGAACGACTTCCCGGGTGTGCTCGACTCCGAGGACAGCGAGCGTGGCGGACTGTTCCGCCCGCGCCGCTCCCTGGCCCAGGTCGACGACGAAGCCCCGGGAACCGACGGGGCGGACATCGGCGACGGCGGCCCGGACGCCCCGGTGTCACTGTCCCGCCGCCGCACTCCCAAGCTGGTCACCTCCCACGGACGCCCGGTCACCGGCGAGCGGACGGGACGCGAGGAGACGGACGAGCCACCGGCGATCGGCCCGGGCGCGTCCCGGCCGGCGACCCCCGCGGCGGGGCAGGGGCCCGCGCGCTCCGAACCTCCCACGCTGCCGAGCCGCCGCCGCGCCGCGGCCCTGCGCCGGGGCACCGGCGTGGCCGACCGCCTCGACGAGCTGACGGAAACACCGACCTCCTCCGCATCCCCGAGCCGCGAACCCGGCGGACCGTCCGGCGCTCCGGTCCTGCCCCGACGCACCCGGCGTGCCGAGATCGCGTCCAGCGGCACGGGCCCGGACTCGGGTGACTCCGCCACCGGTGCCACCGGCAGGCCGGACGCACCCGCTCTCGGCCCCGTCGCACCCGCTCCGGGCGCCCTCGGCAGGGGCGGCCCGGCCGACTCCGCCCCGGACGGCGTCGTACGTCCCGGCTGGGGTGAGTCCGCCCGCGGCGCCTCCGGAGCATCCGGCGCGGGCAGACCACCCCTCGGCGCCGCACGCGGGTCCCAGGACGGTGCCCCCGGCACCGCCCCGCTGCCCCGCCGGGTACGTCAGGCCAATCTGGCCCCGCAGCTCAAACAGGCCCCGGAGCGGCGCCCCCAGAACCAGGCGGAGCCCGCCGAACGGGACGCCGACGAGGTACGCAGCCGAATGGCCTCGCTCCAGCGCGGCTGGCAGCGTGGCCGTGAGGAGAACGCCGTGGGCGACGACCTGCCAGGCGGCACAGCACCACAACGAACGACTAAGGGGGACGGTCGATGACCGCACCAAAGGCGACCGACAAGTCCGGCGAGCTGAACTGGCTCCTCGACGACCTGGTGGACCGCGTCGCGAGCATCCGCAAGGCCCTGGTGCTCTCCAGCGACGGCCTCCCGACCGGCGTGTCCCAGGACCTGACCCGCGAGGACAGCGAGCATCTCGCGGCCGTGGCGTCCGGGTTCCACAGCCTTGCCAAGGGCGTGGGCCGGCACTTCGAGGCGGGCAACGTCCGGCAGACGGTCGTGGAACTGGACGACGCCTTCCTGTTCGTGACGGCCGCCGGCGACGGCAGCTGCCTCGCCGTCCTCTCGGACGCCGACTCGGACGTGGGCCTCGTCGCGTACGAGATGACGCTCCTGGTCAAGCGGGTCGGTGTGCATCTCGGGGCCGCCCCACGCACCGATCTGCCTCAGAGCGGGTAGTGAGATGGCATGAGCACAGACGGTCAGGGAAGAAGCCACTGGTTCGACGACGAGGCCGGACCGGTGGTCCGTCCGTATGCCATGACACGCGGCCGCACCACGAGTGCCGGGCAGCACCGTCTCGACCTCATCGCGGTCGTCGTGGCCGAATCCCATACGGTCGATCCCGAAGGGGACCACTCGCTGTCCCCCGAGCACGTGGACATCGTCGACCTGTGTCGGGACACCCCCCAGTCGGTCGCCGAGCTGTCCTCCGAACTCGACCTGCCGATCGGGGTCGTACGGGTCCTCATAGGCGACCTCGTGGCCTCGGAGTGGGTCCACGTGAACCGGCCGGTGCCGCCCGCCGAGCTCCCGGACGAGAGCATCCTGCGCGACGTGATCAACGGCCTCAGAGCCCTGTGACCGACTGGCCGGCCCTCCCTGGGGCCGCGCCGTCAGTGCCGGGAGACGTGCCCGGACGGTGTCCGGGCACGGCGCGGCCCGGCGCGCCCACCGCGCGCGCCTGACCTCGGGGAACACCGAGGACGTGGCACGGACCCGCGCCGGGAGCCCCCACCGGTCCGTGGCGGGCGCCGGAACACCCCTGCCGATATGATCTGACTGATCGTCGACGACCATCCGCGGACGGCCGCCCACCAGCCCGCGGACACGGTTGCGAGCAGTGCGATCGGGGAGACGGACGTGACGACAGGCTGGCAGTTCTGGGTCGACCGAGGCGGCACCTTCACCGACATCGTCGCGCGACGCCCCGACGGCCGCCTGCTCACCCACAAGCTGCTCTCGGAGAACCCGGCCCGCTACGCTGACGCCGCGGTCGCCGGGGTCCGCACGCTCCTGGACGGCTCCGGGGAACCCGTCGACGCCGTCCGCATGGGCACCACCGTCGCCACCAACGCCCTGCTGGAACGCAAGGGGGAACGTACCCTCCTCGTCATCACCCGCGGCTTCCGCGACGCCCTGCGCATCGCCTACCAGAACCGCCCCCGCATCTTCGCCCGCCGCATCGAACTGCCGGAACTCCTCCACGAGCGGGTCGTGGAGGCCGACGAGCGCGTCGCTGCCGACGGCACGGTGCTGCGCGCCCCAGACCTGGACGCCCTCGCCGGTTCCCTCCAGGAGGCGTACGACGACGGGATCCGGGCCGTCGCCGTGGTCTGCATGCACAGCCACCTCCACCCCGCCCATGAGCAGGCGATCGGCCGGCTCGCCGCCCGTATCGGCTTTCCGCAGATCTCGCTCTCCAGCGAGGTCAGCCCGCTGATGAAGCTCGTCCCGCGCGGGGACACCGCCGTCGTCGACGCCTACCTGTCGCCGGTACTGCGCCGATACGTCCGGCACGTCGCCGACGAACTCGAAGGCGTGCGGCTGATGTTCATGCAGTCGAACGGCGGCCTCGCCGAAGCGCGGCAGTTCCGCGGCAAGGACGCCATCCTCTCCGGCCCCGCCGGCGGCATCGTCGGGATGGCCCGGATGTCCCAACTGGCCGGCTTCGACCGGGTCATCGGCTTCGACATGGGCGGCACCTCCACCGACGTCTCGCACTTCGCGGGCGAGTACGAGCGCGTCTTCACCACCCAGATCGCCGGTGTCCGGCTGCGCGCCCCCATGCTGGACATCCACACCGTCGCGGCCGGCGGCGGTTCGGTCCTGCACTTCGACGGCTCCCGCTACCGCGTAGGGCCGGACTCGGCGGGCGCGGACCCGGGCCCCGCCTGCTACCGGGGCGGCGGCCCGCTCGCCGTCACCGACGCCAACGTGATGCTCGGCCGCATCCAACCCGCCCACTTCCCCAAGGTGTTCGGCCCGGACGGCGACCAGCCCCTCGACGCCGAACTCGTCCGCGACCGCTTCACCGCCCTCGCCCGCGAGATCCGCGAGCGGACCGGTGACGACCGCACTCCCGAACAGGTCGCCGAGGGATACCTCCAGATCGCCGTCGCCAACATCGCCAACGCCGTCAAGCGGATCTCCGTCCAGAAGGGCCACGACGTCACCCGCTACGCCCTCACCACCTTCGGCGGGGCGGGTGGCCAGCACGCGTGCATGGTCGCCGACTCGCTCGGCATGCGCACGGTCCTGGTGCCGCCCATGGCCGGTGTCCTCTCCGCGCTCGGCATCGGACTCGCCGACACCACGGCCATGCGTGAACAGTCCGTCGAGGCACCCCTGGAGCCCGCCGCCATGTCCGGCGTCCTCAAGACCGCCGACGACCTGGAAAGCGCCGCCCGCGCCGAACTCCGCGCCGAGGACGTCCCCGAGAACCGGATCCAGGTAACCCGCCGCGCCCAGCTCCGCTACGACGGCACCGACACCCCCCTCACCGTCGAGCTGACCGAGCCGACCGCGATGAGGCACGCCTTCGAGGAACGCCATCGCGCCACGTACTCCTTCACCCTCGACCGCCCGCTCGTCGTCGAAGCCCTCTCCGTCGAAGCCACCGGCATCACCGAACCCCCCGATCTCTCCGCCCTGGCCGTCTACCAGGGCAATCCCACCGCCCCCGACACCGTCCGCCTCCACACGGCTGGCACCTGGCGCGACGTCCCCCTCCACCGCCGCGAGGACCTGCCTCCCGGCGAGACCGTCACCGGCCCCGCGATCATCACCGAGACCAGTGCGACGACCGTCGTCGACGACGGCTGGCGGGCCGCGACGACCGACGACGGGCATCTGGTCATGGAACGCGTGGTGATTACGGAGAGTTCCGATCTCGACACAAAAGCCGACCCGGTTCTGCTCGAGGTCTTCAACAACCTCTTCATGTCCATCGCCGAACAAATGGGCGCCCGGCTGGAGTCCACGGCCCAGTCCGTCAACATCAAGGAACGCCTCGACTTCTCCTGCGCCCTCTTCGACCCGGACGGAAACCTGGTGGCCAACGCCCCACACATCCCCGTCCACCTCGGCTCCATGGGCACCAGCGTCCAAGAGGTCATCCGCAGGCGCGGCCCGTCCATGAACCCCGGGGACACCTACGCGGTCAACGACCCGTACCACGGCGGCACCCACCTGCCCGACGTCACCGTGATCACCCCGGTGTTCGACGCGAGGACCACGGAGAGTGATCAGAGGATCCTCTTCTACGTCGCTTCCCGCGGCCATCACGCCGAGATCGGCGGCATCGCCCCCGGCTCCATGCCCGCCGACAGCAGCACCATCGAGGAGGAGGGCGTCCTCTTCGACAACTGGCTGCTCGCGGAGAACGGCCGCTTCCGCGAGGAGGAGACCCTCCGCCTGCTCACCGAGGCGCCGTACCCCTCCCGCAATCCGAAGACCAACCTCGCCGACCTCCGCGCCCAGATCGCCGCCAACCGCAAGGGCGTCGACGAAGTCGGCCGCATGATCGAGAACTTCGGTCTCGACGTCGTCCAGGCGTACATGAAGCACGTCCAGGACAACGCCGAAGAGGCCGTGCGCCGGGTGATCGACGCCCTGGACGACGGCGAGTACGCCTACGAGACCGACTCGGGCGCCGTCATCCACGTCCGCGTGCGCGTGGACCGCGAAAACCGCTCCGCCACCGTCGACTTCACCGGTACGTCCGCCCAGCTGACCACCAACTTCAACGCGCCCTTCGCGGTGGTCAACGCGGCTGTCCTGTACGTGTTCCGGACGCTCGTCGACGACGACATCCCGCTCAACGACGGCTGTCTGCGCCCGCTGGACATCGTCGTACCGCCCGGCTCCATGCTGGCGCCCGAACCGCCGGCCGCCGTCGTCGCGGGCAACGTGGAGACCTCGCAGGCCATCACGGGCGCCCTGTATGCCGCGCTCGGTGTTCAGGCCGAGGGCTCCGGCACCATGAACAACGTCACCTTCGGCAACGAACGCCACCAGTACTACGAGACCGTGGCCTCGGGGTCCGGCGCGGGCGACGGCTTCCCCGGCGCGCCCGTGGTCCAGACCCACATGACCAACTCGCGGCTCACGGACCCCGAGGTCCTGGAATGGCGACTGCCCGTACGGCTCGACGAGTTCGCGCTGCGGCCCGGCAGCGGGGGCGCAGGAATGTGGCACGGCGGAGACGGCGCCGTGCGCCGCATCCGGTTCCACGAGCCCATGAAGGTCTCCACCCTGTCCCAGCACCGTAGGGTGCCCCCGTACGGCATGGCGGGCGGCGAGCCCGGTGCGCTGGGCGCCAACCGCGTGGAACACGCGGACGGTACGGTCACCGAACTCGGCGGTCGCGACTCGGCGGACGTCGGCCCCGGCGACGTACTCGTCATCGAGACCCCCGGCGGCGGAGGCTATGGCCCGCCGTCGACCCCAACACCCCCCCCAGCAAGCAGGAGAAGAGGCCAATGATCTTCGGGCGTTCTGAGCGCGGCAAGCCCCCGGTCGAGCCCGTCACGCTCAAGATCCTGGTGGCCGGCGGCTTCGGCGTGGGCAAGACCACGTTCGTGGGCGCGGTCAGCGAGATCAGGCCGCTGCGCACCGAGGAACTGCTGACCGAGGCAGGACGCCCGGTCGACGACACGAGCGGCGTCGAGGGCAAGCGCACCACGACCGTCGCCATGGACTTCGGGCGCATCACCCTGCGCGAAGACCTGGTGCTGTACCTGTTCGGTACACCCGGGCAGGAACGGTTCTGGTTCATGTGGGACGAACTCTCCGAAGGTGCCCTCGGAGCCGTCGTGCTTGCCGACACCCGCCGCCTGGAGGACTGCTTCGCGGCCGTCGACTACTTCGAGCGGCGTTCCATACCCTTCCTCGTCGGCGTCAACTGCTTCGAGGGAGCGATCCGTTACCCGGAGGAGGACGTACGCCAGGCCCTCGACCTCGACGAGGACGTCCCGATCGTGCTGTGCGACGCCCGGCACAAGCAGTCGGTCAAGGACGTCTTGGTAGGCGTCGTCCAGCACGCCATGGCGTACTCGGCGCGGCGCCGCCAGACCGTCACCACCTGAGACACGGGTGCGGCCCGTACCCCCGCCGACAGGGGTACGGGCCGCGGCTTCTCGGCACCACGCGCGCGTGCCTAGTTCTCGCCGTCGTCCTCCCAGCCGAAGCTCTTCTCCACGGCCTTGCGCCAGTTGTGGTATTGACGGTCCCGGACGGACGCCTCCATGTTCGGCGTCCACTCGACGTCCTTCTGCCAGTGGGACTTCAGCTCGTCGAGGTCGTTCCACACGCCTGTGGCGAGCCCGGCCGCGTACGCGGCACCCAGGCACGTGGTCTCGGAGACCTTCGGCCGGACCACCGGCACGTCGAGCACATCGGCCTGGTGCTGCATGAGCAGGTTGTTCTTGGTCATGCCGCCATCCACCTTCAGGGTGGTGATCTGCACCCCGGAGTCCTGGTACATGGCGTCCACGACCTCGCGCGTCTGCCAGCTCGTCGCTTCGAGCACCGCGCGCGCGAGGTGCGCCTTGGTGACGTACCGCGTGAGACCCGTGACGACACCGCGCGCGTCGGAGCGCCAGTAGGGCGCGAACAGGCCGGAGAAGGCGGGCACGATGTACGCGCCGCCGTTGTCCTCGACGCTCGCCGCCAGGGGTTCGATCTCGTCGGCGGTACGGATGATGCCGAGCTGATCGCGGAACCACTGAACCAGGGCGCCCGTTATGGCGATCGACCCCTCCAGGCAGTACACCGGCGCCTCACTGCCGATCTTGTAGCCCATCGTCGTCAGCAGCCCGTTCTTCGAAGGGACCGGCCGATTGCCCGTGTTGAGCAGCAGGAAGGAGCCCGTGCCGTAGGTGTTCTTGGCCGTGCCCACGTCGTAGCAGGCCTGCCCGAACACGGCGGCCTGCTGGTCGCCCAGCGCGGACGCCACGGGCACGCCCGCCAGTTGGCCGACCGCGGTGCCGTAGACCTCGGCGGACGACCTGATCTCGGGCAGCACGGCGTCGGGCACGTTCATCGCGGACAGGATGGACTGATCCCACTGGAGGGTCTCCAGGTTCATCAGCATGGTCCGTCCGGCGTTCGTCACGTCGGTGACGTGCTGCCCGCCGTCCGTGCCGCCGGTGAGGTTCCAGATCAGCCAGGAGTCGATGGTGCCGAAGGCGATCTCACCGTTCTCGGCGCGTGCGCGCAGCCCCGGCACGTTGTCCAGCAGCCAGGCCGCCTTCGGTCCCGAGAAGTAGGTGGCCAGCGGCAGTCCGGTCTGCTCGCGGAAACGGTCCTGCCCGTCGGGGCCGCCGAGCTGCCTGGTCAGCGCCGCGGTGCGGGTGTCCTGCCACACGATCGCGTTGTGCACGGGCTTGCCCGTCGCGCGGTCCCACAGGAGCGTCGTCTCGCGCTGGTTGGTGATGCCGAGCGCGCTGAGCTGGTCGGCCCGCAGCCCGGCCTTGGCGATCGCCCCGGCGACGACGGCCTGCACCTTGGACCAGATCTCGGTGGCGTCGTGCTCCACCCAGCCGGGCTTGGGGAAGATCTGGCGGTGCTCGCGCTGGTCGACGGCCACGATCGCGCCGTCCTGGTTGAAGATGATGCAGCGGCTGGAGGTGGTGCCCTGGTCGATAGCGGCGACGAACTTGTCCGTCATGACGTCCCCTTCGTCGGTTCCTGCACAAGGCTGCGTTTCACGAGGGCTGTGTTCACACGAGCTGTGTTCAGAAGGCTGCGTTGAAGATCACCCCGGACAGCGCCCCGCCGATCAGCGGTCCCACCACCGGGATCCACGCGTAACTCCAGTCCGAGGTGCCCTTGTGGGGAATCGGCAGCAGGGCGTGGACGATGCGCGGGCCCAGGTCACGGGCCGGGTTGATGGCGTATCCGGTGGGCCCGCCGAGCGACAGACCGATGCCGACGACCAGGAAGGCGACGACGAGGACCGCGGTACCGGACTCGCCGAGTCCCTTGGTGAGGCCGAAGGCCAGGATCGGCAGGACCAGGCCGATCGTCGCGATGATCTCGGTGACCAGGTTCGCCACGGGATTGCGGATCGCGGGCGCGGTGGAGAAGATCCCGAGCGTCGGCTGGGCGATCTCCTCCTCGGCGTTGGCCTGGAACTGCGCGTAGTAGACCAGCCAGCACAGGACCGCCCCGAGCATCGCGCCGACCATCTGACCGGCGATGTAGAGGGGAACCTGGTCCCAGTCCCCGGTGTCGATGGCGATCCCGAGGGTCACGGCGGGGTTGAGATGTCCGCCGGACAGCGGTGCGGCGGTGTACGCCCCGGCGAGCACGCCGAAGCCCCAGCCGAACGCGATGACGACCCAGCCGGAGTCCTTCGCCTTGGAATAGTTGAGTACGACGGCAGCGACCACGCCGGCGCCGAAGAGAATCAGAATCGCCGTACCGATGACCTCACCGAGAAATACGTCTCCGTTGCTCATGGCGGCTCCTAGGCCCTGGCCCGGGACGTTCCCGCCCCGGTCCTCCGTGCAGGGTTGCGGTTCCCTTGGCGAACTGCCGAAGGCAGGGAGAATCCCGCGCCCCGCCCGGCGTCCGCGACGAGCGTGCCGTCGCAGCCGAATCGCCCGTGGGGGAATGGGCCTGAGCTCGTGGGGGCCCGCGCGGCGTGGTGCCTGGATACGCCGAGAATGTACGGCGATGTCGACTGACACCGGAAGTGTTCACCGGGCCCCGGGGGGCGTCAAGGTCGCCGACGGCAACGGTTGGGACGGGCTGTCGAACCGCCCCGAGCAACGGGCGCTGGGCCGCTGAGACGGGCACGAGCCGAAAGGGGCCTTCCCGGTTGTGCCCTCAGCCCCTCCCCGGCTCCGCCACCGCATACCCCGTCGAAGCGGCCTCCGCGCCCGCTGCGCGCCGGATCTCGTGCCCGGGCAGCCCTGCCCGCCCCACGACCCAACTGGCCCCGCTGAGCGCCTTCGCGGCCTTCTTCAGCGGCGCCAGACACGCGGCCGCCTCCCTGTGGTCCGCCACACTGCCGGGCAGGCATTCCACGGTGGCCAGGGAGAGTGTCACGGGCCGCCCGCCCGCCGCCCAGGGAGCGTCCAGCACGGCGGCGGCCAGCGGAGCCAGCTCCTCCGGGGCCGCCAGCACCAGGAAGTCGTCCCCGCCGATGTGCCCCACGCGCGCGGTGCCGGTCGCCGCGTGCTGCAGCAACCGTCCCACCGCGCGGATGAGCTCGTCGCCCGCTGCGAACCCGGCCCCGTCGTTGACCTGCTTGAAGTGGTCGACGTCCAGCCAGCTCAGCGCGAACGTCCGCCCGGCCGCGATACGCCGGTCCACCTCGCCCGTGATCGCGTCCGAACCCGGCAGCCGCGTCAGCGGATTGAGCCCGGCCGCCTCCTCCACACGGGTCTCGCTCAGCGCCCGTACGAGATCCGCGAGCCGTACGACACCCACGCAGCGGCCGTGCCGGTCGACCACGGCCACGTCGTCCGACGTGCGGTCCCGGTCGCCCACGGCGACCACGTCCAGGACCTCCCACGCGGTGGCGTCGATCCCCACCGTCCGTGGTGGATCGCCGAGCTTCGCCGCGGGGCGTTCGGCGTACAGGGCGTGTCCGTAGCGGCCCGACATCGACAGCAGGAAACGCGACCGGTGCACCGAGCGGAACGGCACCCCGTTCCTGTCCACGAGCAGTACCCCCGACACGTCGGGTGCCCCGGTCAGCAGCGCCCGCACCTGACCCGCGGAGGCGGTGGCCGGCAACAGCGCGGCGGGGCGCACGAACTCCCGTACCGAAGGACCGGACCGCGGTGGCGACGCGTCAGTGGGGGAGCGGGGCGGAACGTACACCTCCGCCGCGGGAAGCCGGGACGGCGGCGCGAACAGCGTGCCCTGCGCCAGCTGCGCGCCGGCCGACAGCGCGGCCCCGTACTGCAGTTCCGTCTCCACTCCCTCGACACACAGGAGCGCCCCGAGTTCGTCGCACAGGGTCCGCATCGCCCGTACTGCCGAGGGCCGGACCAGCAGCGACGCGTCGAGCTTCACGAGATCGGGCGACATGTCGACAAGCAGTCTCAGCGGTACGTCCCCGTCCCCCACACCGTCCGCGCTGATCCGGAAGCCCTGTCCCCGCAGTTCGGAGAGTGCCTCCAGCAGCCCCTGATGCGGCACATGCGTGTACGGCGGACCCACGTCGATCGTGACCTCCCACGGCAGCCGCCCCGCCTCACGTACGGCATGGTGCAGCGGGGTGAGGCCGCCGAGGTCGGCGAGCGTGCCCGCGAACACGTTGACGTGCAGCGGCAGCAGGGTTTCCCTGCGCACTGCCGCCCGTAGCGCCAACACGGCGAGCCGACCGTCGAGTTCGGGGTCGCGGCGGGCCTCCGCCAGGATGTCGCCGGTCTCCGGACGGGCGAGTATCTCCAGCCCTGCGACTCCGCCGGTGGCCAGATTGACCACCGGTTGGAAGGCGAAGCGGAGAGTGTCCGTCCAGGAGCGCACGGGAGCATGATGGCGTCATTCGTGCACGCTTAAGCGCAGTTCATGAGACGTTCACGCAGGATTCCGGGGCGCTCACACAGCGCATGAGAAACCCCTTTCCCTCCGATCACCTCATGGCGATCACCGCCGACCCGTGTCCGAACAGGCCCTGGTTGGCGGTGATCCCCACGTGCGCGTGCTCGACCTGCCGGGCACCCCCGTCGCCCCGCAACTGCCAGGTGAGTTCGCACACCTGGGCGATCGCCTGGGCCGGGACCGCCTCGCCGAATGAGGCGAGTCCGCCGCTCGTGTTGACGGGTATGCGTCCGCCCGGCGCCGTCGCCCCCTCGCGCAAAAGCTTCGCGCCCTCGCCCTCCCCGCACAGTCCGAGATCCTCGTACCACTGCAACTCCAGGGCCGTCGACAGGTCGTAGACCTCGGCGAGGGAGAGATCCTCCGGCCCGACACCGGCCTCCTCGTAGGCCGCGCGCGCGATCGACGCACGGAACGTCCCGGCGGCGGGCTCGACCGCGGCGGCGGAGTCCGTCGCGATGTCCGGCAGGTCCAGCACGGTGTTCGGATACGTCGGCGTCACCGTCGACACCGCCCTGATCCGCACGGGCTCGGCCACACCCCTACGACGCGCGAACTCCATGCTGGAGAGCACGAGCGCCGCACCGCCGTCCGAGGTGGCGCATATGTCGAGCAGCCGCAGCGGATCTGCCACGACGGCGGAGGCCGCCACCTCTTCCGCGCTCACCCGCTTGCGGTACCGCGCATACGGATTCAGCGCCCCCAGGGCCGCGTTCTTCACCTTGACCTGAGCGAAGTCCTCCACCGTGTCCCCGTGCACGGCCATGCGCCGCCGCGCGTACAGCCCGAAGTAGGTCGGATTGGTCGCGCCGAGGACCCGGAACCGCAGCCAGTCCGGATCGTCGGGCCGGTCGCCGCCCGCGGGGCGGAAGAACCCCTTCGGTGCGGCATCGGCACCCACCACGAGCACCACGTCGGCCAGTCCCGCGAGGATCTGTGCCCGCGCGGCGGCCACCGCCTGCGCCCCGGACGCGCACGCCGCGTACACGCTGGCGACACGGGCCCCCTGCCAGCCGAGCGCCTTGGCGAAGGTCGCCCCTGCCACATAACCCGGGTAACCGCCCCGCACGGTGTCCGCGCCGACGATCGAGCCGACGTCCCGCCACTCGAGGCCCGCGTCGGCCAGTGCCGCGCGGGCGGCCGCCACGCCGTACTCGACGAACCCGCGCCCCCATTTGCCCCACGGGTGCATGCCCGCGCCGAGCACCGCCACCTCTTCCGTCATGCCGTCACCCCCGTCGGCCGCCAGTGCCACGTCGTCCAGACCGTCTCGCCGTCCTCATGGAGCACACCGGGGACGACCTCCACCTCCGCGCCCACCGCCAGGTCGGCGACGGTGACCCCGGGAACCGCCTGCCCCAGTACCACGATCCGCTCAGCGGCCAGCTCCACAGCGATCAACGTGTACGGCTCCCACGGAAGTTCCGGATCGGTCACATACGGTGACGGAGGCCGGTACCGGCTGTCCGTGTACGACCAGACGCGACCGCGCCGCGACAGGGGAATCTCCGCCAGATCGCCACTGTCGCATCCGGGGTTGCGGCAGTGGCTGTCCTCGCGCGGGAAGAAGACCGACGCGCAGGCGGAGCAGCGGGTTCCGAGAAGTGTGAAGTCGTCCCCCTCACCGGCGAACCACCCGGTGACCACAGGTGTGCGTGTGCGCGGCAAGACCCCTCCCCGGGCCGGATCTGACGGAACGTCAGAAGTGTCGCACGGGCGGCCGCAAAGAGGCAGAGGGCCCAACGGAACCGGAGCATGCGATGATCAGATACAGTCCGCCGCGTGTCCGAAACTCAGCACTCCACCCCCAACTTCGCGCCCGACTCCCACTGTTCGAGCTGCGGAGCGCCCTACGGAGAGGGCGTCACGGGCTGGCCCCGCACCTGTCCGGCCTGCAACACGGTGGCCTACCGCAACCCCTTGCCGGTCGCCGTCGCACTCCAGCCCGTGTACGACACACAGGGCACCGCCCTGGTCGTCATCACTCGCACCATCGCCCCCGCG
This sequence comes from Streptomyces sp. SAI-127, assembly GCF_029894425.1. Taxonomy (NCBI): domain Bacteria; kingdom Bacillati; phylum Actinomycetota; class Actinomycetes; order Kitasatosporales; family Streptomycetaceae; genus Streptomyces; species Streptomyces sp. SAI-127. The sequence continues at coordinate 8,629,775 of NZ_JARXYJ010000001.1, forward strand.
CGCGGCGGTATAGCCCTGCCCGGCGGTTACCTCGACGACCGTGAGGACTGGCGGCACGCCCTGGTCCGCGAACTCAAGGAAGAGACCGGCATCGACGCGGCCAGCCGCGACGTACGGCTCGTCGACGCGCTGAGCTCGCCCGACGGGCACCTGCTGCTGTTCGGGGTGTTGCCGGAGCGTCCCGCCGACGGCCTCCCGCAGCCCGCCGCCACGGACGAGACGGAGGGCTGGCACCTCCTGCGCAGGCCGGAGGAGCTCGCTTTCCCGCTGCACACACTGGTCGTTCGGGCCTGGTTCGAGGGCCGTTACGTCTGATCCTCAGCGCGCGCCCAGCCCGCGCAGCCGCACGGGGTGGGGCGGCTCGCTCACGCCGTCCTCGCCCTCCCGCTGAACGACCACCTTCCGGCCCTCCCAGCGGGCGACGTAGCGTTCGATCTCCGGTTCGTCCCAACCGTCGCCCGCATCCGCAACGACCAGCCCGCCCCCGCTCCGCCCCCGGGCGGGCGCCCACACCTCCAGTTCGAGACCGCCGTCGTCCCCCCGCACCGGAATGACGGCGCCCGCGCGCGCGAGTACCGGGATCCGCGACAGCGGGGCGTCGACGAGCACCTGTCCCGGCCCCTCGTAGACCTGTTCCGTAGCCGTGTCGTACCAGCGCCCCCGCGGCAGCTGAACCGCACGCCGGTCGCTGCCCGGATCGAGCACCGGTGCCACGAGCAGGCAGTCACCCAGCAGAAAGACGTCCTCGCAGTCCCGCAGGACACGGTCCTCGGGCGCGGACCACCACACGGGCCGGACGTAAGGCGCACCGGTACGCCGGGCCAACTGCGCGAGCGTCATGAAGTACGGCAGCAGCCTCCGGCGTTCCACGAGCGCCACGCGCGCGTGCTCCAGCACGTCGGCCCCGAACTCCCACGGCTCCCTGCGCCCTGCCCGCAGACTCGCGTGTGTACGGAACAACGGCAGGTAGGCGCCGAGTTGGAACCAGCGCAGATACAGCTCGGGCGAGGGGTGCCCGTCGTAGCCGCCCACGTCGGGCCCCGAGTACGGCACCCCGCACAGCCCGAGTCCCATCACGAGCGACAGCGAAGCCCGCAGGCCCGGCCAGCCGGTGGCCACGTCACCGGACCAGGTGCCGCCGTATCGCTGTATGCCGGCCCATCCGGAACGCGACAACAGGAAGGGCCGCTCGTCCGGCACCAGGTCGCGCAGACCCTCGTATCCGGCCTGGGCCATGCACAGCGCGTAGACGTTGTGAGCCTCCTGGTGGTCACCGCCGCGGCCCTCCAGGGAGTGCCTGGCCGATCGCGGCAGGGTGGTCTCACCGAACGCGTTGAAGGACGTGGGCTCGTTCATGTCGTGCCAGAAGCCCGTGAACCCCGCCGTGAGCCTCTCCTGGTAGAGGCGACCCCACCAGGCACGCACGCGTGCGTGCGTGAAGTCCGGATAGACCGCCTCACCGGGCCACACGACCCCTTCCACGAGCCGCCCCGACGCGTCCCGCACGAAGGCGTCCTCGGCCGTTCCGCCGTCATGGACGGCGTTGCCGGGCGCGGCCTTGACCGCCGGGTTGACGATCGACACCAGCCGGATCCCGTCCCGCAGCAGTTCCTCGGCCAGTTGGGGCAGCTTGGGAAACCGCTCCTGGTCGACCGTGAACACCTGGTGCTCGTCGTAGTGGTCGATGTCCAGATGGACGGCATCGAGCGGCAGCGCCCGCTCCTGGTACCCGGCGACGATCCGCCGCACCTCCTGCTCACTGCCGAAGCCCCAGCGGGCGTGATGATGGCCGAGCGCCCAGGACGGCGGCAGCGCGGGCGCACCGCTCAGCGAGGCCCAGGCGAGCAGCACGCGCGCGGGAGTGCCCACCATCACCCAGCAGCGCAGCGGACCGCCGGCCATCCGCAGCTCGGACATCCCCACCTGGTCGTGCCCGGAACCGGCGCCCTCCTCGCCCTCCCGCAGGGTCACGGTGCCGTCCCACGAGGTGTCGTGGAACACGAGATGGGTGGCGGCATCGGCCACCACCAGCTGCACCGGCATCGTGACGTACAGCGGATCGTCTCCCGGCCCGAACGCCCGGCCCGGGTCGGTGTTCCACAGCCGATACGTCCCGTCCCGCAACCGAGGCCCCGACGCCCGTCCCCCCAGCCCGAAGAACCGAGCGTCGGCGGCCACCTCCGACCGCTGCATCCAGCGCGCCTCGCCGCCGCCCACCGGCTCCCACCAGCGGGGCGGCAGATCCCGGCGCAGGATCACCCCGCCGGGCGTACGCACTTCGACCGCTCCGTGCCGCGACACCACGACCGTCGCCCGCTCGGCCACGACCCGCCAGCCGCCGTCCTTGTCCGGCTCCAGCACCGCCCGGGGATCCGGCTCCGGGCAGCGGCCCGCGAGCGCGTACGACGGCTCCGGCTCGGCCCCGTCCCACCCCCAGAAGACCACCCCGTTCACCGCGACGACGATCCGCAGCTCGGAGCGGCTGAACCGTATGACACCCCCACCGGGGCCCGGCTCGACGTCCCGCATCGGCCCCGGCACCCGCGCCCGCTCGGCCCCCCGCGCCGGCAGCCCGAGGGCGTCGGTGCGCCTCCTGCGCCACGCGGCGCGCACGGTGCGCAACCCCTGGGGCGCCCCCGCCGAACCAACCGCCTTCACCGAACGCACCAGGTCACGACCGTTCATGCTGCTCACCCTGCCACTCACTGACTCACCTGCGCGTGCCGTTCAACTGGCGTTCACCCGTGCCGGGGCCACATCTTCACGACACGGACTATGTGGGGCGCACCCTGGCGTAGAAGTTGATCACATGGCATCGTCCCTGTCAGCCGCGTCACGCGCACACCCCTGGCCCGTGCGCGGGAGACGCACACGACGCGCACAGTCCGGGAGCCCCCATGTCGACCGTGAATCCCCAGCCGCTCTGGCAGCCAGATCCGCAGCGCATCGCCAGGTCCCAGGTCACCAGGTTCCAGGCATGGGCGGCCGAACGCCACGGCGCCCCGGCCGACGGAGGCTACGAGGCCCTCCACCGCTGGTCGGTGGACGAGCTGGAGCCGTTCTGGGAAGCAGTCACCCAATGGTTCGACGTACGGTTCTCGACGCCGTACGCGCGCGTGCTGGGCGACCGCTCGATGCCCGGCGCCGAGTGGTTTCCCGGCGCCACCCTCAACTACGCCGAGCACGCCCTGCGCGCGGCCGAGCCCCGCGCGGACGAACCCGCCCTCCTGTACGTCGACGAGACCCATGAGCCGCGCCCGGTGACCTGGTCCGAGCTGCGCCGCCAGGTCGGCTCCCTGGCCGCGGAGCTGCGCGCCCTCGGCCTCCGGCCCGGAGATCGCGTCAGCGGCTACCTCCCGAACATTCCGCAGGCCGTCGTCGCCCTGCTCGCCACGGCCGCGGTGGGCGCCGTCTGGACGTCCTGCGCCCCCGACTTCGGCGCCCGCAGCGTCCTGGACCGCTTCCAACAGGTCGAACCGGTCGTCCTGTTCACCGTCGACGGCTACCGCTACGGCGGCAAGGAGCACGACCGCCGTGAGACGGTCGCCGAACTCCGCCGCGAACTGCCTTCCCTGCGCGCCGTCGTCCACATCCCGCTCCTCGGCACCGAGGCTCCCGAAGGCGCCCTGGAGTGGGATGCCCTCACGAGCGCGGACACGGAGCCGGTCTTCGAACAGGTGCCCTTCGCGCACCCCCTGTGGGTGCTCTACTCCTCGGGCACGACAGGCCTGCCGAAGGCGATCGTCCAGTCCCAGGGCGGCATCCTCGTCGAGCACCTCAAGCAGCTCGGCCTGCACTGCGACCTCGGCCCTGAGGACCGTTTCTTCTGGTACACCTCCACGGGCTGGATGATGTGGAACTTCCTCGTCTCCGGCCTCCTCACGGGCACGACCGTCGTGCTGTACGACGGAAGCCCCGGCTACCCCGACACAGGAGCCCAGTGGCGGGTCGCCGAACGCACCGGCGCCACCCTCTACGGCACCTCGGCCGCGTACGTCATGGCCTGCCGCAAGGCCGACGTGCACCCAGGCCGCGACTTCGACCTCTCCAAGGTGCAGTGCGTGGCCACCACCGGCTCACCGCTTCCGCCCGACGGCTTCCGCTGGCTGCACGACGAGGTCCGTGAGGACCTGTGGATCGCCTCCGTCAGCGGAGGCACGGACGTGTGCTCGTGCTTCGCGGGCGCCGTACCGACCCTGCCCGTGTACATCGGCGAGCTCCAGGCACCGAGCCTGGGCACCGACCTGCAGTCCTGGGACCCGAGCGGCAAGCCCGTGATCGACGAGGTGGGCGAACTCGTCGTCACCAATCCCATGCCGTCGATGCCGATCCACTTCTGGAACGACCCCGACGGAAGCCGCTATCACGACAGCTACTTCGACACCTATCCCGGAGTGTGGCGACACGGCGACTGGATCACCGTCACCTCCCGCGGCTCGGTCGTCATCCACGGCCGCTCCGACTCGACGCTCAACCGCCAGGGCGTCCGCATGGGTTCGGCCGACATCTACGAGGCCGTGGAACGACTCCCCGAGATCAAGGAGTCCCTGGTCATCGGTATCGAGCAGCCCGACGGCGGCTACTGGATGCCGCTGTTCGTGCAACTGGCTCCGGGAGCAGCCCTCGACCAGGCACTCCTCGACCGCATCAAGGCGACGATCCGCGAAAACCTCTCACCTCGCCACATCCCGGACGAGGTCATCGAGGTCCCCGGCATCCCGCACACCCTGACCGGGAAGCGCATCGAGGTCCCCGTCAAGCGCCTCCTCCAAGGCACCCCTCTGGAGAAGGCGGTCAACCCGGGCTCCATCGACAACCTCGAACTGCTCCACTTCTACGAGGACCTGGCCCGCAAACGCGCCTGACGGAGCGGGTCACCCACCGTAGGTGGCCTCGGACTCACCCAGCACGCCGGCGAAGTCCGAGGCCAGCCGCGCCGCATCGGCCGGCTCCAGCTCAGCGGCCGTGATCCGCACACCCGGACCGGACGACAGCCGGAACCGGGCCCCGGCCGCGACCCACCAGCCGTACGACCTCAGCCCGTTCACCACGGCCGACTCGTCCCGGACGGGCACCCACACATTCATCCCGCTCGACCCGTGCGCCTCGATGCCCCGGTCACCGAGCTCCCGTACAAGAGCGTTCCGGCGCAGCGCATAGGTCTCCCGGGCACGAGAGACCAACGCGCGCGTGCTTTCGTCGGTGAGAAGCCCGTACACCGTCTCCTGGAGCAGATGACTGACCCAGCCGGACGTCAGCAACAGCCGCCCGTCGTGCCGACCCAGTGTGGTCGGATCACACGCGGCGGCCGCCCACCTCAGGTCCGTCCCCAGGAACTTGCTCACCGTCCGCACATGCACCCAGCGCGGCAGCCCCGCGCCGGTCAGCGTCCGCAGGGGGGCGTCGGCGACGGCGGAAGCGTGATCGTTCTCCACGACCAGCACCTCAGGGTGTGCCCGGAGCACACCCAGCAGTGCCTCCTGACGCTCGGCGGAGAAGCGACCGCCGTACGGATTCTGCGCCCGCGGACTGCACACGAGCGCCCGCGCCCCGGCCCGCAGCGCTTCACGTACGGCCTCGGGCAACACTCCCTCGTCGTCGACGGCAACAGGGACCATGCGCATCCCCAGCGCCGTGACCAGATCCAGCAGGTGGTGATACCCGGGATCCTCCATGGCCACGGCATCACCGGGCCGTAGCTCCACGGAGAGAAGCCGTCCGACCAGATCCAGCGCCCCATGTGCGAAGGTCACGTGCTCCACGGGTACGCCCTCGGGCCGCAGCCACGCGCGTACGGCGTCCTCGAGCCGTGCCAGCCGGGGCGTCGAACGGTGCGAGCGAGCGCCGGGGGACAGCCGGGAGGGGGGCACCAGCCCGGGGAGCAGCCGCGGATCGGGGTGACCACCCGCCAAGTCCCGCAGGCCATCGGGCACTTTGGGCGGCCGACGGGACGCCACCGCCGGGGCCGGTGCCACCACGGTCCCACCCCGCCCCCGGGTGACCACGATCCCGCGCTGCCGCAGTTCCTTGTACGCCGTGGCGACCGTCCCCGGGCTCACGCCGAGGTCGTCCGCGAGGCGCCGCACCGGCGGCAGTGCGGCTCCGGGGGCCAAGGAGCCCTCAGCCACGGCTCGTTCGGCGGACGCCGCAATTCCCTTGGCCGTCGTCCCGCTGATCCCATATTGTGTTGCCACGATGCAGAGTATGTATCAGTACGTAAATGAAAAGCAAGCGGGCAAGGGGGGAGCAGTGCATCGGGTACGGCGCGCGACAGCATGGTCGAAAAGCGTTCCCGGAGGTCGCGACGGGCGCAGAATGCTCGCCATCGCGCTCGTCGACCGCATCGGCAGCGGACTGTGGGCTTCCGTATCCGTCCTCTACTTCACGTACGTCTCCGAGCTCTCCCTGGCCCAGGTCGGCACGCTCGCCGCCGCCGCGGGTGCCATCGGCATCGCAGGGGCACCGATGGGCGGCAAGCTCGCCGACCGATTCCCGATCACCCGGGTCCTGCTGACCGTCCAGCTCATACGTGCCGCGGCCTCCTGCGCACTGCTCACCACCGACAACTACGCCCTGCTCATCGCCTTCTCTGCGGTGGGCGGCCTCGGCGACCGCGCCGCGAGCATCCTCACCAAGCTCTACGCCACCCGAGTCGCCGGCCCGGACCGCGTCCGCTACCAGGCGTTCCACCGAACCGTGGCCAACGCGGGCTGGGCGCTGGGCGGCCTCGCCGCCGCCGCAGCACTGGCGCTCGGCACCACGGCCGCCTACCAATGGCTCCTCGCCGGAGACGCCCTGTCCTTCGTCGCCTCAGCACTCCTCACCCTGCGCTGCGGCGAGCCCCCGTCCTCCTCCCGCACCGTCACCACCTCGAAGCACCCGGCCCCCACGACCAGGCCGGCCACCCCCTGGCGGGACCGCACCTATCTCGCCTACGTCGCCACCGAGACCGTCCTCTTCCTCGACGACGCGGTGTTCAAGGTCGGCCTGCCCCTGTGGATCGCACACGAGAGCAACGCACCGAACGGACTGGCACCGCTCCTGATGGTCCTCAACAACGTCATGGTCGTGGCACTCCAGGTGCCCCTCGCCCGATTCGGCACCACCACGGCAACTGCCCGGAACCTCCTCCTGCCGCTCTCCGCCACCTTCGCCCTGGGCGGCATCGCCATGGCACTCGCGGCCACGGGCGGAGCCGTCACCGCCACAGCGCTCCTCACTGCCGCGGCAGCGGCTTTCACCATGGCCGAGATGCTGCACGCCACCATCTCCTGGGAACTTTCCGTCGCCCTCGCCCCCGAGACCGCCCAGGGCACCTACCTCGGCGTCCACGGCCTGGCCCAGGCCGTGCAGCGCACCTTCGGGCCACTCGCAGTCACCGCGGCCATCGCCACCGGCCCGGCAGGATGGGCCGCCTTCGGCACATTCATAGCCCTGACCTGCACAATCCAGCACCGGCTGGTCCGGGTGCGCCTCGCCCCGGCCTCATTGTCAGTGCCGCCGGTTACTGTGAGTGAGAATTGATCGACTGCGCACAGGGGGAAACATGGCGCACACCGACCACCAGACAATGCGACGCGTCCTGCGCCGCGAAATCGCCGGAACCATCGGCCTGCTCACCGACGAACACGACTTCCGCGCCATGCGGCGCTACCGCAGCTTCACCTTCGACGACCACGCGACCTACCTGGAACAGGTCGAAGACCTTCTGAGGACCCGCGCCTCACAGGGCAGCCACACCACCGTCGCCCTCTTCGACCCCCAGGAGTACGCCGAGTTCTGCGAGGAGACCGGCCTCAACCCGGACATCCCGTCGAGCCGAACACGCTTCACGGCAGAACTCGCCAACACCGGACCGACGCTCCCGTACGAGGGCCAGCCCCTCACCGACCTCGTGCCCGCCCTCGTGGACGAAGCCGTCCGCCAGGCCACCTGGGAGTACGCGACCACCCTCCTCGCCCGCCTCGGCGCCTGCGGTTCCTGCGGGGAGGACATCGGTCGCGCGGCCTTCACCCGCGCCTCCCACCTCCTCGTCCGGATCCTCGACACAGCCCTGCCGGGCGAACACCACCTCGTCTGCAGCGTCACCGCCACCCCGGAAACCCTCGTCGCCGTCCTCCACTCCGACGAGAACACCGAGGGGGCCGTCCAACTCGACGAGGCCGAAGCCCTCGAATTCACCACGGTCCTCGCACTCGGCATCGCCACCCAGAGCCCCGGCGGACTCGTCATGCGCACCAGCGCCCCCGGGACAACCGACCGCATCTACGGCTGGCGTCTGTGCGGCGACGGACTCGAACCCCTCACCGCCGGAGAAGTCTTCGACGCCTACTGCACTGATGTCGACTCCGGCGACCTGATCTCCCCGGAATCGGACGTCGACTACTGCGTGCCCCCCGACCTCGGACCGGAAGGACAGACGTCGCGCCACAGTCACTGAACACAAAGAGGGCGCTCCCCCCACGGGTGGAGCGCCCTCCAGGAACCATCAGCCGACATCTCGGTCCGGCTACTCGCCCGACAGCACCGCCTGAGCCGCGGCACGCGCGTCCTCGGCACTGTCGGCGGCCCGTGCGGCTGCGGCAGCACGCTCGCACTGCGCCAGCGTGTACTTCGCCAGCGTCGTCCGGACATAAGGAATGGACGCCGCACCCATGGAAAGCGAGGTGACCCCCAGACCGGTCAGCACACAGGCGAGCAGCGGGTCGGACGCGGCCTCACCACAGACGCCACAGCTCTTGCCCTCGGCCTTCGCCCCTTCGGCGGAAAGCGCGACCAGGTCGAGCAGCGCAGGCTGCCACGGATCCTGCAGACGCGACACCGCACCCACCTGACGGTCGGCGGCGAAGGTGTACTGCGCGAGATCGTTGGTCCCCAGCGAAAGGAACTCGACCTCCTGCAGAATCGACCGCGCCCGCAGAGCGGCCGAGGGAATCTCCACCATCGCGCCGAACTTCGCCTGCAGCCCTGCCGCACGGCACGCGTCGGCGAACGCCCTGGCATCGGCGCGATCCGCCACCATCGGGGCCATGACCTCGAGGTAGACGGGCAGGCCCTCGGCGGCTTTCGCAAGCGCCGTCAGCTGAGTCCGCAGCACGTCAGGGTGATCGAGCAGCGTCCGCAGTCCACGCACACCCAGCGCCGGGTTCGGCTCGTCGGACGGCGTCAGAAAGTCCAGCGGCTTGTCCGCGCCCGCATCCAGCACACGGACGACCACACGCCCCTCGGGGAACGCCTCGAGGACCTGGCGATACGCGTCGACCTGCTTCTCCTCGGACGGAGCGTTCTTGCTGTCGTCGAGGAAGAGGAACTCAGTACGGAAGAGACCGACGCCCTCGGCTCCCGCTTCGAGCGCGGCGGGCACGTCCGCCGGACCACCGACGTTGGCCAGCAGCGGCACCTTGTGGCCGTCGGCTGTGGCACCCGGACCCGTCGACGCGGCGAGCGCGGCCTTCCGCTCGGCGGCAGCGGACTCCAACTCGGCCTTCTTCTCCTCGCTCGGGTTCACGAAGATGTCACCGGTGCTGCCGTCGACAGCGATGACCGTGCCCTCGCCCAGCTCACCGGCACCCGGCAGAGCCACAACGGCCGGCACACCGAGCGCCCGCGCCAGAATCGCGCTGTGGCTGGTCGGCCCGCCCTCCTCGGTGACGAAACCCAGAACGAGCGTCGGGTCCAGCAGAGCGGTGTCGGCAGGCGCGAGATCACGCGCCACCAGGACATACGGCTCGTCGCTGTCCGGGACGCCCGGCATGGGCACCCCGAGCAGACGGGCGACGATACGATTCCGCACGTCGTCGAGGTCGGCGACGCGACCGGCCAGGTACTCACCCGCGCCCGCCAGCAGCTCGCGGTACGCGGCGAACGCGTCGTACACGGCGCGCTCGGCCGTGCTGCCGACGGCGATACGCCGGTCCACGTCTGCCATCAGCTCGGGGTCCTGGGCCATCATGGCCTGCGCTTCGAGCACCGCCTGGGCTTCGCCCCCCGCCAGATTGCCGCGCGCCATCAGGTCGGCGGCCACAGCCTCCACGGCCTTGCGGGCGCGCCCCTGTTCACGCTCCGCGTCCTCCGCCGGAATCTGCTTGGCAGGCGGCTCCAGCACCGCCGTTCCCATGTGCCGAACCTCGCCGATCGCCACACCGTGGCTCACACCGACGCCTCGCAGCGTTGTCTCCATCTCACCCGTCTCCGATAGTGCGGCGGGTCCCGCCGCCGCGGTGGTTGTCGTCTCTACTTGCCGTCGCGGGACGGCACTGACGTCACTTCCAGCCGAAGAGACTGTCGCCGGCCTTCACGTCGCCGTCCTCACGGAGTTCGGAGAGGGCCTCGGCCGTGGCCTCCAGAGCCACCACCGGGCAGACCGCGGACTTGCCGGCGGCCTCGACGGCGGCCGGGTTCCAGCGCACGATCGCCTGACCGCGCGTGACGGTGTCGCCCTTGTTCACCAGCAGCTCGAAACCCTCACCGTTGAGCTGCACGGTGTCGATGCCGAGGTGGACGAGCACGCCGTGCCCCTGTTCGTCCACGACGACGAACGCGTGGGGGTGGAGAGAGACGATCACACCGTCAACGGGCGCGACGGCCTCGGACGGTTCGCGCACGGGATCGATCGCCGTACCCGGGCCGACCATGGCCCCGGAGAAGACCGGATCGGGCACGGCGGCCAATCCGATGGTGCGTCCAGCAAGAGGGGACGTCACGGTGGTCATGGGAAGCCTCCCAGGGGTGGAGCTGCGTATATGCACCGTCACTGCCTGTCCCGGACGGCGCTGTCCAGCAGCGTATGGCATGTGAAGTACGGGTTCCGCTCGAAGATAGCGCTAAGTGGTCTAGACCACCAGCCCAAGTGATTTGCACCCTCTTCGCGGCCCCGTGTACAGTCGTACCCCTGCTTGAGGCCGAGCGGCGCCACCGAGCGTCCCAGCCTGGCAGCACCCAACTTGTCAGATCCTAACTCTGGATCATCTTCTGCATGCTTGCAGGACGGTGGTCAGAGGGCCGGAAAAACACTGATAGAGTTTGGAAACACCGAAGGGAAGCGCCTGGAGGAAAGCCCGAGAGGGTGAGTACAAAGGAAGCGTCCGTTCCTTGAGAACTCAACAGCGTGCCAAAAATCAACGCCAGATATGTTGATACCCCGTCTCCAGCATCTGCTGGGGCGAGGTTCCTTTGAAAAAACACAGCGAGGACGCTGTGAACGGTCGGGCTTATTCCGCCTGACTGTTCCGCTCTCGTGTGTGTCGACCGGATTACCGGTAAACATTCACGGAGAGTTTGATCCTGGCTCAGGACGAACGCTGGCGGCGTGCTTAACACATGCAAGTCGAACGATGAACCACTTCGGTGGGGATTAGTGGCGAACGGGTGAGTAACACGTGGGCAATCTGCCCTTCACTCTGGGACAAGCCCTGGAAACGGGGTCTAATACCGGATACCACTACCGCAGGCATCTGTGGTGGTTGAAAGCTCCGGCGGTGAAGGATGAGCCCGCGGCCTATCAGCTTGTTGGTGAGGTAATGGCTCACCAAGGCGACGACGGGTAGCCGGCCTGAGAGGGCGACCGGCCACACTGGGACTGAGACACGGCCCAGACTCCTACGGGAGGCAGCAGTGGGGAATATTGCACAATGGGCGAAAGCCTGATGCAGCGACGCCGCGTGAGGGATGACGGCCTTCGGGTTGTAAACCTCTTTCAGCAGGGAAGAAGCGAAAGTGACGGTACCTGCAGAAGAAGCGCCGGCTAACTACGTGCCAGCAGCCGCGGTAATACGTAGGGCGCAAGCGTTGTCCGGAATTATTGGGCGTAAAGAGCTCGTAGGCGGCTTGTCACGTCGGGTGTGAAAGCCCGGGGCTTAACCCCGGGTCTGCATTCGATACGGGCTAGCTAGAGTGTGGTAGGGGAGATCGGAATTCCTGGTGTAGCGGTGAAATGCGCAGATATCAGGAGGAACACCGGTGGCGAAGGCGGATCTCTGGGCCATTACTGACGCTGAGGAGCGAAAGCGTGGGGAGCGAACAGGATTAGATACCCTGGTAGTCCACGCCGTAAACGGTGGGAACTAGGTGTTGGCGACATTCCACGTCGTCGGTGCCGCAGCTAACGCATTAAGTTCCCCGCCTGGGGAGTACGGCCGCAAGGCTAAAACTCAAAGGAATTGACGGGGGCCCGCACAAGCAGCGGAGCATGTGGCTTAATTCGACGCAACGCGAAGAACCTTACCAAGGCTTGACATACGCCGGAAAGCATCAGAGATGGTGCCCCCCTTGTGGTCGGTGTACAGGTGGTGCATGGCTGTCGTCAGCTCGTGTCGTGAGATGTTGGGTTAAGTCCCGCAACGAGCGCAACCCTTGTCCTGTGTTGCCAGCATGCCCTTCGGGGTGATGGGGACTCACAGGAGACCGCCGGGGTCAACTCGGAGGAAGGTGGGGACGACGTCAAGTCATCATGCCCCTTATGTCTTGGGCTGCACACGTGCTACAATGGCAGGTACAATGAGCTGCGATACCGTGAGGTGGAGCGAATCTCAAAAAGCCTGTCTCAGTTCGGATTGGGGTCTGCAACTCGACCCCATGAAGTCGGAGTTGCTAGTAATCGCAGATCAGCATTGCTGCGGTGAATACGTTCCCGGGCCTTGTACACACCGCCCGTCACGTCACGAAAGTCGGTAACACCCGAAGCCGGTGGCCCAACCCCTTGTGGGAGGGAGCTGTCGAAGGTGGGACTGGCGATTGGGACGAAGTCGTAACAAGGTAGCCGTACCGGAAGGTGCGGCTGGATCACCTCCTTTCTAAGGAGCACTTCTCACCGATCCCCTCGGGGTGAGGTCAGAGGCCACTACGCAGGCACACGTTCTGCGGTGGTTGCTCATGGGTGGAACGTTGATTATTCGGCACTTTCAGTCATCTCGGGCTGCCAGTACTGCTCTTCGGAGCGTGGAAAGCTGATCACGAGTGGCGAGGGTGTCGGGCACGCTGTTGGGTGTCTGAGGGAATGATTTCCCTCGATGCCGGCCCCAGTGAACTCGCCTGTGAGGGCGGGGTGATGGGTGGCTGGTCGTTGTTTGAGAACTGCACAGTGGACGCGAGCATCTGTGGCCAAGTTTTTAAGGGCGCACGGTGGATGCCTTGGCACCAGGAACCGATGAAGGACGTGGGAGGCCACGATAGTCCCCGGGGAGTCGTCAACCAGGCTTTGATCCGGGGGTTTCCGAATGGGGAAACCCGGCAGTCGTCATGGGCTGTCACCCATACCTGAACACATAGGGTATGTGGAGGGAACGCGGGGAAGTGAAACATCTCAGTACCCGCAGGAAGAGAAAACAACCGTGATTCCGGGAGTAGTGGCGAGCGAAACCGGATGAGGCCAAACCGTATGCGTGTGAGACCCGGCAGGGGTTGCGCATTCGGGGTTGTGGGATCTCTCTTCTGTCGTCTGCCGGCGACAGGACGAGTCAGAAACCGTTGATGTAGGCGAAGGACATGCGAAAGGTCCGGCGTAGAGGGTAAGACCCCCGTAGTCGAAACATCAGCGGCTCGTTTGAGAGACACCCAAGTAGCACGGGGCCCGAGAAATCCCGTGTGAATCTGGCGGGACCACCCGCTAAGCCTAAATATTCCCTGGTGACCGATAGCGGATAGTACCGTGAGGGAATGGTGAAAAGTACCGCGGGAGCGGAGTGAAATAGTACCTGAAACCGTGTGCCTACAAGCCGTGGGAGCGTCGCGTGCAGAGTTTACTCTGTGCGTCGTGACTGCGTGCCTTTTGAAGAATGAGCCTGCGAGTTTGCGGTGTGTTGCGAGGTTAACCCGGGTGGGGTAGCCGTAGCGAAAGCGAGTCCTAATAGGGCGTTTGAGTAGCACGCTCAAGACCCGAAGCGGAGTGATCTAGCCATGGGCAGGTTGAAGCGGAGGTAAGACTTCGTGGAGGACCGAACCCACCAGGGTTGAAAACCTGGGGGATGACCTGTGGTTAGGGGTGAAAGGCCAATCAAACTCCGTGATAGCTGGTTCTCCCCGAAATGCATTTAGGTGCAGCGTCGTGTGTTTCTTGCCGGAGGTAGAGCACTGGATAGGCGATGGGCCCTACCGGGTTACTGACCTTAGCCAAACTCCGAATGCCGGTAAGTGAGAGCGCGGCAGTGAGACTGTGGGGGATAAGCTCCATGGTCGAGAGGGAAACAGCCCAGAGCATCGACTAAGGCCCCTAAGCGTACGCTAAGTGGGAAAGGATGTGGAGTCGCAGAGACAACCAGGAGGTTGGCTTAGAAGCAGCCACCCTTGAAAGAGTGCGTAATAGCTCACTGGTCTAGTGATTCCGCGCCGACAATGTAGCGGGGCTCAAGCGTACCGCCGAAGTCGTGTCATTCATGCAATAGGGCCAACGCCCGTATGGATGGGTAGGGGAGCGTCGTGTGCCGGGTGAAGCCGCGCCGGAAGGCAGTGGTGGACGGTTCACGAGTGAGAATGCAGGCATGAGTAGCGATACACACGTGGGAAACGTGTGCGCCGATTGACTAAGGGTTCCTGGGTCAAGCTGATCTGCCCAGGGTAAGTCGGGACCTAAGGCGAGGCCGACAGGCGTAGTCGATGGATAACCGGTTGATATTCCGGTACCCGCTGTGAAGCGTCAAACATCGAACCAGGCGATGCTAAGTCCGTGAAGCCGTTCCGGACCCTTCGGGGAATGGAAAGTGGTGGAGCCGGCGAACCAGACTTGTAGTAGGTGAGTGATGGGGTGACGCAGGAAGGTAGTCCAGCCCGGGCGGTGGTTGTCCCGGGGTAAGGGTGTAGGACGTCAGGTAGGTAAATCCGCCTGGCAATAGTCTGAGACCTGATGCCGAGCCGATTGTGGTGAAGTGGATGATCCTATGCTGTCGAGAAAAGCCTCTAGCGAGTTTCATGGCGGCCCGTACCCTAAACCGACTCAGGTGGTCAGGTAGAGAATACCGAGGCGTTCGGGTGAACTATGGTTAAGGAACTCGGCAAAATGCCCCCGTAACTTCGGGAGAAGGGGGGCCATCACTGGTGAGAGGACTTGCTCCTCGAGCTGGGGGTGGCCGCAGAGACCAGCGAGAAGCGACTGTTTACTAAAAACACAGGTCCGTGCGAAGCCGTAAGGCGATGTATACGGACTGACGCCTGCCCGGTGCTGGAACGTTAAGGGGACCGGTTAGTCACATTTCGGTGTGGCGAAGCTGAGAACTTAAGCGCCAGTAAACGGCGGTGGTAACTATAACCATCCTAAGGTAGCGAAATTCCTTGTCGGGTAAGTTCCGACCTGCACGAATGGCGTAACGACTTCTCGACTGTCTCAACCATAGGCCCGGTGAAATTGCACTACGAGTAAAGATGCTCGTTTCGCGCAGCAGGACGGAAAGACCCCGGGACCTTTACTACAGTTTGATATTGGTGTTCGGTTCGGCTTGTGTAGGATAGCTGGGAGACTTTGAACTCCGGACGCCAGTTCGGGGGGAGTCGTCGTTGAAATACCAGTCTGGTCGTGCTGGATGTCTAACCTGGGTCCGTGATCCGGATCAGGGACAGTGTCTGATGGGTAGTTTAACTGGGGCGGTTGCCTCCTAAAGAGTAACGGAGGCGCCCAAAGGTTCCCTCAGCCTGGTTGGTAATCAGGTGTTGAGTGTAAGTGCACAAGGGAGCTTGACTGTGAGACCGACGGGTCGAGCAGGGACGAAAGTCGGGACTAGTGATCCGGCGGTGGCTTGTGGAAGCGCCGTCGCTCAACGGATAAAAGGTACCCCGGGGATAACAGGCTGATCTTCCCCAAGAGTCCATATCGACGGGATGGTTTGGCACCTCGATGTCGGCTCGTCGCATCCTGGGGCTGGAGTCGGTCCCAAGGGTTGGGCTGTTCGCCCATTAAAGCGGTACGCGAGCTGGGTTTAGAACGTCGTGAGACAGTTCGGTCCCTATCCGCTGCGCGCGCAGGAATATTGAGAAGGGCTGTCCCTAGTACGAGAGGACCGGGACGGACGAACCTCTGGTGTGCCAGTTGTTCTGCCAAGGGCATGGCTGGTTGGCTACGTTCGGGAGGGATAACCGCTGAAAGCATCTAAGCGGGAAGCCTGCTTCGAGATGAGTATTCCCACCCCCTTTGAGGGGTTAAGGCTCCCAGTAGACGACTGGGTTGATAGGCCGGATCTGGAAGCCCAGTAATGGGTGGAGGTGACCGGTACTAATAGGCCGAGGGCTTGTCCATATTTGCTCGCGTCCACTGTGTTAGTTCTGAGGCAACGACCGTGTTGTGTTTCCGGTCTAACTTCATAGTGTTTCGGTGGTCATAGCGTGAGGGAAACGCCCGGTTACATTCCGAACCCGGAAGCTAAGCCTTACAGCGCCGATGGTACTGCAGGGGGGACCCTGTGGGAGAGTAGGACACCGCCGAACTCCTTTTAGAGCTCTGGCTCTTGGGCACACAGCCCAAGAGCCAGAGCTTTTTTGCGTTGAGGTAGGGTCAGGGGGCATCGTTGGCACGTTTCCCACAGGAGGCCCCCGGGTGGAGGTCCAGGAGACCCGCGTCCAGACGGACCGGGTCCTCACCATCCCCAACATCCTCAGCATGGCGAGGCTCGTTGGGGTGCCGCTCTTCCTGTGGCTGATCCTCAGGCCCGAGTTCGGAGGGCCTAAGAGTGACACCTGGGCGTTGCTGGTACTGGCTCTGAGCGGGATCAGCGACTACCTGGACGGCAAGCTCGCCCGACGGTGGAACCAGATCAGCAGTCTTGGCCGGCTGCTCGACCCCGCGGCTGACCGGCTCTACATTCTCTCGACTCTGGTCGGTCTCACCTGGCGCGAGATTCTGCCAATCTGGTTGACGGCTGCACTGCTCTTGCGAGAGCTGGTTCTCCTGGTGATGGTGGGCATCCTCAGGCGCCACGGTTATCCCCCGCCGCAGGTGAACTTCCTTGGCAAGGCTGCCACCTTCAACCTGATGTACGCCTTCCCGCTGCTCCTGCTCAGTGACGGAACTGGATGGATCTCGTCACTCGCTGCTATTTTCGGATGGGCGTTCGCAGGATGGGGTACAACGCTGTACTGGTGGGCAGGAGTGCTCTACGTGGTACAAGTCCGCCGCCTGGTCCGTGCGGACGCCAAGGCCGACTGAACCCCGCCCATTGGCACGGCCGTGGCGGCTCGATGGCCCCCGGCAGAAAAGTGCGGGACAATCTGGACGGGTGAAGTCGGCTAGACCGTCGTCTCTTAAGGAGGACGCTTCCGACATGAAGGCCGTCGTGATGGCCGGAGGCGAAGGCACACGCCTTCGTCCCATGACCTCAAGCATGCCCAAGCCGCTCCTGCCGGTGGTAAACCGGCCGATCATGGAGCACGTGCTGCGGCTGCTCAAAAGGCATGGGCTCAACGAGACCGTCGTCACCGTCCAGTTCCTGGCCTCACTGGTCAAGAACTACTTCGGTGACGGTGAAGAGCTCGGAATGGAGCTCTCCTATGCCAATGAGGAGAAGCCACTCGGTACCGCCGGAAGCGTCAAGAACGCCGAAGAGGCGTTGAAGGACGACGCATTCCTCGTCATCTCCGGTGATGCTCTGACCGACTTCGACCTCACCGAGCTCATCAACTTCCACAAGGAAAAGGGTGCGCTGGTCACCGTCTGTCTGACGCGTGTGCCCAATCCGCTCGAATTCGGCATCACCATCGTCGACGAGGAAGGCAAGGTCGAGCGCTTCCTGGAGAAGCCGACCTGGGGGCAGGTCTTCTCGGACACGGTGAACACGGGCATATATGTCATGGAGCCCGAGGTCTTCGACTACGTCGAGCCCGATGTGCCCGTGGACTGGTCCGGTGATGTCTTCCCGCAGCTGATGAAGGAAGGCAAGCCGATCTACGGCTACATCGCGGAGGGCTACTGGGAGGACGTCGGTACGCACGAGAGCTATGTCAAGGCACAGGCCGACGTCTTGGAAGGCAAGGTCGACGTCGAGATCGACGGCTTCGAGCTCTCCCCGGGCGTCTGGGTGGCCGAGGGTGCAGAGGTGCATCCCGATGCCGTTCTCCGCGGTCCGCTGTTCATCGGGGACTACGCGAAGGTGGAGGCCGGCGCCGAGATCCGCGAGCACACCGTCGTGGGCTCGAACGTTGTCGTGAAGAGCGGCGCGTTTCTGCACAAGGCCGTCGTGCACGACAACGTGTATGTCGGGCAGCAGAGTAATCTTCGTGGCTGTGTCGTCGGGAAGAACACCGACATCATGCGCGCCGCCCGTATCGAGGACGGCGCGGTCATCGGTGACGAGTGCCTCGTCGGCGAGGAATCGATTATTCAGGGGAATGTGCGGGTCTACCCGTTCAAGACCATCGAGGCCGGCGCCTTCGTCAACACCTCGGTCATCTGGGAGTCCAGGGGCCAGGCGCATCTCTTCGGCGCCAGAGGTGTCTCCGGCATCCTGAACGTCGAGATCACCCCGGAGCTCGCGGTGCGGCTCGCCGGCGCCTACGCGACGACCCTCAAGAAGGGGTCGACCGTCACGACCGCCCGGGACCACTCCCGTGGCGCGCGGGCACTGAAGCGGGCGGTCATCTCCGCTCTGCAGGCCAGCGCCATCGATGTACGCGACCTGGAAAACGTACCGCTGCCCGTGGCGCGGCAGCAGACCGCTCGCGGTAGCGCCGGGGGAATCATGATCCGGACCACGCCCGGGGTACCGGACTCCGTGGACATCATGTTCTTCGACGGGCGGGGCGCGGACCTTTCGCAGGGCAGTCAGCGAAAGCTGGACCGGGTGTTCGCGCGGCAGGAGTACCGGCGCGCGTTCCCGGGTGAGATCGGAGACCTGCACTTCCCGGCCAGTGTCTTCGATTCGTACACCGGTTCACTGTTGCGGAACGTCGACATCACCGGGATTTCCGAGTCCGGGCTGAAGGTCGTCGTCGACGCGTCGAACGGCAGCGCGGGTCTGGTGCTGCCCAGTCTGCTCGGGAAGCTCGGCGTGGACTCGCTGACGATCAACCCTGGGCTCGACGAGTCCAGGCCGACGGAGACGGCGGACGCTCGGCGGTCGGGTCTGGTGCGGCTGGGTGAGATCGTGGCGTCCGCGCGGGCCGCGTTCGGGGTGCGGTTCGACCCCGTGGGTGAGCGGCTGTCCCTCGTGGACGAGAAGGGGCGGATCATCGAGGACGACCGGGCGCTGCTGGTCATGCTCGACCTGGTCGCCGCGGAGCGGCGCAGCGGCCGTGTGGCGCTGCCGGTGACCACCACGCGGATCGCCGAGCAGGTGGCGGCGTACCACGGCACGCAGGTGGAGTGGACGACCACCTCGCCCGACGACCTCACCCGGGTCGGCCGCGACGACTCGACGATCTTCGGTGGTGACGGCAAGGGCGCCTTCATCATCCCGGAGTTCAGCAGTGTCTTCGACGGTGCGGCGGCCTTCGTACGGCTGATCGGGCTGGTGGCGCGGACGCAGCTCACGCTCAGCCAGATCGACGCACGGATTCCGCGGGCGCATGTCCTCAAGCGGGACCTGGCGACCCCGTGGGCCGTCAAGGGACTGGTGATGCGCAGGGTCGTGGAGGCGGCGGGCGATCGCTTTGTCGATACGACCGACGGTGTCCGGGTCGTGGAAACCGACGGACGCTGGGTGATGGTGCTGCCGGACCCGGCGGAGGCGGTCACCCATCTGTGGGCCGAGGGGCCCGATGACGCGTCCGCGCAGGCCCTGCTGGACGAGTGGTCGGCGGTCGTGGACAGCGCCGGCCGCTGAGACACGCACGCGTGCGTGCCGGACAGGTGTCCCCAAGGGGGCCTGTCCGGCACGCCGATGGGGCCATTCGGAGGTAGGGGCCGCGACGTGCGACGATGTGCGGCATGCCGCAGCAGCCCCCCATTCGGAGCACCCCTACGCGCCCCACGCGCCCGGACGCCTCCATGTCGCTGCTCACCAACGTCATGGACCACAGCCTCGACGACGGGTACGCCGAGGCTGCGGCCCGCAAGAAGGCCGCCGGTGACGGCGGGCTGCCCAAGACGTTGCGGGCGAGGCTGGGGCTGGCCGTCGGCCTGGTCCTCGCCGCTCTCGTGGTCACCGTGGGGGCGGCGCAGGCGCGGGTGGCGGCTCCGGTCGTGGCCAAGGAGCGCGAGGAGCTCATCGACCGTATCGACCGCGAGACCGAGACGGCGGACAAGCTCGAGGAGAGCGTCGACCAGCTGCGTGACGACGTGAGCACGCGGCAGCGCGAGGCGCTCAAGCAGAGCGGCGACAGCGGCCAGGCCGACCTCGTGGGCATCCTGTCGGGCGCAGTGGAGGTGCACGGCCCGGGCGTCAAACTGGTCGTGAACGACGCCAAGGAGGCCAGCACGGGCGGCGACGGGAATCCGCGTGAGACGTCGGGGTTCTCCGACACCGGGCGGGTACGCGACCGTGACATGCAGCGAGTGGTGAACGGGCTGTGGGAGTCGGGCGCCGAGGCCGTCTCCATCAACGGACAGCGGCTGACCGCGCTGTCGGCGATCAGGGCCGCGGGTGACGCGATACTGGTCGACAACAAGCCGCTGGTTCCGCCGTATACGGTGCTTGCGGTGGGGGACGGGCAGCGGCTGAGCACCAGGTTCCAGGACAGTGCCGACGGGCTGTATCTGCACGCCCTGCAGGAGAACTACGGCATCCGGACCGCCATCTCCGTGGAGGACGACCTCCGGCTGCCGGCCGCACCGAGTGTGATCGTACGTACAGCAGAGCCGAGAACTGAGAAGGGCACATCGTGATCGCCGTACTGGGCCTCGTCGTGGGAGTCGTGGCCGGCCTCTTGGTCCGGCCTGAGGTTCCGGCGGTCGTCGAGCCTTATCTTCCGATCGCCGTGGTGGCGGCGCTGGACGCCGTCTTCGGAGGTCTGCGGGCCATGCTCGACGGCATCTTCGACGACAAGGTCTTCGTCGTGTCGTTCCTGTCGAACGTGGTCGTGGCCGCGTTGATCGTGTTCCTGGGCGACAAGCTGGGCGTGGGCGCCCAGCTCTCGACCGGTGTCGTCGTCGTGCTCGGCATCCGGATCTTCTCGAACGCCGCGGCGATCCGTCGACACGTCTTCCGGGCGTGAGGCCGATGAGCGAACAGGAAGAGACGCCCGGCAACAAGCTGCGCAAGGAACTGCCCGAGGAACTCCCGGCGGCCCCTCCCGAGGAGGCGGAGACCCCGGCGCCGGAGCCGGGGCTCACCGGCCGTCAGCGGCTGGTGCAGGGGTTGTGGCCGCCGCGCGTGACCCGGGCCCAACTCATCGTCGCGGTGCTGTTGTTCGGCCTCGGATTCGGCCTCGCCGTCCAGGTGGCCTCCAACAGCGACAGCGACAGCGCGCTGCGGGGGGCGCGGCAGGAGGATCTCGTACGCATCCTCGATGAACTGGGCGACCGTACACAGCGTCTTCAAGACGAGAAGCAGGGCCTCGAGAATCAGCGGGACGAGCTGGAGAACAGCTCCGACCAGGCCGAGGAGGCCCGCAAGCAGACGGTTGAGAAGGAGCGGCAACTCGGCATCCTCGCGGGCACGGTGGCCGCGCAGGGGCCGGGCATCACGATGACGATCGACGACACCAAGGGGACGGTCGAGGCGGACATGCTGCTCGACGCGATCCAGGAGTTGCGCGCGGCAGGCGCGGAGGCGATCCAGGTGAATGGCGTACGGGTCGTCGCCAACACCTTTCTGTCGGACTCGGGCAAGAGCGTGAGTGTCGACGGGAACAAGATCACCGCGCCTTTTCGTTTCAAGGTCATCGGCAATCCGCAGGACCTCGAACCGGCGCTCAACATCCCTGGAGGCGTGGTGCAGACTCTTGAGAAGGAGCAGGCCACCGTGAGCGTCGAGCAGTCGGACAAGATCGTCGTGGACGCCTTGCGAGCGGCGAAGCGGCCTGACTACGCTCGGTCGTCCCCCCGGTGAACCGGGGGTGCATGGGGGGCGTCCGGCCAGGGCATGAGGTTGCGGGGGGTCGCCGCACCGAATGGGTGGTGCGTGGTGGAAACTGTCTGGTGGAAACGGACGTTGTGAGGATGTCCGGGTCGACCGGTGTGTTCAATCAGGGTTCGTCCTGCCCCACGGGCGGGTCTGTTTCGGTCAAGGGGAATCGCCCGTGAAGTTGTTTGCGAAGTTGTTCGGCAAGAGCGCGCGAGAAGGTAGCGACAACGCGACCGCTCGTCACCGCGCACAGCCCGACGCCGAGGGCCAGCGCCCGCTGTTCCGGGACCAGGTGGGCGGCCAGGGTGGCGACATTTCCGGAGGTCAGGGCGTGCCGTCTGTTGACCCTGCCCAGTCCGGCGGCATAGGTTTCGGGCAGCCGTCAACCTCAAGTACGGGTGGAGGGTTTTCCCCTATGTCGGCCCTGGTGTGTACGAGGTGCGGTAACCGCAACGCGGAGAACAGCCGCTTCTGCTCCAACTGCGGCGCCCCGCTGCGGGCCGGGGCCGTGCCCGAGCGTCCCTCGGAGACGACCTCCACCATCTCCATCTCGGGACTCGAGGCGTACGACTCCGAGGTCACCGGCCAGACGCAGATGCCGGCGCTCTCCCCGGAGGCGCAGGCTGCCGTCGACGCGCTGCCGCTGGGCTCGGCGCTCCTGGTCGTGCGTCGTGGACCCAACTCGGGCAGCCGCTTCCTGCTGGACGGCGAGCTGACCACGGCCGGCCGTCACCCGCAGAGCGACATCTTCCTCGACGACGTCACGGTCTCGCGCCGGCATGTGGAGTTCCGCCGCGGTCAGGACGGCTCGTTCACGGTGTCCGACGTGGGCAGTCTCAACGGCACGTACGTCAACCGTGAGCGGATCGACTCGGTCGCTCTGAACAACGGCGACGAGGTGCAGATCGGCAAGTACCGGCTGGTCTTCTACGCGAGCCAGCAGGGCTACTGACCCTCCCAGGGAAGGTCCATGCTTCAAACACCGAGCGGCGGTGCCGGACACGGCACCGCCGCGACGGACAGTGGGCTGATGAGCATCGGCACGGTGCTGAACGTGCTGCGCGACGAGTTCCCCGAAGTCACGATCTCCAAGATCCGTTTTCTGGAGTCCGAGGGCCTCATAGAGCCGCAGCGGACTCCCTCCGGGTACCGCAAGTTCAGCGAGCGGGACGTCGAGCGTCTCGGTCAGGTCCTGAGGATGCAGCGGGACCACTATCTGCCGCTCAAGGTGATCAGAGAGCATCTGGACGCCATGGAGCGAGGCGAGGCCGTCGCGCTGCCCACGGTCGGCCGCCAGCGGGACGGAGAAACGCTCCTGGAGGTCCCTGAAGGCCCCACAGCGGCCCGGATCGGCCGGGCCGAGCTGCTCGCCGCCGCCGAGATCGGCGAGTCGGAGCTGGCGGAGTGGGAGTCGTACGGACTCATCACGCCTTTTCCGGACGGTGCCTACGACGCCGAGGCGGTCACCGTGGCCGCGCTCGTCGTCGAGCTCGGCCGGTTCGGGATCGAGCCGCGGCATCTGCGTGCGATGAAGGCCGCCGCCGATCGTGAGGCCGGGCTGGTCGACCAGGTCGTGGCCCCGTTGAAACGCCACCGCAACCCGCAGACCCGCGCACACGCGGAAGCGCGCGCCAAGGAACTCGCGGGGCTAACGGTGAAGCTGCACGCGACGCTCGTGCAGACCGCGCTCGGGGTACGCCTGCCCTGACGGTGGCCGGGCATCGGATCGTCCCCCGTTTCCTGCCCGACTACCCAAACGTCCCGGGCACGGCCTAGGGTTGCTGTGTGAACGAGCTCGATGTCGTAGGTGTCCGGGTCGAAATGCCCTCCAACCAACCGATCGTGCTCCTGCGTGAAGTGGGAGGCGACCGCTACCTCCCCATCTGGATCGGGCCGGGGGAGGCGACTGCGATCGCCTTCGCGCAGCAGGGCATGGCCCCCGCACGACCGCTGACCCACGACCTGTTCAAGGACGTGCTGGAAGCGGTCGGTCAGGAGCTCACCGAAGTGCGCATCACGGACCTGCGTGAGGGCGTCTTCTACGCGGAGCTGGTGTTCGCCAGCGGGGTCGAGGTGAGCGCGCGGCCGTCGGACGCCATAGCGCTGGCCCTGCGCACCGGGACGCCGATCTACGGCAGCGACGGAGTGCTCGACGACGCCGGCATCGCGATTCCGGACGAGCAGGAGGACGAAGTGGAGAAGTTCCGCGAGTTCCTCGACCAGATCTCCCCGGAGGACTTCGGTACCAGCAGTCAGTGAGGCGGCCGCGGCCGATCCGGCGGATCAGTGGTCCGTGACGGGTCGGCCGTGTCCGTTCCTCACGGAAATGCCGGCATTTGCCACCGGCGCGTGAGAGCGTCCTGCGGCCCGCCCGGAGCGCATTCGGCTAGCCTTTCCCCGCGGTTGGGTTCGGGAAACCACTCCTAGGGTGATTATCACTCGGCGTGCCGAGTGTGGCGATCGTTGACGCACCCCTGGTGACTGCCTACCGTCGAGAAGGCAGGTCAAGGACGGAGGTCGGCGTGAGAAGCAGCGGCGACGGTACGGCTGGGGGTGCCCCCGGACGGAGTCTCGGGGCGAGCGGTCCGTACCCGCTTCACAGCAGCCCTTTTCAGGGCAGCGCGGCCGATCACGCTCCGCAGCGACCGGCGGCCGTGCCGAGCAGCGGAGGGGCGACGTCCATGGCGTCCGAGCAGATCGGCTATCGCGGCCCAACGGCGTGCGCGGCGGCCGGCATCACCTACCGGCAACTCGACTACTGGGCCCGCACCGGCCTTGTCGAGCCGAGCGTGCGGCCCGCCCATGGTTCGGGGACGCAGCGGCTCTACAGCTTCCGGGACGTCGTCGTCCTGAAGATCGTCAAGCGGTTCCTCGACACGGGTGTGTCGCTGCAGAACATCCGCACCACGGTCCAGCACCTGCGTGAGCGGGGATTCCAGGACCTGGAGCGGATGACGCTCATGAGCGACGGCGCCACGGTCTACGAGTGCACCTCGCCCGACGAGGTCCACGCACTGCTCCAGGGTGGTCAGGGCATCTTCGGGATCGCCGTGGGTGTCGTGTGGCGGGATGTCGAGAGCGCCCTGTCACAGCTGCACGGGGAGCGCATCGACACCGGGGAGACACTCATCGGGCACAACCCCGCGGACGAGTTGGCGCGGCGGCGCAACCGGGCGGTCTGAAGCCTGCCCCGCTCTCTCGGGCGGGGCATTGTCAGTGGCGTAGGGCAGCATCGGACATGTGAGAAAAGCGCCCACGATCCTGCATCTCGACATGGATGCCTTCTACGCCTCGGCGGAGCAGGCGTCCAAGCCGAGTCTGCGCGGGAAGGCCGTCGTCGTGGGCGGGCTGGGGCCGCGGGGTGTGGTGGCCACCGCGTCCTACGAGGCCCGGGCGTTCGGGGTGCACTCGGCGATGCCCATGGCCCAGGCGAGACGGCTCGCGCCGAACGCCGCGTATCTGGTGCCGCGCTTCGGGTTCTACAAGGCGATCAGCGAGCAGGTGATGGGGCTGCTGCGGGAGCTGTCGCCGCTGGTGGAGCCACTGAGCCTGGACGAGGCGTTCGTGGATCTGGAGGCCGGGGGAGCGGCCTGGGACGAGGGGTCGGCGCGGCTGGCCGGGGCGAAGCTGCGGGCCGACATACGGGCCGTCACGGGGCTCACGGGGTCGGTGGGGCTGGCCGCGTCCAAGATGCTCGCGAAGATCGCTTCCGAGCAGGCCAAGCCGGACGGGCTGGTGGTGATCGAGCCGGGGACCGAGCGGGCGCTTCTCGGGCCGATGTCGGTGCGGATCCTGCCGGGAGTGGGGCCGGCGACCGGCGATCATCTGAGACGGGCCGGGATCCATACGGTCGACGAGATCGCGGAGGCGGGCGAGGACGAGCTCGTACGACTGCTCGGGAAGGCCCATGGGCACGGGCTGTACGCGATGGCGCTGGCGTACGACGAGCGGCCGGTGGTGGCTGAGCGGGAGACCAAGTCCGTGTCGGTCGAGGACACCTACGACGTGGACATCCATGACCGGGTGCGGGTGAGCCTGGAGGTGCAGCGGCTGGCGGACCGGTGTGTGCGGAGGCTGCGGGGGGCCGGGTTGTCGGGGCGGACCATCGTGCTGAAGGTGCGGCGCTACGACTTCTCGACGTTGACGCGGTCCGAGACCTTGCGGGGGCCCACCGATGACCCGGCGGTCGTGCGGGAGGCGGCCCTTCGGTTGCTGGACGGCGTGGACTCCACGGGGGGTGTGCGGTTGCTGGGGGTGGGGGTGAGCGGACTCGCCGACTTCACTCAGGAGGATCTGTTCGCCCAGGCCGCGGGGGAGGGAGTGGATCAGTCCGTGGAGGAGGTGGCGGACGACGCGCCGGTGCAGGAGCGGGAGGCGGCGGCTGTCGAGCGGCGGTGGGTCGCCGGGCATGATGTGCGGCATGCCGAGTACGGGCATGGGTGGGTGCAGGGGAGCGGGCTGGGGCGGGTGACCGTGCGGTTCGAGACGCCGGATTCGGAGCCGGGGCGAGTGCGGACGTTTCTCGTCGAGGATCCCGCGCTGGAGCCCGCTGAGCCGTTGCCGCTGGTGGAGGCGTCGGGTTCCCCCTCACCGCCCGTGACAGAGGATGTGCCAGGCGCTCAGGCCTCCGCGTCCTCCGTGCCCGCCAGCTTGCCGAAGTCCCGGTCCGGGAACGGGGGCGGTGCGGCCACGTCGAGACCGTAGTGGTGGTAGAGCTGGAGTTCCTGGTCGGGGGAGAGGTGGCGGCCTACGCCGAAGTCGGGGGCGTCCTTGATGAGGGCGCGGTCGAAGGGGACGTGCAGGGTTCCGTCGACCAGTTGGCTCGGCCCCAGCGGGACGAAGGCGTCCCGGGAGAAGAGACCGGTGCGTATGGCGGCCCACTCCGGCACGCCGGTCGCGTCGTCGAGGTAGACCTCGTCGACGGTGCCGATCTTGGTGCCGTTGCGGTCGAACGCCTTGCGGCCGATCAGGTTGCGCGGATCGATGTCGGTCAGCACGGGCCCTCCACTTGGTCGCAACTCATCCGAAGCGGTCGTAAGCACTACGAAAGAGCACATCGGGGTGTGCGGCCACTCGAAGACGCGTGCGGTGGCCTCGCTGGTAGGCTTGCCAGCGGCTGCTGACCCCGCGCGGGAGAGTCCTCCAGACAACATCGGAGGCGCCGAAGGAGCAAATCCTCCCCGGAATCTCTCAGGCTCACGTACCGCGCGGACGAGGTCACTCTGGAAAGCAGGGCGGGTGTCGACAGCTTCCGCTCTCACCGACGGTGCAAGCCGGCGGCCCTCGGGCGGCCCGGTGAAGCTCTCAGGTTGAGATGACAGAGGGGGAGGCCGTCGGGGTACCCGCGCCGGGGTACCCCTCGCAGGTCGTGTCAGACCAGGAGGCCTCCGCAATGACCGCCCATCGCATTCCGCTCTCCGAGCTCGAACAGGGCATCCCGTTCGAGCAGCGTCACATCGGCCCCGATCACGAGGCGCGGGCCAAGATGCTCGCGCAGGTCGGCTACGGCTCGCTGGACGAGCTCACCGCCGCCGCGGTGCCGGATGTGATCAAGAACGCCGATGCCCTGGAGCTGCCGGGCGGGCGTACCGAGGCCGAGGTGCTGGCCGAGCTGCGGTCGCTGGCCGACCGTAACCAGGTGCTCGATTCCATGATCGGACTCGGCTACTACGGCACCTTCACTCCGCCCGTCATCCTGCGCAACGTCATGGAGAACCCGGCCTGGTACACCGCCTACACGCCGTACCAGCCGGAGATCTCGCAGGGACGCCTCGAGGCTCTGCTCAACTTCCAGACCATGGTCGCCGACCTCACCGGGCTGCCGACCTCCGGCGCCTCGCTGCTCGACGAGGGGACCGCGGCGGCCGAGGCCGTGGCTCTGTCCCGCCGGATGGGGAAGAACAAGAAGGGGCTCTTCCTCGTCGACGCCGACACCCTGCCGCAGACCATCGCCGTGATCGAGACCCGGGCCGAGCCGGCCGGTGTCGAGGTCGTGGTCGCCGACCTCAGCGACGGGATCCCGGCCGAGGTCGCCGGACGTGAGATCAACGGGGTGCTCGTCCAGTACCCCGGTGCCTCCGGGGCCGTACGCGACATCAAGCCGCTCATCGACCAGGCTCATGAGCTCGGCGCGCTCGTGACCGTGGCCGCCGATCTGCTCGCGCTGACCCTGCTGAAGTCGCCGGGTGAGCTCGGGGCGGACATCGCGGTCGGTACCACGCAGCGGTTCGGTGTGCCGATGGGGTTCGGCGGGCCGCACGCCGGCTACATGGCCGTGCACGAGAAGTTCGCGAGGAGCCTGCCCGGGCGGCTCGTCGGTGTGTCCGTGGACGCCGACGGGAACAAGGCCTACAGGCTCGCGCTGCAGACACGTGAGCAGCACATCCGCCGGGAGAAGGCGACGAGCAACATCTGCACCGCTCAGGTGCTGCTCGCTGTCATGGCCGGGATGTACGCCGTCTACCACGGGCCCGAGGGGCTCAAGGGCATCGCGCGGCGGACGCACCGGTACGCGACCATCCTTGCCGCGGGCCTGACGGCCGGTGGGGTCGAGGTCGTGCACGGTTCGTACTTCGACACGCTCACCGCGCGCGTGCCCGCGAGGGCCGCCGAGGTCGTCTCCGCCGCGCGGCACAACGGCGTCAACCTGCACCTCGTCGACGCCGACCATGTGTCCGTCGCGTGCGACGAGACCACCGCGCGGGCCCAGGTGGGTGCCGTGTGGAACGCGTTCGGCGTCGATGCCGACATCGAGGCGCTGGACGCGGCCACCGAGGAGGCGCTGCCGCACGCGCTGCTGCGCGACGACGACTTCCTCACCCACCCCGTCTTCCACCAGTACCGCTCCGAGACCGCGATGCTGCGCTACCTGCGTCGGCTCGCCGACCGCGACTACGCGCTCGACCGCGGCATGATCCCGCTGGGCTCCTGCACCATGAAGCTCAACGCGACCACGGAGATGGAGCCGGTCACCTGGCCCGAGTTCGGGCAGCTGCACCCCTTCGCGCCCGCCGAGCAGGCGCAGGGCTATCTGACGCTGATCCGGGAGCTGGAGGAGCGGCTCGCCGAGGTCACCGGGTACGACAACGTGTCGCTGCAGCCGAACGCCGGGTCGCAGGGCGAGCTGGCCGGGCTGCTCGCCGTACGCGGGTATCACCGGGCGAACGGTGACGAGCAGCGGACCGTGTGTCTCATCCCGTCCTCGGCGCACGGGACCAACGCCGCGAGCGCCGTCATGGCCGGGATGAAGGTCGTCGTCGTGAAGACCGCCGGGGACGGCGAGATCGACGTCGACGACCTGCGGGCGAAGATCGAGCAGCACCGGGACGAGCTGTCCGTGCTCATGATCACGTACCCCTCGACGCACGGCGTGTTCGAGGAGCACGTCGCCGACATCTGCGCGCAGGTGCACGAGGCCGGCGGGCAGGTGTACGTCGACGGCGCCAACCTCAACGCGCTGGTGGGGCTGGCCAAGCCGGGGCACTTCGGCGGTGACGTCTCCCACCTGAATCTGCACAAGACGTTCTGCATCCCGCACGGCGGCGGTGGCCCGGGTGTGGGTCCTGTCGGCGTACGGGCGCACCTGGCGCCGTATCTGCCGAACCACCCGATGCAGCCCGCGGCCGGCCCGGAGACGGGCGTGGGGCCGATCTCGGCCGCGCCCTGGGGTTCCGCGGGCATCCTGCCGATCTCGTGGGCGTACGTCCGGCTCATGGGCGGTGAGGGGCTGAAGCGGGCCACGCAGGTGGCGGTGCTCTCCGCCAACTACATCGCCAAGCGGCTCGAGCCGCACTACCCGGTGCTCTACACCGGCCCCGGCGGGCTGGTCGCGCACGAGTGCATCATCGATCTGCGGCCGCTCACCAAGGCGACCGGGGTGAGTGTCGACGATGTGGCCAAGCGGCTCATCGACTACGGCTTCCACGCCCCCACCATGTCGTTCCCGGTGGCGGGGACGCTGATGATCGAGCCTACGGAGTCCGAGGATCTGACCGAACTCGACCGGTTCTGCGAGGCGATGATCGCCATCCGCGCGGAGATCGAGAAGGTCGGTTCGGGGGAGTGGGCCGCCGAGGACAACCCGCTGCGGAACGCTCCGCACACCGCCGGTGCGCTGGGCGGTGAGTGGGCGCACGCATATTCGCGCGAGGATGCCGTCTTCCCGGCCGGGGTGTCGGTCGCGGACAAGTACTGGCCGCCGGTACGGCGGATCGACCAGGCCTTCGGCGACCGGAACCTGGTGTGTTCGTGCCCGCCGCTGGACGCGTACGAGGACTGACCCGAGGTGATGAGGGCCCCGTTTCGGCGGGGCCCTTTTCCGCTACGTCCGTTACGCCGTGGCCAGTGATACTTCTGTCGACTTGATCAGGGCGACGACCGGGGCGCCGGCGGCGAGGGCGACGTCGGTCGCGGCGTCCGCGGTGATCGCGGAGGTCATGACGCCTCCCTCGACAGCGATCTTGACGGTGGCCATGGCGGCTCCGGTGACGACGGCGGTGACCGTGCCGGGGAGCTGGTTGCGGATGGACACGTTCTGGACCGGGGCGGAGGCGAGGGAGACCTCCGTCGACTTCACCAGGGCGCGTACGGGCGAGCCCTGGGTGAGGCCGAGTTCGGCGACGGACTCGAGGGTGATCGCGGCCGTGAGGTCCTGGCCGCCGTCGAGGCGGATCGTGACCGTTGCCATGGCCTCGCCCGGGGTGACGGTGGTGACGGTGCCGGGGAGCTGGTTGCGGATGCTCAGGGTCATGGGCATCAACGTAGGGCGTGTGATGGGCCGTGGCGGGGAGGTGTGCGGTCGCGCCGTTCGGGGCGGATCGCGGGCGCGCCCCGGTGTGCGACGGCGTCAGCCCGTGTGGACTCGGGGGCGGCGCGGGCGGTCCGGTTCTGCTTCTCGGAGGACCTCTCGGGTGACCGGGGCCACCTCGCCCTGGCCGAAGAGGAAGAAGCGGAGGAAGTTGGCGAAGGGGTTGCCCTCGGTCCACTCGAAGTAGATGTGGGGAGTGCAGCCGGTGGTGTCGCGGACGTGGAGAAGGAGGGCGGCGAGGGCGTTGGGGATGGAGGAGGACTCCAGGGTCAGGACGCGGTAGCGGTTGTGGAGAACCTCGCCCCGGACCGTCAGGCTCGCCTCGAATTCCGACGGGTCCAGGACCGTGACCTCCACGAACACGAAGTCCTCGCCGGGGATGTCGTTGTCCTCGCGGATCTGCTCGATCTTGTCGCGGTACTCGGCCTTGTCGCGCTGGTCGGGCTCGTTGGCGATGAAGCGCATCTTGCGGCTGGCCATGTCCCGGATGAAACGTTCCGCCATGTCGTCGAGCGTCACGTCGGTCACGCGGAGTTCGAAGGCGCGGGCCAGGCGGGACAGGAGGGAGACCAGGATGATGCCGGCGATGAAGCAGGCGCCGATCTTCACGCCGTCGGGGCGTTCGATGACGTTGACGACGGTCGTGTAGAGGAACACGGCGGAGATGACGGCGAAGCCGACGGTCCAGTTGCGCTGCCCGGCCTTGCGGGCGGCGATGGTCACCGCGATCGCCGCCGAGCTGATCAGCACCAGCACTCCGGTGGCGTATGCGCCGCCCTGGGCGTCGACGTCGGCGTCGAAGATCCAGGTGACCAGGAAGGCGATCAGGGTGAAGACGACGACCATGGGGCGCACGGCACGGGCCCAGTGCGGGGCCATGCCGTAGCGGGGCAGGTAGCGCGGCATCAGGTTGAGCAGGCCGGCCATCGCGGAGGCGCCGGCGAACCACAGGATGGCGATGGTCGAGACGTCGTAGACCGTGCCGAAGACGCCACCGAGGTAGTGGTGGGCGAGGTAGGCCAGGGCGCGGCCGTTGGCCGGGCCGCCCGACTCGAAGTCCTTCTCGGGGATGAGGAGGGTGGTGATGAAGCTGGTGGCGATCAGGAAGCAGCTCATCACGATGGCGGCGGTGGTGAGCAGCTTCTTGGTGTCGCGGATCCGCCCCTTGGGGTTCTCCTCGGTGTCGTCCGCGTCGCCCTTGACGTGTGGCATGACGGCGACGCCGGTCTCGAAGCCGGAGAGGCCGAGGGCGAGCTTGGGGAAGACGATCAGGGCCACGCCGATCATCACGAAGACGTTGCCGTGCTCGGCCGTCAGGGCGCTGGACCAGTCGGTGACGACATGGCCCGCGGTGATGACGTGCCACAGGCCGACGAACACGACGACGACGTTGAGGGCGAGGTAGATACCCACCAGGGCGACCGCGACGCCGATCGCCTCCAGAAAGCCCTTGAGGAACACCGCGCCGAGCAGGGCGACCAGGAACAGTGTGATCAGCATCTTGTGGTCGTGCAGAGTGCTGGTCAGGTGCGGGTTCTCGATCAGGTGGGTGGAGGCGTCAGCCGCGGACAGAGTGATGGTGATCAGGAAGTCGGTGGCGGCGAAGCCGAGCAGGGTCAGGACGAAGAGCTTGCCCTGCCAGAACGACAGCAGCCGTTCCAGCATCGAGATCGAACCCTCGCCGCGGGGGCTCTCCTCGGCCACCCGGCGGTACACGGGCAGAGCGCCCGCGAGGGTGACGATCACGAGGACGATCGTCGCGATGGGGGAGAGCAGGCCGGCCGCGAGGGCGGCGATGCCGGGCTGGTAACCGAGGGTGGAGAAGTAGTCGACGCCGGTCAGGCACATGACCCGCCACCAGCGCTGGCCCTGATGGGCCGGTTCCGGTGCGGCGTGGGGGCCCGTGTGGCCGCCGTCCCTGCCCATGTCGGACAGGCCCTCCAGCATCCAGGAGCGCAGGCGACTGGAAGGAGGGTGTTCGGTGGTGGCCATCGGGGGCGCTCCTGCGGTGCGGCTCAGCGGGGTTCCGGCCGCCCGGCTGACGGCGGGGACCAGCGTAAGCGGAGAGTGATGCCTGGGCCCATGGATGGAGGGCGCCAGGGCGTCAAGCTTCCGTTAAGACTCGGTCTGCGAAGGTCTGTGACGGGCGACGGTGCAGCTGTGAGGGGCGTATCTGCCCCGTGGACCCGTACGGACAGGTGGGGCAGGGTGGACACGCAGCGTTATGGGCAGGGGCGTGTCGAGCGTGCCCGTATCGACGTAGGAGTTCAGGTGACGGCCGTCTTCGTGGCCGTGAGGGAGCCGTCAAAGGTGTGCTGGGTGCGTCCGGACGAACCCTCGCCTTCTCCGCGGCCGGTGGGACGGCGAGGTCGTCGGGTCCTCGCAGGACTACTGCACGGGGAGGCGGCTGCGCTGGAGCCGCGGGCCGACGACCACGTCACGAAGCCGTGCGGCACAGAGCAGGTGAGCGGGGTCCGGTGTGGCCTTGTTCCCGCCCGAACATCCTCGCACAGCCGCCTTCCGTAAGGTTCGCCGGATAGATCGAATGTTTCGGGCCAACGGGTCGCTGGGGCCTCCTGGTCGCCGAGGGGGTGTACCAACCCGCACCGGCGTCCGATCCAGCTTACGAACCGCCCCGGACGCCTGACCCTGTACGCCACGGACCTCCTTCCCCGGTCGCCCTGAGAGGCGCCCCGAACTGCCCTGTCGCCGCACGCCCGCCCGGACGCCGTGACGGCGGCGTCGGCCTGTCCGCCCGCGTGGATGAGGGCGCAGCACCACGATGTCGAGGTGGCTGGGGGAGAGGCGAGCCCGATCGCCCGGAACCGCGCACCCTGTCCGCCGAGATCCGAACCGACCGCGTGCTGCTCCCAACAGGTCTGCGAAGGCCGTGCGTTGGGGCCCCGACGTGCTCGCCCACGGCATCGACGGTGCCCCTTCGTTCGCAGGCGACGGCCGCCGTCGCCCCACGCAGACGGACGACGGGCTGCACCGGCCGGACCATCGGCACGTACGTCAGCGAGGGTGCCGTGGCCTTCGACTGGTTCGACTCCTCAACATTCCCTGTGCACAAGGGGTTGCCACCGTTTGGCAGCTGTCTCTAGGGTGCGGCAGCAGCGAAGCTTTCTGGATCAACTCCGAAACTTTCGGACCGCAGGACGGACAAGGACGGCTCCGTCCCGTACCCAAGGAGCGCATCATGGGCGACCCGGCACTGTCCCGCCGTGGCTTTCTGGCGGCATCCGCCGCGGCCGGTCTGGGCATGACGACACTGACCGGCTGCGGCGGCGACTCGGGCGGAGGATCGTCCGACGGGACGACCACGGTGGAGTGGTGGAACATCTCCACCACCGAGCCGGCGAAGAGTGTCTGGGCGGCGCTCGCCAAGAAGTTCGAGGCCGCGAACCCCAAGGTCAAGATAAAGATCGTCCAGCTGGAGAACGACGCCTACAAGTCGAAGATGACGGCGCTGACCGCCTCCGGGAAGCTCCCCGACATCTTCCACACCTGGGGCGGCGGCGTCCTCAAGCAGCAGGTCGACGCGGGGCTCGTCGAGGATCTGACCGACCGGACCAAGCCGTGGGCCGACGGTCTTCTGAAGGTCACCAAGGAGCCGTACATCCTCGACGACAAGGTCTACGGCATCCCGTTCGACATGGGCATGATCGGGTTCTGGTACAACAAGGCGCTCTTCAAGAAGGCCGGTGTCAGCGAGCCGCCCACCACCTGGGGCGGGTTCCTGGAGGCCGTGAGCAAGCTGAAGTCCAGGAACATCACGCCCATCGCCCTCGCGGGCAAGGAGAAGTGGCCCGGCATGTACTACTGGGCCTACCTCGCGATGCGCACCGCCGGCATCGACGCCCTCCAGAAGGCCAGCGAGGACAAGGACTTCACCGCTGCGGGGTTCGTCGAGGCCGGTCGGCACCTCAAGGAACTCGTGGACCTCCAGCCCTTCCAGAAGGGGTTCCTCAACGCCGCCTACTCCACCCCCACCGGCCAGGCGGCGGCCGTCGGCAACGGCAAGGCGGCCATGGAACTCATGGGCCAGTGGGCCCCGTCCGTCCAGGCCGACTCCGGCAAGGGTCTCGGCAACGACCTTGGCTTCTTCCCGTTCCCGGCGGTCGAGGGCGGCAAGGGCGCCATCACCGAGGTGTTCGGCGGAGGCGGCGGACACGCCCTGCGCCGGGGTGCCCCGCAGGCGGCGGTCGACTTCCTGAAGTTCTTCGCCTCCGAGGCCACCGAGCTGGAACTGGTCAAGAAGACCAGCGTCCTTCCCGTGCTCCCGAACGCGGAGAAGGCCATGACCGACCCCAACCTCAAGCTCGTACAGGCGCAGTTGAAGGCCGCCACCGGCTTCCAGCTCTACCTCGACCAGGCGTACGCGCCCGCCGTGGGCCAGGAGGTCAACGACAGCGTGGCCGCGCTGATCGCCGGCTCCAAGTCCCCGGAACAGGTCGCCCAGTCGATCACGCAGACCGCGAAGGAAGAGCAGTAGCCCGCGATGACCTCCACGTTCCTCGCAGACAAGCGGAGCGGTCCGGGCACCGATCTCCCGCCCCCGGAATCAGTCAGGGCCCGGGGGCGGGGCCGGCGGCGTGTACTGCACTGGCTGACCGCGGTCGGCTTCCAACTGCCCGCCCTGGTGCTGTTCATCGGCATGGTCCTGCTGCCGATGCTGTTCGCCCTGTACGCCGCCTTCTTCCGCTGGGGCGGCTTCGGCATGCCCTCCGACTACGTCGGCACGGACAACTTCACCCAGCTCTTCGACAACCCGGTCTTCCTGGGCGACCTGTGGCGCTGCCTGGTCCTGGTCGTGCTGTCCCTCGCGTTCCAACTGCCGTTCGCGCTCGTCATGGCGGTCCTCCTCAACCAGAAGCTGCGCGGCAGGGCCGTCTACCGGATGCTGTTCTTCGCGCCCTACGTCCTGTCAGAAGCGATCACCGGCGTGCTGTTCAGCATGGTCTTCGCCCCGGACTCCGGACTCGCCGACCACATCTTCGGAGCGGTCGGCCTGGACGGCGTGGGCGGGCTGTGGTTCGCCGATCCCTCCTACGTCATGGCGACGCTCTTCCTGGTCATGATGTGGAAGTACTTCGGCTTCCACATGATGCTGTACCTGGCCGGACTCCAGTCCATCCCACGGGAGTTGACCGAGGCCGCTCTCATCGACGGCGCCAGCCCCTGGCAGCGGTTCCGCAACGTCACCCTGCCGCTCCTCGCGCCCACTCTGCGGATCAGCATCTTCCTGTCCGTCATCGGCTCGATCCAGCTCTTCGACCTCGTGTGGGTGGTCACCCAGGGCGGCCCCGACCACCACTCCGAAACCATGGCCGTGACCATGTTCCAGTACGGCTTCAAGCGCTACCAGGTCGGCTACGCCAGCGCGATCAGCGTGGTCATGTTCGGCATCTGCCTCGTCTTCGCCCTCGCTTACCAGCGGTTCGTGCTCCGCCGCGACCTCGAAGGGGCCACCACGACGATGAGGGGGGACGGCAAGTGACCGCTCGCAAGACCACCACCGCACGGACCCTGCCCCTGCACGTGATCCTCGTCGCCGTCGGCGCGGTGATGGTCGTACCCCTGGTGTACGCCGTCCTGTCCGGGTTCAAGTCCACCGACGAGCTCTCCAGCAATCCCTTCGGGCTGCCGAAGCGCTGGCTGACCAGCAACTACACCGACATCCTCGCCGGGGGCGACTTCTGGCGGCTGCTCGGCAGCAGCACGCTGATCGCGGTCGGTACGACGGTGCTGGTGGTCGCCGCGTCCGCGCTGGCCGCGTTCTCCTTCGCGCGGTTCGCCTTCCGTGGACGGGAGGCGCTGTTCACGCTCTTCACCATGGGGCTGATGTTCCCCTTCGCGGTGGCGGTGCTGCCGCTGTTCCTGTTGCTGC
Organism: Streptomyces sp. SAI-127; assembly: GCF_029894425.1. Classification (NCBI taxonomy): domain Bacteria; kingdom Bacillati; phylum Actinomycetota; class Actinomycetes; order Kitasatosporales; family Streptomycetaceae; genus Streptomyces; species Streptomyces sp. SAI-127. The sequence goes on from NZ_JARXYJ010000001.1 coordinate 8,666,388, forward strand.
GCTCGCTCGGCCTGCTGGACAACCCGCTGGGCGTGATCCTGCCGCAGGCCGCCTTCGGGCTGCCGATGACGATCATCATCCTGCGCGCCTTCTTCCGGGAGATCCCCGGTGAGCTGGAGGAGGCGGCCACTCTCGACGGGTGCAGCCCGTTCGGGTTCTTCTGGCGCGTCCTGCTGCCGATGGCACGGCCCGCGCTCGGCACCGTCTCGGTGCTCGCCGTCGTCACCAGCTGGAACAACTTCATGCTGCCGCTGCTGGTGTTCACCGACAACACGTGGTGGACGCTCCCCATCGGTGTGCAGCAGTTCCAGGGCCAGTACTCCGCGGAGTACGCCCGCGTCTTCGCCTATCTCGTCCTGGCGATGGTTCCCGCCCTCGCCTTCTACTCCGTCGCCGAGCGCCAGCTCGTCGGCGGACTCACCGCCGGTGCCACGAAGGGCTGACCCCGGCGTTTCGAAGATCACGGCTCACCCACCCCCGCACGTGAGGAGTCGCACCATGCGCAAGAACCGTCTCAGACTCGCCGGAGTCCTGGCCGCAGTGGTGGTCGCGGCCGCCGCTCCCACCGCCCAGGCCCACGGCAAACCGTCCACCCTCGCCGACCTCGCCCAGCGCCACGGCCGGTACTTCGGCAGTGCCACCGACAACCCCGAACTCGTCGACGAGCCGTACAAGAAGATCCTCGGCAGCGAGTTCGACCAGATCACGCCGGGCAACGGCATGAAGTGGTACGCCACCGAACCCGAGCAGGGGGTCTTCGACTGGACCAACGGCGACGAGATCGTGAACCTCGCCCGCGCGAACCACCAGAAGGTGCGCGGCCACACTCTCGTGTGGCACAGCCAGTTGCCCGACTGGATCACCTCGCGCGAGTGGACGGCGGCCGAGCTGAGGCCCGTACTGAAGAAGCACATCCAGACCGAGGTGCGGCACTACCGGGGCAAGGTCTTCGCCTGGGACGTCGTCAACGAGGCCTTCAACGAGGACGGCACCTACCGGGAGACCGTCTTCTACAAGACCCTCGGCCCCGGCTACATCGCCGACGCCCTGCGCTGGGCCCGCCAGGCCGACCCCAAGGTCAAGCTCTACCTCAACGACTACAACATCGAGGGGATCGGGGCGAAGAGCGACGCCTACTACACCCTGGCCAAGGAGCTGAAGGCGCAGGGCGTCCCGCTCGACGGCATCGGTCTCCAGGCCCACCTGGCGCTCCAGTACGGCTATCCGACCACGCTGGAGGACAACCTCCGCCGCTTCTCCAAGCTGGGCCTCGACACCGCGCTCACCGAGGTCGACATCCGGATGATCCTGCCGGCGACCGACGAGAAGCTGGCCCAACAGGCCCAGTGGTACGCCGACTTGACCGATGCCTGTCTCGCGGTGCGCCGGTGTGTCGGGATCACCATCTGGGACTACACCGACAAGTACAGCTGGATACCCGCCTTCTTCGAGGGCCAGGGGGCCGCGCTGCCCTGGGACGAGCAGCTCCAGCCGAAGCCGGCGTACTACGCGATCCGGGCGGCGCTGAAGTAGGGGACGGCGGCGCTACGAGGACTCCCGTCGGTTCGTCCACGCGCTTCCGCCGGGCTCTGACCCAAGAGCCCGCTCCGGGCGACTCGGATCGGCCGCGCCGGTGGCCGGCTCGGGCCGCTCGGCCGCCGCCTGCCGGGGCCGCGGTGGGTCGCCGACGGGGGCGGCGGCGGGCCAAGGTCCCGGCCCGCCTCCCGGGGGGCCTCTCTCCGAGCGGGGCCGCTTCGCAGGGTGCGGGTGGCCTCGGGTGGTCCGCCCGAGGGTCTGCCCAGCCGGTCCGGCAGGCGTGTTTGTGTCTGTCGGGGTGGTGGCTCGGTTCGCCGGATGGGCCGTGGTCCGTCAGGGGATGGCTGGTGGTGTGGGGTGCGGCGGGCGTGTCGGTGTCTGCCGGGATGGCGCCCGTCAGCGGATGGCCGGTGGTGTGGTGCTCGAGCGCACCACCAGTTCCGTGCCCAGCTCCACGCGCGGTGAGTCCGGGCGTTCGCCGCGGGCGAGTTTGAGGACCGTGCGGACGGCCAGTTTGCCCATGTCGGCGAGTGGCTGGCGCACGGTGGTCAGTGGGGGCGACGACCAGCGGACTTCCGGAAGGTCGTCGAAACCCACCACGCTCATGTCCTCCGGCACCCTCAGCCCGCGTCTCCGCAGCGCCTCGATCGCACCGAGGGCCATCTGGTCGCTGGCCGCGAAGACGGCGGTCGGCGGCTCGGGCAGGTCGAGGAGCTTCTCGCAGCCGGCGAAGCCGGACTCCGGGTGGAAGTCGCCGGGCACGACCAGGGACTCGTCGAGGGTGAGCCCGGCGCCCTCGAGAGCGGCGCGGTAGCCGTCGTAGCGGGCCCGCGAGCACAGCAGCCGGGGCGGCCCCGCGATCAGGCCGATCCTGCGGTGGCCCAATGACAGCAGGTGATCGGTGGCCGCGAGCCCTCCCGACCAGTTGGCGGCGCCGATGGTGGGGGCGTCCAGTGCGGGGGAGCCGGCCGGGTCGACGACCACGAGCGGGACGCCCAGGGCGCGCAGCTCGTCGTGCAGGACCGTGTCGAGCGCCGAGGTGACGAGGACGACCCCGTCGGAGGCGCGAGCGCGCAGATTGCGCATCCACTCGCGTGCGTCGCCCGAGCGGCCGTGGATCGCGGAGACGACGGTCCCGACGCCCTCCGCGTGGGCGACCTCCTCGACCCCCCGGATGATCTCCACGGCCCAGGGGCTGTCGAGGTCGTTGAAGACCAGGTCGAGCAGGGCGGCGCGGGTGCCGGGGGCCGCGGGGCGCTTGCGGTAGCCGTACTTCTGGAGCAGCTCCTCGACGCGGGCGCGGGTGTGCGGGGACACGTCCGACCGGCCGTTGACCACCCGGGACACCGTCGGCACCGAGACCCCGGCCTGTCGGGCGATCTCCGTGATGGTGATTCTGCCCCGGGGCCCGGCGTCCGCCTCGCCTGCTCTCACTTGCCCACCTCCGCGTCAACGTCTCGAAACTTCCAGGAGTCTTCCGGAAAAGCGGGTTCCTGCACAAGGCGTCACAGGGAGTGATCGCCGTTGGACATGCGTCGGGGCCGGTGCGCAGACAGTCGCTGCGAGCCGGCCCCTCAGGTCTCCGGGCGGTACGGCGGCCGCCCGGGCGTTTTCAGGCGGCCGCCACCGCGAGGGGGCGGTGCGGGGCGATGACCCGGCCGTCGGGCAGGAGCTCACCGGTGTCCTCGAAGAGCAGAACGCCGTTGCACAGCAGGCTCCAGCCCTGCTCCGGGTGGTGCGCCACGAGGCGGGCGGACTCCCGGTCGGCGGAGGCGGCGGTGGGACACGGTGGCTGGTGCTGGCACATTGGTGGGATCTTTCGCTGTGTTGTGGTCATGACGTCCCCCGTTGCGATAACTCAGTCGGAACCCAGTGTTGCCCTACGGGCGTCAATCCGCAGGTATTTCGCATCACCACTTCTTCACAGGTTGGAGACGCTTCACCCGGCCGGACGGTTCATCCCAACTGCACTGTCCCTTCGGATGGTTCGCAGTGGCCGGATAGGGCTAGTCCACCTGGAGTCAGACCCGAGTTGGGCTCGTCCGAGCAATTGTGCGCTCGTACGAGCAAATGGTCTTCTGTGTGATCCCTGGGGATTTTGTACGACCCTAATGGCACCGGAAACGGAGTCGTACCCCGCTACCCGGAATTCGGGGCGGGGCACGAGGTGGTGGGCGACTCGAGCGGACGAACTCAGGCGGGCGAGCCGAGGAGCGGGGCCGGAGTCACCCGATGGGCGAGTACCGGGAGCAGCTCGGCTGCCCGGTGCGGGCGGTGGGCGGCGATGCCGGGCGGGGCCGGCGCCAGTGGGACGAGCAGGTCGGTGGCGGCGAGGCGGCCCGTGGCGGCGTCCGCCGCGCAGTCGCCGTGCAGCCACAGCGCGAGCATGTAGAGGCCCGGGATCGACAGCAGGCGCGGCTGGTACGGCTGCTGCATCACCTCCGCCTGACGCAGTGCCCGCTCGGTGGACGCGATGTAGGGGCCCTCGAAGAAGTGCGAGAAGGCCCAGCCGTCCGGGGTCAGCATGGTCTCGGCCGCGGCCACCGAGCGATCGCCGCAGCGGATCAGGAAACGCCACCCGGTCAGCCGGGTGGCGGTGCCGTCCAGGACGTGTACGGGTAGGGGGAGCTCGGGTGTGACGGGTCCCTGGGCGCGGAGCAGGGAGGGGGTCCGGGCCTCGCGGACCGCGGTGGGCGAGGCGAGTGCGGTGAGGACGGAGCGAAGTGCTGGGGCGGGAGCCGGGGGTACATGCAGCGGCATGGTGGGTCGCCTCTCATTCGACAGGCATGGTGGCGCGAGGGCGGGGGCGGACGGCGCTGTCAGCTCACGAAGGTCAGAGAGGCGGGGGCCGGGGTCCGGTGACGCGGGTGCGGGTGGGACTGCTGTGCGTCACCTGACGGCAGGATCCAGGACCGCGGGTGCCAACCCTCTGCCTTGTTCGCGAAGTTTATACGACATGTGTTCAGACAGTGTTTCGTCTAGCCGCTTCCATCGCGCGGGGCAAGGGGCCATTCGGTCGGCGATACGCGAGAATGATCCCGATACCGTGACTCTTCGCGGCGGTGACCTCGGGAAATGTTCGGGAAGTGGTCGGCCAATTCTCGTCGGCGTTTTTCACGAGTTCTTCGGGGCACTCGAAACTGCTGAGTGCTCCATGCCGAGTGAATGTGCCACCGGTCACTTCCGACAGGGTAGCGCGCTCGGGGCCGACGCGGGACGTTACCGATCGTTCCGGCTGGGCATCATCCCACCTGACTCATGACGCATCGAGGAGGGACCCTTCGATGGGGGAGAAGGTCGTGGCAGGCCGGTTCGACCTGTCCGATCGCCAGCGCTACCGCGACAAGCTCCGCAGGTGCCTGACGGGGCTGGAGCGGCTCCTGGCGGAGCAGCGGTTCGATCGTCCCCAGAACCTGATGGGGCTGGAGATCGAATTGAATCTGGTCGGCACCGACGGTATGCCGAGAATGCTGAATGGAGAGGTCCTCGAACGCATCGCAAGCCGAGATTTCCAAACAGAACTCGCCATGTTCAACCTGGAAGTCAACATAGCCCCACACAGGCTGGGCGGCAGGGTATTCGACCGGCTCGCCGAGGAACTCCGGACCTCGCTGGCGTATGCGGACCGTAAAGCGGGCGAGGTCGACGCGGGAATCGTGATGATCGGCATTCTCCCCACCCTCGACCGCGACGACCTGGTCTCCTCCAACCTGTCCGACGTCGACCGCTACACGCTGCTCAACGACCAGATCGTGGCCGCCCGCGGTGAGGACTTCGTCCTCGACATCGACGGCGTGGAACGCCTCACCTGCACGTCGAAGTCGATCGCCCCGGAGGCCGCCTGCACCTCCGTGCAACTGCACCTCCAGGTCACGCCGGGACGCTTCGCCGACGTGTGGAACGCCGCGCAGGCGGTGGCCGGCGTGCAGATAGCCGTCGGCGCCAACTCGCCCTTCCTCTTCGGGCGTGAGCTGTGGTGCGAGTCCCGTCCGCCGCTCTTCCAGCAGTCCACGGACACCCGTCCGCCGGAGCTGCAGGCCCAGGGGGTGCGGCCGCGTACGTGGTTCGGGGAGCGGTGGATCTCCTCGGCGCACGACCTCTTCGAGGAGAACCTGCGCTACTTCCCGGCCCTGCTGCCCATCTGCGACGAGGAGGACCCGCTGGAGGTCCTCGACCAGGGCGGGGTGCCCTCGCTCGCCGAACTCGTCCTGCACAACGGCACGGTGTACCGCTGGAACCGGCCCGTATACGGCATCGCCGACGGTGTCCCGCACCTGCGCGTCGAGAACCGTGTGCTGCCGGCCGGCCCCACCATCACGGACGTGATCGCCAACGCGGCCTTCTACTACGGCCTCATCCGCGCCCTCGCCGAGGAGCCGCGGCCGGTGTGGACCAGACTGCCCTTCGAGGCGGCCGCGGCCAACTTCGACGCGGCCTGCCGGTACGGCATCGACGCGCGCATGGTCTGGCCCCGGCGCGGTCGCCTCGGCGGCACGGTCGAGGTCGACGCGGTGACCCTTGTACGCGACGAACTGCTGCCGCTCGCCGACGCGGGCCTCGCCGGGTGGGGCGTCGAGCCCGCCGACCGTGACCTCTACCTCGGGGTGATCGAGGAGCGGTGCCGGCGCCGGGCCAACGGGGCGTCCTGGCAGGCGGCGACGTTCCACCGGGCACTGGAGGCGGGACTGTCGCGGGACGCGGCACTGGCGGCCACGACACGGCGGTACGGCGAGCTGATGCACCAGGGAGAGCCGGTGCACACCTGGCCGGTGGGGTTGCCGGAGCCGGTGCCGCTGGGGTGAGGGCCTGGGTGACGCGCCGAGTCAGTCGCCGGCGCTGCCGCCCTGGGCGCCCGCGGCCACGATCGCCTTCAGGATCACCGTGTGGATCTGGGCGGGGTCGTTGACCTGCTGGCCGGAACCGCCGGTGGCCTCGGCGAGCTGCTCGGCCTCCGCGCGGTCGGCGTCGGGTCCCACCGCGATCACGATCAGGGGTACCGGGCGTTCGGGACGGGAGAGTTTCTCCAGTTCGGAGACCAGCGCTCCGCGCGAGATGCTGCCGGGGTCCTGGTTGACCCCGTCGGTCAGCACGACCAGCGCGTTGAACTTGCCCTCGGCGTAGGAGGAGGTCGCCGCCTCGTACGCGGCGAGCGTGGTGTCGTACAACCCCGTCGCTCCGCCCGGCACCGGCTCCAGGCCGCCGAACGCCGCCGACAGCCGCTCTCTCTGGGTGCCGGCCCCGTCCGCGCTGGCGCCCAGACGGTCCGTCGGTACCAGGACCTTGTAGTCCTTGTCGCCGTCGAGCTTGGTGGAGAACTTCCACAGGCCGATCTCGTCCTCCTGGGTGAAGGTCGCGAGGGCCTGGAGGAGGGACGCCTTGGTGACGTCCATCCGGGAGCGGCCGGTGCCCGGCACGGCCTCCGACATGGAGGAGGAGGCGTCCACGACCGTGGTGATCCGCGCACTCTGCACGGTGATCGTCCAGGTGCCGAGCGCCTCCTGGAGCGCCGCCGCCGAGGCGGGCTCGCCCGCGGGTTCCGTGTACGGCTGCGGCACCTCGCCACCGGCCTTCGCGACCAGCGTCTTCGACACCTGGTCGTCGGAGGTGCGGAACCCCCGGTCCGTCAGCAGCTGTTCCTGCTCGGGCTTGCGCAGGTAGGTCATGAAGCGGATCGCCGCGCGGCTCTCGTCGGTGGTCAGTCGGGCCCCGTCGACCAGCGCGTAGGGGTAGTTCAGCCGCGGTGAACCGTCCTTGGGATAGAAGAAGTCCAGCCCGTCCCCGGCCTCCGCCGAGGAGTTGTGGGCGAACGCCGCCTGCTCGGACAGGACCAGCGCCTGATTGCGCTTCGGATTGCCCTGCTCGGTGCCCGAGGAGTCTCGCGGCAGCGTCTCCACGAGCTGGCCGTCGCTGTCGGAGATGCGCTGCGAGAGCGTCTTCATCATCGCCGCGGCCTGCGTCTCCCCGCCCGCGGCCTGGCCCGCCGCACTGGTGAGCCGGGTGAGGGCGAGCAGCCCGGTCGCGCTGCGCGCGGGGTCGGCGGCGCCCAGCTTGAGGGAGTCGTCCCGCAGGGTGGCGCCCGCGAGTCCGAGCCAGTCGTACGTCTTCTTCGGCCAGCCCAGCGACTTCGCGGCGGTCGGCACCATCGCCATCCCCACCGGGCTGGAGGCCACGTTGCCGACCCGGGCCACCTCCGTCGCGTCGCCGTCCGCGGAGATCTGCTCCACCCACACGTCCGAGTCCGGCACCCACACCTGCACGCCGGGGTCCTTGCCGGCCGCGAGGGTGTCCCTGACCTTGTACGACTCGCGCGCGGTCACCGTGATGTCGACGCACCGCCCGTCGGAGGTGAGGTTCTCGTCGTGGGCCCGCTCGGCAGCGCTGCGCAGGGCGGGGGCGACATCGGGGGAGGCGGCGAGTTTGAGCCGTACCGCCTCGTCCCGGCAGGAGGAGCCGAAGGAGAGCAGGCCGCCCTGGACGGCGGCGGCCGTACCGCCGGCGACGGTCAGGACGAGGACCGTCGCGATGGCCACGGTACGGCGGCGCGCGCGTGGACGGGGGTCGCTGCCGCCCGCCCCATACTGATCGGGCAAGCTGTGACGTCCCATGACGGTGGTGCCCTCCCCTGTCGATCTCCGTGCCGGCACGGCCGTGTACGGCAGGAAAGAGGGAGGCACGCCCCCGTACGGCGTCCGTCCCCCCGACGGCCTTGCGCACGATCTTCGTAACTTCTTTCGAAGGACCCTAGCGGGGCGGGGATGGGGATGAGGCTGGATTACTCAACTGGAGGCAGGTGTGCAGGCGGAGGAAGGGGCAGTGGCCGATTCTTTTCCGCAGAGGGCGCTCTCACGGAGATTTTTCCGTGACGAGACGCTGCTCGTTCTGGGGCTTTCGCTCGGTGCGAGCGGTGTGTCCGCGCTGATCAGTTTTGTCGGGTCGGTCACCAAACCAGGGGGTCTCAAGGACCAGGCGGCGACCCTCAACGCCTCGGCCGCACCCGGCCGCCCCTGGCTGGATCTCGCCTGGCAGCTCTTCGGGATCGCGTCGGCCCTGGTGCCCGTGCTGCTCGTCGCGCACCTCCTGCTGCGCGAGGGGCAGAGCCTGAGAACCCTCGGCTTCGACCGCACCCGGCCCGGGCCCGACCTTGCCCGCGGGGCCGGGATAGCGGCCGTGATCGGCAGTACCGGTATCGCCTTCTACCTGGCCGCGCGTGGTCTGGGCTTCAACCTCACCGTGGTGCCCGAGGCGCTGCCCGACGTGTGGTGGAAGTACCCCGTGCTGATCCTCTCGGCGATGCAGAACGCGATCCTCGAAGAGGTGATCGTCGTCGGCTACCTGCTCCGCCGGCTCCACCAGCTGGGCTGGACCCCGGGCACCGCGCTGGTGGCCAGTTCCGTACTGCGCGGTAGCTACCACCTCTACCAGGGCATCGGCGGCTTCATCGGCAACATGGTGATGGGCGTGGTGTTCGTCTACCTGTACCGCAGGTGGGGGCGTGTGGGCCCCCTGGTGGTGGCGCATTCCCTGCTCGACATCGGGGCGTTCGTGGGCTACGCGCTCCTCGCGGGCAAGGTGGGCTGGCTGCCGACCGCGTGATCAGGCGAGCAGCTCGCCCTCGATGACCGTGACCGCACTGCCCGTCAGCAGGGTGCGCCCGCCGCGCAGCCCGGTGCGGACCCGGCCGGAGCGGGGCGAGGCCTGCAGCCCGGTGAGATCCTTACGGCCGAGACGCTCCGACCAGTAGGGGGCCAGAGCGGTGTGGGCGCTGCCGGTGACCGGGTCCTCGTCGATGCCGACGTTCGGGAAGAAGCAGCGGGAGACGAAGTCGTAGCCCAGGTCCGGGTTCTCGGCGCGGGCGGTGGCGATGATGCCGCGCTCCGAATAGGCGGCCAGGGCCTTGAGGTCGGGGCGCAGGGCGTGGACGGTCTTCTCGTCGGCCAGTTCGAGCAGCAGGTCGCCGATGTTCGGGCCGGTGTCGAAGGCGGTGAGCGGCTCGGCGCCCAGCGCCTCGTCGACCCCCTCGGGAAGTTCGACCGGCGTCAGCGGGGCGGTCGGGAAGTCCAGGGTGATCGAGCCGTCCTCGCCCGGTGTCGCGATGAGCACACCGCTGCGGGTGGCGAACCGCACGGGGCCCTCGTGGGCGCCCGTGCTGTACAGGACGTGGGCCGTGGCGAGCGTCGCGTGGCCGCACATGTTCACCTCGGTGGCGGGCGTGAACCAACGCAGCGCCCAGTCGGCCTCGTCGTCCCCGGGGAGCCGGTGGGCGAAGGCGGTCTCGGCGTGGTTGACCTCCAGGGCGATGTTCTGGAGCCGGTTGTCGTCCGGGAAGGCGTCGTCCAGGAGCAGGACCCCGGCCGGGTTTCCGGTGAAGGGGCGGGCGGTGAAGGCGTCGACGATTCGGATGCGCATGGCCCGACGGTACGAGGTGATCTTGAGGCCTGGACAAGGCCAATCCGGGGTCGCTGGACCGATTTCCGTGCCGATCCGGGTCACGTCCTGGCTTCGTCACGGGGTCCGCGGGCCGGGCGGCGGGGGAGTGGCCCTCCACCCATTGCGCTCTTGGTGGCGAGCATCCATTATCAGGAATCCTGTTAGTTTAACCTTGCAGCGATGGGTGTTCAGTCATGTCGTTCAGCCCCCGAATCCAGGCCAGAGGGATCCAGCTCCTGCTCGGTCGCGTGATGTCCCGCGTACACAAGGACCTGCGCTTCACCGACGTCCCGGCGCGCACCGAGAGCCTCCACGTGGAGACCGGTGCCGGACCGGTGACGTGCACCGTCTACCGTCCGCCGGCCACCACGGACACCCCCGCCCCCGTGTACGTCAACTTCCACGGCGGCGGGTTCGTGGTCGCCCGGCCCGAGCAGGACGACCACATCTGCCGCTACATAGCCGCAACGGCCGGTTGCGTCGTGATCAACGTCGACTACGCGGTCTCGCCGCAGCGGCCGTTCCCCACGCCCGTCACCCAGGCCTACGACGTCACCGCGTGGGTCGCCGAGAACGGCGCCACCGGTGGCTGGGACGGTTCGCGGCTCGCCGTGGGCGGACACAGTGCCGGGGCCAACCTGACCGCCGCGGTCTGCCGCCTGGCCAGGGAAAAAGGCACCTTCTCGCCCCGGCTCCAGATCCTCGACTCGGCACCGCTGGACCAGGTCGCCGATCCGGCCACCAAGCGGTCCCTCATCGACAAGCCGCTGCTCACTCCGCAGCTCATGCGGATCTTCACCGCCGCCTATGTCCCCGACCCCGCCGACCGCGCCCGCCCTCTCGCCTCGCCCGGCCTCGCCGACGACCTCGCGGGTCTTCCTCCCGCCCTGGTCATCACTGCGGAGAACGACCGCCTGCGCGACGAGGGGGACGCCTACGCCAAGGCGCTGGAGGCCGCCGGCGTCCCGGTCACCCACCGCGTCTTCGAGGGCGTCGACCACTACTTCACCCACACCGGCCCGGTGCCGGCCGGAAAGGAAGCCATCGACCTGATGGCCACCGCGTTGCGCGACGCCTTGAGGTGACCTTCCCGTCCGTCGAGGACGTGGAGCACTTCCGGATCGGCGGTCTTGTGGGCCGCGACCCTCCTGACCTCGTGTGCCTGGGGCGGGGGCCCCAGGCCGACCCGTGGGCCTTGCCATGCGATCGGTTCCGATATATCGTTGAGGCATCGCGACAGATCAACGATGGAATGGAGTGATTGCGATGCGTTCCCACGGATTCGAGCGTGGACATGGTGGAGCCGGTCGTGGGGGCCGTGGTGGCCCCGAGAGCCTGCGAGGTGCCTTCGGGCCCTTCGGTCCGGGCGGCCCCGGTGGCCCCGGCTTCGGAGGGCCGGGCTTCGGCCCCGGGCCCTGGGGGCCGAGGGGTCGGGGCGGACCCAGGGGGAGGGCGCGGCGCGGTGACGTGCGGGCCTCGATCCTGGCCCTGCTCAAGGACCGGCCCATGCACGGTTACGAGATGATCCAGGAGATCGCCGAGCGCAGCGGCGGGGCGTGGAAGCCCAGCCCCGGCTCGGTGTACCCCACCCTCCAGCTGCTGGAGGACGAGGGGCTGATCGCCAGTGAGACCGAGGGCGGCAAGAAGCTGTTCGCGCTCACCGAGGCCGGCCGTACCGCGGCCGACGAGGGCCCCGACGCGCCGTGGGAGGAAGCCTCCCGTGGCATCGACTTCGAGGCGCTCGGCGAGATCCGGCAGGCCGGCTTCGGTCTCATGGAGGCCTTCGGCCAGGTCTGGAAGACCGGCAGCAAGGAGCAGCGCGAGAAGGCGCTGGCCGTCATCAACGAGGCCCGCAAGAAGCTGTACCTCATCCTCGCCGACGAGGACTGAGGCGAGGCCGGGCCGTCGTAGGGCGATCAGAAGGCGCCCCGTGGAGCGATCCGCGGGGCGCCTTCCTGCGTCCGGCATTCATTTCTGCGGCACTCACTGCACCAGTCCGGCCAGCTTCCGCAGCGACTCGTTCAGTGCGGCCGTCCCCGAGTCCTTCAGTTTGCCCGCCATCAGCGAGACGGCGGCGCCCGTGAACTCGCCGTCGATGCGGACCGTGGTGGCGTCGCCGTCGGGGGTCAGGGTGTAGCGCGTGGCGACGCTCACCGCCATCGGGCCCTTGCCGCGGATGGCGAACAGCCGGGCCGGCTCCACCTGGTCGATGGTCCACTCGACCTCGGCGGGGAAGCCCATCAGCTTCATGTTCTCCTGGAAGGTTCCGCCCGGTTCGAGAACCGTCGGGCCGCCCTTGGGGAAGCTGGTGTGCGTCGCGTTCCACTCCCCGTACGCGGACCAGTCGGTGAGCTGGGCCCAGACCTTCTCCGCGGGTGCCGGGATGCGTGCCTCCGCGCTGATTTCCGCCATGCGGCCACCTCTTCGTGTCGGGCTGTGGTGTCGCGGAAAGTAGCCGCAGGGGGCGCAACATTCAATACTGATGAACCGTCAGAAAGCGTGGAGTGCGTTCGGCCCACCTGTCGACGAGAGCGCGCAGGGAGCGCACGACAACGGCGCACGCCCACCGGAGCGGAAACGCTTGATCTCATCCGTAAGGAGGAGATTCCGGCTCGGGGGTCCGCTCTCCGTGGGACGCAAAGATGCTTCCCCTCGGGGATGACCCGATGCGGTGGGGCTGATGAGGTGGGGGATGTGCACCCCCGTATCCCCCGGCAGTCGGCCCGCGAACAGAGCGGCCTGCCGCCGGTCAGTCCGGACGACGATGTCAGGCTCAGCGCGGAACTGACAGCGGTGGTGTCCGGTGCCCGCAGGCGCGCGCTGCGGGACGGGGATCGGCAGATCGACACGGCCCATCTGCTGCACTCACTGCTGGACGCCGACGCCGAGGCGTACGCCGTCTTCGACGCGGAACCCCAGTTGCCGAGGCTCCTCGGTTATCTCGTGCAGCGCAGCATCGGCTACGGACTGCGCTGGCAGGGCACCATCGAGGACTCCGGCGCCGTCCCCGTCGTGACGACGACCGAGGGCTACTCGCCGCTCGCCGCGGGCGCGATGGAATACGCCTGCGCCCGGGCCGCCCACCGCGCCGACGGACCCGCCCGCGGGATCGATCTGCTCGCGGCGATCCTGGTGGACCCCGAGTCCCGGGCCGTCGAGGTGCTGACCCGGGCGGGAATCGACGCCCGTGCGGTGTCCGCGCGGATCGACGACCGTCTGCCCGGAGATCTGTGGGGCGGTCCGCCGAGGTCCAGCCGCTGAGACAGGAGTCATCGGGGGTGACGCTCATGTCGTCCCCTGTCATCATGGGGCGGTGCATACGTCTGAGAGCAGCAGGGCCAGTGAGGGCAAGGGCGTCGGACTCGGTCTCGCGCTGGTGTCCGCTCTCGCCTTCGGCGGATCCGGGGTGGCGGCCAAGCCGTTGATCGAGGCGGGCCTCGATCCGCTGCACGTGGTGTGGCTGAGGGTGGCGGGCGCCGCCCTGGTGATGCTGCCGCTCGCCGTCCGCCACCGCGCGCTGCTGCGCAGCCGTCCCGCTCTGCTCGCCGGCTTCGGGCTGCTCGGCGTGGCCGGTGTGCAGGCCTTCTACTTCGCTTCGATCTCCCGCATCCCCGTCGGTGTCGCCCTGCTCGTCGAGTACCTCGCCCCCGCCCTGGTGCTCGGCTGGGTGCGGTTCGTGCAGCGGCGGCCCGTCACCCGCGCCGCCGCGCTCGGCGTGGTCCTCGCGGTCGGCGGGCTGGCGTGTGTCGTCGAGGTCTGGTCGGGTCTGAGCTTCGACGCCCTCGGACTGCTCCTCGCGCTCGGCGCCGCCTGCTGCCAGGTCGGCTACTTCGTCCTGTCCGACCAGGGCAGCGACTCCGGCGAGGCCCCCGACCCGCTCGGCGTGATCGCGTACGGCCTTCTCGTCGGGACCGCCGTCCTGACCGTCGTGGCCCGCCCCTGGACCATGGACTTCTCCGTCCTCGCGCACCGCGCCGACATGAACGGCACCCCGGTCGCGGCCGGCCTGCTGCTCGGCTGGATCGTGCTGATCGCCACCGTCCTCGCCTACGTCACCGGCGTGGTCTCGGTGCGCAGGCTCTCACCGGCGACAGCCGGGGTCGTGGCCTGTCTCGAAGCGGTCGTCGCGACCGTCCTCGCCTGGGTGCTGCTCGGCGAACACCTCTCGGCACCGCAGATCGTGGGCGGCGCCGTCGTCCTGCTCGGCGCCTTCATCGCGCAGTCCTCGACCCCGGCCAAGGGCTCCGTGGAACCGGTAGCGGCCGGCGGCGCCGAAAGTCGGTTGTCCACCCGGGAGAACGCCGCCTAGGCTCCCGGCTCATGCACACGCAGACGTTCATCGTTTCTCCGCCGGCCGCCTGAGGCGGGCCCTCCGGACACCACGCCCGGCCGTGCCGCCGGGCTGAACGGTGCTGCCCGCAGACGAAGTCCGCGGACCCCGTCACCGAGCGGGCGTCCTCTTCCGAACTTCCGCGCCTCGGCGCATCTGCGGAGAGAACACGTGTCGCATGCTTCTTCAGGCCTGCCCGTCGGGCGAGGCCTCATCTATCTGATCGTCGCCGGTACCACCTGGGGCACCGCGGGAGCGGTCGCCTCGGTGGCCTATCGGACCAGTGACCTGGGCCCCGTGTCCCTGTCCTTCTGGCGCTGCACGGCCGGACTGGCGGTACTGCTCGCCGTCCGTCTCCTACGGCCACGCGCGCGTACGGCCGTCTCGGAACCGTTCGGCCGCACAGCGCTGCGAGTCGGTGCGTCGGGCGTCGGTCTCGCGGTGTTCCAGACCGCCTACTTCGCCGCCGTACGGTCCACCGGGCTCGCCGTGGCCACCGTCGTCACCCTCGGCGCCGGCCCCGTGATCATCGCGCTCGGGGCACGTCTCGCCCTGGGGGAGCGGCTCGGGCGCAGCGGAGTCGTCGCCGTCACCGGAGCCCTCGCCGGACTCGTGGTGCTGATGCTGGGCGGCGCGGAGGCTTCCGTGCGTCCCCTGGGCGTGCTGCTCGGACTGCTCTCGGCGGCCGGCTGCTGTGCGATGACCCTGATCACGCGCGCGGCCCGGGCGGAGTCCTCCGGAACGTCCGTGGGGGTGTTCGCGGTGGCCGGCCTCTGCCTGCTGCCCCTCGCGTCGGCCGAGGGCCTGGTCCCGCACACGTCCCGACCGGCCCTGCTCCTGGTCCTGCTGGTCTACTTGGCGACCGTCCCCACGGCTCTCGCCTACGCCCTCTACTTCGCGGCCGCGGCGGTCGTCCGCTCCACCACCGTCTCCGTGATCATGCTGCTGGAACCGGTGAGCGCGGCGGTGCTGGCCGTCGTGCTGTTCGGTGAGCGCCTCACTGCGACCACCGTCGTCGGCACCTTGCTGATGCTGGGCGCGGTCGCGGGGCTCGCGGTGACGGAGGCGCGTGTGCCCGCATGACGAACCGAGGGGGCCCTTCCGTCCGAAGGGCCCCCTCGCTCAGGCCCGCTGCCGCCGCAGCAGGTGATCGCGCGCCGCCACGTCCCCGGGGCCGCCCCGGTCCGCCAGCCCCTGCGCGATCCGGTCCTGCACCTGAGCCGTCCGCTTGCCTGCGTACTTGAACTTCGCCCGCACACCGGTCACTTCGAGCCGCAGCCCGCGAATCCCCGGCAGCTGCCTCCCGAACGGCACCTCGTCCGCCGCCACCCGCGCGGTGCCGCCCTCCGGCTGGAAGTGACCGACCTGCTGGTTCAGGAGTACGGCCTTCTCGGCCGGGTCGTCCACCACGTGGGCCCGGCAACGCAGTTGGACCGCCGCGTAGAGGCTCGTGGGCGTGCCGTGTTCGGACGGCACGTCCGGATCGGCCTGCCAGGGGCCCGGGATGTACGCGTAGTCGTCGACCACGCTCAGTACGACGTCCGGGCTCGCCTCCAGTGCGCCCCACATCGGGTTGGGCCGCGCGAGGTGCGTCAGGGCCTCGCCCCGCGAGGGGTCGTAGGCGAAATGCAGCGGCTGGACGAACGGGGGCTCGCCCGCAGGGCCGTTGACGGCGAGCTGCCCGAAGTCGTGGACGGACAGCCACTGCTGCCACTCGGCGTCGTCGCGGACCGCGTCCCAGGGATGGATCAGCATCACAGCACCGCCAGGTAGTCCGGGACCTCGGTGCCGGGGGCCAGGCCGCCGTCGGCGACCGGGGTGCCGTAGCCCTTGCGCAGCGGGACCACACCGGCCCAGTGGGGGAGGGCGAGGTCCTCGGGCTCGTCGTTGACCCCGCCGGTGCGGAGCTTGGCGGAGACCTCGTCCAGGTCGAGGCGGATGACGGCGGTGGCGGCCAGTTCCTTCTTGTTGGCGGGGCGGGAGTCGAGTGCGCGTCCCGGCACCACGTGGTCGACCAGCGCGTCGAGGGCGAGGCGCTTCTCCTCGGGGTCCGTGACGTCGTACGCGAGTCCGTGCACCACCACGGACCGGTAGTTGATCGAGTGGTGGAAGGCCGAGCGGGCCAGGATCAGCGCGTCGACGTGCGTGACCGTCAGGCAGACCGGCAACCCCGGGTCGGCCTGGCCGGTCATCCGCAGCGGTCGCGAACCCGTCGAGCCGTGGACGTAGAGCCGCTCGCCCACCCGGCCGTACAGCGTGGGCAGGACCACGGGGGCGCCGTCCCGGACGAAGCCGAGGTGGCAGACGTAGCCCTCGTCGAGTATCGAGTGCACCAGTTCCCTGTCGTACGAGGCCCGGTTGGGGGAGCGTGTCGGGACGGTGCGGTCGGTCGGCGCGTAGGCGGTCGGCTCCGGCGTGGTCGCGGTGGTCCCCTGCATTTGCGGTCTCCATTGCACTAGTGCATAATCTGCTTTGTGCTAGGAGAATATCGGATCGAAGGCCGACGTGCATCCGAGATTGCGGCGAGCGTCGAGAGCGCGGTGGGTGCCGGAGAGCTGGCCCCCGGGCAACTGCTGCCTCCCATGCGGGAGTTGGCTGTGGAGCTCGGAGTGAATCCCAATACGGTCGCGGCCGCCTACCGCACCCTGCGTGAGCGCGGGGTCATCGAGACCGCCGGGAGAAGGGGCAGCCGGGTGCGGTCGAAGCCGGCCACCACGGGACGCGAGTACATCCGGGTGGAGGTCCCGGAGGGCGTGCGGAACGTGGCGAACGGCAACCCGGACCCGGCGCTGCTGCCCCCGCTGGCGCCGGCCTTCGCCGCCGCCGCCGAACAGGGCGACCGGGAGCCGGTGCTGTACGGAGAGGCGACCGTCGACCCGGAGCTGTCGCGGCTGACGCGAGAGGCGCTGGACGCGGACGGCGTTCCGGTGGGCCCTCTCGCCGTCGCCTCCGGCTCCCTGGACGTGATCGAGCGCGTCCTGGCCGCCCACCTCAAGCCGGGCGACACGGTCGCCGTGGAGGACCCCGGCTGGGGCAGCCTCCTCGACCTGGTCCCGGCACTCGGCCTGCGCGTCGCCCCGATGGGTGTGGACGACGAGGGGCCCCGCGCCGACGACGTACGCAGGGCCCTGGAGTCGGGCGCCCGAGCCCTGATCATCACCGACCGGGCCCAGAACCCGACCGGCGCCTCGGTGACCGCCACGCGTGCGCGTGCCCTGCGCGCCGTCCTGGAGGATCACCGGGACATCCTCCTCATCGAGGACGACCACGGCCACGGCATCGTCGACCTGCCCCTGTACCCCCTGGCCGGAGTCACCCGCCACTGGGCCTTCGTCCGCTCGGTGGCCAAGGCCTACGGCCCCGATCTGCGCCTGGCCGTCCTCACCGGCGACGAGGTCACCGTCGACCGCGTCCACGGCCGCCACCGCCTGGGTCCCGGCTGGGTCAGTCGCATCACCCAGCGGGCGGTGGTGCACCTGTGGTCCGAGGGCGTACTGGACACGGCGGAGGTGGCGGCGGCGTACCGCGAGCGCCGCGACCGGCTGATCGGCGCACTCGCGGAACGCGGAGTCGAGGCCCACGGCCGCAGCGGCCTCAACGTATGGATCCCGGTCCCGGACGAGACGGGTGCGGTGTCCCGCCTCCTGCACGCGGGATGGGCCGTGGCCCCGGGCGCCCGCTTCAGAATGAGCGCACCGCAGGGGATCCGCGTGACCGTATCGACGTTGACGACCGCGGAGGTGCCCCACCTGGCGGACGCCATCGCGAGGGCCTTGGGTCCGTCGTTGACCCGGAGCCATGTCTAAGGGGAAGGTGAGCTGCCTTCAGGGGCGTGCGCGGGGAACCGCATCTGAGTGAGCGCCGCCCCCGCGAGCACGATCACCGCACCCACGGGCGTCGACCAGCTCAACGACTCGCCGAGCACCGCGACCCCTGCTCCCGTGGCGATGACCGGAATGAAGTACGTGACCATCTGCGCGGTGGTCGGCCCCACTTCGGCGACCAGCCCGTACTGGACCAGCAGGGCCAGCCCCGTCCCCAGCGCGCCCAGCGCCGCGATCGCAAGCAGCGGCAGGACATCGACATGGGTGGGAATCCCGGAGAACAGCGAAGTGGCAACCGCCAGTTGAACCGTGGCCAACAGCAACTGCGCCCCCATCAGGGATATATGGGAGTACCCCACACCGGCCAGCGTCCGACGCACGTAGATCCATCCGATCGGATAGCTGAGCGAGGCCAGCAGGGCCATCGCCGTCCCCCTGCCGTCCAGCCCGCTGAACCCCTGCCAGGCCCCGAGAACCGTCAGCCACCCCCAGAAATCCGAGCCCGAGCCCGGCGACCCGCACGCGCGTGGGCCGGTCCTCGGACAGTGCGACGACGGACAGGACCATCCCCCACAGCGGCGAGGTCGCGTTGCAGATCCCCGCCAGCGTGGACGGGATCGTCAGCTCCGCGTAGGCGAAGAGCGAGAACGGCAGTGCGTTGAGCAGGAAACCCGCGACCGCCAGGTGAGCCCACGTCCGTACCCCGCGAGGGAGCCGCTCCCGCCGCACCGCCATCGCCGCCGCGAGCACCAGCGTCCCGAACACCAGCCGCCCGAGCGTGACCTGGAAGGGTGCGTACCCCTCGGTGCCCACCTTGATGAGCAGGAAGCTGAATCCCCAGATCAGCGAGAGCCCGCCGAAGCGCAGGCGCCAGTCGAGGGCGGGGCGGCGGGTGGTCCGCGGCGGGGCTTCGGTGACGGTCGCGGTGGTCATGCCGACCACGATCCGGTACATGATCTCGTAGCACAAGCGAGTTTTCGAGCGAGATATCTCGTAGTATTGCTTACATGTTGAACCTGGAGCGCCTGCGCACCCTCGACGCCCTCGCCCGGCACGGCTCGGTCAGCGGCGCCGCCGAGGGCCTGCACATCACGACCTCGGCCGTCTCGCAGCAGATGTCCAAGCTGGAGCGCGAGGTCGGGCAGCAGCTCCTCGCCAAGAACGGCCGGGGGGTGCGGCTCACCGACGCCGGCCGGCTCCTCGCCGACCACGCGGCACGCATCCTGTCCCAGGTGGAACTCGCCCAGTCCGACCTGGAGGCCCAACGCGGCCAGGTGGTGGGGGAGTTGAGACTCGCCGCGTTCCCGACCGCCGCACGCGGACTGTTCCCGGCCGCGATCGCGGGCCTGCGCTCCGCACATCCGGGCCTGCGGCTCAGCTCGAGCGAGATGGAGCCGGAATCAGCGGTCCTCGCAGTGATCCGCGGTGACTACGACCTCGCGGTCGTCCTGGACTGGTACAACAAGCCGCTGCCCATGCCCGACGGGCTGGTGAAGGCCTCGATCGTCGACGACACGGCCGACGTGGCGATGCCCGCGACCCACCGCCACGCGCACCGGAACGAGGTCGACCTGGAGGACTTCGCCGACGACGACTGGGTCACCTGGGGCGAGAGCGAGTTCTGCCACGAGTGGCTGATGCACACCCTCCGCTCCAAGGGCATCGAACCCCGCGTCGCGCACCGCGCGGAGGAGCATCCGACCCAACTCGCGCTGGTCGACGCCGGTCTGGGCGTGTGCGTGGCGCCCCGGCTCGGGCGCGGGCCGATCCCGGCGGGCGTGCGGACCGTGCCCGTACGGCAGTCGGTCAGCCGGCACATCTACGCCGTGTGGCGCGCGGACGCCGACCGCCGCCCGTCGATCCGGGCGGCGGTCGAGGCGCTGAAGTCGGCGGCGGGGGAGGCCGTTTGAGCACGTTTTTCTCCCCCCGTATTCGGTCTCGTCCGCCGGACAGCCCTACGCCGGGCCCAGCTTGCGGAAGTCCCAGGAGACGATCTTCTCGGGGGTCAGCCGTATCCAGGCGTGCCGGCCGTCGTGCGGCATCTCCTCCAGGCGGAAGTTCTTGCGGGCGAACAGCGTCTCCGGGACGTCTAGTTCCGCGCGCAGCTCTCCGGTGCGCGGAGCCTCGCCCACGAAGTCCACGGTCCCGGACAACTCCACGCCCTGCAGCTCGTCGTACTCCTCACCCGTGTCGACCACGATCGCGACCCGTGGATCGCGGCGCAGATCGGTCCAGCGCTTGCTGCGCACGACGGAGTACAGCCACAACGAGGTGCCGTCCCAGGCGAACCAGAGCGTGCTCACATGCGGAGCGCCATCGGCGGAGACCGTGGCGACCCGGCAGGTGCGCTGGCTGGTCAGGAACTCGTCCAGCTCGCCCGGCGTCATCATGATCTTCCGGCCACGGCGCTGAGTGACGGTCATGCGTCCCCCCTCTTTCTCTCACGTCGTGTCAGAGGAGAGATCCTCTGACATCACGTCAGAAAAGGATGGGTCGTCTTCCGTCCCGACGCAATGGTGGCTACTGTCACCGGCTCCGGGCCGTCGGCGACCAGGGGGAACCGTGCCGTCGTACGAACAACTCAGCGAACTCCTCGCTCCCGAGAGCACTGTCCTGCTCACCGTCGAATGCCAGCAGGGCGTCGTCGGACCGGAGAGCGCGCTGCCCGAACTCGCCCGTGAGGCACGGACCTCGGGTGCCCTCGCCAACGTAGCCCGACTGGTCGCCGCCGCGCACGGGAACGGGGTCCAGGTGATCCACGCGATCGCCGAACGCCGTCCGGACGGACGCGGCACCAACCGCAACGCCCGGCTCTTCCGTGCCGCCGAACGCCTGCCCGTCCAGCAGCTGTCCGGGACCACCGCGGTGCGGGTGGCGGCCCCGATCGAGGTGAGCGAGGAGGACTTCGTCGTACGACGGCTGCACGGCCTGTCGCCGATCCAGGGCACCGAGGTCGACGCGCTCCTGCGCAACCTCGGCTGCCGCACACTGGTGGTGACCGGTGTCTCCGCCAACGTGGCCGTCCCGAGCGCCGTGTTCGACGCCGTGAACCGCGGCTACACCGTCGTGGTGGTGACGGACGCCATCGCCGGGGTGCCCTCCGACTACACCCCGGCGATGATCCGTCACACGCTCGCCCTCGTGGCCACCCTCGCCACCACGGACGAGATGCTGACCTGTCTGGGACGACCCCGCCGCCCCGGGCGCGTCTGACCTCTCATGCGAGCGAGATCGAGTCGCCGCTGACGGTGATCTTCTCCTCGGGCAGCGGCTGGGTCGCCGGACCCTTCTTCACGCTGCCGTCGGTCACCGAGAACTCGCTCTTGTGGCACGGACAGGTGATGACCCCGTTGGTGATGCCCGTCACCGCACACCCCTGGTGGGTGCACTTCGACGAGAACGCCTTGAACTCGCCCGCCGTGGGCTGGGTGACCACCACACCCGAGTCCTTGAAGATCTTGCCGCCACCCTCGGGGATGTCCGAGGTCTTCGCGAGGACACTGCCGCCGGCGGCAGTGTCCGACGACGACGAGGAGGACGACGACGAGGAAGAGTCGTCCTCCGACCCGCACGCGTTCAGGGTGAGGGCGAGTCCTGCCGCGCCGACCGCCGCCACGACGACCCGGCGACTGGGGGCCGATGCGGGATGAATCGATTCGCTGGCCATGCTGACGTCCCCTTCCACGGAATCCTTGAACTGCCCTGAGGTACGGCCCCGGAGTGCCCGTTGTTCAGACACCCCCCAGTAACCTGGGGCGATGCTCAAGGAAGCCATCGCGACCCGCTACATCACGCCCCTGCGTGAGGGCGGCTCGCTGCCGGGGCTCGTCGAGGCCGACGACCGCGGGACGTACGTCATCAAGTTCACCGGCGCAGGTCAGGGCCGTAAGACGCTGGTCGCCGAGGTGGTGGCAGGGGAGCTCGCCCGCAGGCTCGGCTTCCGGGTCCCGCGGCTCGTGACGCTCGACCTCGACCCGGACCTGGGGCTCGGCGAGCCCGACGAGCGGGTGCAGGAGCTGCTGAAGTCCAGCGGCGGCACCAACCTCGGCATGGACTTCCTCTCCGGAGCGCTCGGCTTCGACCCGCTGGCCTTCCCGGTCGGCCCGGAGGAGGCCGGCCGGATCGTCTGGTTCGACGCGCTGGTCAACAACGTCGACCGCTCCTGGCGCAACCCCAACCTGCTGTGGTGGCGGGGCGAGGTGTGGCTCATCGACCACGGCGCGACCATGATCTGGCAGCACAACTGGCCCGGCGCCGAGAAGTCCGCCGCCCGCCCCTACGACGCCTCGGACCACGTCCTGAAGTCCTTCGCACCGGATGTCGCCGCGGCCGCCGCCGAACTGGCCCCCCGGGTCACCGAGGACCTCCTCGCCGAGGTCACCGCCGAGATCCCGGACGCCTGGCTGGCCGGCGAACCCGGCTTCGAGTCGCCGGACGAACTCCGGCGGACCTACGCACGGCCGCTGCTCGCGCGCGCGGCCGTCGTCCACGAGCGGATCGAGGGGATCCAGTGACCGAGCGCCACATCATCAGGGGCGGCCGCACCGACGACCGCGAGGTCTTCGAGTACGCCCTGCTGCGGGTCGTGCCGCGCGTCGAGCGCGGCGAGTGCATCAACGCGGGCGTGCTCGTGTACTGCCGCGCCAAGGCCTACGTCGGCGTGCGCACCCACCTCGACGAGGCCCGGCTGCGGGCGCTCGACCCGGACGCGGACGTGGCCGGTGTCCGGGCCGCGCTCCACGCCGTCGAGGGGGTCTGCGGCGGCGGCGAGGGGGCCGGGCAGGCCGCTCGCGACGACGCCGGACGGCGCTTCCGCTGGCTGATCGCGCCCCGCTCCACCGTCGTCCAGCCGGGCCCCGTGCACACCGGGCTCACCACCGATCCGGCCGCCGAACCGGAGCGTCTGCTCGACCTGCTGGTCAGGTAATGGATCACACCCGGCACGTGGGACGTTGACACCGCGTGCCATGGCTTCTAGCGTCACGTCTGCTGAAGGTACTAAGCGGTCGCTCACCGAATGGGCCGTACATTCTCAGGTCGATTTCCCCAGGTCGATTTCTCAAGGGCGAGGAGAACCAGCAATGTCCACCACAGAGCAGCGGGTAGCCGTGGTCACGGGTGCCGCGCGCGGCATCGGCGCCGCCACCGCCGTACGACTGGCGGCCGAGGGTCGCGCGGTCGCCGTGATCGATCTCGACGAGGCCGCCTGCAAGGACACCGTGGAGAAGATCACCGCGGCCGGCGGCCGGGCGATCGCGGTCGGCGCGGACGTCTCCGACGAGGCCCAGGTGCAGGCCGCCATCGCGCGCGTGGCCGAGGAGCTCGGCGCGCCGACGATCCTCGTCAACAACGCGGGCGTGCTGCGCGACAACCTGCTGTTCAAGATGAGCGTCTCCGACTGGGACACCGTTCTGAACGTGCACCTCAGGGGCTCGTTCCTGGTCACCAAGGCCATTCAGAAGCACATGGTGGACGCGGGCTTCGGCCGGATCGTCAACCTGTCCTCGTCCTCCGCCCTCGGCAACCGCGGTCAGGCCAACTACTCCGCCGCCAAGGCCGGTCTCCAGGGCTTCACCAAGACCCTCGCCATCGAGCTCGGCAAGTTCGGCATCACCGCCAACGCCGTCGCCCCCGGCTTCATCGCCACCGACATGACCGCCGCCACCGCCGAGCGGGTCGGCATGGGCTTCGACGAGTTCAAGGCCGCGGCCGCCACCCAGATCCCGGTCGCGCGCGTGGGCGAGCCCGACGACATCGCCAACGCCATCGCCTTCTTCACGGGCGAGGCGGCCGGATTCGTCTCCGGCCAGGTGCTGTACGTCGCCGGCGGACCGCTCGACTAGGGAAACGGGACCATGACTTCGCAACTCCCCGAGCTTTCGGGCAAGGTCGCGCTCATCACGGGCGCCAGCCGCGGCATCGGCTACGGCATCGCCGAGGCGCTCGTCGCACGCGGTGACCGGGTGGTCATCACCGGCCGCACCGAGGACTCCCTCAAGGAGGCCGTCGAGCAGCTCGGCGCCGAGCGTGCCGTCCACGTGGCGGGCAAGGCGCACGACGAGGCGCACCAGGCCGCCGCCGTCGAGCGCGCCATGGAGGCCTTCGGGCGCGTCGACTATCTGATCAACAACGCCGGTACCAACCCGGTGTTCGGGCCCATCGCCGACCTCGACCTGGGTGTGGCGCGCAAGGTCTTCGAGACCAACGTGATCTCCGCGCTCGGCTTCGCCCAGAAGACCTGGCACGCCTGGCAGAAGGACAACGGCGGCGCGATCGTCAACATCGCCTCCGTCGCGGGCATCGCGCCCTCGCCCTTCATCGCCGCGTACGGCGTCAGCAAGGCCGCGCTGATCAACCTCACCCAGCAGCTCGCGCACGAGTTCGCGCCGGGGGTGCGGGTCAACGCGATCGCCCCCGCCGTCGTGAAGACCAAGTTCGCGTCGGCCCTGTACGAGGGCCGGGAGGCGGAGGCCGCCGCGTCCTACCCGCTGGCCCGGCTCGGCGTGCCCTCCGACATCGGCGGCGCCGCGGCCTTCCTCACCTCGGCGCAGTCCGACTGGGTCACCGGCCAGACGCTCGTCGTCGACGGCGGCATCTTCCTCAACGCCGGAGTGAGCTGACCCCGTCGTCTCGGCACGGGCGCCCGTTGACACCGAGGGCGCCCGTGTCGAACGCACAAAAGCCTCACAGGGGATTTACAGGGTCATCACGCCGAGGTGATCAAGCTCGCTGTGAACGAACCGGTTGAGTGTGCGTGGCGCTGCGGTATGTTTTGCCGACTCTCGGCACGGCATTTCGAGGAGCAAGCGCGTGTTCATGCGGAACCGATACCTGCCGCCCCTCGCGGCCCTCGTGTCCATATCCACGATGGCCGGATGCGGGGTGTTCTCCTCGGACTCCTCCGACGGCGGGAAGGCGATCATCGTGGGGACCACCAGCGCCCCGGCCACGCTGGACCCCGCGGCCTCCTGGGACAACTCCTGGGAACTGTTCCGCAACGTCTATCAGACGCTCCTGAACTACTCACCCGGTGGATCCGACCCCGAACCCGACGCGGCCGAGAGCTGTGAGTTCACGGACCCGTCGAGCACCGAGTACAGCTGCACGCTGCGCGAGGGTCTGAAGTTCTCCAACGGACACACGCTGGACGCCAAGGCCGTCAAGTACTCCATCGACCGGATCAAGAAGATCAACCTCAACGGCGGGCCCGCCGGCCTGCTGGGAACGCTCTCCCGGGTGCAGGTCAAGAGCGACCGCGAGGTCGTCTTCCACCTCACCCAGCCCGACGCCACCTTCCCCCTGATCCTCACCACGCCGGCCATGTCGATCGTGGACCCCGCGGAGTACTCCGCGACCGCGATCCGCAAGGACGGGAAGATCAGCGGCTCGGGGCCCTACAGCCTCGACTCCTACCAGGAGGGCGAGAAGGCCGAGCTCGTCCGCAACGACAACTACAAGGGCATAGCGGACCTCAAGAACGACGCCGTCACCATCCGCTACTTCAAGCAGTCGGACGAGATGGTCAAGGCCCTCAAGGACAAGGAGATCTCGGTCGTGTACCGCGGTCTCGGGGCCTCCGACACCGTGGACATCGAGACCAACCAGCAGAAGGAGGGGCTCCAGCTCCTGGAGAACCCCACCACCGAGATCAGTTACCTGGTGTTCAACCCCAGCGACCCCTGGTCCGCGAAGCCCGCGGTCCGCAAGGCCGTCGCCCAGATCGTCGACCGCCCGGCACTCGTGCACTTCGTCTACAAGGACACCGTCGAGCCGCTGTACTCGATGGTCCCGGCCGGACTCACCGGCCACACCACGGGATTCTTCGACGACTTCGGAGACCCCAGCGTGGCCAAGGCCAAGCGGTTCCTCAGGGACGCGGGGATCACCGAGCGCGTCCCGCTGACCCTCTGGTACACCAGCGACCGCTACGGCTCGACGACCAAGCCCGCCTTCCAGGAGCTGAAGCGGCAGCTGGAGGCCTCCGGTCTCTTCAAGATCACCCTCAAGAGCCGCCCCTGGAAGACCTACGTCGAGGGCTACCAGAAGGGTGAGTACCCGGTGTTCGGGCGCGGCTGGTTCCCAGACTTCCACGACGCCGACAACTTCATCGCGCCCTTCGTGGGCGAGCAGAACGCGCTCGGCACCCCGTACGACGCCCCCGAGATCACCGGCAAGCTGCTGCCCGAGTCGCGCGCGGAGAGCGACCGCGGGGCCGTGGGGCCGCAGATCGAGGAGGCCCAGCAGGTCTTCGTGGACGACACCCGGCTGGTGCCGCTGTGGCAGGGCAAGCAGTACGTGGCCGCGAACGAGGAGATCTCCGGTCTCGAGAAGGTCATCGACCCGGCGACCATGATGACGATGTGGGAGCTGTACTGGAAGACCAGCTGGTAGCGGCGCGCTGTCAGTGGTCGCCTGTAGGTTCTGAAGCCTGCAAGTGACCGCACATCGTAAGGACGTTGACGTGACCGACACCGCCATGCTGCCCGAGTCCTGGCGCGGGGTTCTGGGCGACGAACTGCAGCAGCCGTACTTCAAGGAGCTGACGGAGTTCGTCGAGGACGAGCGGGCGAAGGGTCCCGTCTACCCGCCGCGCGAGGAGGTCTTCGCCGCCCTCGACGCGACGCCCTACGACCAGGTGAAGGTCCTGATCCTCGGCCAGGACCCGTACCACGGCGAGGGCCAGGGCCACGGCCTGTGCTTCTCGGTCCGCCCGGGCGTCAGGACCCCGCCCTCCCTCCGGAACATCTACAAGGAGATGAAGGAGGAGCTGGGCCTGGAGATCCCGGACAACGGCTACCTCATGCCGTGGGCCCGGCAGGGCGTCCTGCTGCTCAACGCGGTGCTCACGGTCCGCTCCGGCGAGGCCAACTCTCACAAGGGCAAGGGCTGGGAGAAGTTCACCGACGCGGTGATCCGCGCGGTGGCCGAGCGGCCCGACCCGGCCGTCTTCGTGCTGTGGGGCAACTACGCGCAGAAGAAGCTCCCCCTGATCGACGAGAGCCGGCACGTCGTGGTCAAGGGCGCGCACCCCTCGCCGCTGTCGGCGAAGAAGTTCTTCGGCTCCCGCCCGTTCACACAGATCGACGAGGCGGTCGCCCGGCAGGGCCACGAGCCCATCGACTGGACGATCCCGAACCTCGGCTGACCCGTCCGCCGGGCCGGTGCCGCGCGGCCCCGGCCCGGTCCCGCCTGACCTCGATTGTCAGATGCGGCGGCTAGCGTCGGGACGGACAGGGGACGACAGCTGACAAGGGCCCGGAGGACGCTTTGACGGAGCGACAGGAGCAGGCGGCGCCGGACACCGTGATGACACGGATCGGGCAGGTCGTCATGCTGTGTCACGCGGGGGACCGCGAGGAGGCCCGGCACCGCTTCCTGGCCCTGTGGACGGAGATCGGCGAGGACGGCGACCCGTTGCACCGCTGCACCCTGGCGCACTACATGGCCGACGCCCAGGACGACCCCTGCGATGAACTCGCCTGGGACCTCCGGGCCTTGACGGCCGCGGAGGAACTCACCGAGGACCGGCTGAGCCGGCACGAGGGCGCGCTCGCCGTGCGCGCCCTGTATCCCTCGCTGCACCTCAACCTGGCCGCCGACTATGTGCGGCTCGCCCGCACGGACGCCGCCCGCACCCATCTGCGCCGGGCCCGCAGGGCGGCGGACGCCCTGGGGGAGGACAACTACAGCGACGGTGTGCGGGCGGCGATCAGCAGGCTGGAGCTACGGCTCGGCGAGGGCGGATCCGCCGCTGACGGAGGGTGGGGTCCGCCGCGGCAGCGGCCCTGAGACCGGCGTGCCTCAACGCCCGTACGCCTGGTCGCAGATGACCGACTCGGGGCTGCCCTCCTGCCAGCCGCCGTACTTCCTGCCGAGAGCGCAGACGTCCTTCGGGCCCTTGGGGACCGACTTGGGGACCGACCTGGCCACGTCCGGAATCTCGACCCGGGGCTGCCGGTAGTGCCCGGCGTCCGGGTGCCGGGGTTCGGGATGTGCCGGGCGGGCGGGATGCTGTGGATGTCCTGGACGCCCCTGTGCGGGCTGTCGGGACTGCGGCCGCGCGGAGGCCGCTGCGGTCCCCGGGGCGCTGTCGCGCGGCGCGGTTCCCTGCGGCTTCGAGGACCGGGACGGGTCGATCATGGACAGTGCCTCCTGGGCCGGGGCCTGCACGATCTGCGGCTGCGCCTGACCGTCCGGGTGGGCGTCCCCCGGTCCCGGCAGCCGTGACGGTGCCGTCGTCGGCGGCGGCCCGGACACAGGTGGACGCTGGACCGTCACACAGCCGGTGAGGGCCGAGACAGCCACGGTGACCAGGAGCGTTGCGGTAGTCGTGGTTCGATGCACTCGCGCCACTCTGCTGGTTCGGGCGACCTCGGCGACAGCGGACCGGCGGAGGTTGCCCCGCACGGGTGATCTCCGCCCCCGTACGGTGTGCTCAGGCCTCCCGGTGCTGACGTCAATCGCCGGTGACGCCGTCGATGCGCTCGCGGATCAGGTCGGCGTGGCCGTTGTGGCGGGCGTACTCCTCGATCATGTGGGTGTAGAGCCAGCGCAGGTTGAACCGCTCTCCGGTCCGGCGGTGCTTGCCCACGGTGATGTCGTCCAGGCCGAAGCGGGACGCGTTCTGCCGGCTCTTCTCGATCTCGGCCTGCCAGGTGTCGTGCGCCTCCTGCCAGGTGTCGGCCTCGGTGAGACGGAACTCGCCGTCCGGGTCGGCCTCGGTGTAGTAGATCGGCGCCGCGTCCTCGTCGGTCAGGACCCGGCGGAACCAGCTGCGCTCCACCTCCGCCATGTGCCGCACCAGGCCCATCAGGGAGAGCGTGGACGGCTCCACCGAGGCGGTCCTGAGCTGGGCGTCGGTCAGGCCTTCGCACTTCCAGGCGAGGGTCTGCCGGTGGTAGTCCAGCCAGCCCTCCAGCATGCTGCGTTCGTCGGCGGTGGTCGCGGGTTCGGCGCGCTGAGTCGTCATGCTGGCATCCTGACCCAGCTCACCCCTCACCACCAGCGAATTCCCGGTCGTCGGCCGGGGCCGTCGCGGCCGCCGTATGCTTCGGGCAAGGCCCTGGCCGGACAACCTGGAGGAGTCCTCGTGAAGGTCGGCTGCATCGGACTCGGTGACATCGCGCAGAAGGCGTATCTGCCGGTGCTCGGCGGCCGGCCCGGCGTCGAACTGCACGTGCAGACGCGGACGCCGGCGACGCTGATCCGGGTCGCCGACGGTCTCCACCTTCCCGGCGGACAACGACACCAGGACCTCGACTCGCTGCTCGCCCAGGACCTCGACGCCGCCTTCGTGCACGCGCCGACCGACGTGCACCCCGACATCGTCGCGCGGCTGCTCGAGGCGGGCGTACCGACGTACGTCGACAAGCCGCTCGCCTACGAACTCGCTGACTCCGAACGGCTGGTGGCGCTCGCCGAGCAGCGGAACGTGAGTCTGGCCGTCGGGTTCAACCGGCGGTTCGCCCCCGGGTACACGCAGTGCGCCGACCATCCGCGCGAGCTGATCCTCATGCAGAAGAACCGGATCGGGCTCCCGGAGGAGCCGCGCACGATGATCCTCGACGACTTCATCCACGTCGTCGACACCCTGCGGTTCCTGGCGCCGGGGCCGGTCGACGACGTGACGGTACGCGCGCGCGTGGAGGACGGACTGCTGCACCACGTCGTGCTCCAGCTCGCCGGGGACGGCTTCACCGCGCTCGGGATGATGAACCGGCTCAGCGGCTCGGCCGAGGAGATCCTGGAGGTGTCCGGACAGGACACCAAGCGGCAGGTGATCAACCTGGCCGAGGTGATCGACCACAAGGGCCAGCCGACCGTGCGGCGGCGCGGCGACTGGGTGCCGGTGGCCCGGCAGCGCGGCATCGAGCAGGCGGTGCTCGCCTTCCTGGACGCCGTGCGCGCGGGAAAGGTGCTCAGTGCCCGGGACGCGCTGGCGACCCATGAGCTGTGCGAGCGGGTGGTACACGCGGTTCAGGAGCGCTCCGCTTGAACCGCCGGCCCAGCTGGGCGGCGCACCACACGGCGAGGATCAGCAGGGCCGCGTGCACCGGCCAGTCGCCGAAGCGGACGTACGGCGTCGTCCCGGTCGCCAGCGGTACGTCGTACACGCCCGAGGTGCTGGAGTCGGTGCCGATCCACCGGCCGACGCGCTGTCCGCTCGCGTCGTAGACGGCGGAGACGCCGGTCAGGGTCGAGTGCACCATCGGGCGGCCCGTCTCGGCGGCGCGCAGGGCGGCGAGCGAGGCGTGCTGCTCGGGGGCCCAGCTCTGCTGGAAGGACGAGGTCGCCGACTGGGCGATCAGCAACTGGGCGCCGGCCTCGGCGAGATGGCGGCTCATGTCGGGGAACGCCGACTCGAAGCACACCATCGGCCCGACCTTCAGCCCGTGACCGACGTCCATCACGACCTGCTCGGAACCGTGCCTGCGGTTCTCGCCCGCCGCCTTGCCGACCGAGGTGGCCCAGCCGAGCAGCGAGCGGGCCGGGATGTACTCGCCGAAGGGGACGAGCCGCATCTTGTCGTAGCGGTCGCCGGTGAGTCCGTCGGGGCCCACCAGCACCGAACTCTTGTAGATGCCGGGCTTGTCGGAGCGGCGGGCGTCCACGTTGACGAGGATGTCGGCGCCGGTCTCCTCGGAGAGCGCCGCGATCCGCTTCGCCAGGTCGGGCCGGTCCCCGAGGTCGAAGCCGACACTGCTCTCGCCCCAGACGATCAGGTCGACGTCCTGCCCGGCGAGGTCGCGGGTCAGCTGTTCCTCGCGAGCGAAGCGCCGGTCGGGGCCGTCGATGACACCGGGCTGGACGACCGCGATCCGTGTCGTCCCCGCGGTGTCGGGGCGCGGTGACCACATCCAGGCCGCCGAGGTCACGGCGGCCGTGGCGACCAGACCCGCCACCGCGGGGACCCTGGACTCACGGATCGTCACCAACACGGCGACCGCCACGTTGACGGCCACGATCAGGAAGCTGAGCAGCCACACCCCGCCCACCGAGGCCAGCCGCAGTGCCGGTTCCACCTGCCACTGGCTGGAGCCGAGCACGCCCCACGGGCCGCCGAGCCCCTGCCACGAGCGGACGAGCTCGATACCGAGCCAGCCCGACGGCAGCACGGCGAGCGCCGCGGCGATCCGGCCGCGCGAGGCCGTCCCGGCCAGGAAATGCCGCACCAGCGCACCCCACGGCGCCCACAGCGCGCCGAGCAGGGCGCCGATGACGAAGATGAACACACTCAGGCTCGGCAGCAGCCAGTGGTGCATCCCCACCATGAACCCGAAACCGCCGGCCCAGCCGTCGTACGCTGCCCGTTTCGCCGTGGGAGCCGAGCGGATCAGCGCGATCCAGGGGACGAGGGCCACGTAGGCGAACCACCACAGGGACGGTGCCGGGAACGCGAGTACGGGGAGAGCGCCTGCCACCGCGGCGACGATCGAGCGCCGCCACGGGGAGGCGAGCCAGTGGCCGAACGTGTTCATACGGCGCCTCCTACCCCGTGGGTGACTCCAGTGTGCGTGTGGTGGACCACCCCGAGGGTGTCGGCTCAGTTGATCACAGGTGAGGGCCGCGGGTCCGGCAGTCGCCGCCACTTCTCCTGTACGACGACCTCGCGCACCCGCCAGCCGTCGTCCGTGCGCAGCACAGTGAAGGCGTAGCGGCCGCCGCAGACGAAGTCGGGGGCGGTGGAGGCGGTGCCGTCGTCGGCGAGGCGCATCGGGTTGATGTAGTCGGCCTGGACGCGGGCCGTGTCGCCGGTGTCCTGGTCCAGGGTGCCGAACCGGACGCGGCGGTTGACGATCAGATGCTGGCGCATCGAGAACAGCCGCAGGCTCTCCGCGAGCCATGCGGCGACCTTGCGCGCGTCTCCCTCGACCCCGCCCGCCGAGCGGTAGTCGGCCCGCCCGTCGGAGGTGAACAGTCCTCGGTACGCCTCCCAGTCGCCGTCGTCCACGGCCACGGCGTAGTCGGTGACAAGTGCGTCCACGGCCAGCCGGTCCATCACGGTCGCGAGCTCCACACGCTGCGTCATCGGCTCAGTGTTGGGCATGGGGCGGGCCGCGCCAAGGGGCGTGCGGTGACATTCGGACGGCGGGGCGGGGTGGTCGGTGGGAGGGATGGTCGAGGGATGGGGTGATCGGGAGACGGGGTGATCGGGGGACGGGATTGGTCGAGGGTGGGTGGTCAGCCGTCGGCCAGGACGTCCACCGGCCAGGCCGCCGAGTGCGGGCCGAACCTGTTCTCGGCCGCGAGGGCGACAAGGCGGGCGTTGCGCGCCTCGGCCTCCGGGCCGTCCGGCAGGTGGTAGTCGTGGCCCGCGCGGGCGGAACCGGCCTGCACGGACGTGGCGGCCGGGACCCGCCTGCGGACGTACCGGTCGAGCGCTTCGGGCACCTCGTCGGGTGCCGTGCCGGTGAGGCAGTCGCCGAGCACGGCCGCGTCCATGACGGCCTGGGCCGCGCCCTGGGCCTGGAACGGCACCATCGCGTGCGCGCTGTCGCCGAGCAGGGTGACTCGGCCGATGTGCCAGCGGGTGAGCGGGGCGCGCGTGTAGATGCCGTAGCGCAGGACCTGGCCCGCGCGGTCGAGGACGGTCAGCAGCCGGGGGTCCCAGCCGGAGAAGGTGCGCAGCTGTTCGCCGGGTTCCGCCCGGGCGGTCCACGACTCCTGGGCCGCGTGGTCCGTCACGAACACGGCGACGACGTTGAGCAGTTCGCCGCGGCGCAGCCAGTAGTGGACGACGTGGCGGCCCGGGCCGAGCCAGCCCGCGTACTCCGGGAGGTCCAGGTCGGTGACCTCGGCGGCGGGGAGCAGGGCCCGGTATGCGGCGGTGTGCGAGAACACCGCCTCGTCCGCGCCGAAGAGCCACTGGCGGGCGGCTGAGCGGATGCCGTCGGCGGCCACGACGAGGTCGGCGTCCAGACGTTCACCGCTCGCCGTGGTCACGTGGGCCGCGGTGTCGTCCTGGTCGATCCCCACGACGGGGGTGGCCAGGCGCAGCGACTCGGGCGGTACGGCGGCGGAGAGGGCCTGTTGGAGATCGGCCCGGTGTACCTGGAGGTACGGCGCCCCGAACTCCTCCTCGGCCTCACGGCCGATGACATAGCGGCAGATCTCGGAGCCGTCGGACCAGGTGCGGAAGCTCACATGGGCCGGCCGCGTGGACGGCTCCGCGACGGCGTCGAGCAGGTTCAAGCGGCGTAGGACGCGCGTGGCGTTGGGGGCGATCTGGATGCCGGCACCGATCTCGCTGAGCTGCCGCGACTGCTCGACGAGCGTCACCTCATGGCCTGCCCGGCGCAGGCTCAGCGTCGCGGTCAGTCCTCCGATGCCCGCGCCCACGACGATCGCTCTCATGGCATGACCTCACTTCGACGGTCGTACCGGCTGTGTCGGCGGAGGGGGGCTCAGGCCGCCTCGATGACGGCACTGCGGATCGCGGCCGCCCACTCGACCACCAACAGCTCGTACTCCGCGCGCTCCTGTGCCGACAGCGTGCCGCCGGCGCGCATCCAGAGCGCCCGGATCTGCTCGTTCACCTCGGCAGCGGACCGCGCGGAACCACGGGTCAGGGAATCGGGGGACATGCGCACAAGCCTAGGCGCAAGCACTGACAGTCCGCTACCGGACGGCTACGCAGAACATATGTGATTGGTCACGGATTTTCGGGGCGCACGCCCCGGTGCCGGTGCCGGGGTCAGTCGACCCAGACGACCACGCACCATCCGCGAAGGGCGGCCTCGCGGTAGAACTGCCGCACCGCTGCGAGGGGTGCGGCCAGGTGGGCGCGGATGTCCCCGGCGAACTCCGGGCCGAAGCCGCACATGGCCGCCGCCTCGGCGGGGGAGTCCGGCAGGTCCGCGAGCAGGGCGGCCGCGTCGATGGCGTCGAGCCCGTGGGCGATGTCGGCGACGGCAGTGGGCCCGAGCAGTCGCGGCGGATCCGCGAAGCCGTCGTACACCTCGTCGTGGTCGAGGAATGCGACATCGCCGTCCGGATCGCCGGATACCGTGCGTTCGAGCAGGGCCGCCGTGCCGGGGGCGGCTCCTGACGC
Source organism: Streptomyces sp. SAI-127 (assembly GCF_029894425.1). Classification (NCBI taxonomy): domain Bacteria; kingdom Bacillati; phylum Actinomycetota; class Actinomycetes; order Kitasatosporales; family Streptomycetaceae; genus Streptomyces; species Streptomyces sp. SAI-127. The sequence continues at coordinate 8,700,556 of NZ_JARXYJ010000001.1, forward strand.
GCGGCAGTGGCGGATCAGGCCCCACACCCCCCAGCCCGCGTCCAGAAGGTCCTCGGCCGGTGGGTCCCAGTTCGGTACCCCGCCCGCCGAGTCCAGGGCCGAGGCGCGGCAGCGGTCCAGGTAGTCCGGTGCGACCCTCGCGAACTGCTGGGTGAGGGCCATGCCTGTCAGCCCGCGGACTCCGCCGCATGGGGGCTCAGGGCGCCCATCGTGACGAGGGCGATGATGACGATGCCCAGGGCGATGCGGTACCAGACGAAGGGCATGAAGCTCTTGGTCGAGATGAACTTCATGAACCAGGCGATGACCGCGTAACCGACGACGAAGGCGATCACCGTGGCGAAGATCGTGGGGCCCCAGGAGACGTGGTCGCTCTCCATCGCGTCCTTCAACTCGAAGAGGCCGGAGGCCAGTACGGCGGGGATGGCGAGGAGGAAGGAGTAGCGCGCGGCGGACTCGCGCTTGTACCCCATGAACAGACCGCCACTGATCGTCGCGCCGGAGCGGGAGACGCCGGGGACGAGGGCCATGGACTGGCAGAGGCCGAAGATCAGGCCGTCCTTGACGCCGAGGTCCTCAAGTCCCTTGCGCTGCTTGGGCGCGCGATGCCGCCCGCCGTTCTCGTCGCGTGCCGCCAGCCGGTCCGCGACGCCTATGACGATGCCGACGACGATCAACATCGTGGCGGTGATGCGCAGGTCGCGGAACGGTCCCTCGATCTGGTCCTTGAACAGCAGTCCCAGCACACCGATGGGGATCGAGCCGACGATCACCAGCCAGCCCATCTGGGCGTCGTGGTCGCTGCGCAGCTCCTTCTTGACCAGCGAACGGCTCCACGTCGAGATGATCCGCCCGATGTCCTTGCGGAAGTAGATCAGTACGGCGGCCTCGGTGCCGATCTGGGTGATCGCGGTGAAGGCCGCCCCTGGGTCCTTCCAGCCCGAGAAGGCCGCGGTCAGGCGCAGATGCGCACTGGAGGAGACGGGAAGGAACTCGGTCAGCCCCTGGACGAGTCCGAGGACGAGTGATTCAAACCAAGACATGAAGTTACGGCGTCCAAGTGCTGGTCGTGTGAGGGGAGTCGGGCGCGCCACATCACCGGGCGCGGTGATCGGGGTGCGAGGGCAGCGTAGCGCCCCGCGGTGACAGGCCGGCCACAGGGGCGGGCCAGGGGCGGGCGGCCTCCCCGGGCGGGCGACCGACCAGTGCTTACGCGGCCGTCGGGCCCGCCACCGTCCAGCCCGGGGTCTGCGGATGGGACGTCAGGTCCTCGTGCACCACCGTGCCGCCGCAGGCCGAGCAGGCGACGACGGGCGTCAGTTCATGGCCGCAGCTGTGCTCCAGGACCATGGGCCGGTCGTCGTCCTCGCGCAGGTGCCGGTCACCCCACGCCATGAGCGTCAGCAGCACCGGCTCCAGTTCGAGCCCCGCCTGTGTGGGCCGGTACTCGAAGCGCTGCGGTCGCTCGCTGTAGACCCGCTTGGTCAGGATCCCGGCGTCGACGAGCCGGCGCAGCCGGGTGGCCAGGATGTCCCGCGGCGCCCCGATGTTGCGCACGAGCTGGTCGAAGCGGCCGTTGCCCAGGCAGACCTCCCGCAGCACGAGCAGGGAGTACTTCTCGCCGACGAGCGCCAGGGCATCGGCGATGGAGCAGGGGCGCGGGTCTCGGGTGGCGGCCATGATGCCCAGTCTAGGGGAGGGTTTGGTTCTCCAACTCAAGGGTTTGATTTTCCAACCCACAAGGCTATGGTGGGTTTGGATTTCCTACTCACTGGTAATCGCCCGCATTGATGGAGGCCCGCACCATGCGTGACGCAGTCATCGTCGAAGCCGTACGCACCCCCATAGGCAAGGGCAAGCCCAACGGCACCCTCGCGCACGTGCACCCCGTCGAACTCCTCGCCCACACCCTGCGCACCCTCGTGGAGCGCTCCGGCGTCGACCCGGCGCTCATCGACGACGTCATCGGCGGCACCGTCGACCAGGTCGGCGAGCAGGCCATGAACACCACCCGGTACGCGGCCTTGTCGGCCGGATTCCCGGAGACGGTCCCGGCGACCACCGTGGACCGCCAGTGCGGCTCCTCCCAGCAGGCCGTGCACTTCGCCGCGCAGGGGGTGATCGCGGGCGCGTACGACCTCGTCGTCGCCTGCGGGGTCGAGTCGATGAGCCGGGTGCCGATGTGGTCGAACGTTCCGGAGGGCAAGGACCCCTTCGGTCCCGGGGTCGCCGAGCGCTACAAGGAAGGCCTCGTCCCGCAGGGCATCAGCGCCGAGCTCATCGCCGCCAAGTGGTCGATCACGCGCGAGCGGATGGACGCGTTCGCCGTCTCCTCGCACCAGAAGGCGGCCGCAGCGTGGGAGAAGGGCCTCTTCGACGCCGAGGTCGCGCCGATGGACGGTGTCTCGCGCGACGAGTGCGTACGCCCGGGCAGCACCCCCGAGATCCTCGCCGGTCTGCGGCCCGCCTACTACGACCCGAACTTCGCCGAACGCTTCCCGCAGATCGGGTGGAACGTGACCGCGGGCAACGCCAGCCCGATCAACGACGGCGCCTCGGCCGTCCTCATCACGTCGAGCGAGACAGCCGAACGGCTGGGCCTGCGCCCGCTGGCCCGCCTCCACAGCTTCGCCGTCACCGGCTCCGACCCGATCCTCATGCTCACCGGAGTCATCCCCGCCACGGAGCAGGTCCTGCGCCGAGCCCACCTCACCCTCGACGACATCGACCTCTTCGAGGTCAACGAGGCGTTCTCCAGCGTGGTCCTGGCCTGGCAGCAGGAGACGGGTGCGGACCTGTCCAAGGTCAATGTCCACGGCGGCGCGATAGCCATGGGCCACCCCCTGGGCGCGAGTGGCACCCGCCTGACGACGACGCTGGTGCACGCGATGCGGGAACGCGGGGCCCGTTACGCCCTGCAGACGATGTGCGAGGCAGGCGGACTGGCCAATGCGATGATCTTGGAAAGGGTGTGACGAGGGCCCTTCAGAGGCGCGCTCGGCCCCACCCCGTCAAGCGCTCAAGGGCGTCGCAGATGATGCCGCTTGCGCCACGCCACGATCGCCCCCGCCAGCCCCGGCAGGGCGATCGCCGCCATGGCGATCAGAAAAGCGGGCGAAGTCGGCGCCGAGGCCCGCGCCCCGGCGACCACGTACGCGGCGGTGTTCGGAATCGATCCGAGCGCCGTCGCGACGAGGAACGGGACGTACCCCATCCGGGAGACCGCGGCGCAGTAGTTCGCCGCCCAGAACGGCACCCCGGGGAACAGCCGGGCCGCCAGCATCGACCGGAACCCGTGCCGACTGAGCTGTCCGTCCGCCGCCTTCAGCCACCGCCCCCGCAGCAGCGGCCGCAGGGCGTCCTGCCCGAGTATGCGGCCCAGGCCGAAGGCGATCCCCGCCCCGAGCACCGTGCCGGCGAGGGCCGACGCGAGCCCGAGCTGCGAACCGAAGAGAGCGCCGGCGGCAAGATTCAGCAGGGGCCGAGGCACGAACGCCACGGTGCACAGCCCGTACGCCACCCCGAACACGACCGCGGCCGCGACCCCGCCGAGCTGGGGTGGCCAGCCGTCGGAGAGCAGTCTCTGTGGCTCGAAGAGCAGGACCGTGGACGCGGCGCCCGCGAGCAGCACGACGAGCAGGGACAACCGGGACCACGGCGACAGCAGCACTCTCGTGCAACGGGAGGTGAGACCCACCGGAGCGGGGACGGGGAGAGCGAGCTCCGTGGCGGTGGCCGGGGGAGTGGCCGTGGCGGTGCCCCCAGAGCGGGTGGTGGCATCGAGCATCCAGTGACGGTAACCGACATGGATGTGTGATCGCCGTATGGGTGCCGCCGGTTGCGCTGACGGGCGGTGACAAAAACCGTTCGACGTGGGACGACGCGTGGGACATGATCTGCGTCATGTTCCGGTACGCCTTCGCTCTCGCAGCATCCGCAGTCGCGGATGCGCCGAAGGCTGCCGTTCCCGTGTTCCTGGCCGCCGCAGACGGCGCCCGAAGCTGACCCTTCCCGGACAGTCCGGCGGACCCCGCAGGGGGAGGGTCGGCGAGTCCTTGGGGTCCCGTTCTTCCACGAACACGAAGAGGCTTCGAGGTACAGCCATGTCCAAGACCGCTTACGTGCGCACCAAGCCGCACCTGAACATCGGCACGATGGGTCACGTCGACCACGGCAAGACCACCCTGACCGCCGCCATCACCAAGGTCCTGTCCGAGCGCGGCAGCGGCACCTTCGTGCCGTTCGACCGCATCGACCGGGCCCCGGAGGAGGCCGCTCGCGGGATCACCATCAACATCGCGCACGTCGAGTACGAGACCGACACCCGGCACTACGCCCACGTGGACATGCCGGGCCACGCCGACTACGTCAAGAACATGGTCACCGGGGCCGCGCAGCTCGACGGGGCGATCCTCGTCGTCTCCGCGCTCGACGGGATCATGCCGCAGACCGCCGAGCACGTGCTGCTCGCGCGGCAGGTGGGCGTCGACCACGTGGTGGTCGCCCTCAACAAGGCGGACGCGGCCGACGAGGAGCTGGTCGAGCTCGTCGAGCTGGAGGTCCGTGAGCTGCTCACCGCGCACGGCTACGGCGGCGACGCGGTGCCCGTCGTACGGGTCTCGGGGCTGAAGGCCCTGGAGGGGGACCCGCGTTGGACGGCGTCGATCGAGGCGCTGCTCGACGCGGTGGACACGTATGTGCCCATCCCCGAGCGGTATCTGGACGCGCCGTTCCTGATGCCCGTCGAGAACGTGCTGACCATCACCGGCCGGGGGACCGTGGTGACCGGCGCGGTCGAGCGGGGCACCGTGCGGGTGGGTGACCGGGTCGACGTGCTCGGGGCCGCCGTGGAGACGGTGGTGACCGGGGTCGAGACCTTCGGCAAGCCGATGGAGGAGGCGCAGGCCGGGGACAACGTGGCGTTGCTGCTGCGGGGCGTTCCCCGGGACGCGGTCCGGCGGGGGCATGTCGTGGCCGCGCCCGGCAGTGTGGTGCCGAGCCGTCGCTTCATCGCGCAGGTGTATGTGCTGTCGGCGCGGGAGGGCGGGCGTACGACGCCTGTCGCCACCGGGTACCGGCCGCAGTTCTACATCCGCACGGCGGATGTCGTGGGGGATGTCGACCTCGGTGAGGTCGCTGTCGCCCGGCCTGGAGAGAAGGTCGTCATGTCCGTGGAGTTGGGACGGGACGTGCCGCTCGAGGCGGGACTCGGGTTCGCCATCCGTGAGGGTGGGCGGACCGTGGGGGCGGGGACTGTGACAGCCGTCGTGTGAGGGTGGTTGCGGTATGTGGGGGGGGACTGCGGGGCCGTCGTGGCTGGTCGCGCAGTTCCCCGCGCCCCTGAAGGGGCGCTGTGGCACAGGCACAATGAGCAGATGACCGAGTCCCTGCCCGTCGCCCGTACCGTTGATCACGGGTTCGCCAAGCTGATGCCCGATGTCGATCGGGAGCGGGCCTGGTTGTTGACCGTGGACGGGGCTCCGCAGTCGTACGTCGATCTCGACGAGCCGACGCATCTGGAGTTCGAGTACGCGCAGCGGCTCGGGCATGTGCTGGACGGCGTCGGGGAGGCGGGGCGGCCGCTGGACGTCGTACATCTCGGTGGGGGTGCGCTGACGTTGCCGCGGTATCTGGCGGTCACCCGGCCGGGTTCCCGGCAGGACGTCGTCGAGGCCGACCGGGCTCTGCTGGAGCTGGTCGTCGAGCATCTGCCGCTTCCGGAGGGGGCGGGGATCGCGTTGCACGCGGCCGATGCGCGGCGATGGCTGGAAAGCGCCCCGGCGGGCTCCGCCGATGTGCTGGTCGCCGATGTCTTCGGAGGGTCGCGGGTTCCCGCCCATCTGACGTCCTTGGAGTACGCCCGTGAGGCGGCGCGTGTGCTCAGGAGCGGCGGGGTCTATCTCGCGAATCTCGCCGACGCCGCGCCCTTCGCGTTTCTGCGGTCCCAACTCGCCAACTTCGCCGAAGTCTTCGAGGAGCTCGTGCTGATCGCCGAGCCCGCGGTACTGCGGGGGCGGCGGTTCGGGAACGCGGTGCTCGTCGCCGCGCACCTGCCCCTCGACACACCGGCCCTGGCCCGGCGGACCGCGGCCGACGCCTTTCCCGCGCGGGTCGAACACGGCGCCGGGCTGCGGAAGTTCATGGGGGCGGCGCGGCCGGTGCGGGACGAGGAGGCGGTGCCGTCACCCGAGCCCCCCGACGGGGCGTTCGGCATCGGCTGAGTCGTTCGTGGTGGCCTGGGTGACCTGCTTGGTGCTCCGGCGCAGGTCACGGACGTCCGGGACGCACAGGACGGCCGCCGTGACCGCCGCGATCAGGCCCGAGCAGCCCCACAGGGCCGCGGTGCGTCCGAACGCCGACTCCGCCGGGCCCGCCAGCGCCGCCGCGAGCGGCATGAGGGCGACCGAGCCGAACCAGTCGTAGGCCGAGACCCGGGAGAGCTTGTCCTCGGGTATCTCCTGGTGCAGGGCGGTCATCCAGGAGACGCCGAACACCTCGACGGTCGCGCCGGCCACGAACATCGCCGTGCACAGGAGGGGTACCGACACCGGTACGGCCAGCGCGGCGGACGGCAGCGCCATCGGGAACACGCACAGGATGCCCACGAAGAGCAGCCGGTGCGGCTTCCAGCGGGTCATGAGGAGGGCGCCGACGACCGTGCCCGCGCCGAAGAAGCCGAGGGCGACACCCCAGGGGCCCGCCCCGCCCAGGTCGTCCCGGGCGACGAGCGGGCCGTAGACCGCGTCGGCGGCGCCGAGCACCGCGTTGGCCACGGAGAACTGGACGACGATGCCCCACAGCCACGGCCGACCCGCGACCTCCCGCCAGCCGTCGCGCAGGTCGGCGAGCATCCCGGCGCCCGGTTCGCGCGCCGGGATGTGGCTCACGTCGAGGAAGGCGCGGAGCGAACCCGCGACCGCGAAGGCCATCGCGTCTGCCGCGAGCACCCAGCCGGGGCCGACCGCGGCGACCAACGCACCGCCGAGCGCGGCACCGCCCAGGGCCGCGCCCTGCATCGCCATCCGGAACACCGCGAAGGCACGGCCGGCCTGTTCGCCGCTCACCGAGGACAACAGCATGCCCTCGGCCGCCGGGCTGAAGAACGCGTGGCCCGTGCCGCCGAGCGCGGTCAGCAGCATCATCTGCCAGAGCCGGGGCTCGCCGGCTAGGACGAGGACGGCGAACGCGCCCTGGGAGAGGCAGTTGAGGGTGTTGGCCGCGACCATCACCCGGTGCCGGGGCAGGCGGTCCGCCACCGCGCCGCCGATCAGCAGGAACACCACCAGCGGGAGGGTGCGCGCGGCGGCCACCAGGCCCACGTCGCCGCTGTCGCCGCCCGCCTCCAGTACGGCGAACGCGGCGGCGATCAGGGCGCCGTTGCTGCCGAGGTTGGTCACGAACGCGGCGGCGGTCAGAAGGCCGTAGTTGCGGCTCGCCCAGGCGGGTCTGCGGGCACGGCGGGAGGCGGCGGTGGGGGTCACCGGCCGACTATCGCCGCCGGGGGGCTGCCTTGCCAAACCCTTTCCAGGACAGATCGGGATGCGGCCATGTCCGGAAGGAGACGCCGATCACTGGTGCCGGGCCTGGTCAGCGCGATTTACTCGTGGGTAACATCCCGGGCATGAGCGCAGACCAGATGTCCGTCGGCGAGATGCTCGCCGCCACCGTGCCGATGGTGCGGACCCTGAACATCGAGTTCCTGGAGACCGGCCCGGAGAAGGTCGTGGTCGCCCTGCCCGACCAGGGCGAGTTCCACAACCACGTGGGCGGACCGCACGCCGGGGCGATGTTCACGCTCGCCGAGTCGGCCAGCGGGGCGGTCGTCCTGGCCGCGTTCGGGGACCAGCTCTCGCGCGCGGTGCCGCTCGCCGTCAACGCGGAGATCGCCTACCGCAAGCTCGCGATGGGCCCGGTGACCGCCACGGCCACCCTGGGCCGCCCGGCCTCCGAGGTCGTCGCCCAACTCGACGCCGGGGAACGCCCCGAGTTCCCGGTCACGATCGAGATCCGCCGCGCGGACGGGGCTGTCACGGGCGAGATGACGGTGGTGTGGACGCTTCGACCGAACGGCTGAGCGGCTGAGCGGGGGCCTGAGGGGCGCCTTTCCGTCCCTCAGGCCGCCAACCGCCTCCGCCCCGCCCCCTCGCCGCTTTCGAACTCCGCCACGAACCCCTTGAGCCAGTCGATGAACTCGGGGCCCAGGTCGTCGCGGTCGCAGGCCAGGCGTACCACCGTGCGGAGGTAGTCCGCCTTGTCGCCGGTGTCGTAGCGGAGGCCGTCGAAGACGACGCCGTGGACCGTGCCGTCGGCCGCGAGGTTCTGGAGGGCGTCGGTGAGCTGGATCTCGCCGCCGCGGCCCGGCGGAGTGCGGTCCAGGACGTCGAAGACCTCGGGGTCGAGGACATAGCGGCCGATGACCGCGTAGGCGCTCGGCGCGGTCTCGGCCGAGGGCTTCTCGACCAGGCCGGTCACGCGGACCAGGCCCTTCTCCTCCGTGGGCGTCACGGCCGCGCAGCCGTAGAGGTGGATCTGCTCGCGCGGTACCTCCATGAGGGCCACCACACTCCCGGCGTACCGGTCGCGGACGTCGAGCATCGTGCTGAGCAGGGTCTCGCGCGGGTCGATCAGGTCGTCGCCGAGGAGGACGGCGAAGGGCTGGTCGCCGACGTGGCGGCGGGCACAGAGCACCGCGTGGCCGAGGCCGAGCGGCTCGCCCTGGCGGATGTGGTGGATGTTGGCCAGGCGCGCGGGATCGCGCACGGCGTCGAGGCGTACCGCGTCGCCCTTGGCCGCGAGGGCCTGCTCCAGTTCGAAGGCGTTGTCGAAGTGGTCCTCTATGGCCCGCTTGTGGCGGCCGGTGACCATCAGGACGTCGTCGAGCCCGGCCGCGGCGGCCTCCTCGACGACGTACTGGATGGCCGGCTTGTCGACGACCGGGAGCATCTCCTTCGGCGTCGCCTTGGTCGCCGGCAGGAATCGGGTGCCGAGCCCGGCAGCCGGGACGACTGCCTTGCGGACCGTGCGGGTGGGGACCGTGGTGTCGGTCGTGTGGGGGACGATCATGCCGATCATGCTGCGTCACCCGGATGAGAACCCACCGGGAGACGCCTGGGAGCCTGCTGTGGACCCGGCCGGAGTGGGAGATTTCGTGTGCCAAGCACCGGACCGCGCTCACAACTTGAGTCCCGCGCACCGCTTAATTTTCGAATACGGGTGCGGATACCGGCGGTAACATTTCTGAACCGTCCTCTTTTTGAACATGGGTCACTCCACCTTCTTGTTTGCTGTACATCAATTGTGCGAAGGTGAGCGCCCCCCGGGATGAACCGGGTCGCATCTGATGCGGCATAGGTATGCACCAATCAGGCGCCTGCTTTCCGAGGACGCGCATATCCCATGCCGTCCTGCGGCTTGGAAGGAATTGGTCCCGTGCAATCCGCTTACCCCCCACGACCCCCTTACCCTCCACGCCCCGGATCGAGTCCGGCGGAGTCCGACCGCCATCTTCTGGCCCGGCTGGGAGAGAACAGCGTGGACGGCCATGCCGTCGCGCTGTTGATGACGCGTCACTGGCAGGCGACCTACGAATACTCGGTCATCTGCCTTGCCTCCTGGTCGGGTTCGGCGTCGATGGCGGCCGCGGCGGCATTTCACCGGGTGCTCGGCCGGGCGGGTGACGGCGCGCTGCGCCCCCAACTTCTTGTTGCGGTGAGGGAGTTCGTCAAGGAGTGGGCCGCAGACGACGAAATCTCCGCCGTACTGCCGGAACTTCGCAAGACAATCGGCGGCCGCGGTCTACGTGCGGCGAGGTCCGCCACCCCTGAAAGAAGGCAGCTCGCCGAGCGCGCATTCAGGGCCCTTCCCGGCGCATCTCAATGCCTGCTGTGGCACAGTGAGGTCGAGGCCGAACCCATATCCGTACCGGCCGGTCTGCTGGGTGTGGACGCGTCCCGTGCGGCGGCCGCCCTCGATCAGGCGCGCGAGCAATTCCGAACGGGCTGTGTCCGTGCTCACCGGGAACTCGCGCCCACCAGTGAATGCCGCTTCTACAATCGTCTCCTGGATGTACCGATTCGTCGGGGCGGGGGCCTTCTGCCCGATGTCCGTAAACATCTGACGGATTGCCGGTATTGCCGTCACGCCGCGGAACAGCTCAGCCATTTCGAGGGCGGTCTGGAGGTGCTGCTCGCCGAGACGGTGCTCGGCTGGGGCGCCCACCGCTATCTCGACTCGCGGCCCGCGCGTTCCGCCGAGCGTCCGGCCCCGGCCCCGCCCGGCGCGGCCCGCGCAAAGCCCGGCGGCCGCCACCGCCCCGTCCCCGCAGGCCTCCTCGCGCAGCCGCGCAAGAGCGCCCGTGCCGTTCTCGTCGGCGCCGGTCTTACCTCCCTGGTTCTGCTCGCCACGGTGCTCGTGGCCAAGGGCTGGTCGGACGACGGCAGTGTTCCCACGCCCGGCGCCACCTGGGGCGCGGTGAGCGGGAACACCGTACGGCCGACTCCGTCGACGGTCTCCCAGGGCGCCGGGTCCCCGTCCACGGCCTCGATGGGCAACCCCGTGGAGGTCGGCCACGGCAGGCTCCGCAACGCCGACGCCGGCCTGTGCCTCGACACCCAGGACGCCCACCAAGCCCGGACCGCGGCCGGTACGAAGGCCGTGCTGACGGAGTGTTCCTCCGCCGGATCCCAGCAGTGGTCGTACCAGGAGGACGGACTGCTGCGCAGCGCGGCCGATCCCAGGCTCTGCCTCGACTCGGACACCGAGAAGCGGACGGTCGTGGTCGCCGACTGCCTGACCCACGCCGGTGAGGTCCGCTACGACCTCACCGTGCGGGGCGAACTGCTGCTGCGCCGCGGGAAGGGGCTCCTGGTCGCGCCCGGCAAGGGGGAGACCGTCGTCGTCACCGGGCGGAACGGCTCGCAGGGGCAGAGGTGGACGCTGGAGTTCGCCGACGAGAGCGCGCCGGCACAACAGGGCACGCGGTCGCCCGAGGACGCGGAGACGGGCCGGCCCTCCGGGGGACCGGACGAGGATCCGGTCGCACCCCACCTCGCCCCCGCCCCGCCCTCGGGTTCCGACGACCACCCCGACAGCCGTCCCGAAGACAGCCCCGGCCGGCCCTCGGACCAGCACGGAACCCCGTCGCAGCAGTACGGGACACGGGTCGCCCAGGTCGACGACAGCGACTCCGAGCCGGCCACTCCGGCCGCGCCGGCCGAGCGGGCCGGGGCGGTGGTGGGTGCGGTCGTCGACACCGCCACCTCGGTGACGGCGCCTCTCACCTCGACGCTCGGGAACGCACTGCCGTAGGAGACCGAAGGTGAGCTGTTGCTCCGTACGTCGGTTCTCGTGACCCGGTAGGCTGCCACGGCGTGCGTCGGTACTTGGCGCACGCCGGGAACGCGACTCAGGAGGAACCGGCGTTGCACGTCCAGGAATGGCTCGACACCGTGCCCCCGGCCGCCGTCTACGCCCTGGTGGGCCTGGTCATCGGCCTGGAGAGCCTGGGCATTCCGCTGCCCGGCGAGATCATCCTGGTCTCCGCCGCGCTGCTGTCCTCGCAGCACGCGGGGATCAATCCCGTGGTGCTCGGTGCGTGCGCCAGCGTCGGGGCGGTCGTCGGTGACTCCATCGGCTATGCGATCGGGCGCAAGGGCGGTCGGCCACTGCTCACCTGGCTCGGCAACAAGTTCCCGAGGCACTTCAGCGAGGGCCATGTCGCCACGGCGGAGCGGTCCTTCGAGAAGTGGGGCATGTGGGCGGTGTTCTTCGGCCGCTTCGTCGCGCTGCTGAGGATCTTCGCCGGGCCGCTCGCCGGTGTGCTGCGGATGCCGTACTGGAAGTTCCTGATCGCCAACGTGCTGGGCGGGATCATCTGGGCGGGCGGGACGACCGCGGTCATCTATTACGTGGGGATCGTCGCCGAGTCGTGGCTGAAGCGGTTCTCGTGGCTCGGACTCGTGCTGGCCGTGCTGATCGGGCTCACTTCGATGCTCGTGCTCAAGCGCAGGGCGGCGAAGGCGACGGCCCAGATGCAGGCGGCCGAACCGGAGACCGTCCCGGCCGCCGACTGAGGCTCACGGCTTGTCGTGCACCTCGCTGTGCGCCTGGGCCAGATCCGCGTAGAGCGTTCCGTTCAGGGTGACTCCCTCACGCTCCTCCTCCGTGAGCTCCCGCCGCACCTTCGCCGGCACGCCCGCCACCAGCGAACCGGGTGGCACCTGCATGCCCTGCGGTACCAGTGCCTGGGCCGCCACGAGGGAACCCGCCCCGATCACCGCGCCGTTCAGCACCGTCGCGCCCATGCCGATCAGGCAGTCGTCCTCGACCGTCGCTCCGTGGACCACCGCGTTGTGTCCCACCGAGACGCGCTCGCCGATCGTCACCGGGAAGCCGGGGTCGGCGTGCAGGGTGCAGTTGTCCTGGATGTTGCTCTGGGCGCCGACTGAGATGCGTTCTACATCGCCGCGGGCCACCGCGCCGTACCAGAGGCTCGCCCCCGCCTGCAGCGTCACGTCACCGATCACCGACGCGGTGGGCGCCACGAAGGCCTGCCCGTCGATCTTCGGTTCCTTACCGCCGATGCCCGTGATCAACGCCTTGTGCGCCATTTCGCCTCCTGGTTCGCGATATGCCGAACCGTACGCCACCGGGTGGGGCGAAGATCACAAGCCCTCCATCTCATCTGTGCGCCGTGCGCTCAGTACGGTGTGCTCGTGCCGAAGAGCAAGAACACGTTCTCATCCTGGCGGGGCCGTCTGGTCCAGCGTGCTGTCCACGCGGGCTGGGCCTGGGTGCAGCGCACGGGCTCCGTCACCGCCGAGCGCCCGGGGCGCTTCCGCTTCGGCGCGCTGGGGGTGCACACCCGGCTGGCCTTTCCGCTCGGCACGGTCTTCGGTGAACCGTGGATCCATGTCGGCTCCCACTGCATCGTCGGCGAGCAGGTCACTCTGACCGCCGGCCTGATGCCCGACCTGGACCTCGGTCCGGAGCCGATCCTGCGCATCGGCGACGGGGTCGTGCTGGGGCGCGGCAGCCATGTCATCGCCGACACCACGGTCACCATCGGCAGCGACTGCTACTTCGGGCCGTACGTCTATGTCACGTCCACCAATCACTCGTACGACGATCCCCACGAGCCCATCGGCAAGCAGTGGCCGCGGATGGAGCCGGTGGAGATCGGGCCGGGGTGCTGGATCGGGACCGGGGCGGTGATCCTGCCCGGTGCGCGGATCGGGCGGAACGTCGTCGTGGCCGCCGGGGCCGTGGTGCGGGGTGTGGTGCCGGACCACGCGGTGGTGGCGGGGGCGCCCGCTCGTGTCGTACGGCGCTGGACCGCCGAGGACGGCTGGCAGCCGCCGCTCAGGACCCCGGCGCCGGTACCGATACCCGAGGGAGCCACGGCGGAACAGCTCAACGCGCTGGCCGGGCTGGACGAGGAGACGGCGGCGAAACTCGCCCAACTGGACGAGGACGCGGCGGGGCGACTTGCCGGACTGGACTGAGGGATGGGGCGGCGGGGGACGCGTTGAGTGGGGTGGGCTGAGGGACGGGGTGGCCGGGGGACGCGTTGAGTGGGGTGCGCTGAGGGGCGGGCTGGAGGAGGGCGCGTTGACTCGGGTGGGCTGAAGGTGTGCCGGGTTTGCTTGCGGTGGGGGCGGCGGGTTGGCTGGGGCGGGTGTCGGGGGAGCCTGGTGGGCGGGTTGGGCCCTGAGTGCCGGGCCGGGCGGCGTCGCGGGCTTGGTGGGCGGTTGGGTTGACGGTGGGTCGGATTGCCCGTTCGGACTCGGCTGGGCCGATTGGCGGGGGAGCTCGCTGAGTCGGGTGGGGTGAGGGGTGCCGCGAGCGGGCTCTGTCGGCTGGGCCGACCGGCGTCGGGTCAGTTCCTTTGAGAGGAGCAGGATGTCGGCCGGGGCCAGGGTCGCGTCGTTGCCTGGAGGGCGCTCGGCGTCTGCCGGGAGAGCTGTGCCCGGCGTGGGATGTGGCCTCAGGTCTATCGGGTCCACCGGGTAGTGGGCCACGGCGAAGCAGGTCAACGTGCCGGGCGGCCTGGATCAGGGGCGGTGGCGACGCTCGCCGGGCTGGGGGTCAGACGGTCGCGAGGAGCACGGTGCCGGTCAGGGCCAGGGCTGCGCTCGTTGCCGGGAGGACGCGGGGCGTTTGCTGGGGAGGGAGCTGTGTCCGGTGTGGGATGTGACCACCGGGTAGTCAGGACGGAGTCAGCCAGTCGCCAGGAGCAGGGTGCCGAGCAGGGCCAGGCCCGCGCCCGTTGCCTGGAGGGTGCGGAGGCGTTCGCTGAGGAAGCCGCGGGCGGCCAGGGCCGTGACCACCGGGTAAAGCGAGGCCAGGACGGCGGCCACCATGACCGGGCCGTGCTGGGCGGCCACCGAGTACGTGCCGTTCGCCGCCACGTCCGCGAGGCCGATGAAGGCGAGCGCGGGGAGGGAGGACCAGGGGAAGCCGGTGGTCGGGAGCGCGGGCGTGCCCCGTTTCACCGAGACGTACAGGGCCGCGCCGCCCACCGCCACGTTGACCAGGCGTTGCACGAACAGGGCGAGGAACAGGCCGGTGACGGTCGTGGACGCCTCCGCGATCAGGGCGAACACCGTACCGAAGCCGAGAGCCGCGATCAGGGTGAGGACGATCGCCCGGCGTTGCACCGGGGCGCCGCGCAACTGGGGGCCGCCCGCCAGGATCACTCCGGTGACGGCCACCGCGATGCCCGCGGCCTGCGTGAGCCCGGGACGCTCGCCGAGGAAGAGGCCCACGCCGACCGGGACCGCCACGCTCAGCGTGCCCAGCGGAGAGACGACACCCATCGGACCCAGCGCGAGCGCCTTGTAGAAGCAGATCAGGGCGACCGGTCCCGCCAGACCGGCGGCGAACGCGAACCACAGCCGGGGCCCCGCCTCGCTCCAGCCGCCGGTCGCCACCACGATCCCGCCGAGCACGGCCGCGGCGATCGCCTGCGAGACCACCACCACCGTGAGCGCCGGGAGCCGTCGGGTCAGCACCCCGCCGCCGAAGTCGGCCAGGCCCCACAACAGGCTGGTGGCCAGGGCGAAGAATGCTGTCACGGGTCGCCTCGCAGTACAGTTCGGTGAACGATCGGGTGCACCCCACCGTAGTTCATTCAGTTGCACCGTGTCATACAGAATATTGGACGTGAAGTGTCGGACCTCGACCTGCTGACCCAGTCCCTGGCGCGCAATGTCAAGCGCTGGCGGACCGAGCGCGGCTTCACCCTGGACGCGCTCGCCGCCCGAGCCGGGGTCAGCCGCGGCATGCTGATCCAGATCGAGCAGGCCCGGACCAACCCCAGCCTCGGCACGGTCGTGAAGATCGGTGACGCGCTCGGCATCAGCATCACCACGCTGCTCGACTACGAGCAGGGGCCCAAGGTGCGGATCGTCCCGCCGGAGCAGGTCGTGCGGCTGTGGAGCACGGACGCGGGCAGCTGGAGCCGGCTGCTCGCGGGCGCGGAGGCCCCCGGCCCGCTGGAGATGTGGGAGTGGCGGATGATGCCGGGCGAGAGCAGCCGGTCGGATCCGCACCCCGCCGGGACGGTCGAGATCCTGCATGTCACGGAGGGCGAGATGACTCTGACGGTCGACGGTGTCGAGCACCGGGTACCCGCCGGGGCGAGCGTCACCTTCGAGGCCAACGCCGAGCATGTGTACGCCAATCAGGGCGAGGTTCCCGCGCAGTGGATGCTGGCCGTCTCGGTGCCGGCCGTGCCGTGAGCGGCTGTTAGCGTGCCGCCATGGACGCACCCATCGGACACTTCGACCACGCCATCCCTGCCCCTGCCGCCCTCGACGAGCTGACCCGCCCGGTCGCCGACGCCGTACGCCACTGGAGCGGCAGCGTCCCCGCCGAGCAGATCGTGTACGTCGAGACCGACCCGCAGTGGGCCGACACCGCGGTCTTCGTCGAGCACTACGGCCGGGAGCTCCTCGAGCAGTCGGCGAACTGCGTGGTCGTCGCGGGCAAGCGCGGTGGCGAGACCACGCTCGCCGCATGCGTGGTGCTCTCCACCACCCGGGTCGACGTCAACGGGGTCGTCCGCCGCCAACTCGGCGCCCGTAAGGCCTCGTTCGCCTCGATGGACACGGCTACGGGGGAGACCGGCATGGAGTACGGAGGCATCACCCCGATCGGACTCCCGGCCGACTGGCCGCTGTTGGTCGACTCGGCCGTGGTCGACCTGCCGTACGTCCTGGTCGGCAGCGGGCGCCGACGGGGCAAGCTGCTGGTACCGGGGAAGGCCTTCGCGGAACTGCCGGGCGCGGTGGTGCTGGAGGGACTCGGCATCGCCTGATCAGACGGGTAACGGCTAGACCTCGGGCTCGGTGCGGTCCTGGCCTCGGGCTGGAGGGTGCCGGTCTCGGGCCGGTGGGGTCCTGGTCTCGGGCTGGAGGGTTCTGATGTCGGACCGGAGAGTCCTGGCATCGGGCGCCGGTGGGGTCCTGGTCCAAGGCCGGGGATGCTGGCATCCAGCACTCTCCAGCCCTGCGCGGAGTGTGTGCCGCGCACCGCGGCGGAGTGCTCGGCGGCGGGCACGCCCTCTGGCTGGAGGGGTCCTGATTTCGGATTGGAGGGCCCTGGCCTCGGGTGCCTGCCCGAAGTGCGTGCCGCGTGCCCCGACGCGGTGCTCGGCGGCGGCCACGCCGGTGGGGTCCTCATCTCGGGCCGAAGGGTCCTGGCCTCGGGTCGGGGGTGCTGACCTCGGGCTGGCGGGGTCGCTTGCGTCGGGCCGGAGGGTCCTGGCCTCGGATCGGGGGGGGCTGATCTGAGGGCGGAGGGCCTGGCCTCGGCCGGGAGGGTCCTGCTCTCAGGCCGGCGCGTGGTGGGCCAGGGCGTGATGTGGGTCCGCCTCGCCCGGGACCGGTGCCGGGTCGGCGTGTACCAGGGCTGCGGTGAGGCGGGGCACCGCGTACAGCAGGGCGTGCTCGGCCTCGACGGCGACCGCGTGCGACTGACGCACCGTCATCTCCCCGTCCACCACGACCGCCACCTCCGCCCGCAGCCGGTGCCCGATCCAGCGCAGCCTCAACTCACCCACCCCGCACACACCTTCGACCTCCCGCAGCGCACCCTCGGCCCGGTCCACCAGCTCCGGGTCGACGGCGTCCAGCACGCGCCGGAACACCTCACGTGCCGCGTCCCGCAGCACCAGCGCGATCGCGGCGGTGATCGCCAAGCCCACGATCGGGTCGGCGAGTTGCCAACCCAGGGCCGAGCCGCCGGCCCCGATGAGCACGGCCAGTGAGGTGAACCCGTCGGTGCGGGCGTGCAGTCCGTCCGCCACCAGTGCGGCCGAACCGATGTCCCGGCCCACCCGGATGCGGTAGCGGGCGACCCACTCGTTGCCCGCGAAGCCCGCCAGCGCGGCCGCGGCGACCGCCGGGAGGTGCGCCACGGGACGCGGATCGAGCAGCCGGTCGATCGCCGCCCACGCCGCGAAGGCCGCGCTCGCGGCGATCGTCAGCACGATCACGATGCCCGCGAGATCCTCGGCACGGCCGTAGCCGTACGTGAAACGGCGGGTGGCCGCGCGCCGGCCCAGCACGAAGGCGATGCCCAGCGGTACGGCGGTCAGCGCGTCCGCCGCGTTGTGCACCGTGTCGCCGAGCAGCGCCACGGACCCGGACACGGCCACGACGACCGCCTGCATCAGGGCCGTGACACCCAGCACCGCCAGCGAGACCCACAGGGCGCGCATGCCGCGGGCGGAGGACTCCAGGGCGGAGTCGAGTTTGTCGGCGGTCTCGTGGGAGTGGGGGGTGAGGACGTGCGCCAGGCGGTGGCGGAGGCCGTGGCGTTCGCCCTCGTGCCCATGCGGATGGCCGTGACCAGGACCGTGACCGTGCTCGTGGTTGCTCACGTGGGCCCCCTTCCGGTGCGCGCCGAGGTGGGCGTACCGCGCCCACGAAGCCATTATGTGCGTATGCGCGCACGCATGCATCTATGGGTACCGGCAACGTGGCCGACCACCGGCTCAGGGACCGGCCGGTGCACGACTGAGAGGTCAGTACGTGGCCGCCGTACCGAGATACTGCTCCGCGAAGGCCGCCGCGGCGGCAGGTGAGGTGAACAGGCGGCGGAGGCGGGCGAAGGTGGTGCCCGCTCGGTACTCGTCGCCCGACGAAGTGCCGTGGTAGACCTCGGAGAGCCACTGCGAGAACTCCTGGTAGTCCCACACGCGCCGCAGACAGGCCTCCGAGTAGGCGTCGAGGCCGCTGCCGTCGCCCTTGCCGAGGTAGGCGACGAGCGCGTCGCCGAGCAGGAAGGCGTCGTGCAGGGCGAGGTTCATGCCCTTCGCCGCTATGGGCGCGGTGAGGTGGGCGGAGTCCCCGGCGAGGAAGAGCCTGCCGAACGTCATGGGCTCGACCACGTAGTTGTGCATGTCCAGGACGCGCTTCTCGATCAGCCGGCCCTCGGTGAGCGGCGGGGTGCCGTCCGCGCCCAGCCGCTGCTGGAGTTCGGCCCAGACGCGGTCGTGGGACCAGTTCTCGGGGTCGTCGCCGGGCGGGCACTCCAGGTAGTAGCGGGTGACCTCGGGGCTGCGGGCCATGTGCCCGGCGAAACCGTTCGGGTGGATGCCGAACAGGACGCAGTCCGAGGACGGCGGCGCCTCGGCGAGCAGCGCCAGCCAGCCGACGCCGTAGTCGTGCCGGGCGATGCTCGCGGTCTCCGGGAGGACGGTGCGGGTCACCCCGCGGGCCCCGTCGCAGCCCGCCACGAACTCGCAACCGACCAGCTGCCGTTCGCCCGTGGCGGCATCGGTGTACGACACCGACGGCCGGGGTGTCTCCAGGTCGTGCAGCTGGACGTCCTGGACGCCGAAGCGGATCTCGCCGCCCCGTACGTCGGCGTACTCGCGCACCAGGTCCGTCACCAACAGCGGCTGCGGATACACGAAGTGGTGCTGTCCCGTCAGCTCGCCGTAGGCGAAGCGGAAGCGGTCGCCCGCGAAGCGGAACTCGCACTCGGTGTGCAACTGGGCGCGCTCCAGCAGGGCGTCGGCGAGGCCGCGCCGCTGCAGAGCACGAACGGCCCACTCCTCGATGACGCCCGCCCGCGGCCGCTGCTCGATGAACTCGCGGGTCTCCACCTCCAGCACGAGGCAGTCCACACCCTCGGCTCGCAGGACGTTGCCGATGGTGAGTCCGGCGGGTCCGGCGCCGACGATGACGACCGGAAAGCGTTGTGGAGCACCGGAGTTGGCGTGGGAGGCGGAGGTCACCCGAACATTATGTCGGTGCCCTGGGGAGGGCGGGAGCGGTGCCGGGGCTCCTCCACACGCGGAGGCGCCCCGTCCGGAGTGTCTCCTCAGTGCGCGGGCGCCTCGGTGACGACGACCTCGGCGATGCTCCGCTCGATGTCCTCGGGTCGGGAGGCGGTCGCCTTCGCCCAGTAGTAGATCACCAGCGAGAAGGCGGTGACGACCAGCATGTCCCACCACAGGCCCAGGTGTCCCTGGCCGCCGAAGCCGCCCTGCCAGGAGATCAGGCCGAGACCGAGCAGGTAGACCGGCAGCCACTGTGCGGCCTTCCAGTCGAGCCGGGGAGCGTCGGGCAGTTCGTTGGCCACCGCGTACCAGGCGTAGACGCCGAGCAGGAGGTAGCCGAGGACGATGGCCACCCCGAGCCGCCACAGGGTGTCCCAACCCGCCCAGTAGATGATCAGGTTGGCCACCACGAACGACAGCGGGGCGAGCACCTTGCCGGCGGGGAGCCGGTACGGGCGCTCCAGGTGAGGCATCCGCTCGGCGAACACGCCATATGCGAGCGGCGCGCCGGCGTACATGAGGACACTCGCCGAGGTGATGAAGCCGACCAGCTCCTGCCAGCTGGGGAAGGGCAGGAAGCAGACCACGCCCGTCACGAAGGACATGATCAGTCCGAACCACGGCACGCCTCGCCGGTCGGTACGGGCGAACACCTTCGGCAGGTAGCCGTTCTTGGCCAGACCGAAGGAGACGCGGGAGGTCGCGGTCGTGTAGATCAAGCCGGTGCCGCCGGGGGAGACCACTGCGTCGAGGTACAGAATCACGCTCAGCCAGCCGAGGCCCACCAGGGTCGCAAGGCCGGCCCAGGGTCCGCTGATGCCCTCGAAGTTCAGCTTGGCCCAGCCGTGGGCGAAGGCGGAATGCGGGAGGGCGACGATGAACACCAGCTGGAGCAGGACGTAGATGACGGCGCCGATCGCGACCGAGCCGAGCGTCGCCCGGGGCAGGTCCCGCTTCGGGTCACGGCTCTCGCCGGCGAGCTGGATCGCCTGCTCGAAGCCCAGTAGCGCGAAGATGATGCCGCTGGAACTGATCGCGCTCAGCACGCCCTTGGCGCCGAACGGCGCGAATCCCTCCGAAGTGAAGTTGCCCGGATGGAAGTTGCCGATCGCGATGACGAAGATGGCGGCGAGCGGCACCGCGATCTTCCACCAGGTGGCCGCGCTGTTGGTGAACGCGAGTACTCGGACGCCGAGGAAGTTGACGGCGACGAACACGGCCATGAGGAACACGGCGACCGCGAGACCACTGGCGGTGAGCGTGCCGTCGGCGTGCTGGAAGCCCTTCGCCCAACTCCAGTGCCCGGCATACCCGATCATGGCCTCGACCTCGATCGGTGCCACGGTCGCCGCCTGGAGCCAGGAGAACCAGCCGAAGGACATTCCGGCCAGGCCGCCGAAAGCGTAGTGCGGATAGCGTGCGGTACCGCCCGCCACCGGGAACATGCCGCCCAGTTCTGCGTGCACCAGGGCCAGCAGGACGATGGCGACCGCGCCGATGATCCACGAGATGATCGCCGCGGGGCCGGCCATGACGACCGCCTTTTCGGCGCCGTAGAGCCAGCCCGAGCCGATGATGGACCCCACCGAGGCCCACATGAGGCCGATCAGTCCCACGTCCCGCCGCAGGCCGCCGCCCGGCTTCCCCTTTGTCTCAGGTGCTGAATCGACGCTTACCATAAATTAAGGGGCCTCTCACGAATTACATACATTTACTGTGTGAGCGGCCCCAGGTTACGAATCAACCGCCTTTGGCTTAAAGGCGGTTGTCGTATATTTGACTTCTTTACGGGGAATTCCTTGCGAGCGTTTCAGGAATTCGGGAAGGACATCAGTGCAGGCGGGGGATCTCGATCGCCGGGCACCGGTCCATGACCATGTCGAGGCCGGCGGCGCGGGTGCGGGCGTAGGCCGCCTCGTCGATGACGTCCAACTGGAACCAGACGGCCTTCGCGCCCTTGGCCACGGCCTCGTCGGCGACCGCTCCCGCGAGGTCGCTGTTCACGAACACGTCGACGACGTCCACGTCGAAAGGGATCTCCGCGAGGGAGGCGTACCCCTGCTCGCCGTGCACCGTCTCCGCCTTGGGGTGGACCGGCACGATCCGCTTGCCGTGGCGCTGGAGCACTTCGGCGACGCCGTAGGCCGCGCGCCGCTGGTTGGACGACAGGCCGACGATCGCCCAGGTGTCGCCGAGCTCGGTGAGGATCCTGCGGACAGTTGCTGAGTCGCCGTGCACGCTCGGCTCCTTGCTCTGGATACGAGGACTGTTGTGATCGGGAAACAGCCGGCGGGCGCGGTTTGATTCCGGGCGGTCCTGTCTGGACGCCGGTCCATCGACTGCCTGTCGCGGGGGCTTTCGGCCAGTCCCGCACGGTCTGCGGCCAGGGCGAGAAGTCCGGTTCATGGACGTTGGATCAGGGCCACGAGTCCGAAGACCTTCCACCCCCTGCACGTCGATGAATGGGCCGAGGGAGTGGCTGTGGGTGGTTGAATCCCGTACCCGTGTCCGGAATACCGGTCAGTCACCTGCGCGGTGCCCTTCGTCCGCCTACGCTCGGCCCGTGCTGCGTATCACCGACGCCCGGACCGGCCGGCCCGTAGACGCCGTCGTCGCCCGCAGGGGCCTGACCCGGGTCGAAGCCCATGTACGGGGCTACGACATCTCCGCTCTCCGAGTCCTGCTCGTCGCGGATCTCCTGGTCAGGGCCCTGGAAATCGGCGGCACGCCCGTGTGGGCGCTGCTCAGCGGCGACCGTGAACAGGCGGAGCTGCACGCGGGCGCCGCCGCCCTGGGCATCCGGCCCTTCGAGGACCGCCGGGACGTCGGCCCCGGGTGGGGCGAGTCCCAGGTCGTCCATGTGGTGGCAGAGGGCGGCGCGGCTCCGGACGGCGTACGGGTCGCCGTCGCGCCCGTCGAGACGCCGGACATTCCGGAGGGCGCCGACCCCGCCGTGGTCCGCCTCGCCCTGCTCGTCCCGCCCCGGAGCACGCCCGCACGGCTCGACGAGGAAATCCTGGGCGAGGCCCACGACACCCTCGCACGCTGGCGCCGGGCCGTCGCCGCCTGGGCACGGCATCCGTCACGGCCCGTCCCCGACGAGGTGCGCGGACGGCTCCGTACCGCCTGGGAGGACGACCTGGACGTACCCGAGGTGTTGAAGGTGCTGCGGTGGGTCGAGGAGTCGGACCTGCCGGAAGGCGCCCGGTTCGAGACGTACGCCCACGCGGACCGGCTGCTCGGTCTCGACCTCACCCGCGACCTGGGATCCCCGGCGTGACGGCGCGCACCGGAGCGGGCCCGCTGCGCCGCCTGGTCGTGCTGAGACACGCCAAGTCCGCCTGGCCCGAGGGCGTCGCCGACCACGACCGCCCACTGGGACCCCGCGGCCGCCGGGACGCGCCCGAGGCGGGCCGCGCCCTCGCCGCCTCCGACCTGCTCCCCGACCTCGCCCTGTGCTCCACCGCCGTACGCGCCCGGCAGACCTGGGAGCTGGCGTCCGCCCAGTGGGGCACCCCACCGCCGGTACGCCTCGACCCGGAGCTGTACGGGGCCGACGTACCGGAGCTGCTCGCGGCCGTGCACGAGGCACCTCCCCAGGTCGTGACGCTGCTCCTCGTGGGACACAACCCCGGTCTGGAGGAACTCGTCCTCACGCTGGCCGGGGACAGCCTCGACGACGCTCTGGACGTGGTGCGCGTGAAGTTCCCGACCTCGGCGATCGCGGTGCTGACCTGGCACGGCACGTCCTGGCGGACCCTGGAGCCGGGGACGGCACTGCTCACGTCCGTGATGGTGCCGCGGGGCAGAAGGCCATGAGCCGGCCCGTCGGGACGCCCTCACCGACGGATTAGGCTGACCGGATGCAGGACGAGTACCGCACAGTGGCCCGCGCGGGTGTGCACGAGACCGAGGTCAACCGCTCCCGCTTCCTGTGCGCCCTCGCCCCGGCGGCCACCGAGAAGGAGGCCCAGGACTTCATCGCGTCCGTCCGCAAGGAGCACGCCGACGCCACCCACAACTGCTACGCGTACGTCATCGGCGCCGACGCCGCGATCCAGAAGGCGAGCGACGACGGCGAACCCGGCGGCACCGCAGGCGTTCCCATGCTCCAGATGCTGCTGCGCCGCGACATGCGGTACGTCGTCGCCGTCGTCACCCGCTACTACGGCGGCGTCAAGCTCGGCGCGGGCGGCCTGATCAGGGCGTACGGCGGCGCGGTCGGCGAGGCCCTGGACGCGGTCGGCACCCTCACCCGCCGCCGGTTCCGCCTCGCCACGGTGACCGTCGACCACCAGCGCGCCGGCAAGGTGCAGAACGACCTGCACTCGACCGGACGCGAGGTGCGGGACGTGTGGTACGGCGAGGCCGTCACCATCGAGATCGGGCTGCCGGACGCCGACGTGGACGCCTTCCGGGGGTGGCTCGCCGACGCCACCGCGGGGACGGCCGGGTTCGAGCTGGGCGGGGAGGCCTACGGGGACGCGTGAGTCAGGTGGGCGAGGGCTCAGGCGTCAGGTCCTCCTCGCCGATCTGCGTGCCCGACTGGTAGATGGTCACGACATTGCCGTGTATCTCGTACCGGTAGGGGCCGTTGCGGGCCTCGTAGCCCTCGCTCGTCCGCTCCGCCTCCATGGCGATTCCCGCCTCCCGCCGGTCGCTGAACTCGCCGTAGTAGTACAGCGTCCCGGACGTCGTACGGCACAGGGTGATCTGCTTGTTCGAGGTGCGGAACGCCTCGACCAGCTCGGCGCCGTCGCCGTCGGGGAGTCGGTCGGCGATGCGGGCCGGGCAGGTCTCGGCCACGGTGGTGTCGTTCGTGCCGCCCGAGTCCGAGGAGTCGAAGGCGCCGTCACAGCCCTTCGCGAACAGGCCCAGCAGGAAGAGCAGCACCACGAAGCCGACGCAGCCGCCCACGCAGCCGCCGCTCTTCGACTTGCGCGGCGGGGTGTAGACCGGCCGGGGAGGCGGCGCGTAGACCGGCGCCGGGCGCGGCGGCGGGACGGGGGTGGTGGTCGGGGTGGTCGGCCGGTACCCGGTGCTGGGGGAGGACGGGAAGAACACGCCTTCCTCGGTACGGGGCCGGGTGCCGCTCGACGCGGCACCGGTGCGCCGGGTCGACGCACCGGACGTGCCGGGACGCGAGGACGCCGGCCTCGGCCGGGACGTCGAAGAGGCCCCCGCGCCCCCGGTGCCGGTGCGGGGCGGGGATTTCTTGGCCGGTGGCTTGCGGGGCGCGGTCTTCTTCGCGGAGGCGTCCCCGGAGGGCGACGGTTTGGGGGACTTCGGGGACTTGGGGGTGCCCTTCTTCGCCGCCGCCTTCCAGGAGGTGCCGCAGGTGAGGCAGGACACGTCCGTGCGCGCGTTGTACGTGTCGCACTCCGAACAGCGCCAGTCGGCGGTCGGGCGCCCGGCACTCCCGGGCCGCTTCGCCGGCGGCCGGGGCGCGCTCGCCTTCTTCGCGGCGGGCTTGGACGCCGCGGGCGCCTTGGCTGCCTCGGAAGCCCTGGGCGTCTTGGTTGCCGCGCTCGCCGCGGAGTCCCGCCGGGCCTCGCCGCAGACGGTGCAGGACGCCTCCGCGGGCCCGTTGAACGTGTCGCAGTCCGCGCAGCGCCAGTTGGCCGATGCCACCACCTCCGCGCCGCCCTCCTCACTCGTCACTCGTGTCCGTCACGGTCCTGGGGATCTTGGGGTTCGGGCCCCAGGTCAGTCCCGTGCCGTCATCCTGTGTCGGCGTCGATGCGGGCCGAGACGGCCGCGAACAACTCCTCCGACGCCGCACCCGCGGGTGCGGCGATCCACTCCGGCGAGTCCACCGGCACCCGCTGCCACCCGGCCTCCTCGGCGGTGTCGGGCGGCTGCTCCGGGATGCCGAAGCGCCGGCGCAGCAGGTCGGTGTACTGCTCCGCTTCCTCCAGCCGGTCCGCCGCGACATCCACTCGGACCACCAGGAGCCCGGGCGTCGGGCCCTCGGGGAAGCGCAGATGGAAGACCCACTGGGACAGCCCGTCGGGGCCCTGCGGAAGCAGCCGTACGTGTGTGCAGTGCCGCGCTTCCGACTTGATGGAGCTGTACCGGCTCCAGTCGAAGGTCAGAAAGCCGTCGCTGTGGCATGCCAACCGGAACTCCGGCCAGTCGAGCGTCACGGGCTGGCCGGAGTTCACGGGCCGGTTGGGGTGCACAGACCGGTCGGGCTTCACAGGCTGTTCGCGATCGTCTCGATGATCTCGTCCATCTCGAACTCCTCCAGCCCCTGACCGGCCTTGGAGGCGAAGTGCAGGGTGAGGTCCCACTCCTCGGCGATCGGGTCGGACCAAGGCGCCTGGTCCGGCGCGAACAGCACGAGCCGCTTCGCGGACTGCTCCATCACCGCGGTCTGGCTGCGGGCGTACCCCCACTGCTCGAACAGGTCGTCGAGGCTGCTGGGAATGGCCGCCGGGTACGAGGGCACGGAGGAGTGCGTGCCCAGCGGGTGGGCCGGGGCGTCGGTGAACATCACGATGACGTGGCGCCTGCGGTCCAGGCCTGTCTCCCAGGGCGAGTTGATCGCCAGGGCGAGCGCTTCCAGACCCGACTCCGGGTAGTCACCGCCGCCGCCGGCGTCGATACCGCGGACGAAGTCCTCGAAGTCCCCGGACTGCGAGGGCAGTCGCAGGAAGCCGGTCTGCTCGATGGCGTTCGAGGGATCGTCGCCGAAGTCCCGGAAGGCGATGACCTTCAGCCGCAGCTGGCTGATCGCCTTGCCCTTCTTGGCCATCACGTCGTTGAGCCGGTCGTGGAACTGGAGCGCGCTCGACTTCACGTTGTCGAGGACCGGGTACATGCTGCCCGTCGCGTCGATGCACAGCACGATGTCGACGGCGTACTGCAGATTCCCCTGGTACTGCTCGTTGTTGCTCATACGGAGTCTCCTGGGTGGTACGGGCGGGGTGCGTCGGTCGCCGGTGGGCGGGGGGTCATGACGAGCCAGGGCGCGGTCGCCGGTCGCCGAGGTTGATGCGGACGCGGGAAGGGCGTTCCGCGGCGGTGTCGGGAGCGGACGGTGCCGGGGCCGTCGGGGGAGCGGCGGGCTTGGCGGCGGGCTTGGCTTCGCCGGCGGCCGGCCGGGTCGGCTCGGGCGGGGGCGTCGCGGTGCGCGGGCGCGGGGTCGACGCGAGGTTGGTCTTGATCCGGCTGGTGCGCGGGCCGGACGGCTTCGCGGTGTCCGGCGCCGAACCGGGCTTGGCCGAACCGGGCTTGGCCGAAGCGGGCTTGGCCGAGGGGGACTTGGGCTTGGCGGTGCTGGGACGCCGGTGCTGGAGGGCGCACACCTTCGGGTCGGACAGCGCCTTGAGGAATCCGTCCATCCGCGGCCGGCCGCCCGGCGCGCGGGCGGTCATCGAGCGCAGCAGGCCGAGCATCTCGTCCGACAGCCGTGTGTCCAGGTCGAGGTGCTCGCCCGCGTTGACGGCATCCGCCGGTGACCCGTACCGCTTGTCGTGGTGCGGCAGCTCGCCCGTCAGGTACACGTGGGTCATCAGCCCGAGCGCGAACACGTCGACCGCGCAGGTCAGATGCTCCGGTCCGGCCGAGCCGTCGCGCTGCATGTAGCGGCGCCACTCCGGCGCCCCGTACACCGAGTCGCCGGCGATGTCGTCGGGCTCGGGCGGGCTGCCGGAGACGTAGGAGTCGTCGAAGTCGATCAGCTTCGCCGTGTGGAAGGCGGCGCCGTCACGCTTCTGCACCAGCACGTTCAGCGGCTTGAGGTCGCCGTGCACGATCTCGATGTCGTGCAGCTGCTTGAGGCTGTTGCCGAGCGTCTTGAGCAGCACCATCTTGTGGCGGGGCTCCAGGGCCTGCGGCTTCTCCAGACTGGAGGTGTCTATCCGCTCGGTGACCTTGTAGTAGGTGCTGCCCTGGTGGAAGAAGTCGGTGGCCAGCACCAGGTTGCCGCCGCCCCGCGCGTCCGGCCGCAGCCGCTTCATGATGGTCCGGTGCCGGTCCTCGAACTCCTGGGACAGCTGGCGCCGGATGCGCACACTCGGTGAGTCGGCCGCGTCGTCGCGGGGGCGCTTGGGCTCCAGGAACCGCTTGATGAAGTACTGGTCGCCGTCCTTCTCGGCGAACGCCCACATGCATTTGCCGCCGTTGGCGTTCGTGGGCTCGCTGATCAGGCGGTAGCCCCCGATGACATCGCCCTTCTTCATGCGCGCTCCTCGGGTGCCAGGGGCAGATGGGTCTCGTAGCCGGCGCGGTAGGAGTGCCAGGTGGCGTCCTGCCAGGTGCGAACCCTGGCCGGCAGCTCTGCGGCGTCCTCCGCAGAGGGCGCCGGACCGGGTCCCGCCTCGCCCGGGGCGGGGGAGAGCCGGTCCAGACCGCGGGGCCGGGTGCGGATGTAACGGTCCGTCAAGTCGTCCAGACGGGCCGCGAACCGGTCCCGCAGATCAGCGAATCCGCGGTAGCCGAGGGCCACGACGGCGAGCGAGGCGTCGTCCGCCGTGTAGGCCTGCACCTCGCGCCGGATCCGGTCGGCCCACTCGTCGGCGGTGCCGGCCTCCATCAGGGTGCGCAGCAGCAGCGCCTCGAAGTCGGCCGGGGTGTGCACATAGCCGAAGAACCCGTCGGTCGCGGTCACCAGGACACAGGGCAGCGGATACGTCAGCCGCCGGCCGTCGATCTCGAACTCCCGGTCCGCACACACCAGGTTGGTCATGGGCGGGTCCGAGCGCAGCAGCTCCAGCGCGTCGCTCTCCCGGGTGTGGTCGCGGGTGAGCACCTGGAGACCGGCCGCCGGCCTCAGCACGTAGGCACGCGAGTCACCGGCCCACAACGGACGCAGCTCCAGCTCCACTTCGCCCTGGACGCGCACCACCCGGTAGTGCAGCGCGGCGAGCGTGGTGGGCAGTTGACGGCGCATGGTGCCGCTGATCTTGCTGCGGCGCTGCGGGGCATGGTCCAGGAAGTAGCGGAGGTACTCGCGCAGGGTCTCCGGCTCGGCCGGTTCGTCCTCCACCGACACGGCGTGGAACCAGACGTCCGTGGCCAGCCGCGCCACCCGCGCGCCCACCCAGGCGCCGGTGCGGGACTCGCCGTCGGACGCCTGCCACACGGGTGCCGCCCCCGAGCCGCCCGATCCGTCGAAGACGGCGAGCATGCCCTGCTTGCTGTCCTGGTGGTAGGCGACGAACGGATCCGCGTCCTCGCCGCGGCCGGGCACCCGCTCGGTCCACACGGACATCGCCAGCAGCCCCATGCGGTCGTGGTCGACACACCAGATCCGCTGCGGCACGGGCGGCCTGGGCGCGGCGCCCTCGTGGTCCGCGGGGCGCGGCAGGTCCGGCGCGAGGGGAGACCCGAGCGGGGCCGGCGGTGGGGGCGGAGGCGGTGGCCGACGGGAGGGGGTGGGCCACGGGGTCGCCGGAGCCGAGGAACGGCCCGGTGGCAGCCCGGTGGGGGCCGCGTGCCGCGCCGAGTGGTCGTGGTGGTCGGTCATCGCCGCTCCCCGTCGTGTGCTCCGCCGCCCGATCCGTCGGTGCGGGGCCGCTTGGCCGTCCCACGGACCCGGCTCACCCTCGGGGCGGCGGGATCCGTACGGCTGCCACCGCCACCGCCACCGCTGCCGTCGGCCCGGCTGCCGGTACCGCCATCGCCACGGCGGTCCGTTGTGCCGCGGTCTTCGTCCGGGCGGCGGAAGCCGCGGTCGCCCGCGGTGCCGTCCCCGGTGCCGCGGTCCTCGTCCGGGCGGCCGAACCCGTGGTCGCTCCTGGCGCCTTCCCCGGTGCCGTGGTCATCGTCGCGTCGGCCGAAGCCCTTGGGCCTCGGGGCGCCTTCCGCCCGTCCGGTGGTGTCGTCCCCGGCCCCGGTGGAGCCCCGCTCCCGCCAGGGCCGTGCCGTGCCCCCGCTCTCCTCCGTCCCGCCCGAGCGGCGCGGCCCGTCCCAGGGGCGTCCGTCGGGGTCGGCCGGCAGCGGTTCGTCCTCGGGCGGACCGGCGGAAGGAGAGGAACCCGTGCGACGGCCGCCGCTGCCCGACAGACGCGAGCGCGGTGTGCCGCCCTCGTCCCGGACGGGCCCCGCGCCCCGGCCTCGGCGTTCGGAGTCGTCGTACGGCTCCCTGAGCACCTCGCCCTTGAGCGGCTCGCGCTCCCCACCGCGCCCGCCCCGGTCGAGGTCGTCGTCCCGCGCGTCGGGGCCGGGCTCCAGCGCGCGGGTGAGGCTGCCGCGCAAGCGTCCGCGCCGCGTCGCGGTCTCGAACAGACCGTCGCCGTCGCGGAGCACCTCGTCCAGGACGGCGCGTTCCAGCTCGGCCTGCTCGAAGGGCTCCCGGTCGGCGTCACCGCGCTCCAGGACCATGCGCATGACCTCGCGGCGGACCTCCCGCTTCTCCGCCTCGCCCTTCTCGATCCAGGCGAGCGCGGCCCGCGGACCCTCCTTCTCCATGATCTCGGCGATCAGGCCGTCGACGCCCTCCTCGCGGATCATGTCCAGGTGCCGCCTGCGGCGCATGCCGTCCAGCCGGGTCTCGCGCACCACGTCCCGGAACTCCCGGCCGCTGGCGGCGATCTCGTCCTCGTCGACGAGGAGTTCGACCTGGATGTTGCGCAGCCGTATCGCGTCGTCGCCGCTGAACCCGGCCAGAGCGGCGTTGAGCGCCATCTCGGCCTCGTGGAACTCGGCGATGTCGTAGTCCCGGGCAACCGAGCGCAGCGTCTTGCGGAGATAGCCGTAGAGCGCTCCGCTCATGTCGCGGATCCCGCGCGAGACGACCTCGGCGGGGTCGGCGACCCGGCACACGAGGTCCACCCGGCTGCGGAAGGAGAACGTGGCGTCACGGCTGAGGAGCGGGATGTCCAGGATCAGCCGGTGCTCCGTCATGTCGACGGTGAACACACTGCGGTACGCCCCGAACCGCGACGAACGGATCTCCTCGCCACTGCGGATCGTCAGCGAGGGGCCGCTCTCCCGGACGAGGACCAGGGCCCGGCCGGGAACTGGCGGCCGCAGCGGGTTCACCAGCCGCCACTTGGGCACGTCGTCCTCGCTCAGGACCGGGTCGTAGGTCTGTTCCTCCATGTCTCCCCCTCTCCTTCCAGTGCTGTCAGGCATGTGGGCGGTGCGGTGCGGTTCACCGCGCGCGCTCGAGCGTGCGGAGCAGCCGGCCGGCGCCGGCCGACGGCTTCTCGCGGTCGCGCGCCCATCTCTCCAGCCACCACGTCAGCCGTTCGCGGTGCCGTCCGGGCCGGCGTGCGACGGCCACCAGCAGCGTGCCGATGGCGTCGAGGGAGCCGGGGCTCTTGTCGGCGTAGTCGTCGATCCATTCGTGCAGCGCTTCCAGCGCCGAGTCCTGCACGGGCTTGCGCGCCAGGGCGCGTGCCCACAGCTCCGTGAGCCGGTCGCGATGCAGCGGCAGTTCGCTCAGGAGCACGGGTACGCCCGGCACGCGCGCGTGGCCGCGTGCGTCGGCGGAGTCGAGGACCGGCTCCTGGTACGGCTGGGACACCGCGAACACGAACGCCGACAGCGCCTTGACGACCATCGGGGACAGGTCCTGCGGCTCGGACCACTCCAGGTAGGCGTCGAGCACCGCCCTGGTCCGCCCCTGGTGGACGAGATGGACCCCGCCCCACGCCACCGACGGCAGCGTGCCCCAGTCGTCCTCCCGGTCCAGCGCGCTGCGCAGCACGGCCACGGCCTTGTCGGGCGCCGTACGGCCGAGCAGTCCGCCCACCGCGTTCGCCGCCGTGCCGGCCAGGCGGCGCTGGTAGGCGGAGGCGTCGCCCCCCGCCCACTGGTGCAGCAGCTCCCACACCGGCTCCGCCGTCTCCGGACGGCTGCCCGCCACGCCGAGCGCGGTGGCGGCGGCCTGCCGCAGCGGCCACGACGTGCTGCCGGCCCACGCGGTCAGGAAGCGGTGCACGGCATAGTGCGGATCGGCCAGCGCCAGCACCCCGGCCGCGACCGAGGCCCGGGCGCGCACCTCCAGGTCACGGTGGCTCAACAGGCGGCGCAACCAGTCGAGTACGGCGTCCCGGCGGCCGTCGAGGAGGTTCCAGGCGTAGGCGAGGATGACCTGGCCCAGCAGTACGTTGCGGAAGCGGACCCGGGGCGCGCCGAAGCCGCCCTCCGCCGGTACGTCGAGCCGGATCCACTGCTGCTCGTAGCCGAGCCGGTCCCCGAAGCGCAGGTCGGGCGGGGCTAGTTCGGGCTCGGTGAGAGCGGCGCGAAGCTTCACCGCGGCGTCCGCGACGGTGAGATAGCCGCACTCCTCGAGGACGGCCGCGGCAAGTGCGAAGGCCACCGCGTCCGGCGCGCGGTAGCGGTTGAACCACGCGCGCACCTGCTCGCTGGGATCCCGCAGCTGGGCCACCGCGGCCGCCACGTCGCCGTCCGCGCGGATCACCGAGGCCAGCCGGGCCGCGTTGCGGGCCGCGGGCTGTTCCCGCAGTGCCGTCGCGGTCCCGGTGCGCTCCAGCAGCGCGTGCAGGTCGGCGTACGCGTCCGGGCTGCCGCCGTGGCCCAGGACCCGGCGTTCGACGACGGCCAGCGGGTCGACGGGGGCGAGGGGATGCCGGGCCACCTGGTCGCCGCCGGGTCCGGTGGCGAGGACCTCCAGGTCGTGTCCGCCGGTCAGTACGAGGTAGCAGCCGGAGGCACGCAGGGTGGCGACGACCGCGGCCCACTGGGCCGTCCCGTGCGAGTGCCCGCTGAGAAGGGCGGACGTGAACTTCTCGACCACGGGCGACCCGTCGTCGAGTGCCGCGACATAGCCCGAGTGCTTCACCGGCGGTTCCCAGCCGGCCTCCAGGACGGCCGCGGGCGTCAGCAGCCGCCGGCAGCCCGCCCCCTCGCCGCCCATGGCGAGGGCCTCCTCGAGCAGGTTCACGGCCACGGCCTCCCGGCCGCTGCCCGGCGCTCCGGTGAGCACCAGCACCCGCCGCTCGCACAGGGCGTCCAGCGCCTCGCCGTAGTCCTCGGGCGCGACGAACAGCTCGGTGTGATCGGTGATCTCGGCCGCGTCCATGGTCAGCACGGAGACCCCGCCGGGCCGCGCCCCGCCGGTACGGGCGCCGCCGGTGTGGAAACCACCGCCGAAGCTGACGGTCTCGTTGAACAGCGCGAGGGTGCCGATACGGGTGCCGGAGGCGTCGGCGTTCAGCCGCCGGGCGATCTCGTCGGCGAGCGCACCCGCGCGCAGTGCCTCGGTCCGCTCGGCGTCGGCGTGTCCGCCGCCCTCCACCAGGGACCGCAGGGCGTCCTTCTCGCTGACCGGTCCGTCGTGCTGCTCGGCGTCCGTGCGCGGCTCGGGCTCGGCCGCCCTGTCGTCCTTCTTCGGCTCGGCCGCGCCCTTGTCGTCACCGGAGTCCCGGCCGGCCTCCCCGGCATCCGCCTTCTCGCGACGGGGGTCCCTGCCGGCTCCGGACGGCTCCCGGGAGCCGTGCCTGGCGCTTTCCTCCCTGCGCTCCGCGGCCCGGGTTCCGGCCCGCGAGCTGTCGGATGAGGTGTCCTCGCTCATGGTGTTTCTTCGGCTTTCGGCTGGTCGCTGCTGGGCTCGTTCGACGCGCCCGCCGGGCACGGCCGCGGCGCGGTACGCGCGCGGACGCGCGGGAGGACGGACGGGGCAGAGGAGGCCACCGGAAAGGGCATGACGGCAGGGGCCGATGCGCCCCGCTGGGCCTCATGCGTTACGACGTCGTCCAGTCGCCCTGTACTTCGACCTTGCCGTTGAACACCTGGGCGTTCTTGATCAACGCGGCGCTGATCTGCGCGCCGGACCGGCCCTGGGCTGCGACGGCCTCGTCGACCAGCCGACGGATCTCCGTCTCGAACCCGGAGTCGAGCAGCATGTGCGCGGCGAGCTGACGCTCCAGTTCCTGCTGTGCGTTCTCGTCGTCCGGGGAGCCGGTGACGCGGTCGAGCGCGCCTTCGGCGTCCGCGTTGCCCCGGAACCGCGCGCGGATCCGATCCATCAGGCGCGCACCGCCGGCCCAGCCGGACCTGCCCGCCTCCTGCCCCGCCGTCTCCAGCGCTCCCTTCACCACGAGAGCCACACCCGCAGCCGCGACGGCCGTCACCGGATCCATTGCATATCCCCCGAATTTCCGCTGAACAGGCATGTCAATGTAGGGGAGCGGCGAGGGGCCGGTGGTGCTTCTTTTCACATTGGCCGAAAGTGGCTGAACCCTCTCCCGGTCCGGCACGCGAAGCCCGTTCCGCCAAGGGTTTGCCCAGGCGGGCGAGTTGGCCTGAATGCGGTGGGCGGGTACAAAGAGCGCGGTGGCGGACGATTACGGGAGTAACCGCCCGTGATGTCAGACCCGGCCGTTAGTCTCGGGGATCATGAGGCTGCTGCACACTTCCGACTGGCATCTCGGCCGGGCGTTCCACCGGGTCAACATGCTCGGGGCCCAGGCCGAGTTCATCGGTCACCTCGTCTCGACCGTGCGGGAGCACGGGGTGGACGCGGTGGTCGTGTCGGGGGACGTGTACGACCGGGCGGTGCCGCCGCTCGCCGCGGTCGAGTTGTTCGACGCCGCCCTGCACCGGCTCGCCGACCTCGGTGTGCCGACGGTGATGATCTCCGGGAATCACGACTCCGCCCGCCGCCTGGGTGTCGGCGCGGGACTGATCGGACGCGCCGGCATCCATCTGCGGACCGAACCGGCGGCGTGCGGGACTCCCGTGGTCCTCCCCGATGTCCATGGTGACGTGGCCTTCTACGGGCTGCCGTATCTCGAACCCGCCCTGGTGAAGGACGAGTTCGGCGTGGAGAAGGCGGGCCACGAGGCGGTGCTCGCCGCCGCCATGGACCGCGTCCGCGCCGACCTCGCGACGCGCGCGCGGGGGACGCGGTCCGTCGTCCTCGCCCATGCCTTCGTCACCGGCGGCGAGGCCAGCGACAGCGAGCGGGACATCACCGTCGGTGGGGTGGCCGCCGTGCCCGCCGGGGTCTTCGACGGGGTCGACTACGCGGCCCTCGGGCATCTGCACGGCAGCCAGACCATCACCGAGCGCGTGCGCTACTCCGGCTCCCCGCTGCCGTACTCCTTCTCGGAGAGCGACCACCGCAAGAGCATGTGGCTGGTCGACCTGGACGCGGAGGGCGCGGTCACCGCCGAGCGCGTCGACTGCCCGGTGCCGCGGGCGCTGGCCCGGATCCGGGGGACGCTGGAGGAGCTCCTCGCCGACCCGCGGCTCGTGCCTCAGGAGGAGGCCTGGGTCGAGGCGACCCTCACCGACCCGGTCCGCCCGGCGGAACCCATGGCCCGGCTCTGTGAGCGCTTCCCGCACACGCTCAGCCTCGTGTTCGACCCCGAGCGGACCCCGGACGACCCCGATGTGTCGTACGCCCGGCGGCTGGCCGGACGCAGCGACCAGGAGATCGCCGAGGACTTCGTGGCACATGTGCGCGGCGCCGGTCCCGACGAGCGTGAACAGACCGTGCTTCGGGACGCGTTCGACGCCGTGCGCACGGACGAGGCCGTGCGGGAGGTGGCGCGGTGAGGCTGCACCGGCTGGACATCACGGCCTTCGGGCCGTTCGGCGGCTCCCAGACGGTCGACTTCGACGAGCTGTCGGCCGCGGGGCTGTTCCTGCTGCACGGGCCGACGGGGGCGGGCAAGACGTCGGTGCTGGACGCCGTGTGCTACGCGCTGTACGGCGCCGTTCCGGGGGCCCGGCAGAGCGGACAGGGCATGACTCTGCGAAGCGATCACGCCGCTTCGAGCAGCCGCACGGAGATCCGCCTCGAACTCACCGTCGCCGGGCGCCGGTTGGAGATCACCCGGCAACCGCCCTGGGAGCGGCCGAAGAAGCGCGGATCCGGTACGACGCTCGACAAGGCGCAGAGCTGGCTGCGCGAGTACGACGGGGCCGCCGGGGCGTGGAAGGACCTGAGCCGGTCCCACCAGGAGATCGGTGAGGAGATCACCCAGCTGCTCGGCATGAGCCGCGAGCAGTTCTGCCAGGTCGTGCTGTTGCCCCAGGGCGACTTCGCGCGTTTCCTGCGGGCCGACGCCGAAGCGCGCGGCAAGCTGCTGGGACGGCTCTTCGACACCCATCGGTTCGCCGAGGTCGAGAAGCGGCTGGCCGAGCGGCGCCGTGCCGCCGAGGCGCAGGTGCGTGAGGGGGATGCCGCACTGCTGGCCGACGCGCACCGCATGCAGCAGGCGGCCGGTGACGCCATGGAGCTGCCCGAGCTGGCGCCCGGCGAGCCGGGGCTGGCCGAGGCCGTCCTGAGCGCGGCGGCCGTGGCCCGCAGCACCGCCCGTGAGCAGCTGACGATCTCGCATTGCGGACTCGGTGCCGCGGAGTCCGCCCAGGCCGCCGCCGAGCGCGCCCTGGCCGACGTACGCGAAGTCGACCGGCTGCAACGCCGTTTCGCCCAGGCGCGAGAGCGGGCCGCGCTGCTCGAAGAGCGCGCCGACGGCTACCACCAGGCGCAGGCCAGGATGGAGCGGTCCCGCAAGGCGGAGGCGGTGGCGCCCGCGCTGGAGCTGCGGGAAGAGGCAGAGGCGGAACACCGCCGGGCTGCCGTCGCCGAGGCACGCGCGCGTGGGCTGCTGCCGGACACTTTCGCGGGGGCGGGCGCCGCCGGACTCGCCGCCGCCGCACGCCGCGCGGCCGAGGAGCTGGGCGGACTGGACTCGTCCCGGCGCGCCGAACAGCGCCTGGCCGAACTCGTCGCGGAACGCGCCGACCTGGACCGCCAGGAGCGCTCCGACGAGGAGGTTCTCCAGGAGGCCGAGGCATGGCTGGCCGGATGGGAGGAGGCCCGCGCGGGTCTTCTGCACAGCGTTGAGTCCGCCCAGGAGGCGGCCACCCGCGCCGAACAGCTGGACGTGCAGCGGGAGCCCGCCCGCAAGCGGCTCGCCGCCGCACGCCAGCGCGACCAGTTCGCCCGGGACACCGACGACGCCCAGCAGCAGGTCATCGACGCGACGGACCGCGCGCTCAAGGCCCGCGCCGACTGGCTGGACGTCAAGGAGCAGCGGCTGAACGGCATCGCCGCCGAGCTGGCCGCACAGCTCACCGCCGGCGAGCCCTGCGCGGTCTGCGGCGCCACCGAGCACCCCGCCCCCGCTCGCAAGGACGCCGGACACGTCGACCGGGAGACCGAGGAGCGCGCTCTCGCCACCTCGCAGCACGCCGACGAACAGCGTGCCGAGGTCGAGCGCCGGCTCGCCTTCGTCCAGCGGGCCCTGGCTGCCGCCCAGGGTGAGGCCGGCGACACCTCCACCGAGGAACTCGCTGTCCAGGCGGACGAGTTGGAGCACGAGTACGCCCGGGCCCGCACCGCCGCCTCGGCACTGCACACCGCGACGGAACAGCTGCGGCAGGCCGAGCGGGAGCGCGAACAGCGGCTGTCGGCCCAGCAGGACGCCGCCGTGCGCACCGCATCCCGCGGCGCCCGCAGGGACGCCCTGGACCGGGAACGCACCACCCTGGAAGCGGAGTTGACCGAAGCGCGCGGCGCCGCCGACAGCGTGGCCGCCCGCGCCGCCCAGCTGGAGCGGCAGGCCGCACTGCTCACCGACGCCGCCGACACCGCGCGCGTCGCCGAGGACACCGCCCAGCGGCTCAAGGACGCCGACGCCCGGCTCGCCGACGCCGCCTTCCGGGCCGGCTTCGACACCCCGCAGGCCGCGGCCGCCGCCCTCCTCGACGAGACGGCCCACCGCGACCTGCAGCACCGGCTGGACGCCTGGCAGGCCGAGGAGGCCGCCGTACGCGCCGTACTCGCCGAGACCGACACCGCCGACGCCGCCCGGCAGCCGCCCGCCGACGTGGCGCGGGCGGAGCGGGCCGCCGCCGACGCGGGCCGCCGGGTCCGCGAGGCCGCCTCAGCGCTCGACGCGGCCGCCCGGCGCTGCGCCGAACTCGACCGGCTCTCCGCCCGCTCGGCCACCGGCCTCAGGCGGCTGGCGCCGCTGCGCGAGGAGTACGACCGGGTGGCCCGGCTGTCCGCGCTCGCCGCGGGCACCTCCGCGGACAACGAACGCAAGATGCGACTGGAGGCCTATGTGCTCGCGGCCCGCCTGGAGCAGGTGGCGGCCGCCGCGACCGCGCGCCTGCAGCGCATGTCCTCCGGCCGCTACACCCTCGTCCACTCCGACGACCGCACCGGACGCGGCCGCAGCGGACTGGGACTGCACGTCGTCGACGCCTGGACCGGACGCGAGCGGGACACCGCGACCCTGTCGGGCGGAGAGACCTTCTTCGCGTCCCTCGCACTGGCCCTGGGCCTCGCGGACGTCGTCACCGACGAGGCCGGCGGGGTCCGGCTCGACACCCTCTTCATCGACGAGGGCTTCGGCAGCCTCGACGACCAGACCCTGGACGAGGTCCTCGACGTCCTGGACTCACTGCGGGAACGCGACCGCAGCGTGGGCATCGTGAGCCATGTGGCCGACCTGCGCCGGCGGATCCACGCTCAGCTGGAGGTCGTGAAGGGGCGCTCGGGGTCGGTGCTGAAGCAGCGGGGCGGCGGCTGAGGTCAGCGTCCCAGGGGCCGCCGGGGGAGCGGGGAGGAGTAGACGACGCTCGTGGTCACCGAGCCCAGCGTGCCGATCTTGCCCGACACCTCCTCCAGATGACGCATCGATCGGGCGGCCACCTTGATGACGAAGCAGTCGTCGCCGGTCACGTGGTGCGCCTCCAGGATCTCGGGCGTCACGGCGACCAGGTCGTGAAAGGGCTTGTAGTTGCCGTTGGGGTACCGCAGGCGGACGAACGCCAGGATCGGCAGGCCCAGCCGGTCGGGGTCGACGACCGCGGCGTACCCCTGGATGACCCCCGCCTCCTCCAGACGCCGCACCCGCTCGGTGACCGCGCTCGCGGACATCGACACGGCACGGGCGAGCTCGGTGAAACTGGCCCGGCCCTCCCGCTGGAGGACGTCGAGGATGCGCCAGTCGGTGGCGTCCGGGGAATACGTGGTCATGCCCGAGGAATACCAGGGGAATCCCCGGCCTAGCAAGGCGCACGCCGTGGAATCTCCCTTCAGGTAGTCGATCGCCAACCGTAGATTTCTGGCCATGACGACAACCGACTCGCTCACCCTGAACCCCGTCCTGCGCGTCGCCCCCGCCGCCCCGGCCGAGGCCGCCGCCCACTTCCGGGCCGCCCTCGCCTTCCACGCCGACGTGTCCGACGTCGCCGCCGCGCTCGCCGCCGACGGCGACCCGGGCTTCGTCGTCCTCGACTCCCGCTCCACCGCCGCCTGGGACCAGGGCCACATCCCGGGTGCGCTCCACCTGCCCACCGCCCTCGTCCCCGAGCAGGCCGCACAACTTCTCGACAGGTCCGTGCCCGTCGTGACGTACTGCTGGGGCCCGGGCTGCAACGGCGCCACCCGCGCCGCGCTCGCCCTCGCCGAACTCGGCTACCAGGTCAAGGAGATGCTCGGCGGCTTCGAGTACTGGGTGCGCGAGGGCTTCGAGTTCGAGACCTGGGAGGGCCGGGAGCGGCGCGCGGCCGACTCGTTGACCGCCCCGGCCGGCTCGGAGGACTGCGGTTGCTGAGCCTGGGGATTCCGGTGGGCTTCCTGTGCAGGTGCAACCCTGAGGTTCCTGTGCGTGTAGGTTCTGGCGCATGGTGCGATACGCGGAGCCGGGCGCGGTGGAGTGGGTGGAGTCGGGCGGCGGCCCGCTGATAGCGGTGCCGGAGACGGTGCTGCCGTTCTGGGCGGGCGCCGACGGCGACGAGACGGCCTCCGACTACGACCGGGCCTGTGAAGTGGACGGCTGCGTGGGCCTGTTGCCGGTCGGCGACGCCGCCGCCCTGGTCCTCGGGGACGAGCCCGCCTCGACCTCCTACCTCCCTGACCACGACACTTTCGTACGGTGGTGCGCCGCCGACTCCGAGGACGAACTCCTCGCCGAAGTCCCCGCCGCCCTCGCCACGGCCGTCTGGGAGGACGAGGTGAACTGGTCGGTACCCGGCCCGGTCGTCCTCTTCGACGCGGCCTGGCCCGGCAACGACTGCGTGAACACCGATCACTTGAAGGTCTCGCTCGCTCCCGGCCGGTACGCGGTACGCGCGGCCAACGTACGGCCCGGGCCGGAGACCTGGCTGGGTCTCGTCCAGCTGCGCCGGCTCCCGGACTGAGCGTCCTTCACGTGCGCGACGCCGGCGTGTGAACCGCTACGGCCGGTGGCCGACTCGGACCATGGGTCCGAGTCGGCCACCTGATCCCGAGCGTCAGAGCCGCGCCAGTTCGTCCACCAGGTCGTCCAGGCCCAGAGAGCCCTGCGACAGCGCCGCCATGTGCCAGGCCTTCAGGTCGAAGGCGTCGCCGTGCCGTTCGCGGGCCTTCTCCCTGCCCAGCAGCCAGGCCCGCTCGCCCAGCTTGTAGCCGATCGCCTGGCCGGGGATGGTGAGATAACGGGTCAGCTCGCTCTCCACGAAGTCCGCCGGACGGCTGCTGTGCGCACCGAAGAACTCCTGCGCCAGCTCGGGGGTCCAGCGCTCACCCGGGTGGAAGGGGGAGCCCGCCGGGATCTCCAGTTCCAGATGCATGCCGATGTCGACGATGACGCGGGCGGCCCGCATCATCTGCGCGTCGAGATAGCCGAGCCGCTGCTCCGGGTCCGTGAGGAAGCCCAGTTCGTCCATCAGCCGCTCCGCGTACAGGGCCCAGCCCTCGGCGTTGGCGCTGACCCCGCCCACCGCCGCCTGGTAGCGGGAGAGGTTCTCCGCGACATGGGCCCACTGGGCGAGCTGGAGGTGATGGCCGGGGACGCCCTCGTGGTACCAGGTGGAGACGAGGTCGTAGACCGGGAAACGGGTCTGGCCCATGGTCGGCAGCCAGGTGCGGCCGGGACGCGAGAAGTCCTCCGACGGGGGCGTGTAGTACGGCGCCGCCGCACCACCGGGCGGAGCGATGCAGGACTCCACCTTCCGCACCCGCTCGGCGAGTTCGAAGTGGGTGCCGTCGAGCGAGTCGATCGCCTGGTCCATCAGGCCCTGGAGCCAGTCGCGGACCTCGTCGACTCCCTCGATGTGCTTGCCGTGCTCGTCGAGGTGGGCGAGCGCCACCCAGGGCGTCCCGGCGCCGGGCAGGATCTTCTCCGCCTCCCGCTTCATCTCGGCGAGCAGCCGGTGGTACTCGGACCAGCCGTACGCGTACGCCTCGTCCAGATCGAGGTCCGTGCCGTTGAAGTAGCGCGCCCAGCGGGCGTACCGCTCCCGGCCCACCGTGTTCGAGGCGCCCTCGATCGTCGGCGCGTACACCTCCCGCATCCAGTCGCGCAACTCCACCACGGAGGCGGTCGCGGCGCGGGCGGCCTCGTCCAGCTCCGCCCGCAGCGCCTCGGGGCCCGCCGAGACGAAGTCCTCGAACCAGCCACGGCCGTTGCCATCGGTGTCCGCCCACTCGGTGAGCTGCTCGACGAAGGTGGCGGTCGGACGCGGCGCCGCGTACAGCTTGCGCTCCAGACCGAGCGCGAGGGACTCGCGGTAGCCCGCGTACGCCGTCGGTACCGACCGCAGCCGCTCCGCGATCGCCGCCCAGTCCTCCTCCGTCTCCGTCGGGGTGACGGAGAAGACCTCGCGGATCGAGTGGGCGGGCGTGGCCATGTTGCCGACCGCGCGCAGACCCTCGTCGGCCTCGTGCACGGCGAGTTCGGCCGTCAGGCGCTCCCGCAGCAGCCGGCCGCACCGGCGCTCGATGTCAGTGTCCGCGCCGGGCTGCCGCTCGGCCTCGTCGAGCTTCGCGAGCGTGGCCCGCTGAAGCTCCGCGAGCGCCTCCTGGCCCGCCGGCGAGGTATCGGGAAGCTTGCTCGAACTCTCCTTCACACCCAGATAGGTGCCGGTGATCGGATCGAGGGCGATGAGCTCGTCGACGTAGGCGTCGGCGACCTGACGGGGCAGCGGGCTCTGAATCTCAGACATGCGGTCCATCCTCATACGGAGACCTCGCGGGAGTCACCCCGATTCCGCTGTCGGCGTGGCAGGCGGCAGGAGGGGTCCGCACTCCCACTGCTGGAAGATCAACCGGGTCTCCACCCTGGCCACCTCACGCCGGGACGTGAACTCGTCCAGCACCAGCCGCTGCAGATCCGTCATGTCCGCCACGGCCACATGCACGAGATAGTCGTCGGGGCCGGTCAGGTGGAAGACGGTCCGCGACTCGGGCAGCGCCCTGATGCGCTCCACGAACGGTCCCACCAGCTCCCGCCGATGCGGCCTGA